>CAKQRE010000043.1 GCA_934271265.1 uncultured Clostridia bacterium | reverse complement strand
TCCCCCTGCCGGAACGCACCGAAGTCAATCTCGAAACCAAGCACAGAATTGATGTATATGCTCAACTCCGTGCCAACTGGGAGCGATTTGCAGATTATATGTGGAAGGAGGGGCAAAAATGAAGAAATCTATAAAACTTGTCTGGAACGCTTACAATTATCGGTCTGTCGGACAGGGTCTCCGGGTGTTTAACATTTTCGATCATTACTCTTTCATGGAATCCGTCAGGAAACTCTTGAAAAAGCCCATGTCAAAAGAGGAATTCAGTGAGCTGCTACGACGGGAAGTTTTATACTATTACTGGTCAAAAGCTGAATGGGAATTGGTTATTGCGGATACGCAGCCGCATATAGACAGCAAAGAACTAAACCGTCTGATTACCGATTGCTATCTGAAGCGAACCGTAGCAGAAGCGCCCCTGCGTTGCAGCCATGTCAACCTGTCGGATGCGGAAAAGATTGATGTGTACGAACAGGTTCGCCTTAACTGGGATGAGTTTGTCGACTATGTTTGGAGTTTCTCGAAATCTGCAAACAAGGGGTAATACGATGGCTGAACGCAAAGTATTCTTTACAGCTGACATGCATTTCGGGCATGAAAATGTTATCAGCTTTGACAGACGTCCTTTTGAAACAGTTGAGGAAATGGACAAGGAACTTATTCGCCGATGGAATGCAAAAGTCGGCAAAGGCGATCTTGTTTATGTTCTTGGAGATATGATTTGGAAAACCCGTAACGGGGATGCCGAAGCACTCATTCGAAGCCTTAACGGACAAATTATCCTTATCAAGGGCAACCACGACCGCTTTCTTCACAATGCCAAAGCAAAGAGTGCCCTTGCCGGCGTCAAGGATTATGACGATATTTCCGTCAAGTTGGAAAGCGGTTCAATGCGCCGAGTTATCCTATGTCACTATTATATTCCGTTTTATATCGGATATCGCAATCAAGCCATCCATCTCCATGGGCATTCTCATAATACTGAAGAACACGAACAGGAGGAATTGATAAAACGACAGCTCTCCCAAAATGGCTTTGAAACCCGCAGTTACAATGTCGGATGTATGCATTGGAACTATGAGCCGATTACGCTTGATGAGATATTGGGCTGTAAAATACTCTAAACTAATAGCTATACCTGTTTTTTCCTGCGACAAATGGCATTTTTGTTTTCAAGATCAAGTATTGCTTTTTTCCTTTTTTTGTGATATAATATAGGCGGGATGTTTGCATATTGACAAGATAGATTTACAATTTGCTATTATATGTTTCCAAGCGTCTAAACCATCTTCATTATCCGAGAAAAGAATCAGACAAACCTAAGAATTTTGATTGCGGATGCAATATATTTTCTAATTTAGTGAGGGGAAAACTATGGCAGAAATTTTAAATGAAAGCATTTTGAGTAAAAAAGCCGAAATGTTTGCAATGATTACTTCCATTGAATCCGATTTCATATCTAACATTGCTAAAAAATTGGTTCTGGACAATATACCTCCATCATTGATCAAACATTCCAACCCCGTTACAAATGAGCCGAATCCGCTTTTAAGGGTTTTGCGCGGTTTAGATATTCAAGCATTTATTGAAATATGCAACGCAAATGTTTTGCTTTTATCTATAAATTCCGAGCAAAAAGACTTTCTTAATCAAGAATTAGCGAAAATTATTCCAATTCGAAATGCGGTAATGCACCCGCGCCCCTTAGGCTTCTACGACTATCCCATGCTTAAAACACTTTTTGAAAATACAAGTACAATGTTATCATGTTTTTCTTGGGATCATGTTGCCAAAACAAAAATTCAAATATCTCAGCACCCAGAAACTCTACTACCTCCCCCAACGCTAAAAAAAAGCGAACGAATTATAGAGAATCTTCCAACTCTTGTAGACTACGAGGAGACTAGCTTTATTGGTAGAGCGCAAGAAATTGCTGAAATTCGAAAACAACTCAATCGAAAAAATGTACATATATTAAGCATTATCGGTGACGGAGGCGTTGGAAAAACCGCCATTACGCTAAAGTTATTATACGATATGCTTGACGATCCCAAATGTGAATATGAATTGATTATTTGGGTATCACTTAAAACAAACGAACTCTCAGATTATGAATTTGTGGAGATTAAAAACTCAATCACCACAATGGCAGGCATCTATGAAAAATTAATGCCATATGTAGGATCAGACAGCTCGTTCAGTACAAAAGAATACATAATTGAACTGGCAAAGAACTTTAATACACTCTTTGTACTCGATAATTTAGAAACGCTCAACACAGATGATATACGTGATTTTATTGATGATTTTTCCGAATATGGGAAAGTTCTCATAACTTCTCGAATCGGTTTAGGTGAAATGGAACATAGGTATCGACTGCAGGGACTCAAAGAAAATGATGTTCTTACTTACGCCAACATTTTGTTAGAGTTATACGGATTTAATTGTTATTTTACAGAGGAACAAAAGAGGCAATATTTTTGTGAGACGTTACATGCTAATCCCCTAGCCATAAAATGGTTTGTTAGATGTCTTTACAACGGACAGAATGAAAATGACATCCTAAACCATAAAGATGATTTGGTTAATTTTTGCATGGCAAATGTTTATGATAAACTTTCTCAAGGCGCAAAAGAGGTTCTTGACATAATCACAGTCGCAGGAGTAGCTCTGACATTGCCCGAAATAATATACTATTTAGATAAAGATCTCGAAAAATCTGTCGATATTAAACTTGCCATTAATGAATTAGGAAAATGTAACTTTGTTAGCGAAGACGAATTCAGAATTCATAATCAGGTTGTTGTTACTGATTTTGCTCGTGATTTTTTAGCGCTTCACTTCACCGATGTACGTACCCTATTAACAAACTTCAAGAACAGAGAACAACGCATAACTAGTTTCGGGCAAAATTTGCTAGCAAATCAGGTCTCATACCCGTATGCTCCGAAATCACTATTCTACTCCAATAACGGAGAACGTGTAATCTCATATTATCTTTCAAACGCTATTGAAAATTTTATAAAAAGCAAAGATGCCTCCGCAGCTTTCCTAACTATCAAGCACTGTCAAGAAATTCTCCCCAAGTATTATGAAAACAATTTGGCTCTTGCTTTTATACATGGTGTTTCAAGCCCACTGAAAGCAGAACAAGAACATCTTAACGCCATAAACTTTGCCAGAAATGAAAAGGAAAAATTGCGAGCATATCTTCTATATGCGGATTATTTGATTCAAAACAACGAGTTTTTAAGAGCGATGGATTTTCTTAATGATTTACAGCCGGAATATCCATCTTGTATTGAATTATACTTGGAAAAGGCTAAAAATTATGGATGCCTATTTGAGTTTGAAAAAGCTTTTTCGGAACTGGATTACATAGAAAAAAATTTATCTCCAGATGAAAAAATTCTTCCCCGAATTGCCGCACGGCGTGCAGATTTGTATAGAAGGCAAGCTAAGAGACTTGATGTTCGTAGAACCCAGGAAAAACTGCAATATCTGAAAGATGGTTTTACAATATTGGAGGAATGTGGATTCACAGAAAAAATCATTATTGACCATATGATCGACATAATAATTGAGTTAATTCATTCTCATATGGATTCCGATTCTCTAGAATATGCATATGAAAAATTAAAGAAACACATAAAATTACTGAGAAGATCTCCAAAATTCAAATCTATTTCCGAACATATAAACAACATTTCAGCACGCTTAAACATAGATATTCTTGAGAATATAAAGTCACTTTTGGTTGACATAAATAAACATTTATACTTGCTAAAAAGTGATGAAGCTGTTGTAACATCTATAAAAAATGGGTTCGGATTTTGCAAAAATCAAGAATATAGTGGAGTATATTTTTCAATGGTTGGACTTCCAGTAGATCTTTCAGAAGGAGATATACTCGGGGAATTTAGTTTCTTTGAATCTCAAGCAGGTCCTCAACTTCTTAATCCCAAAAAAGTAGACAATATTTACTCGAGGATATCTGAACTAGCATAATGGCATTGTGTTCAAAAAATCTGTCAACATTAATAGTAAAGGGGAGAATGACTGTCGCCCGTCATTCTCCCTCATAGTATCCATCAAAGAGGCAACGGTATCTTACTTTCCGCTTACCTCCTTCTTCAAATTTTCAGATAATTGGGTGTAAATATAATTATACTCCGTGTACTCCGCATTATGGTTCTTCTCCACCTTTTTACCGGCCTCCGTATTATCCAACACAAGCCCGTTAACAAATAAGGTATTGCTCCCGCTACGTTGCAGGCGAAGACCCCCAAATAAGCCATAAGAATTACGATAATTCATATTCGTCCAATCGATGTTTTCAATTTGCCCATACATAGATGTCTTTTCGTCAAAGCAGTCAACTCTGTAATAAATATCGTAAGTCGTAATGTAGTCACTGGGAACAAAATATTTACCAAGATAGGTATTGAGAAGAATGCACTTATCGAGCAATTCCGAAGTATCATCCTTGAGTGGCATATCATAATTTCTTGCAACGATGATTAACTCACTGCCGTTATAAGAACGCTCCGTCTTGAAGAAAATGTCATCAGTGCTCATCAATTCTTCAATGAAATCGACAACCGCCGTATTGGCAAGCCCCCGAAGTCTGATGAAGACGGTTCCGACAAACCTTTTCTTGTTTTGAATACCTTTCAAGTTTTTAAAGAATCTGATGCCGGATGCAGAATCGAAGAAATCCAACTCTTCCGAATCTGTCTCCTCGACAGATTCTTTTTTCTTGCTCTTTGCCCGAATCTCGTAATGATTCTGCACCTTTACGATTTCAAAAGCAATTCCGTTTGCAGTAAAGCACGGAAATTTATCTGCCTTTTCATCGTTCGTACTGATGTGGCAGCAAACCAAATTATGGTCTGCCGTAACGCCACCTCTGCTTTGCGGAAGGACATGATCCACATTCCATCCGAACTCGCTGTTACGGTCATTGTAAGCCCCCTTGGCGATGGTTCTTCCAGCAAAATCCACTGCCTTCGTATCCTTACCAAAGGACTTGTTCCAAAGCCGCATGGCGGTTTCCCTATTCAAGTCCATGAACTGCTGTTTGCTCTTTCCCATTTTTGTATATACGGAAAGATGCCAATTGCCTCCTGTGATGAAGTCAATTCAACAAAAGCATGTAACCGACCATAGGGCGACCTATTGCTATAAGCCTCAAAGGGCAATCCTCATAATAGCGTTACAGAAGATTAGCCGGTTCGTTTTCAATGGCGTTCCATCGAAAAGGTTCAGTTTCATCGAATTGCATTTTTATTATACCATAAATATGGCAATTTTTCAAGTGCCTCGAGCAAAAAAGCGCCTTGTTGCCTGTTATGTTTTTCTCATACCTATATTTTGCTATTACAAAAAACTGCATTTTTTCGATTAGCCCCTTTTTATCAGCCGCAAAAAAGTGTCCCGCCGGAAAGGAGTAGAAAGCACAACTTCAAATCGAAAATCTGTTTTTCTCTTCTCGACCATGTCTCTTTTTTTTAGTTCGACACCCCAAAATTCAGAACAAGCACCCCATTTTCAGAGCAAAACACCTCATTCCTTGCTTCCGACACCCCAAAGCAAAAGAAAAACCACCCCAATTCAGAGCGGCTGCGATTCCGATTTAGTTTCTATCAATTTCTGCGTTGCAACACAAACAAGAATAAAACGAACCCGAGAGAAAATCTCGAGTTCGTTTTTTCTTTTCAGGCAAGCCGAGATGGCTCCCTTGGAAGTTTCGGCTTATTTTTTGTAAGAGATTATTTCGGGCTAAGTGTTAAATTTAGAATAATAAAGGGCGAGATATTATCTCGCCCTTTACTTTATGCTTCCGACTTTTTAATAATTTCGTCGTATCGGCTTATTGTCTTGCGTTGAAACGAGGATCGTGATATAATAAGACCATGAATATCATAAGCGGTTATCTGACAGATCTGCACGTTCATTCTTCGTTTTCTTACGATTCCGACGAGAGCATGGAAAAATACATAGAAAAAGCGATCGCGCAAGGGGATAAACGGATCGGTTTTGTTCAACATTACGATTACGACTGTTTTCTGACGGGAGAAAAAACTCCGCTTTGCGATACGGAAGCGTATAAAAGAGAAACAGACAGGCTGAGGGACGTGTACGGCGGGAAAACAGAGATCTTGTTCGGGATAGAATTCGGCTATGACGAACGCGCCGAAGGTCATTATGCCGACCTTGCGGACAGGTATCGATTCGACTACGTGATAAACAGCGTTCATCTGGTCGGCGGCAAGGATTGTTGTCTGAAAGAGTGTTGGGCAAAGCGCTCGGCGGACGATATCTATAAAGAATATCTCGAAAAAGTATATAAATCGGTCAACGCCGATTATCCGTGGCAGATAGCGGGGCATTTGGGGTATCCCGAAAGATATGCGCCGAAAACCGAAAGGGATTTCGCTTTTGAAAATTATTCCCGCGAATTGACGGATATTTTAAAATCGATCATCGCAAAGAGAAAATTTCTGGAGATAAATTCTTCCACGAAAAGCGAAAAACCGTTTATGCCGTCAGAGGAGATATTGGAAAAATACGTTGCCTTCGGCGGTAGGTTCGTCACGTTCGGCAGCGACGCGCACTCGGTTGAAAGATATTGCGAAAACGCATCCGAAGTTGGAAAGACGATAAAGAAATACGGTTTGATTTCCGTCGGATAAAGTAAAAGCACGCCTGAGAAAAGCGTGCTTTTTAAAGTTGTAAACTCTTTATTTTCCGAAAAAGGCTTTCTTGTAGTTTTGAGAAACGGCTTCGATCTTAGCCATAATTCCGGCGTTTTCGCCGTCTATCGCTTCGGCTATTTTGCTCGCGGTTCCCTTTCTGATCGCCTTTATTTCCGGTTCTAAATTATCGCACAAAAACCTTGCGTATTTAACGAGCCTGAACGGTCCGTAAACGCGGTATTCGCCGTTTAATCGCTCTATAGCCACGGTTTTCAAATCTCTGATCGCCTGTTTTACGTCGTTTCCGTTTTCGCAGAAGGCATAGGTGAAAAACTTATCGAATACGTCGGAAACCACGCTGTGGCAGTCCGACGAGCCGACGATCGGCACCTTTATTCCGTTTGCTCGCATTTCGTTATAAATCGCGGTTTGCAGGTTTACTCCGTTGCCCGTGTGATCGTCGTCGTCAACCACTTCGAACGCATCGAAAATTCCCTTTTCAAGCAGAAATTCGAGCATAGGGGTTTGCATATTGTATTCGCCGTAAGCGTCCCAGTAGGGGTGACACAACACGCTTAGCCCCCCGGACTCGCGTATCTTTTCAGATACCCATAAACGAAAAGCAAATTCTTTTTCGTCGATACAGTCGGGCAGGGCGTATTGCTTTTTGATTTCGGCGGCGTTTTGAGTGGTACTTTCAAAAACTCCGTCGGGGTCGGCGTTTATTATTTCGTTCACGCTCGCGCTTGCGCCCAGGTTTATGATATGGAAGTACCCCATTCCGCGGTTATGCACTTCTTCGCCCGGGTAGACCTTAAAATATTCGGCGATTTTGTCCATCGTTTTCGCCATTTTTGCCGAACCCGCGTACTTGTGATGGTCGGTAATAGCCATATAATCGAAACCCGCCTCATAGTAGGCGGCAACCGTTTCGGTAGGGGTGAATAAGCCGTCCGATTCGGTGGTATGCAGGTGCGTATCGCCTTTTAAGGGCGTAAGTTTAAATAAGTCCTCTTCGAGCGAGTAGATCTCGAACGTCGCTTTTCTTGCGCCCGTATCGATATATACCCTGTGCCGCTGTTCGCTAGAGGGTGTGAAAGAGAATTTCGCTTCGCCGTTATCTACAACGATATCCCGGGCTATAAGTCGATTATCTTCGTCTATGCGATACTTATCCGAATGCGGAACGTTATATTTTTCCATTGACTGAACGGATACGGTGACCTTTGCTTTGTCGATCAGTTCGTCGCCGCTGAAACGCAGTTCGGTTTCTTTGTCTGCAAGAATCACTCTCGGAAATAAATTTAACATATTTGCCCCTCCTTTCGTGAGATCTCTTTATCAATTACCGGCTTTGAGAAAGCAACCACTCGTAGAGTTCGGGCGTGGCGTAGGCTTGCGTCCAACTGTCGTGACAACAGTTATCGTACAGGGTAAGTCTGACTTTCCCGCCGAATCCGCGTAATTTTTCGGTCATACGGATCGCTTCTTCCACGAAAATAACGTCGTCCTGTATGCCGTGGAAGATCCAGAGCGGAATATCCTTGATATGCTCGGCGTTCCAGTACATTCCGCCGCCGCAACAAACGATGCCTGCCGCAAACCTGTCGGCAAAAGTCATAAACAGTTGGTAAATCGCGTAACCGCCCATGCTGATGCCCGAGCCGTAAAACCTATGCTTGTCGGTAAAGGGCGCGTTGTAAATAGAATCGCATAAATCGCGGAGTTCGTCGTAGATATCGAACCAGTTCTGCGCGTAACATTGCGGAATTACAATAAGGCATTTTTTCACGTGTTCGTTGCCTTCGGCTTGCCTGTCTAAAAGTCCTATTCCCGATTCGATAAGCGTCAGATCTCTGCCTCGCGCGCCTGCGCCGGGGGTGTGAAAAATGACAGGATAGCGTTTGCCCTCGACGTAATCGCGGGGGTATGAAATGACGTAGTCCAGGTTTTTGAAGCGATATTCTTTTATCATAAACGGTTCTCGCTTTTCTATTTATTTTTTGCCCGTAACGATTCTGACGGAGGCGGTCGGGGCGGAAGATAAAATATACTCGCCGTCAAACTTCCTGCCGTTTAAATAAACTTCTTTTATACTGTTGCCGCAACCCGCTGAATTGTCTATTTCGATCGTGTATTCGCAACCGCGGAAAAATCTTTTAACGGTCGCTTTTTCCCACTCGTCGGGGATACACGGCTGAATTTTAAGCCCTTTATAGCACGGTTTCACGCCGAAAATATATTCCTCTAAGGCGATCATCATCCAGGAAGCCGTTCCCGAAAGCCAGGAAACTCCCGCTTGCCCCGCGTCCAGAGCCATGGGCGCGCGGATGTTGGAAGAATAAATATACGGCTCGGCGTTGTATTTTTCCACGCCGAATTTTTTAACGATATTATGCGGTATTAACTCTTTGTAAATTTTATACGCTTCGTTGTTGTTTTTAAGCATACATTCGGCGATGATCGCCCAGGTGTTCGCGTGGCAGAACACGCCGCCGTTTTCGTTTACGCCCGGTTGCGCGAACGTAAGTTCGTGTTCTTTGGACGGGTAATTTCTTTGAAGCGGCGGGTAAAGTTTCAATAACCCGTAACCGCAATCGAGTGTAGAAACGGTGGTTTCCATACATTTGCGAAGTTTTTCCTCGTCCGAACAGCCCGACATGACCGCCCAGCTTTGCGAATTGATCCACAGCGAGCCGCACTTTTCGTCGCGGTTGCCTATCTTCAAGCCTTCGTCCGAAACGGCGCGGATAAATCTGTCTTCGTTCCAGCAAAAATCGTTCAGGATCTTTTCCTGCCGCGCTATTATCTCGTCAGGCGTTTTATCGTCTTTGCCGATAATCGCGTAAATTTCCTTTAATTGTTTGCAGGCGAGAACGAGCATTTGCGATACGAAAACGCTTTCGCCTTTGCCCTCTTTGCAAACGTTGGAAAGCATGTCGTTCCAGTCCGAACCGAGCATAAGCGGCAAACCGTGTTCGCCGAGATGATCCACGGTGTATCCGACAGACTTTTCTATATGTTCTAAAACCGTACCTTCGCCGCCGTCGTAGTAAGGGGTGGTTTTATATAAAAAGTCGGTTTTTCCGCTTTCGCATATCACTTGATAAACGGCGTAAACGAGCCACAGGTGGTTGTCGCTCCGGTCGCTTACAAGCGGCTCGCGTTTTTCGACCGGATAGAAATAATGATTCGTTTTGCCGCAATTGTATTGTTGTCCCAAAAGCAGTAAAATTTTTTCTTCCGATGCGGGTAAATCGTATAAAACGTTTGCGAGAACGTCCTGCGCGGCGTCGCGCATGCCTATTCCCCGTACGGTTCCGGTCGCGTAGAAGGAAATTTCGCGGCAGACGAGGAAATTGACGTAAGCCTGCAAGGGGTTGAACACGTTTGCCATACGCTGCATATCCTTGTCCGGGATCTCTGCCGAAAAATATTTTTTTCGTTCCGAAAGGCGGTTTTTCACGCGTTTAAATTCTTTTTCGGCGTAGTTCTTTTCGCGGAGTTTATCAAGGAGCGGCTTCACGCTTTCGGTCTGACCGTAAGTACCTAAAAACACGCTTAAATTCTGCGGTTTTTCGCTTACCGTCAAATCGAATTGCATAGCGAACATGGCTTCGCCGCCTTTCAGCTCGCTGTTGCCGCAAGCTCCGCGCTCTAAGGAGATCGGATTTCCGAAATCGCGGTAATTTCCCATGAAACTTCTGCGGCTACCGTCGTGAGAAGAAGATCGCATATTCGCGGCGAAAAACACTTTAGGCGTTTCGTCGGGGCGGGGTTGCGCGTCCACGAAATATTCGTAAGAAAGGCTGTCTGTTTTTTCGTCGTATAAAATATTGTTGCTCGCTTTACAGTAGCACTGCCATTGCACTTCGCGAAGATATTCCATAAGCCCCATTTCCCGGCAGGCGAAAACGCTTATTTCGCGTTGGGTTTCGGCGGAGATGTTCATATCGTATATAAGCGCGTTTTCGGTGCCGACAAAGCAGTTCAGATCGACCGTCACGCCGTCTTTTACGGCATGAAAACGGGTGTAGCCGAAACCGTGCGCAGAATACCATTCGTCCGGTATCGCGTTGCAGGGGATAACGGTCGGATTCCAGACCTTTCCGGTTTTTTTGTCTTTGATATAGATAAACAGTCCGTTGCCGTCGGTCGGGAGATTATAAAAATTATACCTGCCGATCCGCCATATTTCCGGGGATCTGTACCAGCTCAAGGATCCGCCCGCCTGCGAGATCATCGTAAAAAACGTTCCGTTCGTCAGGTAGTTCATCCAGGGAGACGGCATGTCGTGGCGGTGAAAAATCACCTCGTCGAGATCGTCTTTGAATTCGTAATACCGTTTAAAATCCGTTGCCATAAATCGCTGATCCTTTTTTGAAATTTCGGCTTGGTTTCCGTTTTTTTATTTTAACTCTTTTTCGCCGAATCGTAAATCAAAAAAACGGTGCGGGAAGCAAATAATAGGAATTCGTAAAAAATAGTCGAAAAGAAGATTTACACGCGGCTCGCATATATGGTACAATTAACTCGTCAGACAGGAGATTTGACGAAAAAATATCGAAAAGTTATGGAGGAAATATGAAGAAAGCGTTGTTGAAAACACTTTTAACGGCTTTGATCATTGCCGTTGCCTGCTCGTTTGCCGTTGCCTGCGGCGAGGAAGGCGGCGATCAGAGCCAAAGTTCGCATGAGCACGTTGCGAGCGGAGAATGGCAGAAAAACGAAAGTCAGCACTGGAAGGTTTGCGCCGAAGACGGCGAAAAAATCGAGGTTGCCGATCATGCGTTCGGCGAATGGGTGACGGATACCGCCGCGACCTGCACCGAAAAAGGTAAAAAGCATAAAGAATGTTCGGTTTGCGGTTACAAGGCGGAAGAAGAGATCGCCGCGACGGGGCATGATTATGTTTACACGGACAACGGTGACGGTACGCACAACGGCGTTTGCAAAAACGACGCGACGCACGTGATAGAAAATCAGGAGCATACGCTTGGCGAATATGCGGGGCACGACGACGAAAAACATTGGAAAGTGTGTTCGGTCTGTAACGCGAAGATCGAAAGCGAACACGTTTTCGCGCTCGGGAAAGACTGGGATTCTTACGCCTGCGAATGCGGCATGGCTCTCGAAGTGACCGCCGCAGATCTTTATAAAGTAAACAGCGAAAACGAAGCGGAAAGAAAAACGTTCGAGATCGACCTTAAGGTAAAAGAGACCAACGTTTTAACCGAAAATCAGGAGATCGGCGCGGAGAATTTCACCGTAGATCTCGGCGAAGAAAATAACGGAAAACTGTTGTCGGTCAAGTTCGGCAGATTCGGGATCGAGGGCGCAACGCTTGAAAACGGCGTTCTCACTCTTCCCAAGGACACGTTTACCGCGGAAGACGCGGGCGAACAAACCGTGTTATGCGCAGCCGAACGCGATGGCGCGGTTTATGTGCTTACCCTTCACGTTACGGTCGCTACGAGGGTCATTTCAAGCGTAGAAGAATGGAACACTCTTTTAAGAGATCCCGTTTCGCTGAACAAAAGAGTTACCGAAGACGACGACGGCAAGAGCGGCGTTTACGGTTACTATACGATTGCGGGCGATATCGACTTTAATCATGAAGCTCTGCGTGATCCCGCATTCCCCGAAGGGGCGAACACGTCGAGTTTTGCTCATAAAGCAAATCAGGTAAACGGTAAAATCGGTTTTGTCGGAACTTTCGACGGAAGAGGTTATGCGCTTAAAAACTTTAACACGGCTAACCCGTTCGGTTTGTTCCTGATAACCGACGATAAAGGCGCCGTTCAATCTGCCGTCAAAAACCTTGTCGTCGACAACGTATGGCACGATAACGGAATCGTTAACGCCAATATCTTCGGTCACAGCATCGCAAACGTGACTTTTGATAACATTACCGTCAACGTTGAAAAAACCTCGCTTACGGGAACTCTTGTTTCTCCGTCGGACAGTACGGTTAACGGTCGCGGATTTATCTGCGGTGCATACGCAAACAAAAACGTTTATAAAAACTTTACCGTGAATGCAAGCGGCAGCACGATCTCCTCTTTGTTCGGTTGGTGGATCAAGCGTTCGGGCGCGGCAGACGATAACGGCGCGATCATTACTTGTGAAAACTTCGTCGTAAACGCAAGAGAAGTAACTTATTGGGGAAGACTTGACGGCGACGGCTATCCGGCTATGACTCCTGCGGAATATCCCATAACGGGTCTTACCTATAACAAAGACGTTGTAAACGAAATCGAAATAACGAATAACGGTAAACGTTTTGTCGTTGACCTTAAAGTTGCGGATACGACAAAGACGCTTGCCGAACAGGTCATCGGCGCTACGGGTAATATCGAAATCGACCTCGGCAACGATTACGGAACGCTTAAAAGCGTTAAATTCAACGGCGACGAAATCGAAGGCGCTACCGTAACGGATAACGTGCTTGTTCTTCCCGTATCGGCTTTCACGGCGGGCGCGATCGGCGAGAGAGACGTGGAAGTAACCATGCAGAAAGATAACGCCGTAAATCTGCTTTCCGTCAAGGTTATTATCGTTACGAAAGCCATCACGACGACTGCCGAATTCAAAGAAAATATTACGGATAAAACCGCGACTTACGGCTATTTCGTACTCGCAAACGATATCGATTTCGAAAATACGGCTCTTGCTTTGCCTGCATGGGTTCAGTACCCCGCACATAGCCTTCTTTGGAACGACAATACGATATATGGCTCGTCCGCGTTCTTTGCCGGGACTTTCGACGGAATGGGGTATAAAATTAAAAATTACAATACGGGCAGCGAGTCCGACGGCGGCAGATACGGATTGTTCGGTAAAATTAAAAACGCGACCGTTAAGAACGTAATATTCGAAGACGTTGTTTATACGGGTAAGGAATTCGTGAGCGTATTGGCGTTTATGGCTGAATCTTCTAAATTCGAGAATATTACTATAAACGTTAAATCGTGCGCCGCGCCCGAAAAGGATATAACGACGGGACAATACGGATTTATTGTCGGCAGGAAGTTGCAGCTCAGTTCCTTTAAGAACATAACGGTAAATGCGGCAGGACAGGAAATATATTCGTTGTTCGGATATTGGATCATGAGAAATCCGAAGACGGGTGTTAAAGACGGTAACTACGTTGCCTGTGAAAACGTTGTAGTAAATGCGAAGAAAGTTCATTATTGGGGCAGGATCGACGGCGAGCAGATTGGCGATGCCGCAAAAGAAGCTCCTATGGACGCTGAAAACTATCCTATAAACGGTGTTACGGTAAACGAGGCTTAATTCAATAAAAGGTATTTATGCGGGCGGGCTTAACTTAAGCCCGCCCCTTATTTTATCGGAAGAGGACACATGAAACTTATCTGCGCACAAATCGATCTGGCAAGACAAAAAGAAAACATACCGTTTATTAAAAGTTATATCGATTTTGCTTTTCGGAACGGGTACAATGCGATGTTTTGTTATCTCGAAAACGCGGTTCGCACGAGCGAGACGGAGTTTTTCGATAAAGACGATACTTATTCGCTTGACGAAATGCGCGAAATCGTGAAATACGGAGACGAAAAAGGAGTTTCTTTGATTCCCGTATTTGAAAATCTCGGGCATATGGAGAAGATGTTTGCCTATCCTCAACTCGAAGATCTGAGCGAATGCGAAAACGAACGGAAAGAGGGCAGGGGCTTTGCTTCGACTTTGCGCGGTACCTGCGGATGCTCGTCAAACGAAAAACTATACGAATTTTTCGAAAAGTATATTTCGGAAGTTTCGTCTGCGTTTACTTCGCCCTATATCCACATGGGGCTTGACGAACCTTTCGATTTCGCCGTGTGTCCCCGCTGTCGGGAGAGAATAAAAAAGGGCGAGAGCAAGGCGCAAATGTTTTTAAAGCATATATTGCGTTCGCATGATCTCGTTAAAAAACTCGGCAAAACGATGATGATGTGGGATGATTTTTTCGAGTATGCCGATATTCTTCGCGAACTTCCCCGCGATATCGTTCTTTGTAATTGGAATTACTATTTCGTAAGCGATCTGCCCGCCGGACATTGGACGGGCAGGGTGAAAAAGGACTGGTTTTATCTTTACGACAAGTTGGGTTTTCAATATTTATTCTGCGCGTATATGGGGGAATATTCTTCCGCGTATAACGTAAAAACCATAACGCGTTACGCGATGAAGCATCACCCCGTCGGGGCTGTCGCCACCTCGTGGGAAAAATCATGCTCTTTCTATCCGTGTACGTATCCGGTTATGGCGGCGGCGGGAAGATTATGGTCGGGCAGAATCGCCGAGGACGACTTCCCCGGCGTTTATGCGGAAATTACCGGAAGCGCGGCGGTTGCGGAAAAACTTCTTTCCGTAAACGTTCCTATGTATCATTCGGCTTATATCGGTACCGCCATGGCAGAAGCGGACTTTTTTGTGAAGAATCAATTCAGAGACAGTTTAGCCGACGTTGTCAGGGTGTTGCGGTCGGAAATAAAAAATGCGGAAGTCGATGATTTTTGCAATGACGTTCGTATGGATCTCTGCCGCTCGTTTATGGAATTATATGCAAAAACCGTTACCGAAAAAGCAACTGACGAATTGTTTACGGTTTATGGCTGCGGGAGAGATTGCCTTAGCGGGGAAAATGCCGTAAAATCGGGCGTTAATAACGTCGATCGCGCAAAAAATCTATATCGGGCGAGCGAAGAATTATCTGCCCGGCTTAAAGAGAAATATCGTTCGGCGATAGTCCCTCGCAAAGATCGCCTCGAAAAGTACGGCAACCTTTATAAACATCTCGGCGAGATCCGTTCCGCGCTTGTCCGCGCGGAAAAAAGCGGCGTTTTATACGGAGACTTTATGATGCACGACGGTTTCGGTACGCCAAACGCCCGGATAAAGGTCAAATATGCGGGAGAAGACGAGAAAATTCTGTATTCCGGCGGAATCAAACCGAGCTACACGGGTTTTGAGTGCGGCGGCGTTTACACGCTTATGTTTTTCCTCGGGAATACCGGAAAAGAGATAGAGCATATAATATTTTCGAGCGCGGGCGAAGGGCAGACTTTCCCCGTAAACTTCCGTTATACGGCGGGAAATAAAGAGTACGCTGCGGCAAAGGTCGAAAAAGTTTGCGGCGAAGTCTGTTTTGAAAACAACGTGATCTATCCCGATACGCGTTTTGCGATACTCGGTTACGGCGACGGGGAGGCTCATTTCAACGACGTGAGCCTGGGCAAAATCGAAAATGCCGTAAAAATAAAATTTGAAGAGATATAATGAATACGGAAATGTATATGTTAACGGAAACGAGCGAGTTTATGATGAGTTTCGTTGTCGTTACAAAGAAGAATAACGTGATAATTATAGACGGCGGCAGGAGGGAAGACATGCCGCTTCTGAAAAAGTACGTGGCGGGCAGGCACGTATCGGCGTGGATCTTAACGCATGCGCACAGCGATCACATCGAGGGCTTTATTTCCGAAATGACGGAAAACGGCGCCGCCGATTTCGATATCGGGGCGGTGTATTATAATTTCCCCGATTACGACGAGCTTATCGCTATAACGGACGTTCCCGACCTTACGTATTTTCGCGAGGAATTAACCGAAACGTTACCCGCTTTCAACGCCGTTAAAGATAAATTCGCGAAGAAAGCCCGGGTCGTTAAGAGAGGGGACAAAATCGTTGTGGACGAGGTGACGATCGACGTTTTGTATTCCTATACCGGCGGTCTTTATGCGAACCTTATGAACGACGCGTCCCTTGTGTTCAGATTATCCGGGGAAAACAAATCGGTCATGTTTTTAGGCGATCTCGGGCCCGACGGCGGAGACAGATTATTCCGCGAAAGCAAAGATCTGCTGAAGGCGGATTACTGCCAGATGGCTCATCACGGGCACATGAACGTATCTATGGAAGTATACGCGAAAATAATGCCGGAAGCGTGTTTCTGGTGCGCTCCGAAGTGGCTTTACGAAGAAGCCGAAATACCGGACTATCTTTCCGACGGAGAGGGGCTTGAAAGGGCGGGAAGGATCAGAATGTACGGAACCGCTCTCACGCGGAAATGGATGGAACTTTTAGGAGTGAAAAAACATTACGTCAGCGGCTTCGGGACGTGTAAGGTGATCCTATGACGGACAAAGCGAAATTTTGCGGAAATAACGGCGGGCGGAAGCGGATCGGAATGAGCCGATCTGCCTCCGTACTGCTGTTTTTATGCTGGCTCGTGTATGCCTGCTCTTATATCGGGAAGTTGGGCTATAGCGCGAATATCGTTAATATCGAGCGCGATTTCGGCGTTACGCACGCAATGGCGGGTATGGCGGGCACTTTCTTCTTTTTCGCATACGGCGCGGGGCAGATCGTAAACGGGATCTTTTGCAAAAAATACGGGATAAAGCGTCTTGTTTTTTGCGTTCTGCTCGTTTCGGCGGTTTGCAATTTGTCCGTCGGGCTCGTCGGAAATTTTACCGTTATCCTGTTTTTATGGCTGGTGAACGGCGCGGCGCTGTCCGTGTTATGGCCGTGCCTTATCCGGCTTTTATCCGAAACGCTGAAAGCCGGGTATTCTCCGAAAGTCGTTGTCGTTATGGGAACGACCGTTGCGGCGGGAACGTTTGCCGTTTACGGGCTTTCCGCTTTGTTTGTGGCGGCAGGGAATTATCGCGTTATTTTTTATCTTGCGGCGGCAACGTTGCCTGCGATCGCGCTCGTATGGATATCGTTTTTCGACAAGCTGACGGCGGCGTGCGTTGCGGAGAAAAAAGAAGAAGAGGAGGGCAAGCCCGCCGACGGAACAGCCTGCGCGGCAGGCAATGCGCAAAACGCCGGCGCGGGCGGCGCTATGGCGTTTTCCATAGCCGCTCTCGGTATTTTCGCGATCGTAACCAATCTGGTGAAAGACGGGCTTACAACGTGGGTGCCGGCGATATTGAAAGAACAGTACGGCGTTCCCGATTCGTTAGGGATCATATTGACGCTCGTTATGCCGATGCTTGCGCTGTTCGGTACGGCTGTCGCGGTCGCGCTTAACAAAAAAGTGCGCGATTTCGTGGATCTGTGCGGCATGGCGTTTGCCGCGATCGCGGTTCTGACTTTCTGTCTTACGCTGGCGGGCGGCGGCGTTTTCGGTATCGTGATAACGCTTGCCTGTCTTGCGGGCGTGTCGCTTCTTACTTCGGCTACGAATAACGTTATAACGAGCATGGCTCCGCTATACCTGAAAAAGCGGTTCAACGCGGGCATGCTTGCGGGGATGATGAACGGGCTTTGTTACGTCGGCAGCACGTTGAGCGCGTACGGTCTGGGTGCGTTTGCGGACGGATTCGGCTGGCACGCCGTGTTTTTGCTGCTTGCGGCGTTAAGCGCGGCATGCGTTATAATTTCCGTCATATATTTAATTTTTAGAATAAAGAGTAAAAAGAATGTTTGAAAAAGCGAAATGGATCGTAAGCCCCGATGCCGAGGGGAAAGATACTTATACCGAATTTCTGATCCCCGTTTCCGTTGCGGGGGAAAAAGTCGAACTTTACGTTTCGTGCGACGGCGCGTTTGCCGCCTTTCGGAACGACGGGATCGTGCCGATCGCGTTTTCCGCCTGCGCCGACCTGCCGGATTATAAACAATACGACTGTTTTGACTTAAGCGGCAAGGTAAACCGGGGCGACGAGATCAGATTGCAGGTCTATCACGGCGGCGTCGATACGGCGAATTACGTCGCCGCGCCGGCAGGCGTGATCTTCGAATTGCATTCGGACGGCGTTCCCGTTTTATGCAGCGGAACCGGCACGAAATGCCGCAGGATGAACGAGTATAAAAACGGATACGGAAAACGGATAACGCCGCAACTCGGTTTTTCGTTTTTCTATGATTCGGTCAAAGCCAGCGGACGCCCGGATTACGCGAATGCGGTTATAGGCGAAAGCCCCGCGAATTTTTATCCGCGCGGCATAAAAAATCAGTCGTTCGGCGAATTTGTCGGCGGCAAGATCATAAAAACCGGAAATTCGGTGCTTCTCGACCTCGGCAAGGAGACGACGGGCTTTTTATATTTCGATATAATTTGCAAAACCGAGGGGGTCGTCACCGTCGCTTACGGCGAACATATTTCGGATGGCGGCGTAAGGCGTAAAGTCGGCGGATGCGATTTTTCGGCGGAATATCGCGCCAAAAGGGGCGAAAACCGCTATATGAACTGTTTTCGCCGTTTCGGGTGCCGCTATCTCGAAATTTTTGCCGACGATGGGGTCATCGGCGAGATCGTCGCGGCGGGGATCTCGCCGACGGGATATCCCGTAAAGGAAAAGGTCGTCGATTACGGGAACGGGATCATAAACGAAATCGATTCGATCTGCGTCGAAACGCTTAAACTCTGCATGCACGAGCATTACGAAGATTGCCCCTGGCGAGAGCAGGGGATGTACTGTTTCGACGGTCGTAATCAGGCTCTTTGCGGGTATTATGCGTTCGAGGGAGGCAACGCCGATTACGCAAGGGCAAATCTGGTGCTCATCGGAAAATCGGTCGATCGGTACGGGCTGTTAAGGCTTTGCGCGACGGGCGGCACGGATTATCCCATTCCGTTTTTTTCGATCGCATACTTTCTGGCTGTCGAAGAATACGTCGATTTTACGGGCGATAAAACTCTGCCCGTCGAAGTAAAGCCGACGCTCGACGGATTATACTCGGTATTAAAGGGAAGAATGGACGATAACGGGCTTATAGCGCGGTTTCCTGCCCCTTTTTGGAACTTTTACGAGTGGAGCGAGGGAAACGATAATTACGACGACGATCTCGGGAAAAATAAAGAGAAACCGAAGGAGAAAGAGTATCATTGCGCGCTGAATTGCGCTTTCGTGCTTGCCGATCTCGCTTATCGGAAATTGTTCGGCTTGCCGGATGGCGATATCGGAAAAACGATAACGGCTATCGCGAAAACGTTTGAAAATGCGGACGGCTCGTTCAGAATAAGCGACGGGAAAGAGAAAACGGGATGTCTTGCGACCGCTCTGGCAATTCTTGCGGGCGCGGCTACGGATAAGAAAAAATCGGCAAGACGGATCGCGGATTGCCTTGAAAAACGGGATAACGGCATGGTGGCTTCCTCTCTTTCGACAAAAGGATTCGCTTACGACGCGCTTCTGAAAGCGGACGCCTCTTACGGGGGATTCGTGATAAACGATATCGTAAAAACCTATTCGCCGATGGTCGAAGCGGGCGCTACGAGTTTTTGGGAGACCGAACTCGGCGCCGACGATTTCGGCGGGATCGGCAGTTTATGCCACGGTTGGAGCGCGATGCCCGTTTATTATTTCGCGACGATACTCGGTCGTCGCTGACTTTTTCATCCGTGAAAACGCCTTTAAAAGGTCCGGGATAACGGATACCGGATCCGAAAATGAAAAGAAAGCCGCGATACCCCGGATAAGATCCGGATATCGCGGCTTTTTCAGACGGTGAAAGATATGGCGGAATTCTGCCTGTATTGCAAAGGAGAAAAGCCCGTGCATTTCTTAAAGAAGGAAGAAAAATGAGAATAGGTGGAAAATCCGAGCGCGTCGGATATCGCCTGTAAAGATTCGTCCGAACACTTGATCGACGTTAAAGCGTAGTCCAGCTTTTTCTTGCTGAAGAATTTGCCTACGCTTACGCCCGTGTCCTGCAAAAACAGCTTGTTGAGATGAGTGTAGGAATAGCCCGTTTGCCACACGAGTTTGTTAAGAGGAATGGCTAAATTTTTTTTGTCGTCAAGCAGTTTTATGAATTTTTCGATCGCCGGATGATAGTTTTCCGTGATCGCATTGTCGTAGTGGTACGTTATGATCCTGCGGGTCAGAATGCAGGTCAAAATGTGTAGAAATTCGTAATGAACGCTCGGCGAAGAGGTCAACGCTTTGTTGGTAAGTTTTATGATCTCCGAAGCGGAATTCATCGATATTTTTATTTTTTCGTAAGAGCCGAACATCCGCTGCCGGATATCGGGCGCGATCCATTCCAGCAGTTGCTCGAAGTGTTCCCGCACGATGGATAAACTGATATAAATGGCGTTGTTCGTATTCTTTTCAAGGGCGTGTTTGTCCGTCGGAGTTAAAAAACAAAGGGTATTTTGCTCTAATAATTCCTTTCTGCCGTTGATTTTATGCAGGATCTCTCCGCTTAAAACGAATATGAATTCATACGTGCCGGTGTGGTCATGCATTATGGGGTAACCGTTATGCTGAATATGAAAGCTGAAATTATTGTATGTGATAACTGCCATTTTTTCCCTCCGGATTCAATATACCACAAAGAAACGAAAAAGTAAAACGAAAATCAAAGACAATAGAAATTCGCAAAAAAAAATAAATATAAGTATGGACAATAACCGCGATATGCTTTATAATAGAATCGATGAAATTATGTCGGTGCATGTTCTGCGCCGTAGGCAAAAGGAGTAAATTATGATGAAAAAAAATAAATTGTTCGCATCGGCTCTGGCGGCGTGCATTGCGCTGACGTCGGCAGTTTCGGCTGCCGGTTGCAGAAAACCCGGCGCGGGCACCGGCGGAGACGGCGGTCACCCGGACAAGGCATACGACGAGACGAAAACGCAGATCCAGGTTTTTACTTATAATGCGGGCTTCAAGGACGAGTGGCTCTATCAGCTCGAAGCCGATTTCGAAGAAGCCAATAAGGATACCGTATACGAAGAAGGGAAAAAGGGAGTTCAGGTTCGCCACGAGGGCGAGATGAAACAATGGTCTTCGGACGATATAAAAAATTCCAACTTCGACGTATTCTTTATGGAAGGCGGAGACTATTACGCCTGGCGTCAGAGCGGCGCGCTCGAAGACCTGACGGATATCGTTACCGGCACCAACAAATACGACAACAAGACCATTCGTTCCAAAATGAACGAAAAACAGAAATCGTATTTCGGCGGCGTTACCTCGGAAGGCGTGCAGGAAAAATACTATGCTCTTCCTCATTATAAGGGGGCGATGGGTCTTATTTATAACGTAGAGGTTTTTGACGAATACGGATTTTATATCTCCGATTCGGAAACGACGTCGCTCATAAGCAAAAGCAATCCGAACAAGAGTAAAGGACCGGACGGAAAAACCGGAACGGAAAACGGCATTGACTATTCTATGGATGACGGACTTCCCGCAACTTACGACGAGTTCTTCTATCTTTGCGGACAAATGCTGAAGAGGGGCGTTACTCCCTTTATGCTTCCCGGAACTTATTCCGATTATTACATCAACATTCTGTATAACGCTTTGGTGGCGGAATACGAAGGTCTCGATCAGATGGAGCTTAACATGTCTTTCAAAGGCAACGCTACCGATCTTGTCAAACTTAACGGCGACGGGACTGCGGTTGTAAAGGAAGGCGGCGAGCCCGTTATCGAAAGCGCGACGATCGATTATACCAACGGATACGAAGTGTTCCGCCAGGCAGGCAGGTACTATGGGCTCGACTTCGTGAAACGTATGGTATCCAAAGAAGATTACTACAACGAAGACGGTTTTAATACCGCGTTCTCACAGACCGACGCTCAGGAAATGTTCCTGAAATCCGGCACCGATATGTCTGTTTCGGACGAGAAGTATGCCATGTATGTAGACGGATCCTGGTGGGAAGCCGAAGCGAACGTCGTTTTTAACAATATGGCGAAAAAGGATGAGAAATATTCCAAACAGAATCGCAAATTCGGCTGGATGCCCCTTCCCAAGGCGACCAAAGCGAAACTCGCGGAGGGCAATAACGTGTTCCTCGATTATCTCGAAGCCGCGGTCTGCGTGAAAGCAAATCTCGGTTCGAAAAAGCAGGCGGTGCTCGATTTCGTTCAGTTTGCCTGCAGCGACGGCGAGCTTGACAAATTCACGAACATCACGCACGCGCTTAAGGATTTCGATTACGATGTGAGCGAAGAGACTTACGCAAACGCCAACTATTTCACCAAAACTCTGATCAACTATAACAAAAAGAGCGAAACCTTCAGTTACTATTCCAACGCTCCGTTCTATCTTAAAAATCGAAGCGACCTGATGCCTACCAAGATCAATACCATCGGCGTACAACCCGGTACCCCTGTGACGATTCTGAAAGACGGCGTAAGCGCAAAGAGCGGCGAGGATTATTTCCTGAAGAGTTACGCGTACTGGAAGAAGAGAGGTTCCTCTTTCTGGAAAGAGGTATAAAACATGGCGGAAAAAAACAGCGTCCGTTCGCGCTCGAATAGGAAACTTCTGTTCTATTGCGCGTTCATGGCATATCCCGTTCTTCAATTCGTTATATTCTATTTGTTTGTGAATTTCAACTCGATCCTGTTGTCGTTCAAAAATATAGACGTATACGATTACGGAAAGTTTACCTGGACCTTCGATAACTTTACGCGGTGGTTCAAAGATCCCACGATGTTCGATCAGATGATCCACGCGGCGGGGGTGTCGGTAAAAGTATACCTGATCACTCTTGTCGTGGGGGTGCCGCTCGGGTTGTTCTTTTCGTACTACATATTCAAGAAACTGCCTGCGTCGGGATTTTTCAGAGTTATGCTCTTTTTGCCGTCTATATTGTCAAGCATAGTTCTGGTAAGTATTTATACGTCTTTCATGAATAACGTTCTGGCGGACATACTCAAAAAAATGTTCAAGATGGATCGGAAGATAGACTTTTTCAGCATCGACAGGCGATTTACGACCGTAATGTTCTATAACATTTTTATCGGTTTCGCGACTTCCGTATTAATGTATGCCAATAAAATGTCTTCCATTTCGACAGAAGTTATCGAATCGGCGCACCTGGACGGCGCAAGCGGGATCAAAGAGTTCTGGTACATCGTTTTGCCGATGTCGTTTTCGACGGTCTCCGTTTTCCTTGTAACGGGCGTGGCGGGAATATTCTCCAATCAGATCAACGACTTTATTTTCTTCGGGACGACCCCCAACAACGAGACGATGACTTTGGGATATTTGCTTTACGTAAAAACCTACACGGCAAAACAGAACATTGCGGAATATCCGCCGATCGCGTCGCTCGGACTTATGATCACGGCAGTAGCGGTGCCTCTCACGTTTTTAGTTAAGCATCTGCTCGATAAATACGGGCCGAAGGAGGACTGAGCGTGAAACTTTTAAAACGTAAAAAGGACGTAACGAGAGAGAGAATGTCGCCTTTGACGATAGTGATGGCGATAATACTCGGTTTGTATTGCGCGATATTGATCATATGGCTGATATGGGCGCTTTTAACCTCGTTCAAAGATCCGAACGACTTTCTGGGCAACAAATACGGCTTTCCGGATCCGTGGTATTTCGACAACTTTTCTTACGTCTTATACGAGTATAAGGTAGAAAAACTGATCAACGGAGTAAAAACGGTCATATCCACCGGCGATATGATCCTAAACTCTGTTTTATATTCCGTCGGCAGCGCTTTCGTTGCGACCCTTGTGCCTTGTGTAACGGCATACCTTTGCGCGAGATATAAATACAAGTTCTCGAAGATCGTCTATTCGACCGTTCTCGTCTGTATGGTGATCCCGATCGTCGGCAGTCAGGCGTCCGAATTGCAGGTCGTAATTAAAATGGGTATCTACGATCATATGTTCGGAATGTGGATCCTGAAATCGGGCTTTTTAGGTCTTTATTTCCTTGTGTTCCACGAAGTGTTCTCGGCGATTCCGGAGGCTTATAGCGAGGCTGCCGAAATTGACGGCGCAAGCGATTTTTGCGTCATGACGAGGATCTCGATGCCGCTTGCGAAAAATACCTTCTTCACGGTTTTGCTGATCATGTTCGTGACTTACTGGAACGACTTCCAGACGCCCATGCTCTATCTTCCCACGCACCCGACGATCTCGGAAGCGCTGTACTGGATCAAGAGCAGCTCGTTCAATTATTTCGCAAAGATGCCGGTGAAAATGGCGGCGCCGATGATGTTTTTGCTTCCCGTTCTCGTAGTTTTCCTCTGTTTCCATAAACGGTTGCTCGGGAATTTAACGGTCGGCGGAGTAAAGGGATAATATTTTAAGAGAGATATGATGAAAAAAGAAATCAAAAGTAAGAGTATCGGAAATAAAGTGAAACTGTTTGCCGTGACCGCATTTGCGATTGCGGCAGTTTCGGCTGCGACGGCAGGTTTTGCCGGAACGGATAGGGCGTACGCCGAAGAGTGGAAAGGAGACGAAATAAAGCAGAATTACGTTTTCGGGGAAACTCTTAAAGTCCCCGATTACGTTTTAAGCGTAAACGGCAAAGAACTGAAAGCGACGTCGGTAGTGGAATTTCCGGACGGAACGAACTACGGAAGCGACGAGGTCCGTCTGTCGCAGGCGGGAGAATACGGCGTCAAGTATATGGCGACCGACGGCGGTAAGATCTATGTGAAAACGTTCGATTTTAACGTCGGATATACCGCATACGACATGAGCGGCGGGGAAAGCTCCGCCGAATACGGGAAATATACGGAATTCGAAGCGAATTCCGAAGGTCTTAACGTTCGTCTGGCAAAGGGAGATACGTTGTCGTTCACGAAGCTGATCGACGTTGCGGATTTAACGTCTGCGAATAATATCATCGAGGGCTTTATTACGCCCGATAAACGCGGAACGGCGGATTTCGATAAACTTACTCTCACTCTGACGGACGCGTCGGATCCGTCGATTTACGTAAACGTCGATATCATGCGCTGGACGATAAACGGTAACTCCCTCGGACAGATGTGTATCGCCGCGGCAGGTCAGGGGCAGGTGATGACCGGGTACGAGAAGTCGAGCGGTCTTGAGGTGAACAACGGAAAGGGGACCCTGATCCTGGGATCGTGGGTCGCACAGTTCAATTCGGATGACGGGGTAAACCTGAAATGGGGCGGCGCAACGAGTCCGATCGCTCCCGACAAGTGGCTCGTTTCGGTTGCGTTCGACGCTCAGACCACAAAGGTTTCCGCGCAGGGAAATCTCGTTTCGCAACTGAACAGCGTCGATTATTACAAAGACGTATGGACGGGTTTTAAAAGCGATAAGGTGCGTTTAAGTCTGTCCGCGTCGGGATATTCGTCGACTACGGCGAATTTCTGCCTGACCAAAGTTCTCGGGGCGGATATCGTCGGCAACACTTTTTCCGATAACGACGCTCCGGTCATCACGGTGAATACCGGTTACGAGAAAATGCCGGAGGGCGCCGTCGGCAAAGATTATTCCGTGCCGACAGCCGTCGCATACGACGATTATTCGGGCGAGCTTGTACCGGACGTCAACGTATATTACAATTACTCGTCGGCATATCCCGTTTCGGTCAGCGTTCTTAACGGTGCGTTCGTGCCGGAAAAATCCGGATATTACGCGATCGTTTACAGCGTTAAGGATTATTCCGGAAACGAAAGCGAAAAAGTGTATATTATGCACGCGGGCGGCGATATTGCCCCGATCACGTTTACGACCTTGCCCGAAATCGGAGATCGGGTAAAACTCGGTTATCCCGTCGATCTCGGCGGGGCGATCGCGGAAGGCGGCAGCGGCGATAAAACCGTAACGATCACCGCGTCCCATAACGGCGAGACTTTTGAGGTGACCGAAAAATTCCGTTTCGAAAAAGCCGGCGAATGGACGGTTACCTATACCGCGACGGACTACGTCGGCAATACGGCGAGCAAGTCGGTGACGATCAACGCCGTTGCAAGCGAAGAACCGTTCTTTAACGGAACCGCAGATCTCGCGCCCGTTTTCATCGAAGGGTCGGAATATCTTTTCCCCGAGCTTTACTGCGACGACTATTCGTCCGGTAAGCCGGAAAAGAAACTCTGTTCGGTCAAAGTCGAGTACAAGAGCGGGGAAACCGCAACGTACGCTTCCGGCGAGTCGTTTATACCCGCGGTCAAAAACAGCGGCGATAAGGTGAAGATAACGTATTATTGCGGAAAGGAAGAGTACAATAACGGGACCACGGAAATTGCGGTGCTGAAGATCCGTAACGATCAGGAAATAAACTGTTCGGAATATTTCTACGGCGACGGGTTTATCACGAGCTACGTCGACGATAACGGAAACGAGTTCGATAAAGGCGTTCTCATTGCGGTCGAAAGGGCTGCGGCGGAAGTAAAATGGACTTTCGCAAACGCACAGGTTGCCGACGCGTTCATGGTGGAGTTTACCACGTTCGCAAAACTTACCAAGTTCGGCGGCATAAAAATAACGCTTAAAGATTCGGAAAACTCCGCGATCTCGGCAACGTTGAATATCGCCGTGAGTTCGGCGGGTACGACCGTTTCGAACGGGGATTTCTCGCTTGACCTGAAAACCGTTCTGACCGCCGGGCTCGAAGGCGTAAGAGTCGGTTACAAGAACGGTAAATTCTCGTTCAATAAAACCAACGTTCCCATAAGCAAATACGATAACGGAGAAGCCTTTAACGGATTCCCGTCCGGCAAAGTGTACTTTGATTTTGCGGTTGAAAATCCTTCCCGCGGGGCGGAATATAAGGTGGACGCCGTTTCCGGCAACGTTCTTTCTTCCGATCCGGGCGATTACGCGAAGCCTGCGATAAGCATAAACGGCGATTACGGCGGAAACTATTATCTGGGCGACGAATACGTTCTTCATTCCGTTACGGCGGGAGACACGTTCTCTCCCAACGTTTCCGTGAAACTTTCGGTTTATGACAGTGAAGGGAATATCGCAACGGATATTTACGGCGTAAAGCTCGAAAACGTAGACGCAAGCAAAGAATACGTCGTAAAGCTCAACAAATACGGCGTGTGGAACGCAAGGTACACGGCAAATAAAGAGAATTGGGCGGTAGGCAGCAGAAAATTCACCGCGTATATCAACGTTATCGACACCGAAGCTCCCGTGATCACGGTCACCTCCGGATACACCGCGACCGCAAAAGCGGGCGACGTGATCATTCTTCCGGACTTTACGGCTACGGATAACGTGTCCGCGACGGATAAACTTACCGTAATGAAATACGTTATAAACGCCGATGGGAAAATGACCGTTCTCGGCGGCAATTCGAATTCCTTCAGAACGACGAAAGCCGGCAGGTACGTTATGTGTGTTACCGTAAGCGACGAGTTCGGCAACACTTCGACCGAATCGTTCGTCGTAACGGTCGAGTAAGGAGAAAAAGATGAAAGGGAAAAAAATAATTTCTTTATTGACTGCATTATGTCTTTCCGCCGGTGTTGCTTCCGGGCTTACCGCCTGCAAGAAAAAGGGCGGCGGCGAATCGGGCGCGGGCGGAAACGTCCCGTCCCCCTTATCGCCCGTCACGGCGGACGAAGCTCATTACGTTACGAATTCGCTGCATAACGTAAACGTGAATTACGACAAGGCGATAGGAACGTACGTCAAAAACGGTTCGACGGAATATAAAATCGTCGGCGGGGGCTGGCAGACGACTGGGGCGATCAGCCTGATACAAAGGCAGACCTTCGCCGCGAGCAATGTCAACGTTCCCGAGACTGCCGACGGCGAAGTCGGAGAGAAATATATATTCGTCGGGAACGACGATGCCTTTGAAGAGGCGGGGCTTTCATTGCCGGAATATTCCGTACTCGGCGTTTCCGGGTATATGGTCACCACCGTCGGTAAAAGCGTGTTTATTCAGGCTTATTCCGAACGCGGCTACCAGATGGGCGCGATAGCCTTTCTGAAGTATGTTTTAGGGTACGAAAAGCTGTCTGCCGATATGGAAGTGTTCACCGGGGCGGACGGGACGATCCCCGCCATGGATATCGTAGAGGCTCCCGATTACGCCTATCGTGTGGCGAGCAATAAAATGACTTCCGCCAAAAAGTACGATATGGGGTTCTCCACGGGCGAACTGATCCTGAATACGGGAACGAACGCCGTTCACAATATTACGGACTTTACGACGATCGCCGAAAAAGCCGCTCATCCCCTTTGGTTTTCCGATACCATGGAGATCGAAAACAACAAACTGAAAAACAACCAGTGGCAGCCTTGCTTTACCGCGCACGGCGACGAGTCGGAATACGGTGCGATGACGGAAACCTACGCAAATGCCATAATCGGCTTTATGAAGGCAAAACCGGGCGTCGATAACATCAGAATTTCGCAAAACGACGTAATGTTAGGCTATAACGACGTTACGCATTGTTCCTGCGACGCCTGCCGTCAATCCTATGAACATTACGGAAACACGATCGCGGGGGCGATGCTTACGTTTACAAACGACGTTGCCGATAAGGTCAACGAATACCTTGCCTCCGATCAGGCGATCAGAGACGGATTCTCCGAAAACAAGGAATTCAATATCGTCCTTCTTGCTTACGGCACGGGCGTGAAAGCTCCCGTGGTGCACGATGCGAGCGGCAATATCGTTTACGACGCGGAAGGGAAAGGACAGCCGGACGATCTTTACAGATTTATCAAAGACGAAACCGATACCGTTCAGGCCGTGCTGCAAAAAGACGAAAACGGCAACAACGAAAAACTTTATTGCCACGATCGCGTTTCGGTAGAATATGCGGCGTCTGCGGCAAACTACGTTCATAGTTTCTATGAGATCGAAAATCAGGTTTATGCCAATGCCGTAAAAGCATGGGCGGGGCTTGGCGGAAAAATGTATCTCTGGCTTTACGAAGTAAACTACTGGATGTATTTTTATCCGTATAACAGCTTTGAGACCATTCCCGAAAATCTGCGGTTCTTCAAGAGTTATAACGCAAGTTACGTTTATAGCGAAGGCTCGTACGAAAATTCCAATTGCAGCGGCTTTGCGAAATTAAGGGATTATCTTGCGGCGAAATTCGAATTCAACTGCAACTATAATTACGGCGAAGTTGTCGACTTCTGGTTCAAAAACTATTTTGCGGAAGCCGAGCCGTATATGCGCCGGTATTTCAACGAGCTTCAGGCAAATCAACGCGCCAAAGAAGCCAAAACGGGCGGCGGCGTTCACTCGAACGCTCTTGCCGGCGAAGAGATCTGGCCGCAGGGAATGATAAACCATTGGTTGGATCTGTTCGATCAGGCGTATAAGGCAATAGAACCGTATAAGGAAACGGATCCCGAAAAGTATGAGATCCTTTATAAAAACATCCTGATAGAATCGCAGTTCCCGAGATTGGTTTTATGCACGACTTACGCGTCGACCTATAACGATACGCAGTTAAAGGCTCTTCGTAAAGCGTTTTATAACGATTTTAATTCGCTTCAGAATACTCATCTTAAAGAAGGACAGTTGGCGGACGTCGTTTTTGCCGATTGGGATCTGGATTGATACGGCGAGGAGAAAAATATGTATAAAAGAAAAACAGGTATTATATTATCCCTCATTTTGATTGTATCCGTATGCCTTGCCGTAGCTTTGACCGGGTGTAAGAAAAAAGGCGATCCGACCCCGGATTCATCGGATATTTCCGGTTCGGGCAGCGAAAGCGTGAGCGAAACGGTCACGGTTACGCTCAACGTGAAATCTCTCGAACTGTCAAAGTATGAAACCGCCGTTCTCGTCGCAACGGCGTCGGACGGTTCCGCGGCGCTTTTTTCAAGCGATAACGAAACCGTCGCGACCGTGACGAACGACGGCGTCGTTACGGCGAAAAACGTCGGAGCTTGCGATATCGTCGCAAGCGTCGGCGAGACAAACGCAAAATGCAGAGTTATCGTTTCCGATTCTCCGTACAGCGCAAGCATCGGGGGAGTAAGCGACGAGATCCGCATTGCCGGCGGCGGAGAGTTCAAGGCGCAGCTGTATGCCCTTTTCAACGGGAATAAACTCGACGAAAAGATCCGGTATTCGGTATCCGTTACGGAACAAGCCGCCGAGGGCGTGGCGACCGCCGTCGTCGACGAAAACGGTTTGCTGACCGTAAAAGGCGTGAAGGCGGGTGTTACTTCTTTCTCGGTTTTCGCCGAGATAAGAGGTTCCCTTTCCGAAAAAACCTTTTCGGTGACCGTTTATGCGAATGAAGTGGTGATCGAACCCGAAAACGAAGAGGACTTTGACAGAGTCGAAGGGTCCTATCGGCTCACGCTCGTGACGGAAAACGGAGAACTCGGTCTGAAGGAGTCGCTCGGTCTTGATTTTACCGTGCAGGTAAACGGTGACAAACAGGAAGGCGCGAAGGTGGAATTCGACGTCAACGCGGATTATAATTCCGATTTCGACGATTCGAAAGTCGAACTGACGGGGAATGCGGACGGCGGATATACGGTCAGGGCAAAAGTGCGCGGCAACACCGTTCTTGTCGGTAAGTATACGGCAAACGGCGAGGACGCGTTCGTAAAAATAAAGATAGAAGTAAGATTGCCCGAAAAAGAACTGACGGAAAAAATAACGGTAGGCAGAGAGAACGGCTCGCTGACCGTTCCTGCCGGGCTTGTCGGTACGACCGAAGAGATAACGTTAAACGGAAAGACGGTATCCGTTGCGGTAAACGGGAACGAGGTCACGCTTGACAAAAACGCCATTCCAAGCGGCGGCAACGAATTGCTGTCCGCGGACATGGTGATTTATACCGATCAATACTGCTATCCGGCAAAAGCGGAGATCTGCACTAAAATTCTTACCGCCGCAACCGATTTCGACGAGTTCAAGATGGTAGACGGGGCTTATAAGGCGTTTACGGGATATTACGTTCTTACGGGCGATATCGATTTTGCCGATTACGGGACCTGCACAGCCATAAGAGACAACTCGAATCCGTCCAACGGCGCGACCGGATTCAAGGGGGTGCTCGACGGGAACGGGTATAAAATCAAGAACGTTACGGCGGGGACGGGCGGGATCTTCGGACACGTCGGATCGGGCGCGGTATTCAAGGACCTGACTTTCGATAACGTTCACTACCTGAACGTTATGAATTCGACCTTGCTTGCGCATACGATAAGAGACGCGGATCTGATCAACGTTACGGTCAACGTCGGTAAATACGACGTGAAAGAAACCGTCGTGAGTTCGACCGGAATTACGTCCGTAATCAAATATGACGTCGGTTTTCTGTCCTCGAGATTTCTGATTGAAAGCAGGCTTAAAAACGTAACGATCAACGCCGCAGGAGAAGAGATCGTAAACATGTTCGGACACCGGTGTACTTCCAACGAGTTTACAAGCGTAAAAATAACCGCGGCTTCTTATAAATTGATCGGTTGCAGCAGCGACAATGCGAATCCGGCAACGGAAATAAAAAGTCTGCCCGCCGGCGTAGTCTTTACCGCCAAATAAGAATTAAGGAACTGAACAATGCTTAAAGTACAAACAAACGTTTGTAGAAGTGCCGTTAATATCGACGGTATATGGAGATTTAGAACGGTCGACGACGGGTTTCTGCCCGTCGAGCCGTTAAAAGAATACAGGCTCATGCCGGTACCCGCAAGTATGAACGACGTGGTTACCGAGTACGATCTGCGCGAATACGTCGGCAAGGTTGCCTATGAAACGCTGTTTTCCTGCCCTGTCGAAAAGGGCAGAGAATACAGGGTGCGTATAGGCGCTGCGAGCCATAAGTGCAAGGTTTATCTGAACGGCGAATATATCGGAGGGAGCGAATCGGCTTTCTTACCCGTCGATCTGCTTTTGCCGGCGTTGAAAGAGAATAACAGACTGACGGTCGTTATAGATAACAGGCTGGATTATCATACTCTTCCTTCCGGAAGGATCGTCAACGGCAACGACTTGTTTGTTTACGATCAATTGGGCAAGTATGCCGTGAGCGGCGATAAAGACAGGTTTCCGAAAGAGAAGCAGATCATCAATCACGATTTTTATAATTATACGGGGATCCATCGCAGCGTGCTGATCTATTCGTTGCCGGAAAAACATATCGACGACATCGTGATCAGAACGGTCGTAAACGGCGATTATCATGCTGTTTCGGCGGAATTGAAAGGCGACGGCACGGATGCCGTGTATACCGTTACGGATGAAAACGACGAAATCGTCGCGACGAGCAGAACGGGCGGGATCTACATAAAAGATCCGCATTTATGGCAGGTCGGAAAATCTTACCTTTATACGCTTACCGTCCGCACGGCAACGGACTGTTACCGGGAGAAATTCGGGATCAGAAAAATCTCTTTCGACGATAGATCCCTGTACGTCAACGACGAGCCCGTTTATCTGAAAGGATTCGGCATGCACGAGGACTTTCCGGTGATCGGAAAAGGGAATAATTCGGCTGTCAATATAAGAGATTTCGAACTTCTTAAATGGATCAACGCAAACTGTTTCCGTACAAGCCATTATCCCTACGCCGAAGAGATCATGGATCTTGCCGACGAATACGGGATGCTCGTCGTCGACGAAGTGCCCGCCGTCGGGTGCAACAATTGGCCCGATTATACATACGGAAAAGACAGACTTGACGACGTTACGCTTGCCTTGCACAAAAATTCGCTTCGCATCATGCTGGAACGGGATAAAAACCATCCCTGCATGGCAATGGTGAGCGTTGCAAACGAGGCGGCAACTTATGAGGCTGCGAGCAGAGAGTACTTTTCCGAGGTGATCGGATACGTCCGTTCTCTTACGGATCTGCCCGTTACGACCGCAGAGCTTACGCGCTCCTGCGAAGGCAATAAGATAGGAGATCTCGTGGATTTTATCGGGCTTAACCGTTATTTCGGCTGGTATGACGAAATAGGAAATATAAAAGCCGCGGAACCTCTTTTAAGGCGTGATCTCGAAGCCTATTATAAGCAGTTCGGAAAGCCGATCATTATGTTTGAATTCGGAGCGGAAGGGATCGAAGGATTACATTCCGCGCCGGCTCTTGCGTTTTCCGAAGAATATCAGACGGAATTTTTAAAGGAATATAGCAGGGTGTTCGACGAGTTGCCTTACGTTCAGGGCGAGCTGGTGTGGAATTTTGCCGACTTTATGACCAAACAGGGTACGATCCGCGTAAACGGAAACCGAAAGGGTGTGTTTACGAGGGAAAGACAACCTAAATCGGCTGCTTTTTATCTGAAAGAGCGTTGGAAAAATAAAAACGAAAAATAAACGTTCGTCGCGGCAGATATTTTGCCGCGCAGCTATGCCGGGCAGGGGTCGTATTACTCTTGCCCGGCATGTTCTAACGGTATAAGTACTTCACCGCGGCGGAAATTTTACGCCATGCGTTGCGGGGTTGACAAAAAGCCGTTATGCGGGTATAATATATGACATTGGATAACCTTAATCTGGAAAAATACTTTCACGGAGTTTATGACTTCCTGCCGTGCGAAAACGGCTATATGAGTTTTTCGCGTTATTCGGCGAAACAGCGCGAATATCTTAAATTCAACGAGTTCTTCTTTGTGCGCACTACTTTTGACGGATCCGTAACGCTTGAGTTTACCACGAAAGCCACAAAATTCGGATTCGGATATAAGATCCTGAACGTATCGAGTAAGGATACGTTCGACTTATACGTAAACGGGGAGCTGTTTGCCCGGGACAAAGTGGCGGATCTCGCCGTCGAAGGAAAACTCGAATATCTTCTCGGAAGCGGAGAGAAAAAAGTTTGCTTATACTTTCCGACGGACGCGGATATAGCCGTCGGAAATTTCCGTTCCGACGACGATATTTTTGCGGTGAAAAAAGGGGAGAAAGTATTATTTATCGGCGACAGCATAACGCAAGGATACGGAACGTTCGCGACGGGGCAAACCTTCGTAAACGTAGCGAATCGTACGCTTGATTACGAGATCCTCAATCAAGGGATAGGCGGGTATTATTTCGATAAAAATTCTCTGATGCCGCTGGAAAAATTTACTCCGGATAAGGTTGTTATCGCAATGGGAACGAATCTTTGTTATTGGGCTGATAAAGAGAAATATGTTGCGGAGTTTTTTGAAAAATTACCGTCGGTATACGGAGATATCCCCGTTTTGGTTATAACACCGCTCTGGCGTTCGGATTATCCCGACGCATTCGATGAAATATGCGAAATTCGTTCGTTGATCGAAAAGTATTCGGCATCTTTAAAAAATGTGAAAATAATTCGTGGCGATACGCTTATTCCGTATGATGAAAAGTATTTTTACGATAAACTACATCCAAACGCGTCCGGCGGAGAGATCTGCGGCGAGAATCTGGTCGAAAAAATCAGAGAATTGAAATTCTGAAAATAACATAAGGAAACAGGGAAATGAGGAGATTGATTTGTTTGTTTGTCGCGGTTGCGATAGGCGTTTCGATGTTTGGTTGCGGTTCCGCGTCGGGCGGAGGGCAATCGGCGGGGACGAGCGAAAGCGGATCGGCGGATCTTCACGTGCACGAGTATACGTTGGTCAAAGCGGTCAGACCGACTTGCACCACGGGCGGGAATTCGGCGTATTATACCTGCGATTGCGGAAAGATCTTTCTGAAAAAAGGGATAGATTACGTTGAGACCGATCCGGATTCGGTCACGCTGAAAGCAAAAGGGCATACGTTTACCGAAGAGATCGTGAACGACGAATATCTCGTTTCGGAGGCGACGGAAAGCAAGCCGCAGGTTTTTGCCAAGGCTTGCAAATCGTGCGGAGAAAAAAGCACGAACGAGATCGATACTTTTACGTACGGTAAAACGCTTGCGGAGTATTTAAAAAAGGATCGGTCGCTTTACGCTCCCGTGAATCTGACAATGAGCTTATACGACGCGGCGAATTGTGTTTACGGATTCACCTGGAATACCGAAACGGAACCTGCCCGTCCCGTTCTGAAGATCAGGGAAAAGTCGGGCGGCGAGGAGAAACTTGTTCGGGCAAGTTTTGAGATCGCGGACTCGTATAAGATCGAAAGCGGGGTCGAAACCGCAATAAAATACTATTCCTGTAAGGCAGAGATCGCGTTGACCCCCGGTACGGAATACGTCTATTCGACGGGCGACAACTATATGGGCTGTTTTACCGAATCCGTTCCGATCGAGTCCGTCGATCCGAACGAAAAAGGCGCATGGAAATTCGTTCACGTCAGCGATTCGCAGGCAGAAGGCAACAAGTCGAACGGCGGAGCGGGCACGGGAACGGCGTTTTCGTACGTTCTTAAAAGCGTTACGGCAGATAGGGACGTGAGATTTATGGTGCATACCGGCGACGTCGTCGAATATTCCAGATATCAGAATTATTGGAATAATATGCTTAACGCGAACGTTAAGTATTTGTCGAAGATCCCCGTAATGGCGATATCCGGCAACCATGAAACGACTTATAAAAACGGAAGCAACGAAACGTTTAACCGGTTCGATTATAAAATTCCGTTGCAAAGCAATACAAAACTCGGTTTCTATTATTCGTTCAGTTACGGAAACGTAAAGTTTATCATGCTGAATACCAACGAGCTGAACGGAAGCAAACTGACCAACGCGCAGTATTCCTGGCTGGAAAGCGAATTGCAGAACAAGACGGAAAAATGGACGGTGGTCTCCATGCATAACCCGATGTATTCCGTCGGGAAGTGGGGGTCGGACAAAACGAGAAACGGGATCACTCTCGCTCTTGCGGCTCAACTGAAGGGGCTTTTCGCGGAATACGGGGTCGATATCGTATTGCAGGGGCATGACCATATGGTTTCGCGCACCCGTCCTTTAAACGGAAACGGGGAAGCGACCGAGGAAAAGACGGAAGAAATCAACGGCGTTGCGTACATAAAAGATCCGGACGGCGTTATTTACGTTATGAACGGACCTGCGGGGGATCAGGCAAAGGGAGAAAGCAGTATCTTCCCGCATGACGAATCTCTTTACGCGTACGCTCTGCCGTCGAAGGTGAGCTCGTGGGCGGAGGTTGAAGTTTCCGGCGATGCTCTTGTCGTAACGGTAAAAACCGCTCAGTCGGGTACCGCCGAAAATATACTTTCCTGGGGAATAAAGAAGGCAAGGTGATAGAAAACCATGTATGAATATATAGAAAACTTTAAAAAACTCGGATTCGGATTATTTGTCCATTTCGGTCTGTACAGCATTGTCGGCAAAGGGGAATGGTATCTGCATTTGAACCCGAAGGCGGATCGGGAAAAATACGATCGGCTGGCAGATCGTTTCCACGTAAAAAAGACCTGGGCGAAAGACCTTGTAAAAACGGCGAAAGCGGCAGGGTGTAAATATATCACCCTCACGACCCGTCATCACGACGGTTTTTCGCTTTACGATACGAAAGGGCTTAACGATTTCGACGCGCCTCATTCCGCCTGCGGGAGAGATCTGATCAAGGAGTTTGTCGACGAGTGCGACAAGGCGGGCGTCGTTCCGTTTTTCTACCATACTTTACTTGATTGGCGGGAGCCGAGTTATCGCGAGAATTTCCCCCTATATATCGATTATCTCGCAAAAAGTATAGAGATCCTCTGTCGGAATTACGGAAAAATCGGCGGGTTCTGGTTTGACGGAATGTGGGACAAACCGAATGAGAACTGGCAGGAAGACAGGATTTACGGAACGATACGGAAGTATCAGCCGGAGGCGATCATCGTAAATAACACGGGGTTGAGCGCGCTTGGAAAAACAGGGCATAAAGAGATCGACAGCGTTACTTTCGAACGCGGGAAACCTACATTTGTTGATACTTCCGAAAAGCCGATTGCGGGTGAAATGTGCCAGGTTCTGAACGACCATTGGGGCTATACAAAAGACGATTGTAATTACAAATCGGTTAAAGAGCTTATAGAAAATTTAATCGACTGCCGCAGATACGGTTGTAATTTTCTGCTGAACACGGGTCTGAAAGGGAACGGTTCGGTAAACGGAACGGATCGATGCCTTCTGTCGGAGATCGGCAAATGGGTAAAGGCGAACAAGGGCTTTATTTATAACGCCAGACCTGCGGATATCGCTGCGGACGGGGCGGACGTTCTTACGGACGGAAATAAATACTACGCGGTGATAAAAAACGTCGGCATGAGCGCGGATCCGAACGTTGCGTTAAACGGCAAAACGGAATCGGTAAAACTTTCCGTTCCCGTAAAGGGGGCGAAATGGCTCGACAGCGGCGAAAAGATCAGGATAGACAAAGACGGTTCTTTTGCGGTGAAACCTTTCGGATACGGAAGAAGCTATTCGGCTCGGGTCGCCGTGATCGAAATGTAAAAAATGCAATCAAAAAAGAAGAAAATACAATTGATAATTTCCCCGGAATGATTTACAATATAAAATGAAAATTTATCTTTGTCCTTCCGGGCAAGATTCGTTATATTTCTGTTTTACCCGGCATGGAAAACTATCGATAATTTATTTTTTGTCGGTCGGAATTTAAAAAGGGAAAAGGGGGCTGCGGATATATGAAACTAACCTTTCGCTGGTATGGCGAAAAAGACTGCATACCGCTTAATTACATAAAGCAAATTCAGGGAATGACGGGCGTTGTCACCGCCGTTTACGACGTTCCCGTGGGCGAAGTGTGGGAACTTTCCAAGCTCGAACGGCTGAAAAGTCTTTGCAATAATGCGGGGCTTGAAATGGAAGTTATCGAGTCCGTTCCCGTTCACGAAGATATAAAACTCGGCAAGCCCACGCGGGATAAACTTATCGCAAACTACGCGCAGAACATAATAAACTGCGGCAAGGTCGGCGTAAAGTGCGTTTGCTATAACTTTATGCCCGTGTTCGACTGGTTCCGCACGAATTTGTATTATAAGCACGACGACGGTTCGACCTCGCTTTCATATAGCGAAGCCGATTTTAACAAGCTTGATAAGCACAATTTGCGCTTGCCCGGTTGGGACGAAAGTTATACGCCCGAGCAACTCAACGGGCTTCTGAAAGAATACGAGGGGATGACGCACGAAAAGCTGTTTGAAAATCTCGTATATTTCTTAAACGGAATTATGCCTGCGTGCAACGAAGCGGGCGTAAACATGGCGATCCACCCGGATGATCCGCCGTGGGATATTTTCGGACTGCCGAGAATCGTCGGCAGGGAAGAGGATTACGACCGCTTGTTCAAAGCCGTTCCCGATCCGCATAACGGGATCACGTTCTGTACGGGATCTTTAGGGGCGGGCAGATTCAACGATTTGCCGAAAATGGCGGCGAAGTATGCAAAGCGTATCTATTTTGCTCATCTTCGTCAGCTGAAGTTCGTAAACGATACCGATTTTTACGAAAACGGGCATCGGACGGCGGACGGCAACGTGGATATCTATTCGATAGTCCGCGCTCTCGAAGAAAACGGATTCGACGGATATTTGCGCCCCGATCACGGCAGAAACATCTGGGGCGAAAACGCAAAACCGGGTTACGGATTGTTTGACAGGGCTTTGGGAGCGGCGTATTTAAACGGCGTTTTCGAGGCAGTGCAAAAAGACTTAAAGAAATAAGGAGACAGGAGAATGTACGATTTACCTTTTAAGATAGATCTGAGCGAAAAAAGCGTAGCGATAACGGGTGCGGGCGGAATCATCTGCGGCGAGTTTGCAAAGGCTCTTGCGGCATGCGGCGCGCAGGTCGCTTTACTTGATATCAACTATGACGCGGCTGAAAAAATTGCGAACGAGATAGGCGAAAACGCAATTGCGATCCGTTGTAACTGTCTGGACAAAGAAAGTATAAAATCTGCCTATAGCACGGTTATCGGCGCATTCGGCAAGGTGGATATCCTGATTAACGGCGCGGGCGGAAACAATCCGAAAGCCACTTGCGACAACGAGACCATGACGCCCGAAATGCTTGAGACCGATGGTTTGAAAGACTTTTTCGCGCTCGACGAAAGCGGGCTTAAATTCGTGTTCGACCTCAATATCACGTCCGCGTTTCTGGTAACGCAGGTGTTTGCCGAAGGGATGGTGAAAACGGGCGGCAATATCATAAACATATCGAGTATGAACGCGTTCCGTCCGCTTACCAAGATCCCCGCGTATTCTGCGGCGAAAGCGGGCGTGTCAAACTTTACCGAATGGCTCGCCGTTCACTTTGCGCCGTGCAATATCCGTTGCAACGCGATCGCGCCCGGGTTCTTCGTGACCAACCAGAACCGCGCGCTTTTGTATCATGAAGACGGTACGCCGACGGCAAGAACGGGCAAGATCTTAGCGGCGACCCCGATGAAGAAGTTCGGCGAGATAAGCGATCTTATAGGTTGTTTATTGTGGTTATCAAGCGATAAAGCGAGCGGTTTCGTAACGGGAACGGTCATTCCCGTGGACGGCGGTTTCTCGGCATACAGCGGAGTGTGAGATCATGGATAAATTGATACCCGTAGTGGTGATAAAAGACGTAAACGAAACGGAAAAAACGTTGTCCGCGTTAAGAGCCGGCGGCGTGAACTGCGCCGAGATAACCTTCCGAACGGCATGTGCGGCGGAAGCGATCTCGCTCGCCGTGAAACTTTTTCCGGATATGAATATCGGCGCGGGAACGGTTATAAACGGACAGCAATGCGTGGAAGCGTTGAACGCGGGCGCGAAATTTATCGTGTCCCCGGGGCTTTCCGAAGAGGTCGCCGGAATCTGCGCGGCAAACGGCGTGGATTATTTCCCCGGTTGCGTAACGCCTACCGAGATCATGAAGGCTCTGGATCTCGGAATAACGACGGTCAAGTTTTTCCCCGCGAACGTTTACGGCGGGCTGAAAGCGCTTAAAGCGTTGTCCGGTCCTTTTCCGCAGGTAAAGTTCATTCCGACGGGCGGCGTGGATTTAACGAATTTAAAAGAGTTTTTAGAGTTTGACAAGATTTTTGCGGTCGGCGGATCGTTTATGATGAAAGGCGATATCACCGAAACCTGCAAAAAAGCGTGCGAAATAATCAAAGAGGTGAGTTTATGAAAGCTGTAACGTTCGGCGAGCTGATGCTCAGGCTTGCGCCCGAAAACTATCTGAGATTCGTGCAGAGCGAAAAGTACGAAGCGACTTTCGGCGGCGCGGAAGCAAACGTTGCCGTGAGCCTTGCCAATTACGGCGTGGACTGCGCGTTCGTTTCGAAACTTCCCGCGCACGAGATCGGGCAGGCGGCTGTCAACAGTTTAAGAAAGTTCGGCGTGGATACGAGCAAAATCGTCCGCGGCGGCGCACGCGTTGGCATATATTATTGTGAAAAAGGCGCAAGCCAACGCCCGAGCAAGGTGATTTACGACAGAGCGGGTTCATCGATCGCCACGGCGAGCGCAGGAGACTTTGACTGGGATAAAATTTTTGAAGGCGTTACGTGGTTCCATTTCACGGGGATAACGCCGGCTTTATCCGACGAGTGCGCCGCGATCACTTTCGAAGCGTGCAAAAAAGCGAAAGAAAAAGGCATAACCGTTTCGTGCGATCTTAACTTCCGTAAAAAACTTTGGAGCAAGGAAAAAGCAAACGAAATCATGTCGAAAGTCTGCGTATATGTCGATTATTGCATCGCAAACGAAGAGGACGCGAAAGACGTTTTCGGCATCGAAGCGGATAATACGGACATTAATACGGGCAAACTCGACAGAAACGGTTACATATCCGTAGCCAAGAAGTTGACCGAAAAATTCGGGTTCAAAGGCGTGGCGATTACTCTTCGCGAAAGCCTTTCCGCAAACGATAACAACTGGTCGGGTATGCTATTCGCGAACGGCGAAGCGCATTTTTCAAAGAAATACGCGATGCATATCGTTGATCGCGTCGGCGGCGGAGACAGTTTCGGCGGCGGGCTTATCTATTCGCTTTTAAACGGGTACGACGCTCAGAAAGCGATCGAGTTTGCCGTTGCCGCAAGTTGTTTGAAACACTCGATCGAGGGCGATTACAATATGGTTACCGTTTCCGAAGTGGAAGCGCTTGCAAACGGTAACGCCAGCGGCAGAGTGCAGAGATAAAAAACGAAAAACAAAAGCGATCGGTCCCGTATTAAAAATATGGCAAGTGCGGGATCGTTCCGACCGGCAAAACATCGTCCCTTCTTCCCGAATTTCCGGAGGAAGGGATTTTCCTTACCCGCAGTCGGACGACGCGGTCAATCGTTAAATTTTATATCTGTTGTTTCGCGTTGTATTCTTCGGCGCAACGTGATATAATAAAAGACGGCTTACAAAAACAATTTTACGTTGTTTGCGTAATTTGCTATTTGCCGATCGCAGGATAAACGAAAAAAAAGAGGTCAGATTATGAGAGAAAGAGAACAAACGCTGTACGAAAAAGCGGAAAAGATCCTTCGATCGGTGTACGGGCGGAACGCGAGTTTTCGCGACGGGCAGTACGAGGCGATCGAAGCGACGATGACCCGTCGGCGCACGCTCGTGGTGCAGAGAACGGGTTGGGGAAAAAGTCTGGTATACTTTATCTGCAGTAAACTGATCCGGGAAAAGGGTGGCGGAACGGCGATCGTCGTCAGTCCGTTGCTTGTTCTGATGAACAATCAGCTGGAAGCCGCAGAAAAAATGGGGCTAAGGTGCACGGTTCTTTCCGGTTCGGTGAAAGACGAGCGGGAAGACATTCTTGCCGCCGCAGCGAAAGGGTATTACGATCTGATCATCGTAACGCCGGAAACCTTGTTTTCGGATGACGTTCGGGAAACGATATCCCGCATGAACATCGGGCTTTTCGTGGTGGACGAGGCGCACTGTATTTCCGATTGGGGACATGATTTCCGCATGGAATACGGTAGGCTTCGTTCCGTTGTGGCGAACCTTCCGCAAAACGTGCCGTTGCTTGCCACCACCGCAACCGCGAACGACCGCGTGATCGAAGACCTGAAAATACAACTCGGCGGAGACGTATATCTTTCCCGCGGAAGCCTTCATCGCGAATCTTTGTACATTCAGGTGTCCCGTTTGCCGGGGAAAACGGAACGATATGCGTGGATCCTCGAAAACCTCCCCAAAATGCCGGGGAGCGGTATTATTTATTGTCTTACCCGCCGGGACTGCGAAGAACTGAGCTGTTTTCTGAAAGAAAACGGAATCTCTGCCGAAGCCTATTATTCCCGCGAGGGGGAAGAGGACGACGAGACAAACCGCGCGATCGAACGGAAATTTCAGCGCAACGCGATCAAGGCGATCGTAGCAACGGTGAAGCTCGGAATGGGGTACGACAAAGGAGACGTCGCGTTTGTCATTCATTACCAGATGCCCGGATCGATCGTTGCCTATTACCAACAGATCGGGCGTGCGGGTAGAAATATCGGCAAAGCGTACGTCGTGCTGCTTTGCGGAAAGGAAGACGAAAGGATCCTGAATTATTTTATCGACACCGCATTCCCGAGCGAAAAAGAAGCTACGGACGTGATCGCGGCGATCGGCGCGCTGCAACCCGTGAAACGGGGAGATATCGAGAGTACCCTCAATTATCGGCGGGGAAGGATCGAAAAAGCCCTTTCTTTTCTGACCGAAGAAGGGTTTGTGAAAAGAGAAAAAACCGTTTATTCGCTTACCGATCGGAAATTTCGTTATAACGGGGAGCATTACGCCGCCGTAACGGAAACGCGCCGCCGCGAAACGGCGCAGATGAGAGAGTATACCGAAACGAAGGAGTGCTATTCGTCCTTTATCGGGCGTTGTCTGGACGAGCGCGATCTGCGCCCCTGCGGGCATTGCGCGAATTGTCTCGGAAAACCGTTTTTCCCGGACGAGGTCGGCGATGAGTATCGGAAAAAGGCTGCCGCTTATATCGACGGGCTGATTCTTCCCGTCGTTCCCCGAAAAATGTGGGCGGCGTCCGACGTTACGAAATATTCCCGCATTCCCCTGTTCAATCGGGAAGGGGTTGCCATGTGCGTTTACGGAGACGCGGGCTTCGGGGCGACGGTGGAAAAGAATCTCGAAGAGGGTGCGGAAGAGTTTGACAAAAAACTGCTTGACAGAAGCGTGGAAGTACTTTCCCCGATCGTCGCGGAAAACAGGATCACGCAGGTTGCTTACGTGCCTTCCGAAAAAAAGACGATCGTGCGGAATTTTGCCCTTCGTCTGGCAAAGGCTTTGGGACTTTCGTTTACGGATGCGATCGGAAAGTCTCCCGCACCGTCGCAGTCGGAAATGCAGAACGGGTCTTTTCAGTGTGCGAACGCCTATCGTTCTTTTTTTGCAAAAGAAGGGGTTTCCGTCGCCGATTCCGTGCTTCTTGTAGACGATTATTACGACAGCGGCTGGACGCTTACCGTGTGCGGTTTCCGTTTGGCAGAACTCGGCGCAAACGATATTTTCCCGTTTGTTCTTGCCGAACGCAAGCGTTGATTTTGTTTGTAAAAGGGAAAACAGCCGTTTAATCGGCTTATAGGCTGAGGAAGTTGCTTCCTTTTTATCGAACCGTATTGTTTCGGGATCCTTCCTAAGCAAAATATTATTGCGCTTCGGCGGTACCGTCATTTTTTTGTTTTTTTCGGTGTTTTTTCCGTTTCATCGGGAAGATTCACAGGTCAGAATGACGAGAAAGGCTTAATTGTTGTCTGAAAACTGCCCATTGCGCGGCAGATGCAGGTTCTGTTTTTTTGTCATCCTGAGCTTGCCCTTTGCCCGGCTGATGAAGGATCGGTTTTTTGTCATTCTGATCCTACCACTTGCCTTACTCAGTGAAGAATCTCAAAAAACATAGGATACGGGATGCCCCGTCGAGGGGGTCTCAAGGCGTATTTTCTTACAAACGTAATTCCATTCTTTCGGATAACCGCTTTTCTTTTTCGAAGAGGAGACAACTGCTTTCCGAGTCCGTTTTCTCCTCTTCGAGCATCACCTTTTTCCGAGAACTCCGTTTATCCCATGTTGGTTTTTCGTAACAATTACTCATCGTACGCCCTTAGTCCTTAAGGGACGAAGCCTTTATCGGTATTGAAACCTTTAGATTATATTTGTTTGTAGCGTTTTCTTGTCTCTGTCAGCCCGTCAAATGGGGCGAAAACTTGGAAGTATTTTTAACGGGAAACCCTCCTCGATATTCTGACCCGTCAGGCAAGTCAGGTTAGAATGACAAAATGATATAATACATGCCTTGTCATCCTGAGCCTTGCCTCGTAGCCCTACCCGCGAAGGTGGATTCCCCCGTTGAAGCGGGGGAAGTGGCTGACGAAGTCAGACAAAAGGGGGGCGCCCCCGCCGAGGGGGCTCAAAAAACATGTCAGACGAAAGGGTGTGCCCTTGCCAGAGCGTCTCAAGGCGTATTTTCTGCAAACGTAATGCATTCTTTCGGATAACAGCTTTTCTTTTTCGAAGAGGAGACAACTGCTTTCCGAGTCCGTTTTCTCCGCAAACATAATGTATTTTTTCGGGTAACAGCTTTTCTTTTTCCGAAGAAGGAACAACTGCTTTCCGAGTCCGTTTTTCCTTCTTCGGGCATCATCCTTTTCCGAGAACTCCGTTTATCCCATGCGGGTTTATCATAACAATTACATATCGTACGCCCTTAGTCCTTAAGGGACGAAACCTTTATCGGTATTGAAACTTTCAGATTATATTTGTTTATGGCGTTTTCTTGTCTCTGTCAGACCGTCAGGTGGGGCGAAAACTTGAATAATACTTTCTCAATCATCCTGACCCGACCCCAATGCCCGACTTCCGAAGGATCTGAAAATATATATTAGCTTCTTCCCAAGCAGGATTTTAGCCCCCTCGGCGGTGGCTCAAAAACATAGCCGTAAACCTACCCCCTGTATTCGATCCCGAAATAATCAAGCAACTTTTTATAGGCGTCTTGTCCGTCAAGGCAAGTGTCGGTAAGGTATCCTTTTTCGGTGTTCCACTCTTTCAATCCGCGATAGTAAAACAATTTTTTACTGTCTTCGATAATGAACGGCACAATATTAAAACGCAAACACTCCTTGAAACAAATCAGTCTGCCGACTCTGCCGTTTCCGTCCTGAAACGGATGAATTTTCTCAAAATTGTAGTGAAAGTCGATTATATCGTTGATTCCGACTTTCTTTTTTTCGTAATCGGCAAGAAGTTTTTTGATTGTGGCGGCAACTTTGGACGGCGGAGTGGTTTCTTTTCCGCCAACAACGTTTGCTTTTTGTTTGTATTCTCCAACGTTAAACCACGAAACGTAAGAGTCTTTTGTGCCTGTTTTTAAAAATTTATGCAGTTTTTTTATAAGATCCTCGGTCAAAGGCTCTTCGGCGCAGTCAATTACGTAGTCGACTGCACGAAAGTGGTTCGCCGTTTCGATAATATCGTCAATCGGAACTCCGTCTTCCGCGCCTATTGTGTTTGTTTCAAAGATAAGACGCGTCTGATCTTCGGATAATTTGCTTCCTTCAATACGGTTTGAGTTGTATGTCAGGCGAACTTGGGTTTCGTGATACAATCCGCCGCTGATTTTGGCTTCTTTTTCTTCTCTTAAAACCTGCAAAATCGCATTATCGCATACTTCGGTGAATAAATCTTCTTTTTTACAACCGAAAAACTCGCACAAACGCACGATAACGTTGTTCGCTATCTTTTCGCCCTTCGATATTTTCGCGATGGTGCGGGAAGATATACCGAGTTTGGCGGTCAATTCCGATTTTTTTAAGCCGTTTTGCTTGAGCAAACGGGTAAGTCCGTCATACGAAATCATACAAGCCTCCTTAGGCTTAGCATTCGCTATCACTAACTATTTTTACGGCGAAAAAACGCTTTGCGCCTTAAAGAGCTTATTTTTCGATGATTTTTCCCGATTTCGAAATCGATAGTACTCTCCGTACACCAATAGAGAAATCGGGGAAAAGGGCGAAAAAGAAGCCTTTAAGGTAGTTAGTGATGGCGAATGCTAAGCCTAATCTTTACTAATTATAACATATTTTTCGCAAAAAGTAAAGATTTTATTGCTTTTCAAGAAAGAAAGGTAAAGATTTATTTGAAAAACATATCCCCTTTTTGAGATTTTTCATAAGCCGCGCAGGTTGATTTCTTGCCCCGCCGAGGGGTCTTAAGGCGTATTTTCTGCAAACGAAATTCTTTCCCTCGGGTAACCGCTTTTCTTTTTCCGAAGAAGGAACAACTGCTTTCCGAGTCCGTTTTCTCCGCAAACATAATGCATTCTTTCGGGTAATCGCTTTTCTTTTTCGAAGAGGAGACAACTGCTTTCCGAGTCCGTTTTCTCCTCTTCGAGCATCACCTTTTTCCGAGAACTCCGTTTATCCCATGTTGGTTTTTCGTAACAATTACTTATCGTACGCCCTTAGTCCTTAAGGGACGTTGCCTTTATCGGTATTGAAACCTTCAGATTATATTTGTTTGTAGCGTTTTCTTGTTTCTGTCAGCCCGTCAGGTAGGGCGAAAACTTGAATAATACTTTCTCAGACATTCTACCCCGACAAATATATTTTTCCGTCATTCCGCGTTTATCGTAAAAGACATTGTTTTTGTCATCCTGACCCCGCAAGAAAGGCACACAGCGGAAGGATCTCGAAAACATTGCCGTATCCCCCGCACCCCTTTTTGAGATTTTTCATAAGCCGTGCAGGTTGATTTTCAGCCCCTCGGCGGGGGCGCACCCTTTTGTCTGACATGTTTTTTGAGATTCTTCATAAGCCACGCAAGTGGCAGGATCAGAATGACAAAAAACGATCGCTCAGGATGACAGAGAACAGGAAAAACATATCATTTTGTCATTCTGACCCAGCAAGAAAGGCATACTGCGGAAGGATCTCAAAAACATAGACGTATAACCACGCAACCCTTTTTGAGATTCTTCACCAGGTAGGGCAAGTGGCAGGATCAAAATGACAAAAAGGGGTTGCCTGAAACTTCTTGCAATCCCGCTCAATATAACGAGAACGGCAAAAAAATCGGAACGTAGTTCTTACGTCCCGATTTTTCAAAAAACCGTTATTCTCCGACAAAAGGAAACCCTTTTTATTTCGTAGGAAAGTTTTTCTCTACAAATTCGCGGTAATCGCTGTATTTCATCGGCTTTGCGAAATAGAAACCCTGGATCACTTCGCAACCGAGTTTTTGCAAACGCTCGTAGTCCTCTTTGGTCTCTACCCCTTCCTGTGTGGACTTTACGCCGAGTTTTTTTACGATATCGATCACGCTTTCAAGAATGATCTGGTCTCTTTCCGACGAAACGCCTTTCGTAAGGAAAAACTTATCCAGCTTGATCTCATCCATATTCAGCTCTTTCAGAACGTTATACGATGAATACCCCGTGCCGAAATCGTCAAGCGAGCAATAGAAACCGCAAACGTGCAACTGCGAGATCATCGACGCTAAATACTCGTAATTTTCGTAAGCAAAACTTTCGGTAAATTCGAGGGTGATAAAGAAATCGCGGATATTGAATTTCTTTTTGATACGCGCGTAATACTCGATAAAGTCGGGCTGGATCGCCGTTACGCGCGAAACGTTCACGGAAACGGGATATGCCGTTTTGCCGCTCGCGATCACGGAGGCGATATTTTCGCACGCCTTGTAAAACACAAATCTGTCGAGCTTGCTGATGAATCCGTTTTCCTCGAAAATGGGCAGGAAATCGCCCGGCTGACGATAAGCGTTGATCTCGGGATCGAACCAGCGCACGAGAATTTCGCTGCCGTCGATCGTATTTTTCGCAAGATTATACTTCGGCTGATAAAACAGGTGAAATTCGCTTCCGACAAGCGCGCTTTCCATTCTGCCCTCGATCTCCGCACGTTTTACGTAGTTATCGTGCAGTAAATCGCCGTAGAAATTGCAATTTAAGTGTTCCGAAGAGGTGCCGGACGCATTTTGCACGACCATCGCCTTTTCCACCATGCGGCGGATCGACTGCTCTTTCTCTCTTTCCACCTCGTACACGTTGAACGAGATGCTCATTTTATAGCCTTCGTCCGCGAATCTTTCATAGCGGATCAGGCGGAAGTACAGACCGTTAAGCCTGTCTTCGAGTGCCGATCTCGTTTTATAATGGAGAAGAAGGGCAAATTCGCCGTCCGAATTGTAGGCGTAGGTTTCGTCGATCAGAAGGGCGTTACCGTAAATGTTTTTCGCAAAGGAAAGAAGATCGAGCGCGCCCGCTTCCCCGAACCTTTCGTTGATATAGCTAAAATTGTTGATTTTCGCGATCACGAGGGCGAATTTCGTAACTTTGTTATTCCGCAGGATCACAGAAGCCTCGTGCTCGAATTTCTGCATCGTGGGACATTTCAGATGAGGTTCCACCATGGCAAGATCGTATATGCGGCGGCGTATTCTCACCTGATTGAAAATATAAAACGCGGATATGAGGATCACGACCGAAAGGCACACGATCACCGTTTGCCAAATGGTCTGAACAAGTTCAAACCCCTCGCCGTAAACCCGCGCGACGGAAAACAGATTCACGAGAAACAGATTTCCGTTTTCGCTACCGAAAGAATCGACGGAAAGCACGTATCTCTCTCCGTTATAAAGAAAGTTTACCGCGATATTCTCGCCGTTCGCGATCGCTCTCGATACGTTGCGATAGGCTTCGCCGTCCGTCACGAGAGACTTCACTATTCCGTCCTGAACGGGTTCGCTGCCGATATCGAAAGAAGCGTTTCCTACGTTTCTCTCCAGGATCCTTCCGTCGTATTTGCAAAGCAGGGTAAACTCCGCAACCGAGAAACAATCCGCGATATTCTCGCCGTCGCTCTCCGTTTTTGCGTTATCGAGGGAAACGACTTTACAATCGAACACGAGAATAACTTTATCGGCGAAAGCGGAACGCTCAACGCCTGCGCAAACGGCTATCGACATCAGCGATTCGCGATACTGAAACACGCGGGACACGGCAACGCCGTCCGCACGGATAAGCGCGTCGAATTCGGGATACGAAATTTCGTCTTCCTGCATGTTTCCGCCATACATTCTGCCGTCTTTTACATAGTGCAGATCCCTGTAATATTCGCTCGTATCTTCCCTTACGCGGTGATTGGTGAGAACGGTCTTGAACGCCTCTTCCGTATCGCAAAGGGAAACTTCCGTCGCAAATACTTCGGCTTCGTTACGGATCCCGTTGATTTCCGAAGAGACCCGCGATTTCTGACCGTTTACGTAATACGCCGAACGGGATATCGATTGCGATATCATGTTTTCCGAATAGTCTCTTTCCAGAATCACGATATTCAGAACAAACGCCAGGCAAACGAGAATAACGAAGGCAAACACGATCTCGTTACCGAATTTTTTGAAAAATGCTTTCACTGTTTTTCTTCGTTCTCCTTTTGTTCGTCGTTTTTATTCATCGTATTTTGGCTTTCGGGAAGAACGGTTTCGCCCGATTCGAGTTTTCTGACTTCCTCGCGGATCCGCCTTTCCATTTCTTCCTGTTTTTCCTTGGTCGCTTTTTCGTCTTCCGGCTCTTTCAGTGCTTTTACGATATCGGGCACGTATAAAATGCCGCATAAACCAACGAATATCACCGCGATCAGCATAAACCCGAATCCCGAAGAAAACACCCGCCCGACATACGTGAGAATTTTAAGATTTTTCACGTATACCGCCACGATCTCGTCTTCCTTCACCGTCCACGGATCGACGGAAGCCAACACGTTATCTCCTTTCGTCTTGTATCCGCCCTCCGTCACTTCGTAAATGCGGTGCGTTACAAGGCTTCCGTATACGGGAGAGGAAACGTCGTTACAACGGAACACGATCACGTCGCCTTTCTCAAGCCCCTTGCCGTCCGATTTTTTCACAAGAATATAACTTCGTGCGGGGATCGTCGTTTCCATGCTTTCCGTTTTCACCCAGAGAAAGGTGCGCCCGAACACAAAAGTCGGTTTGTCTTTCGTTCTGCCGGTAAATATTGCAAAAATCGCCGCAACGGCGATCAGTGCAACGCATACGTAAAACAGGATGCTTTTCGCAATCGATTTTTCTTTTTTCGATTTTTCCATTACTTTTTATTCTTCTTCGACCCGAAGATCTTGCGGAACAACCCTTTTGCGGGCAGGGAAACGGGCGCGTCCTCGCCCGATTCGATCGCGTCCCGTATAAACCCGGACGAATCGTCCTTGCCCGACTTTTCCGGGTTGGAATAGTCGAGATTTTCCGGACGAACGATCGTTTCGATGGGGGATAAAATCTTCTCTTCTTCCCGCTCCGTCGGCTCGCTTTGCGGTCTTTCCGCGTCGAGCGAAACATCGTCCTGCGGAAGCCCTGCCGAAACGCCGCGGTTCACGCTTCCCTCGCCGACCGTTCCGACAGATCCGCCCGAACCGATCGCGCTTTCCGATTCCGCGATCGCCTTGTCCGCCCCGTTGTAACGCGAAAGATCTTCGGTTGCCGCAACTTCCGCCGGGGCGATCGCAACGCCGCTTTCCGCGATCTCGCGCGCGATATCCTTTGCCGCTTCCCTGAGTTTTTCATCCGCAAGCGTTGCAAGTTTTCCGCCGGAAATTTTGATAAAGCCCTTTTGCAGGAACCCTTCGAAGGTATCCTCGGGATAATCCGCCGCACGAACGAGGTCGGGATATTTTTTCGCATACCGCAACCCGTATTTTTCCGCCAGAGAGTCCGCAAGTTTCTTTGCTTCTTTCAGGGCGCGCCCGCTCTTCACGCGGAGCATCACGGGATAATCTTCGTATTTTTTAACGGAAGAAACGTCGCGCAGGCGGAAGGACGGATCGACCGTCTTCGGATCGAGCGCAAAGTAGAGATACATGGTTTTGCCCCGCACCGCAACGCGAACCATTTTGTTTCTGCCCGCGTTCAGCGTAAGGTAATTCCAGCTTAGTCTCATGCGCACGTGCCGATAGGATAAAACGTAGTTCGCAAAATCTTCGAAATATTCTTTCGTTCTCTCGTTTGTGCAGGACATTTTCGCGCGGAAAGACTTGCGGATCCGCACCCGTCCCGCTTTCGTGACGGCAACTTCCTCGTCGCCCTCTTCGTTCGTTTCTTCCTCTTCCTCGCTTTCGGAAAGAGGTTCTTCCGCTTCCTCGAGCAGCTTATCAAAGCCGTAATCGAACTTTTCGTCCGCTTTCAGAGCAACGTCCAATGCAAAAAGAATATCTCTGTCTTCCGCGGTTTCTTTGTTTTTGCAAACGATATCGTAATCTTCGGCAGAAGGCTCTTCGGTCTCTTCCACGATCCGCGGATTCAGGATCGGCGATACGTAAGACGAAAGCACGTTTTCTTCGTCGTAATCGCCGGTGGCGTTATGACGGAACAGAAGATATTGCATCGCCGCCCCGGAATAGATCTGGCGAATGTGTTCCGCGGAAATATTTTCCGTTTTCTCGTCGATCGTAAGCCCGTAACCGGAGTCTTCATAACTTTCGATAAACTCCCACAGGGCAAGGCACTGGCGGAAATATTTATTCTTTAATATGGCGTTCGTCCGCATGACGGGCGGCGTGATATAAGCCCTGCCCATTGTCTTTACGAAAGACGAATCCATATATGCGTTCACGATATTGTTCAGCTTTTCCACGCGCTGCCACAATCCCGTTTCGTAGGTGTAGTTTTTTACGTCGAGTTTCCCTTCGACTTTCTGAGATAGCTCGATACTCAGCGTGATCTTCCCGTTGTATTCCCCGTGCACGAAACGGTCGGAAAAATCGAGAGAAGTCACCTTTTCGTCCACCCCGTCAAGACCCGCGCGATATCGACGGTTAACGAACATATAGAGCCTCGAAAGCAAGGTATTGAGGAATTTGTTTTCGTAGGTCAGAAGAGAATCTTCACGGAAGATATTAAGCATCTTCGTGGGGGTCACTTCGTCGTTTTCCACCTTGGAAATATAGTCCGTATGCATGGAAAGATGCTGAATGGAACGACCGTTAATTTTTTTGGTCATTTCGATGGGCAGCACCTCTTCCGTCTCCGCGATAAAGCCTTTCGGTTTTCGGATGAGTTCGTCTAAGGCAAGCAGACTGTCTTCGATCGTAGAGACCCACATCTCGTCGATCTGGCGTAACATCAGTTTGCGCGAAAGTTTCGCCGTCGCTTCCCCCGAAGAAAGCGCGTCTAAAATCTCCCCGTAAAGGGCGTAACGGGAAACGAGATCGTCCACCGATTTTACAGTGTCCGTGTAAATTCCTTCCGGAAGGGGATAATCGTCGTTTTCCTCTTCCCTTTCCACGATCTCGTCCTCTTCTTCCTCTTCGTTACGGTCGATCCCGTCATCGAAGTCGGCGGAATCGGTATCCGTTTGTTTTTCCGTATCCCTGCGGTTCGTTTTAATCAGGCGAATCAACCCTCTCGTCAGGAGATTGTTGAAAGTGTCCGTCGGGAAGTTTTTTGGCGATATCGGTTCTATAGCCTCTTGTTTTTCCTGTAAAGAGAGATCGTCCGCAATCTTATCGATCAGTTTTATGCAGTAATTCGCCGCCCCGCCGCTTTTGATCTTGAACATCGACGGAGTTTTTTCGTATTTCTTCGTTCCGGAAACGTCTTTCGCGCGGTATTTGCCGTCCGCATATTCGTTCGGCGAAAGCGCAAGGTATAAACAAAGCGTTTTCCCTTTGATCAGAAATTTGGCAACGACTTCTCTTCCCGCAATAAAAGAAACGCCAGACCAGCCGATACGGGAACGCATTCCCTTAAAAGATAGCAACCTTGTTGCAAGAAGGGCGTAATATTCCTTCACCTGGTATTCGGACAGCGCAAGTTTCGCCACAAACGATTTGTTGTAGCGAAGTTTTTCCACCCAATTCTGTCCCGAATCGGTATTTAATTGAGTTTCGCTTTCCGAAGAGGGAACGATTTTCTCTTCTTCGGAATTTGGCGATTGCATATCCGGCATAAAATTACTCCTGTGTAATGCAAAAAAAATAGAATTGCCACTGAATTCAGAATTATGCGGTGTTGTGGCGTTTTGTTGTCTTTTAAGTCCACGTTGGTGGGGCGAAAACTTGAGTTTTGCTTTTTCCGTCAAGTAGAAACCTTTTTGTCATCCTGAGCCTTGCCCCGTAGCCCTACCCGCGAAGGATCTGAAATAAAATTCTCAAGGTTATTTAGTAACTCTTTTTTGTCATTTTGATCCTACCCGCCTGCCCGGCTTATGAAAAGTATCAAGGCATATTTATTGCAATCAAAAAACATAATCGAACATACAACTACTTCATACTTTCGGGTAATCGCTTTTCTTTTTCGAAGAGGAGACAACTGCTTTCCGAGTCCGTTTTCTCCTCTTCGAGCATCACCTTTTTCCGAGAACTCCGTTTATCCCATGCGGGTTTATCATAACAATAACTTATCGTACGCCCTTAGTCC
>CAKQRE010000042.1 GCA_934271265.1 uncultured Clostridia bacterium | reverse complement strand
GTTCTCATTCCGAACACAGAAGTTAAGCTCAGCTGCGCCGAAAGTACTCGTCGGGCAACCGACCGGGAGGATAGGTTGTTGCCACTTTCCATTAAGCCTTTGGTTTTTACCGAAGGCTTTTTGCTTGTCCTTTTTTTTCCCCTTTTTTCCCGATCCTGCCCTTTGTACGGCGTAGGTAGATACTGTTTTTGTCATCCTGACTCTTGCACAGCTTATGTAGATTCTGTTTTTTGTCATCCTGACCCTTGCCCTGTACCATAAAACCATGTGCCTTGTCATTCTTATCCTGCCCCTTGTGCGGCTTATGAAGAATCTCAAGGTCACATGGTTATTTTAATGAATTGAAACGTTTTTTGCCATTCTCAGATCCTTCGGCAAGCCAGGCAAGGGGTCGGCTCAGGATGACGAGAATGGCTTGTTTCGGTGTAATCACGTATGTATTTTGCCGTGCAAGGGGCGGCTTAAGATGACGAGAATAGCTGTTTTTTGACTCTGTCTTTTTATCGGTTCTTAATCGTAAAACCATATCATTTTGTCTTCCTGACCTTTGCGCCGTACCATAAAACCATATGTGCCTTGTCATTCCGATCCTACCTCTTGCGCAGCGTATGAAGAATCTCAAGGCTCATGGTTATTCCAATTGTAAACGTTTCTTGCTATTCTCAGATCCTTCGTAAAGCCGGGCAAGGATGTCGGCTCAGGATGACGTGAATGGCTTTTTTACTGACTCTACTTTTTCGGCTCAATGTCAAATGTTGGGGTGTAGGGTATAAAATTTCACAGTATAATATTTTGGCTCAATGTCAAATGTAGGGGGGTGGGGTATAAAATTTCACAATATAATATTTTCGGATATCAGAATTTATTTGTCAACCGAAACATGCATCCCAACAACTATTTTAGAATCAGATATTTTAATTTTCTTATAAAAAACTGTTGCAATTTTTCTGATAATAAGCTATAATAAAATTGCCAAACAAACTTTATAATCAGGAATGGGTTGTTTTCTTTTTTTTATAAAAGGAATAAATTCATCTTTTTTGTCATCCTAATTTCTTAAATTTGGTAAAGACACAAATTTCTAAGTTAGGATGTGAAAATACTTTCAGTTCTGATTAAGTTTGTTTGGCGACAATCGGAGTTTGTGTTTTTCGTGCGGCAACTTCGGTTGCCGCATTTTTAATTACAGGGGGGATTAGATGTGATATCATGAATCAATGTTCAATAGCTTCGTAAAAAATGAAATGGACGAGGAAAGTTTGAAAATAAGAAAAATGACAGAAAATGTGAATTGTTAAAAAAAACAACAGCACGAGTGTTTTTACACCCGCATATGACATCCGATAACGGAACAATCCAGGCACCTACACATCGAGACAAATGGATAATGCATAGTTTCCAATTTCGGGAGGATTTCTATCGAAAATAGAGATCGCTAATTCAAATAGTTAAATTATATCAAATTACAAGGAATGGTTATAAAAATGAAAAAAATTGTATACATCTTTATTGTTATTGCTTTATGCTGCTGCAGCTGTTTTTTTACTTCCTGTGAATGCAACCATTCATGGTCAGAATGGACTATTGATAAACAACCAACATGTACCGAACTTGGAGAACGACATCGTACATGCTCCAAATGTGGTTATGTGTTAACTCAAGAAATGCAACAAATTGAACATCAATATCTTAACAACAAATGTGAAGTATGTGGAAAAATAAATCCATACCATACTTACATAAATTTACCATCGGATCCCATAGTTTTAAGATATGATGAGAAAACAGCTTATATAGTATCTGAAATTTCCGCTGAAGACTATTATTATACAAATAATGGTAAATATGCATATACCGTAATTCAATTAAATATAAAAAAAATAGCTGACAGCAGAGGCGATTACTACAGTAGGGCTTGTATTGTGGGTTATAAAATATATGCGAGCGATAATCAAGTTGTTGCAAGTGGAAATATTTATTCCGAAGGAATATGCGTTAATGAATTTTCCATAAGCAAAGAAAGTATATTAGGCTTAGAGCTTGGAAGAGAATATCGACTGGAATTATTAAATATCAGCTAACTAATTTTACGAGGTTTTTAGAATAAAGTGTGTAGGTTTAAAGGACTACACACTTTTTTTAATTGATGATGTTTCATTCATAATTAGCCTGAGTTTTTCTGCGAGCATTGTGACGGCGAAGCGAGAAAAGACGAGGTATCGCCAACAATAGAGATCGGCGATGACGGCTATTTGGTTATAAACGGAAACAAAATCGAAATCAAAGCGCCTGGGCAAGACGGTACAAGTGGTAACGACGGTATAACGCCGACGATAACAATCAGTACGTATGACTATTGAATAATAAATGACATAATGACCGGATTCAAAGAATAAAAAGATTGAAATCGCTTATAAACACAGCTATTCAGAGCAATGCAACATATTTGAAAAAAGATACTTTCACAAAATTCCGATTTTTCATACTTTTTTTGTCTGATTCGTTATTTGTCTGGCATGGCATCCGACGCCTAAGATTTTCAATATGTCTTGTTAAGATTTTAATAAAACGGCATAACACGGCAAATTGTTTTTTGAAGGGTATAAAACGGCATTTTTATTAAGTTTATTTTGTTTTTTGCTGTGCTGCGGGCAAAAGAGTACCGATTCATGCGGTTTTAAACGGATGTTTGTGACATCGGATAAAATAACTAAAAAATAAGATTTCAAAAATAAGCAATAAGTTTTCCGCTATCTTTGAAAGCCGTTTGATTATATACTTATAGGCGGAAACAGGCAATCGGCGTTTGTTTTAAATTGCCTTGCACTGAGCCGAACGGGTTTCCGGATATTATGAAAGACGTTTTATGCCGGCTATTATTCCGGCGTAAAGGAGGAAATGTGACTAAAAATTTCAAACGTGCTTTGACAATCGTTCTTTCGGCTATGATTATGCTGTGCGTAAGCATATCCGTTTACGGAATGACGGCTAAAGCCGAGCTTGTCGCGCCCGAAAAGGAGGGTGCGAAAACCCTTGTTTCAATCTACGAAGAAGGGCTTGGCGCGGGTATGGGGCTCGTCTGGGGTTCTGAAAATACGGATCCGGAGTATACAGACTCTTCCGATGATAAAAACGACGGTAAAAACATTGCCGTGGATTGTACGAAAACCGCAAATACGGAATTTTATATCGATTTCGGAAAGGAATACGATATTTATTCGGGAAAGGGGTTCTCGGACGAAACCCTCGATGATTTTTACAAAAAAAGCGCGGTGGAATTCTGGATCAAGTTAAACGACGTTCCGGGAAGCTTTTTTAATATCTATCTTTTCCAATCCCGCGGGGCGGAATATGCCGGATATCCCGCAAATCAACGTTATATAAGGAGTAACGTGCAGCTTAAGGTTTACGTCGACACGACTATAATAGGTGCGTGGCAGTACGTTCAGGTGCCCTTTACGGCGTTCTCTTCGAATGGCGAATACGTCAACGAAAATAACGTTAAAGTCAAGGACACGCCCGTCGATTTATCGAAAGTTTGCGCAATAGGTTTCGCGCATATGATGAGCGACGCCAACACGAAAGTTACCCCCACCGTACAATACGACGGTATGAAGTTCGTTTACGGAAACATGGACGACGAAAATCTCGGCGTGATCGTTATTCCCGCAAAAGATTACGAAGAACGTAAAAAGCAGGCGACGTTCACGACTATCGATATAAGAAGTCTCGCAACTTCCGGATATTACGGGGGAAGCGGTATCGGTTGGACGAATCAGGGCAGCGACAACGAGCTTACCGGGTTCGACCTTGTCGGAAAACAGGAATTTTTCGGCGTTCCGTTTGATATGATCGTTCAGGAAGAAAACAACAATAAATCGGTTATCGGTTTAAGAAGCGGAAAGGTGACGACGAGTAAACAGTTTCTCGAAAGCGTTACGATTCCCATCAATCTTACCGTAGACGGTTTATATATCATTCATAACGCCGCCTGGGCTACGACTAAGAATATCGCAAAATACACCTGGGTGTACGAAGACGGCACGAGTGAAATCGTGGATATCGTGATAGACAAACACATTTACGAATGGTGGGGCAACGGCGAATCTTCCGTAAATCCGATCATATGGAAAGGAACGACTCCGGAGGCGTCCGGTTTCGGAATGGGGATAAGCCTGAATATGTTCGCTTTCGTAAACCCCGAACCGACGAAAAATGTAAAAGAGCTTAAATGCGAAATAACTTCCGACGTGGCTGCATGCATGATAGTTGCCGTTACGGCGGCGGATTTCGGCGGAAAGGGAATGTTTATGGCGGAACGCGAAAATATTTATTCGCCCGATACCGACGACTGGTACGCTTACGAGCTTGCCGATCTGAAAGCGATGATAGGAACTCCGCTCGACGTGTCTTACCTTCTCGATAAAGCCGACCACGGAAAAGTCGGGGTGAAAGGCGACGATTTCGTGTTTGCGGACGGAACGAAAGCAAATTTCTGGGGAGTGAACATAAACGCGTATTCTCTTTTCCAGACCAAAGAAAAAACGAAAACGCTCATAGACGCCGTTGTCGCGGGAGGATATAACCTTATACGTATTCTCGACTGGGATTCCTCTTTTTACTATCCGAATATATTCGGCTACAACGGAAACAGCAAGGACGTTGCCGAAGAGCAGCTCGATCAGTTTAATTATTTCTGGTCGCTTTGCAAAGAAAAGGGAATTTATATCGATTTCGTTCTCCTCGGCGGAAGATTCGCTTCGAGGGACGTTACCGATGATAAGCTTACGGAAGATGAAGTTGCGGATATTTCGCAAGGCTTCAAGATGGAAGTTTATATCGACGAACGACTTCAGCAATCCACGAAAACGCTTTTGCAGAAAGTTATGGGCGAAGTCAACCCGTACACGGGAACGAGGCTTGCCGATGATCGCGTGCTTGCGATCGTCGAGGTCACGAACGAATCCAACCTTATGACGTTATACGACGACAGCGCGGCGTATCAGTTCAAATCCGAGAAATATAAACTTATGGCGCAGAAAAAATACGCCGAGTTTTTAACGAAGAAATACAACCCGAACGGCGCGCTTACCGTTAAAGAAACCGAAAACGCGATAAAAGCGGCGTGGAAAGAGGACGGCAAAACGGGATTCGACAGCAGAAACGAAAGTCTGGCGAACGCTACGATCCTCATTAACGGGGACTTCTTAAGCGAAAAATATTCTGCAAGGCGTTGTGCGGACGGCTTTGAATTCTTCTATACGCTTATGGAGAATTTTTACACCGACATGTACGAATGGGCAAAACAGCCCGTTTCGGCAGGCGGACTCGGAGTGGATTGTCCTATGACCGGCGGAACGAATTTTTCAAGCGACGATCGTTCCGATCTGTTCCTTAACGCGCATTACGATTATATCGCCCGTCACACCTATCAGTCTCACCCGACGACGGGCACCGAATATCAGGTCGGCACGGCGGTTTCCAACGGAAACAGTACGCTCGGAGACGTAGGCGGGAACACGTTTGCCGCCGCTTCGTTCAGAAAACTTATGGGGCTTCCCTTTATAGTAACGGAATCGCTGATAGCCGAGCCGAATATTCACAGCGCGGAATTTAATCTGATCGCTTCGGCAATCTATTCCTATCAGGGTTGGAGTCTTACCGCGTTCACGTATATGAACAAGGCACTCGATAACAGAACCAATCAGATCACGAATTCGTTTATCATAATGGATCACCCCGGCAGATTCTCCACGATCACCTCCGCGTCTCTTCTTTATCACAGGGCAGAGATCACGAAAGCGGAAATAGGATATTACAGGGTAATCACCGTGGACGACGCCATGGATTACAAAAATCAGATATTGGGTCTTCCCGAAGGCACTTACGTGGTCGGCAGAACGGGCGTCTATTTTGCCGATAAGGACGGAAACGTTCTTTTCCAGAGCGGCGATTTCGATATCTCGGACGTGGCGAGCGACGCGGATATTCTCGAAAAGATCCTTCACTTACAGCTTATCAGCGAGGGCGGTGAAATGATCTGGAACGAGAGTAAACAAACCTTCACCGTAAACACGAAATCCACGCAGGGAGCAGTCGGTTATATCGGCGGACATAACATACTTTTAAACGACGTTGATATAAAAATCGACACTCCGTACGCGCAGGTCACGGTAAGCGCGCTCGGCGCGGGGGTAAACGGAGTCAATCCCGAAATCGCTTCGGCGGATAAACTTCTTATAACGGCGATAGGACAATCGAGAAACACCGGCGCGGAGATCTCTTCGGACGGAACGACGATAACTTCGCTCGGCACGGCTCCCATTCTCGTTCAGCCCATTCTCGGCAAGGTAATATTGAAAACTTACGACGATTTCGAGGTCTACATTTTAAACAGCTCGGGCGTGAGAGTGACGGACAGAACGGCAACCGTCGAGAAGGACGATAACGGGTATACCGTAATTACCTTGAAAAAGGGAGACAATACCTCTTATTATGAAATAGTAAGAACAAAAAAATCGGACGTTAAACCCAAATTCGGTTCTTATCGCGATATCGGCGGAGAGTATGAAAATGCGGTAGAAGCTGTCAGAAATTATATGCCCGCAAAAACAGAAACGCTTTTCCTCACCGAGGAAGATACGGAAAAAGGCGATTTCGTAGGCGCGGTGGTAAACGCGTCCGGACTTACGGGCGGAAAGAGAGCTTATGCGGACGCAAATTCCGCTCACTGGGCTTACGAACAGTTCAAAACGGCTCGCGAATACGGGCTTGTGGACGGGTTACAGATAAAAGCTTACGATAAACTTAATTATAGGGCGGCATATTTCGCGCTTTACAAAGCCGTTAAGGCGAAAGGTATAACCGTAAACGAAAGCGAATCGGTTTTAGCCGGTGCGGATGTAAGCGGGTGGAACGATGAGGATAAAGCCATGCTTGCGGCGCTTGTCTCGGTGAAAATAATTACTGCCGACGATATCGCCGCGACAAAATCGAACGACGTTGTTATAAGGGGCGAGGCGGCGGAGCTTATCTATAAGTTTACTACGGCAAAAAGTGCCGACGATAAGCCGACGGAATCTCCTTCCGAATCCAAGCCTTCCGGCGGCAAGAGAGGATGCAAGGGCGTTGCGGGTTTCGGAATATCGACCCCGATAATTTTCTTCGCGGCGGCGGTAATATGGTTGATTGCCTATAAACAAAAGTTTAAAGTCTGAGTTTTCGGATTTTGAAAAATAAGGTAAAAAGTTTCCAAGGAGGAAAATATGAAAAAGAAAAGCTTATTATTGATGATTTTGTCGGTAGTAGCGGCAATCTCTCTGGCAGTTCCCGTTTTTGCGGCGTTTGCCTCTTCCGGAGAGACGGGCAGCCCGGCAGAACAGAAAACGATCACCGTAGATATCTTCAACGGGTCGGAAGAGGGGGTGACCCTCACGAATGCAACTTTTGCGGACGATAACGGAACGAAAGTCGTGTCGATAGCGCCCACGGCATGGGCAAGCTCGATGATCTTGCTTTCCGATCCTGTCGACCTCGGTAAAGCGGGCGCGAAAGTCTGCTTTGAGTTAAAGGCTACGGGCACTGCGACCTGGGCGGACGTAAGGGGCGTTACGTATGCGTCCTGGTGGGATGAACCCGTTAAACTTGCGGGCGAAAATATGAACGGACTCGACGGTTATGTCGTTAAAAGCTATGATCTGGCTCCGACGATGACCGAAGCTCAGCTTGCGAAATTTAAAGGACTTTCGCTTGCGACGAGCAATTCGTTCTATATTAAAAGGGTCTGGATTGAGTATCCCAACCCCGATTACAATAACCCCGATGCTCCCGGCGGAGAGGGTACTTACGAGCTTATTACCGAAAAGGTCGTTTCCTCGCAGGATACATCGACCTGGCAGTACGTTGCCGTGATCCCTTCCGGATACGGGATCAAAGCGGGCGATAAAATCAAAATAACCTACAGCGTTGTAAACGCGATTGACGAAAAGGGAAAAGCTTTCTCTATGTGGGTCGGAGATTCCGCAATCTCGTTCAACGGCGAAACAAAGGAAAATTACGTTTTCACGCAGGAGGGAACGTGGGAGTACACGTTTAACGCCGCTTATTCGGGCGATATCAAATTCGGACTGTGGAGTACGATGTTTTCGATCTCTTCCGCCGAGCTCACGATCATAAAGCACGAAGAGGTCAAGGTTACGGGCTACGATATTTTCACCGGTATCACCGAGGTCGGAGAACCTGCGCCGAACTCTGCGGGAACGGCGTGGACGGCGACTTACACCGCGGGAGTTTCGGGTAAGATCGTGTCCGACGGAACCGCGCTCGCATTCGGAACGCTTGAAAACGGGACTTATTACGTAACCGGTACGAACGCAAAAACGTCGACGCGCGTTACCGTCTCGATGACCGATATAACCCCCGCGCTTCTGGGCGGCGGAAAGCTTGCTTTTAAAGCAAAATTCGATTTCGCGTCGGAAGAGGGAAGATATGCCAATCTCAGAATTTTCTACGAGTGCGGACAGTGGGGCGAGTCGGCTTTCGTCGAGGTACCTTTAACCGATTACGTTGCGGGCGAATGGAAAGATTATTCTATCGCGCTTAGCACGCTTAATCTTGAGGTTTCGGCAAAGAGCACGTTCGGCAATCCCGTAAGCGAAAAATGGTTCGACTGGACGAAATTCGTCGGAATCGGGCTGTCTGTCGGTTCTGCGGGCGAGGGCGACAACGCCGCTTCTTTTGCGGACGTTAAGATATCCGAAGTAAACGAAAAAGAGATAAAAGGGATCGAGGTACTCGGCGCGAAAACAGACTATTCTTCGGGCGATAATTTCGATGCGACCGGTATGACCGTAAACGTCGTTTTTAAAGACGATACCAAAACAGAAGTTAAAAATTACAAAGTTTCTCCCGAAAAACTTACCGCGGACACCGAGGTCGTTACGGTAAGCTGGAGTTATAACGGAAAAACTTATATCGCGGATATAAACGTTACCGTGATCGCTGCGTTTGCCTCGATAAAGGTGAAAACAAATCCGACCAGAACGGAATATAAATCGGGCGAAAAGTTTGAGAAAGACGGAATGGTCGTCGTTGCCGTAAAAGTGGACGAAACCGAAGTCGAAATAACCGAATACACTTATTACACGGGCGTTCTTTACAGCGGAACGACGTCGGTCTGGATCGAATATCTCGGTCTTAAAACGGAGGTCGGAATCACCGTATCGGATTTCGAGCATAGTTTATCGCTCACCGAAAACGTATTCGCGGCGGACGGCGCGCCGAAATACGGCTGGACGGCTCAGGTCGCTTCCTCCGGTTTGACCTCTCAGGCTAAATACGACGAAGCTACCGAAGAAGATCGGGCAAAACTTATCGTAACGCCGAAGGATGACGAGAAAGGTTATTACATAACCGCAAAATTCGATTCGAACAACTATGCTACGAGAGTATTCGAGTACGGCGTTGCGGATTACAGACTTCTTGACGTGTACGACGAGGTCGATTATAACGGTACCGTTTCGGTAACCTACAGAACAAGCTCGGTTTTCGATAAAGCGGTAAACTTCGGTTTAGCCAACTTTATGGATTGGAACCTCGGTTACCACAATGCGGATATTTCCTCCTATATCGTTTCCGACGGGGAATGGCACACTCTGTATTTCGATATCGCGCTTTGCTTCGGCGAGATAAACGGCATGCTTTGGAGCGGAATTTCCGGCGACGTCGATTTTAATAAGATCGTAGGTTTCGCCGTTCAGTCTCAGGCGAACGGCACCCTGGATATAGCCGACGTTTCCATAAAGTGGAACGGGCCTTCGGACGCCGCGAAAGCCGTCGATACGACCGCTCCCGAATACACTTACGGCGGAGATATGACGATCGAAGCCGCGGCTGGCGATCCCGCTCCCGACTTCTCCTCCGAAAAGGCTTACGACAAGAACGACGGAGACGTGCAGGTCGTCGTAAAATGGTCGGAAGGCGCTTTGACGGCAGACGGAAAACTTAACGAAGGAAATCACACCGTAGAGCTTTACGCCGTTGACGCCGCCGGTAACAAGTGCGAATCGTACGTGATACATGTGACCGTATCAAAGAACGAAACTCCGGGTGAGTCTACGGGCGAAACGAGTTCCGGAAGCGGAGAATCGTCCTCGTCTCCCGACACGTCGACGGGCGATTCCGCAAATTCCGGTTCGACGAAAGCGGGTTGCATCGGCTCGGTAAACACTCTTTCGGTATCTGCCGTCATGCTTCTGATCGCAGGCGCGTTCGCTATCGTAAAGAAGAAAAAAGAGAACTGACACGTTGTAAATAAAACGGATATCAGGCGCGCCCGAGGCACTCGCGGCGCGCCTGTATTTTTAAATTGAAAAACAAAAAACCATCGTATAAGTCGATCAACGATGGTTTTTAAATTTGCAGGCTTAAAATTACAATGAAAATCAGGCGGGTTTATAGCGTTGTTTTCTGAGTTTGCCGGATTTTTGTGAACTCGATAAGAAAAGAACGGAAACAGGAATCGGAACACAGTTCCTCGGATAAGCGGTATTTTTCTATCGGAATGCCATAGGACAGTTGTTCTCCGCTTGCGACAAATTCGTCCGCTGCGGAAAGATTTTTATCGTAGACGGTTGCCTTGTATTTTTCTGCCCGGATAAGACCTTTGAACGCAAGTCTTCGGTTGGATATTCCGTTTTCTCTTTTTACGATGATCACGCTCGCAAGCGCTTTGTCTTTGCGTGCGGAAACTGCCTCGAATCCGCATACCGAGGAGGTATCGCCTAATCGATAAAAGTCGCCGTATTGTATATAGTCACGCCTTTTTTTATAGAAATCGGAAAACCCGGCGGTGAGTTTCAACTGTTCTTCGGTAAAAAGCGAGCAATCGAGTTCATAACCGAAATTGAAAAGACACGCCACGTTAAACCTGTTTTCCGCGGAAAAAGTTCTTTTCGTGAAACAATTCGGAGACGCCGAAAAGTGAGCGGTCATCGTTCCTTGCGGGTAGCAAATCGAAGTATTCGTCTGTATGATCGTACGGTCGCCCGCATCGGTATTGTCGCTTGTCCATATCTGCGGGAAATAACATAAGATTCCGAGGTCGAACCTCGCTCCGCCCGCCGCACAACCTTCAAAAAGGATTTCTGGGTGCCTTTCGGTGAGGGTTTTCATTACGTCGTACAAAGCCACGATATACTTATAAAAGTATTCGCCTATGAAAACTTTTTCGGAATAACAGTCGCTCATAACACGGTTGAAATCCCATTTTATATAGCTCGGTTTAACGAGTGATATTACGTTTTCGACGCTTTCCGTAACGAAATTTTTCACTTCGTCGTTTACGAGGTCGAGCATCATCTGATTGCGGTGAAGAAAGGGCTTTTTGTTGGGGATCGCCATGGCGTAATCGGGATGCTCGCGGAAAAGTTTGCTGTCCGGAGAGATCATTTCCGGTTCCATCCATATTCCGAGATCGAGTCCCGCGGCGCGTATATCGTCGGCAAGGCGAGCGATGCCGCCTGTTTTGGAAACGTTATCCGTCCAATCGCCGAGGGAAGATTTATCGTCGTTGCGCGATCCGAACCAACCGTCGTCGAGAACGAATAATTCCGCGCCCGCTTTTTTGCCAGCCGCCGCCATATCGAGTATTTTTTCTCTCGTAAAATCAAACCCCGTGCCTTCCCAGTTGTTTATCACGATCGGGCGTTTTTTATGCTGCCAGCGTTTGGGAATAATATGATTGTTGATAAACGAGTGCAGATTCAGAGAAAGATCGTCCTCGTTTTCGGCATAAACCATCACCGCTTCGGGCGCGTAAAAAGTCTGACCGCCGTTTAAGCGATATTCGAACGCAAAGTCGTTCATTCCCGAAATGATTCTCGTTCTGTTGAACGCGTCGGTTTCGTATGAGGTTTTATGATTGCCGGAATATACGACGTTGAAAGCATAAACGCCCTTGTCGTTTTTTATCAGGGAAAAGGGGTTGTGCTGCGCGGACGACGCGCCCGCAACAGACTGATTTACGAATAGACCCGCGTTAATTTTCGTATCGTGGCGGTATCTTTCCCCCGCCCAGCAGCCGTCGAAAGTGCTAACGGTAAAATCCGTTTCGGAAATATCCAATTGAAGCGACGCGAACTTTTTTATCGTCACCGTTTTTTCTCCGAGATTTTTGAGGGAAGAACGTACCGATATAACGTCGTTTTCTCTGTAAAACGAGTAATTTATCGTAAGCAACAACTTTTCGGTTTCGTCGATGAATTCGAAACTGAGCGTTTTTTCCGCGCCGAACGAGGACGGCAGGCAGGGAATGTTTTTTTTGCCTTTTGAAACCGTTGCGCTTTTAAAAACGAAATCGTTGGAAAAAGAATTGTCGGAATTAAACAGAAGGATCGATTTTTCCCTGTGATCGTCGTCGCCGAAGCAGGAAAACAATTTGTTTCTCAGATCCGTGCCGATATGATCGGCTTTTACAAGTGCGGTTTCGGGCGGGATCTCGCCCGTCTTTTTTCCGTAATACAGGTATACGACGTCTTGTCCGTCGCCGTAAAAAAGCAGTGAAGTGTTCCGGGTGTCGAGCCTGTAGATCTTCCCGTTCATTTGTAAATAACCTCGGCTTTTACGATTTTTTCCTTTACGTTCAAGGGTAAAACGTCGTTATCGCATTTTTTGCCGTTTACGTAAACGCCCGCGTCTTTTTCGTCGCCGCGTTTTGCGGTAATTTCGTATTGAATGCCGCGATAACGCCGCGTAAGGCGAAATTCTTTGATTTCGTTCGGCATGCACGGTTTTACGGCAAGTCCGTTAAGAGTGGGTTTTATCCCCAAAATGTATTGCGACGCATTGACGAAGGTCCAGGCAGCCGTACCCGTAAGCCAGCTGTTTTTCGCCGAGCCGAAATCGGGCGCGTCTTTGCCCGCTATCATCTGGCTGAAAACATACGGCTCGGTTTTATGGATCTCGCTTATTTCCTCGAGATAAGCGGGGCAGATCTTACGATAGATCTCGAATGCTCTTTCTCCGTTTCCGACGGTTGCCTCGGCGCAGCTTATCCACGGATTGTTATGGCAGAAAATGCCCGCGTTTTCCTTATATCCGCAAGGATAAGAGGAAACCTCGCCGAGATTTAAATGATATTCTTTGTAAGCGGGTTGTAAAAGAACGATTCCGTATTTTGTATCGAGATGCTTTTTAACGCTGTCGAGCGCGGTTCTTGCCTTTCCGTCTTCGACGCCGATTCCCGCCATTACGCACATTCCCTGCGGTTCTATGAATATCTTTCCGTCGTCGCACGTTTTGCTGCCTACGGGGTTTTCAAACGCGTCGAACGCGCGCACGAACCATTCTCCGTCCCACCCCGCCGTTTCGGTGATTTTCGTCATAAGGGCAACTTCTTTACGCACTCTTTCGGCTTCCGCCCGATCGTTACGGCAGTCGCAAAGTTTTGCGTATTCCTCGCCGTATTTTACGAACATACCGGCGATAAACACGCTCTCCGCCTTTCCGCTTTCGAAATTCGAACAAGTTTGGAAACTCTCGCCCGGCGTTTTTGAAAAACAGTTAAGATTAAGGCAATCGTTCCAGTCGGCTCTGCCGATGAGCGGCAGACCGTGCGGACCTTTGTGCGTGAGCGTAAAGTCGATCGATCGCTTAAGGTGTTCCATAAGCGGGGCGCGATCTGTCTCGTCGTTGTTAAACGGAACGCTTTCGTCGAGGATCGAAAAATCCCCGGTTTCCGCAACGTATGCGTAAGTGCAGGCGATAAGCCACAACGGATCGTCGTTAAAACCTCCGCCGACGTCCGCGTTTCCGCGCTTTGTCAACGGCTGATACTGATGCCACGTCGAGCCGTCGGGAAGCTGTATCGACGCAACGTCAATAATCCTTTCGCGCGCTTTTTCGGGCAGCATATGTACGAATCCGAGCAGATCCTGACAGGAATCGCGGAATCCCATTCCGCGCCCGATGCCGCTTTCGTAATAGCTTGCGCTGCGGCTCATAAGGTAGGTTATAAGGCATTGATACTGGTTCCAGATATTGACGACCCGATCAAACTTTTCATCGTTTGTTTTAACGGAAAAATGATCGAGTAAGGAACCCCGATCTTTCTTTAATCGTTCGAGTTCGCGGCGAACGGTTTTTTCGTCGCGGTATTTGTCGATCATCGAAAGGGCTTTCTTCTTGTTTATCACGCTCGGAGCTTCCCACTTTTCGCCGTCGTCGTTTTCAACGTATCCGAGAATATAGATAAGCGAGATCTCTTCGTTTTGCTTAAGGGTTACGTCTTTTCTCAGAAACGCTGCGGGTGACCAACCGCTTGCCTTTTCGTTGAACGAAGTTCCGAGCCTTACCGCTTCGGGTGCGTCGAATCCGTTGAATTTGCCGAGGAAAGTGTCCCGATCGGTATCGTAACCGTCTATGGGCGAGTTCAAAGAGAAAAAGGCGTAATGATTTCTTCTTTCGCGGTATTCCGTTTTATGATAAACCGCGCCGTAATTTTTGTCCGTAACGATTTCCACCTCGCCCGTGTTATAATTGCGCTGAAAGTTTGTCGTGTCGTCCTGAGCGTTCCATAAACAAAACTCCACGCCGCCGTATACGGAAAATTTCCTTGTCCGGTCGCTTTCGTTACGGATTTTCAGGAGATTGATCTCCATTGCATCCTTCTGCGGCACAAAACAGGTAAGTTCGGTCATGATCTTGTTTTTACTGCTTTCAAAAACGGTGTAATTGAGTCCGTGCCGGCATTTATAGCTGTCAAGCGGCGTTTTGCTCGGTAAAAACGCGGGCGAAAAAGTCGTTTCGCCGTCCGTTATATAAAAGTATCTGCCGCCGTTGTCCGTGGCGGGGGAATTATAGCGATAGCGCGTTATTCTCCTTAATTTCGCGTCGCGGTAAAAAGAGTAACCGCCCGCCGTATTGGAAATGATTGAAAAGAAGCCGTCTCCGGCAAGATAGTTTATCCAGGGGAGCGGGGTGTAAGGCGTATCTATTACGTATTCTTTCAGTTCGTCGTCGAAATGTCCGTATTTCATTTTCTAAAAACTCCTTATTGCCTTAATGCGGCTATATAATAGCAAATAATCCCGCGCGTGTAAATGCGAAAACTTTCAGAAAGGAAGAAATCAAAAAAACACCATAAGAAAACGTATTGATTTTATTCCCTTTATGGCTTAAAATTGCGATATGCCGGACAGGGTTCGTATTGCTCTTGCCCGGCATGCCGGTCATAAATATTTTTTGTCGGCATAGCAACAAATTTTGCGGCAGAATAACAGAGAGGAAAAGATAATGAAAAAAGGATTTGTATGGGGCGCGGCTTCGGCTTCGTACCAGGTGGAAGGAGCGTGGAACGAAGACGGCAAAAGCCCGAGTATCTGGGATCAGTTTGCTCACGATAAAAAATGTTTCAGAGAGCAGACGGCTGACGTTGCCTGCGATCATTATCACAGATACGAAGAGGACGTTTCTCTCATGAAGGAACTCGGGCTTGACTCGTATCGTTTTTCGGTGTCCTGGGCAAGGATCTTCCCGCGTGACGGATTCGTTAACGAAGAGGGTATTTCATTTTATAATCGACTTATAGATCGACTAATTGAAAATAATATCGAGCCGATGCTCACGCTTTATCACTGGGATATGCCCCTTTGGGTTTATGAAAAAGGCGGGTTTTTGAACAGGGAAACGGCGGAAAAATTCGCCGAATACGTAACCGTTATCGCCGAGCGTTTCGGAGACAGAGTCAAAAATTACATAACGATAAACGAGCCGCAGTGCGTTCTTCACGGCGGGCTTTATTCGGACGCGCTCGCGCCCGGGATAAAATTGTCTTTAAAAGAACTTCTTTCGGCGGGACACAATCTTCTTTTGTACCACGGGAAAGCGGTGAAAATTCTTCGCGAAAAGGTAAAGAACGCAAAAATAGGTATTTCTTCCTGCGGTTGGGTGACCTGCCCGTCCGACGATTCGCTCGAGGCGGAGCAAAAAGCTTACGAAAATTTCTTCAAAGTGTGGAAAGAGCAGCCTATGAACTGCATGTCCGTTCTTACCGATCCCGTTTATCTCGGCGATTATCCCGAAGAGTATTACGAGTTTTTTAAAAACGAATTGCCCGAGATAACGGCGGAAGATCTCGCGCTTATTTCCGCGCCGCTCGATTTCATAGGGCAAAATATTTATTCGGGCTTTTATATGGATAGAAACGGTAAAATCACGCCGTTTCGGGACGGCTCGTCGCAAAACGATATGGGTTGGGACGATATCCCCGAATCGATTTATTACGGATTGAAGTTTTTGTATGCAAGGTATAAAAAACCGATCGTTATAACGGAAAACGGAACGGCTCAGAACGACAGAGTGTGCCTTGACGGTAAAGTTCACGACGCATACCGCATCGACCATACCGCGAGATATCTTTCGGAAATGAAAAAAGCCGTCGACGAGGGCATCCCCGTAAACGGCTATTATCACTGGGCGTTTACCGACAATTTCGAATGGAAATGCGGATTCGGCAGACGGTTCGGACTTGTTTTTATCGACTACGATACGCAAAAAAGAATTAAAAAAGATTCCTTTTATTTCTATAAGAAGGTGATTGAAACAAACGGCGAAATACTCGGATCGCCGCAAAAGTTATTTCAGATAAAGGAATCGTAAAGTTTGCCCGTTTCGGCTTTTACGTCGTAATATTTAATCAGTTCCGACACGGAGACGACTTGAAATCCGATCGCTTTAAGGTCGGGAAGAAGCCTTTTCACCGCGGCTACGGTTTTATCGTAGCCCTGATGCATAAGAACGATGCCGCCGTCGAGTACGTTTGTCATAACCATATTGTATACGTCGTTTTCGGTGGTCGACGGTTCGTAATCCTGTGCGCCGAGCGTAACGGTCCAATTGATAAAAATCGTTTGATAAAGGGATAAAACACGACCGTCGGCGTGTCCGCCCGCAGGTCTTACGGGATGAACGGATTTACCGTCTATATTTTTAAGTTTTTCGTCGGTCAGGCGTAATTCTTCTATTATTTTTTCGTCCGGCAGCGTTGTAAGATTCGTGTGAGTATAAGTATGATTACCGAGTTCGAAGTTCATTTTGACCGCTCTTTTTAAAACGTCGGCATTTTGCGCCGTTAACGCGGAACCGATCGTGAATAGCGTCGCGTGCGCCGTAAAGTCTGGATTTTTCGCGTTAAACTCTTCAAACACGTCGAGAAGAGCGTCTGTTTTTTCGGTCGGACCGTCGTCGAACGTAAAGGCGATAAGCCTGTGATTTTTTCCTATATGCGAAACGTCCGTATCCGAAACGTCCCACAAAGCGGCATGATCGTCCGATTCGCTCGTCTTGTCGGTTTCTCCCGCTCCGCCGGTTTCGCTCGTTTCGTTTCCGGGCGCGAAGGCGCCGGGATTATCTGGCGCGCACGCCGCACCGAACGAAAAAGAAAACGAGAGGAGGACGGTTAAACAGATAAATAATATTTTTTTCATATTGATTACCTCGTCGTAAATAGTAACATATATAAAAGAATAAATCAATATTTCCGAGGACGAAGAGAAGAAAACTAAAAAAAAAGATAAAAATAACTCTATCGTTATTTTTCGTAATATAATAAAATACTAATCGAGAAAGGGCATGGAGGAAAGAATGCTTATCAAGGAAAAAACAGCGTCGGGCACGTGCATAAAACCCCAAAGGCACAAGACCGACTTAAAAAGATATCTGAACGACAATAAATACGTTTATATCATGATGCTTCCCGTTATCGTGTGGTTCTGTATTTTTTGCTACTGGCCGATAACGTGGATACGGATGGCTTTTTACGATTACAGCCTGACAAAAGGCTTTAAGGGAAGTCAATTTGTTCTTTTCAATAACTTTCTTGACTTTTTCGAGGGGGATTTTTTTCATCTTCTCGGAAACACTCTTGCGATCAACCTTCTCGCGCTCGTGTTTTTATTCCCCGCGGCGATCGTGCTTGCGCTCGCATTCAACGAAGTGAGAAACAAAGTTTACAAGAAAACCCTTTCGATCATAAGTTATCTGCCGCACTTTTTGTCGACGGCGGCGCTCGTCGGGTTTATAACTTCATTTCTCGATCCCGACAGCGGGCTTGTCGGACAGGTCTGCAAATTACTGAATATTCCTTATGTCAATTCTCTTTTATATAAGGCGTCGGCGTTCCGCGGAATACAGGTCGTGTCGGGTATATGGCAAACGGTAGGCTGGAATTCGATCATATACAGTGCCGCGCTCACTTCGATCGATCCTTGTTTATACGAGGCTGCGGAGATCGACGGGGCGGGGAAATGGAACGAAATTTTCAACGTAACTCTTCCGTCGATACTTCCCACGATAGTAATCATGCTTATTATGCAGATAGGCGCGATAATGGGAAGCAACTTCGAGAAGATTTATCTTATGCAAAACAACGGCAACCTTGAAAAATCCGAAGTTATCGCAACCTACGTTTATAAAGTCGCGTTCAATGAGTTCCAATACGGGCTTTCGACGGCGGTCGGGCTTTTTAATTCGCTGGTTGCGCTCGTACTCGTAACGATAGCGAACGTTTTCAGCAAAAAGCTTGCCGAAACGTCGCTCTGGTAACCCCGGATCCCGACGCGATCGTTCTCGGTTAAAGGTGTAATATGGAAAGAAAAAAAATTAAAAGAAGCATAGGCTCGCATATCGGTTACGCCGTGCTTTTAACGATATTGACAATTCTTGCGGTTACGATAATCTATCCGTTTATCAATATGGCGGCGATATCCCTTTCGGAGACGTCCGCCGTAAGAAGCGGTTCGATAACGCTCTTGCCGCAGGTGTTCAAAAACGGGAGATATCGCGTCGGCGTAACGTGGGAAGCCTACAAGCTCGTCGCCTCGAACGAAGCCGTTTACATAGGATATTTCAATACGATAAAAGTTTGTCTGATAACGTGTGTTCTGTCTCTTCTTCTCACGAGTTTTGCGGCGTATCCCATGGCTTTTTCCAATATAAAATTCAAAAAGCTTTACACGCAGTTTATCGTAATAACAATGTGGTTTTCGGCGGGAACGGTGCCTAATTACATGGTGATAAACCAGCTGCGTCTTATCGACAGCCATTGGTCGCTTATCCTTTGCACGCTTATAAGCGCGTACAATATCATTATCATGCGAGGGTTTTTCTACGGGATCCCGAAATCGATAGTCGAATCCGCCAAGCTTGACGGCGCGAACGATTTCATGATCTTGTTCCGTATGATCCTTCCGAATTCCGGACCGATACTCGCAACGATAGGATTATGGATCGTCGTAGGGCAGTGGAATCAGTATCAGAATCCCCTTTTATATATCGAATCGCCCGAAAAGAGAGTTTTGCAGCAGGTTCTTGCAACCGTCGTAAACTCGGCAAGTTCGGCGGATTTCGATATCAGCGGCAGCAATCTCAGCATAGAGCAGGTCAGAAACGCCGCGCTTATGTTCACTATGTTGCCGATAATAATAGCCTTCCCGTTTTTCCAGAAGTTCCTTATTTCGGGAACGATGACGGGTGCGGTGAAAGAATAAATAAAAAACGGAAAATTTCCGTGAACGGAGGAAAGTAATGAAAAAAAGAACTCTGATAAGAGGCTTGACCGCCGCATTGTCGCTTGTAACCGCATTTTCGGTTTTTGCGGGTTGCCGCGTGAACACCGAAGGTAACAAATCGGAAAGAAGAGAAAGAACGCCGAGAAGCTCTTACGAACAGGATTACGATTACGACTTCAATTCGAGAGAAACTCTTACCATAAAGATCCTTGCTCCGATAAACGAAAAGAAATTCAGCAGAAAGGATAATCTGATTCCTCAGATAGAGGCGGCAACGAACACCAAACTCGATATCGAGTTTGTTTCCGAAGAAGCTTTTGCGGACAGACTCGTAACCTCGCTCGGCAAAAACGATACGCCCGAGCTTTTCTGCCGCGTTCCCAACCGTCAGGCGCTTATAAAAGACGGGGCGGCTTTCCCGCTTTATGATCTTCTTATGCAGTACGCGCCGAATTATATGGATACGGTGGAAAGTTATAACGATCCCAATATGCTTCTCGAACTTACCGACGTGGCAACGTTCGAGATCTATTCGATGATGAATATCCGCGAACCGGAGTGCCAACTTTCTTTCCTTATAAGAAAGGACTGGCTCGACGCGCTTCATCTCGACGTTCCAAACACGTGGGACGAATTTTTAAACGTTCTTCGCAAGTTCAAAACGGGCGACCCCAACGGTAACGGCAAAGCCGACGAAATTCCGTTCTCCGTTCAGGATATAACGAATATGAGATACGCTTTCGGGATCGATACGAGATATTATTTCGCGATGGACGGTGACGAATACGTACCAACGGTATATCATTCTCAGTACAAAAACTATCTCGAATCCCTTCAGGAGCTTTATGCGGAAGGACTTCTGGATAACCGTTATTTCGAACGCGGCTATAACGGTTTGCAGAACATAATGGCTAACAACACGCTCGGTTGCACCGTTTATTTTTCGGAATATGCGAAACTTTCCACCGAAGACCTGCGTAAAAACGGCGTGTCGAACGGAACTTGGGTAGGCATTCAGCCGATAAAAGGTCCGGACGGCGAAAGCGGCGTTCAGAGTGCGGGCGGATTTGAAAACAACTTTATGATCTCGTCTAAGGTAAGCAAGGATAAAGCCCGCGAGATCGTTCGTTTTATGAACTGGTTCTACACCAAAGACGGCATAAATCTTATGAACTACGGGATCGACGGCGTTCATAACACGGTGAACGGGGACGGGACCCGCACGATCAAAGCGGAATATGCGAACTTTACCGCGGCTCGTAAGGCGGGTATGCTTTTCGAATCTTTCAACTATCGTTTCTCGAAAGACGCTTACCTTCAATACGTATTCAACGGCAACTCCGTGGATTCTCTGAAGGAAACGGATAAACTTTTCTATGACGCTTTGGGGCTCGGCGATAAAAACGGCGTCGGAAGATATAATTTCGTCAAGAATTGTTTCTGTCTTTACACGGACGAATGGACGAAAAAATCCACAACGCTCGAAAAGGCGATGAATCAATTTGAAGAAAAAGCCATCGCGGGCGTGTATTACGGCGAAAGCCTCACAAAAGAACTCGAAAACCTGAAAACGAAATATAAAACGACTTACGACGAAGCGAAGTCTGCTTACAAGGAATTGAAAAAATAACGATTTTATGAAAGGGATCGAAGCTTATCGCTTAAAAAACGGAATATTATACATAAACGGCAAAGCGAAATTCGGGATAGGCAATCATTATTATCCGTCTTATCACCCGAAAAAAGTTCCCGTGCCCGAAAACTGCGACAGACTCGGCGAGATGAAACGAGATCTCGCCGAGATGAAAGCCGCGCATGTAAATATCGTGCGCACGGCGGCGATAGGTGATTTTACGCTCGGCGAGAAAGGCTACGAGGGGAGTTTTCCTTTGGGCAGAGCAATCGCCGAGGAGACGGGAAAGCTCGAAATGGCTCTCGCCGTACGCCTGAACGGTTATGATAACGGGCTGAACGAATATCCGAACGAAAAAATGACCGATGAAAACGGTAAACCGTTAAAGTCCGACTGGTCGCAGTTTATAACAAACTGCGTTTGCCACGACGGGGCGAAAAAGGATAACGAAAAGGTTACCGAAATAGGCGCGGAGTTTTTCGGCGGCTACGAAAACGTAGTCGGATTTCAGATCTTCAACGAACCGGCGTTTCCGAATAACGGGTTTTACGATTACAATCCGCATATGATCGAACAATACGGGAAAGAACTCGGAGAAAAAGGAAAAAGCGGAGCGGACTTAGATCCGCCGCGCCGACGCCCTACTTATGAGGAATCTCCGGAAAAATGGATAGACTGGCGGTTGTTTAACACCGAAAAATTCAACGATTATCTTAATTTTCTGGCGAGTGCGGCTAAAAAAATCAAACCTGCCGCCGAAACGTTTACCTGTATGACGAGTTGTCCCGTTCAGGCGGGCAGCAGTATGCGCGGAGCGGATTATTTCAGGGTCGCCGAAAAAATGGATATTGTCGGGATAACCCTTTATCTCGCATGCAAGGGCGCGTTTTATTACGAGCATTCCCGCGTTATGGATTACGCCGAGAGCGCAGCCGCCGCTTTCGGAAAACATTTCTGGCTGATAGAATACGACGCAAGAACGGATATGTCGGCAAGAGATTTCGAAGTCGAAACCTATGCCGCTCTCGGCAGCGGGGCAAAAGGTATCATGTACTATCAATGGCGCGGAGATTACGTTTTCGACGATTCTCCCGAACCGAACGGATTCGGGATCGTGTATAACGACCGCACGCCGACAAAAAAATACTCTTCCGCTATCAGAATGCACGATATGATCGATCGGTTAAGCGATAAGATCGTATCAAAAGAGAGAGTGAGGCAGGGCGTCGGGATCCTTCACAGCGAACGCGCCAACGCCTATTACGACGCCGTGTGCAACGGCGACAATAAAAACGCATGGAGCGGATGCGAGTCGAATATTTTTTCGGCTATGAGGATCTACAGGAGCTTCAAGCGTCGGTTTGTGTCGCTTCTGGCAGTAAGAGCAAGCGAACTCAATAAATTGCCGTTTCGGTTAAACGCGCTGATCATTCCCGCCGAAAAAGGGCTTTCCGATAAGGAGATCGGCGAAATCGAGCAATTCCGCAAGACGGGCGGCGAGGTGTTTTATTACGATGCGTATTTCGACGCGTTCAAACCTTTCGATTTTTGCGATAGGTGGACGGAAGCTTATGAAATAGCCGATCTGTATTCGGTTAAAATAGCTTCCGTCGAAGACAAAAAAGTCGACCTGAAATTTTTGCAGGACGATGACGAGTATGCCGTTTCGGTGATAGATTTTTCCGACCGCGAACGAGAGATAACCGATCTCGAGATAACTTTTCTCGTCGGAATAAAAGGAGAAACCTGCCTTATGGTAAGCGGCGACGAAAGCGTCGAACTGCCTGTTTTTCTTTGCGGGGATAAAAAGAAAACGGTTGTGCCGAAGCTGAAAAACGGCGCGATAATTTTTGCGAAAAAGGAGTAATGCGGTATGCCGAAGTTTGTAACGTTCAGTTTTGACGACGGGGTAGAACAGGATATTCCTTTTATTAAGGAATTGAACAAATACGGATTTAAAGCGACGTTCAATATAAACACGGGCATACAAACCCGAGCGAACCGCTGGGTAAACGAGGGCGTGGAGATCCGTCGCATGAATATCAAAGGGCTTAAAGAGCTGTATACCGGGCACGAAGTGGCTTCGCACAGTCTTACCCATCCCTTTTTAGAAAAACTCGACGAAGAAACGATATATAACGAATTATATTACGATAAGAGAAACATCGAAGAAATATTCGACAGCGAAGTTATCGGCATGGCGTACCCGTACGGCACTTACGACGACAGGGTAATAAAAATCGCCCGCGACTTAGGCATAAAATATGCGAGAACGGCAGGAACGAGCATGAATTTTTCCGTTGACGGAGATCTGATGAAATATAAAGGTACCTGTCATTTTTCCAATACCGAAATGTTTGATCTGATAGATAAATTCGACGCTCTTCCCGAAAGCGAAGAAAGGCAGGTCCTCTATATATGGGGGCATACCTACGAATTCGACGTTCTGAAAAAATGGGGGCTTTTAAAGGAAATTCTCGAAAGGCTTAAAAGGGTAAATGCCCGATTTGTCACAAACAGAGAGGCTTTCGGACTATAAAAAAACGTCCCTTTGAAGGGACGGAAAAAATCAGTTTTTATAGAATTTATTCATGCTTCGGCGATAGTCGTTCGGCGTGATTTTCACTTCGCGCTTGAAAATCGCGTTAAAGTAGGACTGCGAACTGAAACCGCAGTTGATAACGATGTCGGTTATCGTCGTGTCGCTTTCGAGAAGCATCTTTTTGGCGGCGTTTATCTTTTGTTTCAGGATGTACTGATGAGGCGTAATGCCCGTAACCTGCGTAAACAGCTTATGAAAGTAATTCGGACTTAAAAACACGTGATTCGCCACGTCTTTCAGCTGAATATTGAGATTATAGTTTTTCATAATAAACTTTTTCGCTTCCGCAATGGCTTTTGAAGCGTTGGCGTTTACGAATTTCTGTTTTTCGTAAAAATCGCGGTTTTCGGCAAGTCTGAAAACGATCTCGTTTATATGCCCGGTTATTCGCAGTTCGGCATAGGCGTCGTCGGTCGATTGAGCGGGGTATTTTAACAACGAGAAAAAACGGTCGAGAAAAACTTTCGCGCCGAAAGCCTGCATCTGCGACGGAAGAGAATCGAGAATTTCCTTGATCCGTCCGTCGTTTACCGAAATGTAAAGATAATAGCATTTGAACGGATTTACGGAATACCTTATATCTCCGGGTTTGCAGATAATGAGCGAATATTGTTCTATATCATGTTTATTGCCGTTTATATAGGTCGTGCCCGACTTTGAAAGATACAATTCAATTTCGTAGTGCTGGCAAACCCTCGGCGGAGTGGTGGTGACTTTTTTGTGTATCCATTCCGACTGGACGGAGTCGAAATATCCGGCGTCTATGTAATCGAAACGAGACAAAATTTCCATATATTCCCCGCAAAAATAATATTTCAACAAATTTACTCTGAAAAGAGTATATCATTTTTTAAACGAAAAATCAACAAAAGCGGGCAAATAATCGTAAATTTCTTATGAAAATAGTATTTTTAGGTCAAAACGGTATTTTAATAGAAAGTAAAAAATCAACATTTGTTGTTGATCCGTATCTTTCGGATTCGGTTGCTGAAACAGAGCCGCAAAACGTACGCAGACAAAAAATCGACGAAAAGTTTCTTAAAATAAAGCCCGACGTTGTATTGATCACTCATTCTCACGCGGATCATTACGACGAAGAAACGCTCGATAAATTGCTTGAAAACAACGTCGGAGCGGTGTTGCTCGCCCCGCCGTCCGTTTATTTCGCGGCGAAGAAAAGGTATCCGGAATGCAACTGCGTGTATTTCAGAAACGGAACGGGTTTCAGCGTCGGCGGCGCGGTTTTTACCGCCGTGAAAGCCGAACATTCCGATCCGGAAGCGATAGGCGCGATCATTTCTTGCGACAATAAAATATTGTACGTTACGGGCGACACGCTATACAGCGAACGCGTTTTCGAAAGTTTGCCTCATATGGAATTCGACGCCGTTTTTTTGCCGATAAACGGGCGAGGAAACAATATGAACCCTGTCGACGCGGCGAAGTTCGCGAAGCGTGTAAACGCACGATTCGTCGTTCCCACGCATTTCGGAATGTTCGACGATATGACGGGAAAAGAGCTCGTTTGCGACAACGTTATCATTCCGGAAATTTATAAGGAGATTACTTTAAAATGAAAATAACCGACATAAAAACCTTTGTGGTGGATTGTTTCAGGACCAACTGGGTTTTTGTAAAAGTATACACCGACGAAGGGATCTGCGGTGTGGGCGAGGGTACGCTCGAATATAAAGAAAAAGCGCTTTGCGGCGCGATAGAACATATTAAAAACTATCTGACGGGCAAAGATCCCCGCACGATCGAAAAACATTATCACGATATTTATCGCGATGCGTACTGGCGCGGCGGCGCAGTGCTTATGAGCGCGCTTTCGGCAGTGGAATGCGCGCTTTGGGACATTCTCGGCAAGTCTCTCGGCGTGCCCGTATATCAACTTCTCGGCGGCAGGGTAAACGAAGATTGCCGGATATACGTAAACGGCTGGTTTTCGGGCGCGAAAACTCCCGACGAATTTGCCGAAAAAGCCAAGGCAGCCGTAAAACGCGGCGTTACCGCGATGAAATGGGATCCGTTCGGAAAAAGTTATATGCAAATATCGAACAAGGATCTGGATACCGCTCTCGAATGCGTTGCAAAAGTAAGAGAAGCGGTAGGCAACAACGTGGATCTGCTTATAGAAGGACACGGCAGATTCGACGTGCCTACGGGCATAAAGATAGCCAAAGAACTCGAATGTTTTAAACCTATGTGGTTTGAAGAGCCCGTTCCGCCCGATAATTTAGACGCGCTCAAAGCCGTGCGGGATAAGTCTCCGGTGGCGATTTCCGCGGGAGAAAGACTGTATACCCGCTTTGATTACAACAAGCTTTTTGCCCTTCGTGCCGCGGATTATATTCAGCCCGACGTCTCGCATGCCGGAGGAATAGCCGAACTTAAAAAAATCGCGGCTGCGGCGGAGGCAAATTATATTCCGTTCGCGCCGCATAATCCAAGCGGTCCGATCGCCAACGCGGCTACGCTCCAGCTTGCCGCGTGCTGTCCCGGTTTCTCCATTCTCGAAATCATGTATTCCGACGTGGATTACCGTAAAAAGGTTACGAACGAAAATCTCGTTTACGAGAACGGCAGAATAAAAATCGGCGACAAACCGGGGCTCGGCATAGAACTCAACGAAGAGGAGTGCCTGAAACATCCTTATGTCGAGCATAATTTGCGTCATTACACGGGCGCGCTTACGGATATCCGTCCGCCCAGAACCGAGTTTTATTTTTAGGGGGATCGTATGAGTGAAAAATGGGCATTCGTAACGGGCGCGTGCGTCAATACGGGGGCGTCGATCGTAGAAAAATTCGCCGGGGAAGGCGAGAACGTTGTTTTTACGGGGCGAAACGCCGAAAAAGTTAAGGCTGCGGAAGAAAAATACCGAAAAAAATATCCGAACGTACAGATTTTCGGAAAAACCCTTAACGCGCTCTTTGATGACGGAACCGTAGACGAAGAGTGTGTGGAGCGCATTTTTTCCGAGCTGGACGACAGCGGGATCGTTATAACCGATCTGGTGCTGAACGCCGCGGATCTGGGGGTCGGGTTCGATCCGCTGAAAAGCCCGCTTTCCGATTTTCAGCGCGTGATAAACACAAACCTTTGCTGGAACTTTTGTATCATCCGGAACGCCGCAAGGCGAATGGTAAACGGCGGCGGAAGCATTACTTTCGTCAATTCCAACACCGCATACAGGGCTATCCCGGAAAGAGCCGCATATTCCGCATCGAAGGGCGGACAGCTCGGTTTAATGCGCGCGCTCGCGTTGGATCTCGGTAAGTATAAAATAAGAGTAAACGCAGTTTTGCCCGGAATGATCCATACGGACAGGACGGATAAAAATCCCGATTTTTACAAATCGTTGCCGTCGGCATATTCGCCTCTCGGCGCGATTGCGGAAGGCTCGGATATCGCCGACGCGGTATGGTATTTCGCCGCTCACGCAAAAAATACCACCGGCGCGGAACTCACGGTGGATTGCGGCAATATGATTCAACTTTATCCCGTCATACCCCGATAAATAAGTTAAAAGACCTCGGTTTTTAAATGCGCCTCCAAAAGTTGGACATAAAAGAAAAACTTTTGGAGGTGCATTTTTTATGAAAAAAAGGACAAAGATTCAAAAAGTACTCGCCAGAATTCAAATTATCTGTTATAATAGATATGCGAGAGTTATGTTGAAACCTCTGAAAAATATGGGGTTAATTCGCATAGTCGTATATCGGATCGGGAACGCAAATATTTAGAAGAAGAATATGAAGGATCAGTGAAAGACAACCGTGTGACTATGGAATAAACCATAAAACAGTCTTAAAACGTATCTTATGCCCGTGGAAGCGACCGGAAACAACGCCGGCGCGCTTGTTCTGTAAATGTAAAAAATGCAATCGGAAAAAGAAAAAATGCAATTGATATTTCGATAAGATCGTTTAAAATATAGTCTGGTACAGGCGGGATCGGTTTTTATTGTGTTGTCAAGCCGGCGATTTCCTTATCATAAGCGGGTTCGTGATGTAAAAAGCCGACGTATTGACGATAAAACGTGGAATAGTTATCGTAATTACACATTTCCACAACGTCTTTTATACTTGCGCCGTCCAGAATTTTAGACTGAGCGAACAATATTTTCTTTTGGTTGATATAGTGCTTCAGACTGACTTTCATTGATTGTTTGAACGATTGATTCAGCCATGACTTGCTTACGAAATACTGCTGAGAAAGTATGTCCGAATTAAGCTTTTTATACGGGTTTGCGTTGATATAGTTTATGATCTGATCCAACAACGTTTTGTTCTTGTTCGAAAAATCCGGCGGCGGGCAGCTTTCCGAGTATTTCAGAATGGATATGACGGTGGATAGCGCAGAAACCTTAAAGAGATCGAATTCCTCCTTGTTAAACAACGGTTCAAGTTTTTTCAGCAGGGAAAACACGTTGCACAGCGGAGAATTATCCGCAACATAGTAGCAGGCTCCGATGTTGTCCACTGTTTTTTTCTGTTCGTCGCTGAGTATCTGTTTTGAAAAATTCAGAACCGAGCGCTCGTACGGCATATCGGATAAAATTTGTATCCCGTGATACGCCATCGGCTTGATGAAGAGCAGGGAATTTTTCTTCAGCGGATAGACTACGTTTTCAACCGCGTATTCGGCGTTTCCGTCGAAAAAATAAAGGATCTCGTAATCGTTATGCATGTGAAGGTAGTATCTTTTCTGCCTTTCGAGCGAGGTGGGTTCTTTATCGAGCAGATAATCGTATCCTAAGGGAATTGAGTGGTAAATAAGCTTTTTCATGGCTATAGTTTACCAAATTCCTGTCAAAAATGCAATAAATTCGCAAAAAAACAAGAAAATATTTTATTTTTATCGGTCTGTAAACTCAAGTAGGAGAGTTGAAACAGATATGGATTTATACGGCGAAAAACCGATCGAAAACGTAAGCGAGCCGATGCTCGGGGAGATCTACGGCGACAAAGTAACCTATTACGTCCGTAAGGGCAAATATTTTTTATCGCGTGACGATTGGCGCAGATTTCTTTCGGCGTTCGATAATAAGATAGAATAACAGGCGGAGAGTTTATGAAAATCAATTTTTTGGGAGACAGTATAACGGCAGGCGTATGGCTTGCTTCGCCCGATGAAAAATACACGGTCTTGCTCTGCAAAAAGCTGGGCGCGACGGAAAACAATTACGGCATAAGCGGGACGAGAGTAGCGCGGCAGAAAAAACCTTCCAAGGACGAAAGTTTCAATCGGGATTTTTTATCCCGGCTGGACGATCTTGATAAAACCGCGGATTTCACGTTCGTATTCGGCGGAACGAACGATTACGGACACGGCGACGCGCCCTTGGGAAACGCAGGAGATAAAACCCCGTATTCTTTTTACGGCGCGATGAATATAATGACCGAGTATCTTATCGGAAACTTCGGTAAGGATAGGTTGTGTTATATTCTGCCGTTGCCGAGATTCGATGAAGAGAATCGCCGCGGCGAGCATAGCCGCAAGGTCGAGGCGGCGAACACGCTGGAAGAGTATAGAGAAGCGATAAGAAACGTTGCCGGGGAAAACGGCGTCGACGTTCTTGATCTGACCGATCTGTTTCCTGTTCCGAAGGCGCAGAAAGCCGACGAATTTACCGTCGACGGCTTGCATCCGAACGCAAAAGGGCATGAAATGATCGCGGAAAGATTGTACGGATATCTGACAAAAAAAGCGAGAAAAATTTCTAAGTCAATTTGACGGAACGATTGAATCATATAATAACGATTCCGGAGGTTGTGAATATAATGTTTAAAGAGAAATTATCGGTGATCGTTTGCGCGTTGCTCCTGGCGGTGACCTGTATCGGTCTGACCGCTTGCGGAAATAGCGACGGCGGAGAGAAGCCCCAAAAGCCGCTGCATGACGGTACGAAATGGTTTACGGAAGAAGAATTGTCGGCAAAAGGACTTGCGGGTCTGGCTGCGCCGGCAGGATTGTCCGGAGAGATGTGTTCAGACGTTTTCTGGTATAACGACGGGTATTCGTTTTCGCAGGATTGTCCGGACGAAGCTGTGTTTAACGAGAATGCGGAAAGGTATTTTTCGTATTTGAAAACGCATTATGACAGCATGTTCGGTAAACCGAGAAGCGAAAAATTCAGCATGGATACAAACGAAAACTGGTATATCATAGAACAGAAAAAAATTTATCCGACTATTTCGATGATAATCCGAGTAAACTATATAAGTTCTATTACGTAAGGAATAACACTTCGGATCGCGGCTATCTGGTAAAAGGCTCGGTCTGGATTTTTGAAATCCGCTATGAATTCGATACCGTTTCCGACGGGTATAAATTCAAGCTGTTTATTGAAAGTGCCGATTTCACGCATAACGGGATTTACACGAACTATTATAAAATGAGATGAGTTGCGGCATCCGCTAAACATTGATCGGATCTTTCCGCTTTTGCGGAAAGACGGCGATAACGGTGATCAAACGGGAGAACCTGCGGTGACATTTTGATTTTTCCTCTGCATATAATAAAGTGTATAACCGAAGCGTTTTGTTTGCATGTTCAGACGAAATCGCGCGGTTAAGGAGGTTAAAATGTCGTTTTTTACCAATAACGCAACAGACAAATGTCCCGGGCGTATCACCGGAAATCCTGTCGGCGGGTTGTGCGAAAGGGTGTGCATTCAGGCGAAAAAGATATTCGACGCCTGTATGCGCCAGACGCAGGAAGACGGTATCACGTTGACGCTTACGGGTTTTACGCCGGCTGATCCCGCATATCCCCTCACGTTTTTAAGCGCGAAGAGCACGCAGACGGACGGGAATATCACGTCGCTTACGATCGATCCGTTGCCGGACAGACCGCGTTTCGCCCGCATACAGGCGACGATCGAAGTTCCGGTAGAGGTATTGTATACCGACGCAAACGGCGTAGCCGGAAAAGCGAGATCTACAGTCACGCTCGATCAGGATATCGTGATGTACATACCGGAACCCTCGATCATACCGTTCGGGGTAGAATCCGTCGTTTCGATCGTCGCGCCGGACGGAGTGCCTGCGGGGAATGCCACGTTTACCGTTTCTTGCTGCATAACGCTGATCATGAAGGTCGTTATGAACGTTGAGATCCTCGTACCGTCTTACGGGTACGCTTCGATCCCGCCCTGCCAGGAATATACGCAGGAAGTGTGTTCCGGGTTTTTCGATCTGCCCGTGTATCCTTCCACCGAATAATTTTTTCACCTTCTTCGGAGAACGAACGGAAGGCGCAAGGGGATACCCGGATTGCGTCTTCCGTTTTTTGTTTGCGGAAGGAAACGGCGCATAAAGGGGGAAGGCGGGAACGACGGAAAGGAACGGAATCGGAGGAAAGGGAGACCCGGGGAAAGAAAAACGGAGGGAAAGGAGAACGGCGGGGTTTTAAAATTAAAAAATGTTTTTTACAGAAAATACCCTTTTCTCTGAAAAAACATTGACAAATCGCGCGGTTTGCTGTATAATGCTATTGTATTCAAAAGGAAAGATAGGCGTCAGACCGTCAAAGCGGGCAATACATATCTCGTTTCGGCTCAGGTCGGTCAGATCGTTGACGTTTGGGTATAATAAGAAATGGAGGCTATCTATGCTTACCGGAAAAGTTAAGTGGTTCAACAGAGAAAAGGGCTACGGATTTATTTCGATTGACGGGGGAGAAGACGTTTTTGTTCACTATTCCGCTATCAACGGCGAAGGTTACAGAGCGCTTAAGGACGGTCAGTCCGTAACGTTCGAAACCGAACCCGATCCGAAGAACAGCGCTAAACTCCGCGCTGTAAACGTAACCGTGACGGACTGATTTTTTTCAGCGCACGGAACAACCGAAAGAAAGACAGAGCGTAACGAGCGATCGTCCGCTCTGTTTTTTTTTGCGTGGAACCCTTTCGGTTCGGTTGCGGGAAGAGAAGAATCGCAGGTTTTGTTTAAAATGTTTTCAATTCCGATCCGGGATGGGGTTAAATTGTGAAAAACAGAAGAAAAGCGTTAAATGATTTGCTTTCCGACGAAGGATAAGATATAATATAAGAAAACCGGATCGCGGGCGTCAAAGGGAAACGTTTCGGCTTGGGCAAGGTTCGTTTATCCTTGCGCGGCATAATCGAAAAATGATTCCCGGCACGGGAAATCCGGTAAAAGGTGCCTTGCGGCTTTACGTTGCAGGCAAATAAGAGACAATAAACCGATCGGAAAGAAACCGTATCCCCGGACTGCATGATCGGTAGGCTTAGCACTCGTTATCACTAACTATTTTTACGGCGAAAAATCGGTTTGTGACTGTGTTAAACACCCTTCAATATACGAGAGAGTATTATCTCGGGTGTTTGCCTTGTCAAAACGCGATTTTTCATCCGTAAAAACGCTTCGCGCCTTAAAGAGCTTATTTTTCGATGATTTTTCCCGATTTCGAAATCGATAGTACTCTCCGTACATCAATAGAGAAATCGGGGAAAAGGGCGAAAAAGAAGCCTTTAAGGTAGTTAGTGATGGCGAATGCTAAGCCTAAAGGAAACAAAATGAGCATAAAGTACAAAAAATTCGATATGGCGACTCCGCCGCGGATCCCTGCGGCATGGACGGTTCCCGTTGCGCGGGTCGCGACCTTTTTTCTGACGATGCCTCACGGCGGCGGAAAAGTGAAAAAAATCAATTGCGAAGGGTTGAAACCTCCGTTTATCGTCTTGTCTACGCACGGGTCTATCATCGACTTCCCGCTTGCCTGGAAAGCGATCCGCCCGTATAAAACAAACTGGATCATTTCCATCGAAGAATTTATCGGCAGAGAATTTATCTTCCGGCAGGTCGGCGGTTTTTATAAACGCAAGTTTACGAGCGATATTCTCGTGGTAAAACACGCGTTGACGTGTCTGAAAAAGTACGGCGACGTTCTTACCTTTTATCCGGAAGCGCGCTTTTCGCTTGCCGGTATCAATGAGGAGATAGACGGCGCGATCGGAAAACTCGTAAAAGCCGCATCGTGTCCCGTGGTTTACATGAGCATGAAGGGAAATTTCCTCGTTTCTCCGCAATGGAATAAAAAACCGAAACGGAAAGTGCCCGTAAGCGGAGAATTCGAACAGATCGTCACGAAGGAACAGGCGGAAACGCTGACGGCGGACGAAATTCAGAAGATCATCGAATCGCACTTCCACTACAACGAATACGAATGGCAGTACGAAAATAAGATCAGGATCGATAGTAAGTACCGCGCGCACAATATTCATAAAATTTTATATCGCTGCCCGGCTTGCGGCAAAGAACATATGACTTCCGCTTATACGAAAATCAGGTGCGAAGAATGCGGCAAAGAATACGAAATGGACGTTTACGGCAGACTGCACGCATTGACGGGTGAAACGGAATTCGAGTCCGTTCCCGATTGGTATCTGTGGGAAAGATCTCTCGTCCGCGCGGAAGTCCGCGAAGGGAACTACCGTTTCGAGGACGAGGTCAGGGTAGAGAAGATGATGAACACGAAAGACGGATTCGTGCCGATCGGGAAGGCGAAACTCACGCACGATGCGGTCAACGGGTTTATCTTGCACGGCATTATGGACGACGGGACAGAACTGACCCTTCAAAGAGCGCCGGAAACGATGCGTTCCTGCCATATCGAATATAACTACCGCAAACGCGGCGACGCCATGGAACTTTGTACCCTTTCCGATACATACTTCGTTTATCCGTTAAACAAATACAATCCGCTTACGAAACTGCATTTCGCCACGGAAGAGGTGTCGGAATACGTGAAAGAACAAAAAAATATAGCGAGGGATCGTCATGAATCTGTTTAAAGTTGATTTGTATGAGATTTTTAAGCTGAAAAAACCGAAGAACGGGAAGGGGGTTCTTACGTGTTACGTGCACGATAAAAACCCGGAAGTAAACGAAAACAGAAAAAAGCCCGCAATGCTCGTATTGCCGGGCGGCGGATATGCCATGTGCAGCCTTCGCGAAGCGGAAGCTCTGGCTATGCCGTTTTACGCAAAAGGAATGGATGTTTTCGTTCTCGATTATTCCGTTTATCCCGTTTTATATCCCGCCTCTCTGACGGAAGCCGTCGCGGCGATGGCATATATCCGCGAGAACAGCGAACGTCTTTCGATCGATCCGAACGCCGTTTCCGCGATCGGTTGCTCGGCAGGCGGACACCTTTGCGCCATGCTCGGAAGTTTCCGTAGCAGTCCGGAAGTCGCCGCGGTGTTTCAGCCGTCCGTAAACGTGCGCCCGGACGCGATCGTTCTTTGTTATCCCGTGGTTACGAGTTCAAAGCCGACGCATGGCGGTTCGTTCGACAACTTGTGCGGTGAGAACGAAGAACTGAAAAAGAAACTTGACGTACTATCCCTCGTAAACGAAAACTCTTCTCCCGCTTTCATCTGGGCGACCGATAACGACAACGCGGTTCCCTCGAGAAATTCCTATCTGCTTGCGGCAAAGTATAACGAAAAAGGCGTGCCGTGTTCGATCCACGTCTGGGGAAAAGGCTGGCACGGGCTTTCCGTTGCCGATCTTTCCGTTTATCCTTCCGATTCCCCCGTGTTCGCCGAGTCTTCGGGAACGGTCGGCAGATGGTTCGAAATGTGCGTCGAATGGCTGAAGGAGAGAAACGTTTTTATTAACGACCGGGCGTGAAGACAATTGTCCGGCAAGGGCGAAAACTTAATTTTGTAAAAAATAAACGGAACGTGCGCCTCGTCGGACGTTCCGTTTTCATATAAGAACAGAGACCCAATCGCTGTTTCCGCAAGGGAAAGGCGATCGGGTCTTTTCTTCGATGAATCAAGGATAAATCAGGATATTTTTCTTCGGAATATCGGAGATCCGTAAGTGACACGCGGTTAAATGTGAAGGGTAGCGGAAAAAACATTTGTAAAAATTACATGATATGTGTTTAAAATAATTGACAAATCTTTTCGAAAAATGTAAAATAAGCACAGATCACAGGAGGGAAAAGTATGATCAAAATTTTTTCGATGATGGAAGACAGTCGCTTTTCGGATTTTACGGACGTGCTCGGATATCTGAACGACGTCGTGGTTCTGAATTGCGGAGATATCCGCTACGCCGAGTCTCGCTGTTCGGCTTACAAACCTTCGGTAATTTCGCTGGATGAAGAAAACGCGGCTCTTTTGCCGAATTTTACGGCATTGCTGCGGTGGAATTCCTGTCGTACGGGTGCCGTAGAGCTTGAAACGTGCAAGGGATTGTTCCGGCTTACGCTTGCCGCCGGAGAAGACTGTTCGGAATTTTTTCCGGAAACGTTGTTCGGTCGGCGGATGCGGGCGTCCGAATTTCTGATCAAAATCAGGGAATACGCAAAGAAAGTCAGAAGGCGGGATAAAATCTCGAAAGTCAGGAACTTTTTCAGTAAAGTCGGATTGTTTTCCAATCTGGTCGGTTATGATTATATTCTCGACGCCGTGGGGAAGGCGGTGAGCGATCCCGATTCGCTGAAAAATCTTTCCGTACAGATCTATCCGAATATCGCGAAGCTGCACCATACCTCTGCAAAATGTGTGGAAAGGGGGATCAGAAACGCCATCGATATCGTGGTGAACCGCGGTAAACTTGCCGACGTCGCCAACCGCGATTACGGCGGTTATTTCGGGAAATACGACCGTATGACAAACAGTCAGTTTCTTGCTTTTCTGGTGGAGAACGTGATCGGTCCGGATGCGGGGTAGCAATAAAGCGAACCGTGGACCGACGGTGTATTTTTGACCGAACCGAAAAAAACTCCTTATTCCCGTTCCGGAATAAGGAGTTTTTACTTTGAACGGTTTCAGCCGAGCATTTCGTTTTTGCAGGCGAGAATATTCGCGCAGGCGGTGCAAGCGGGACAGTCGCAATAGGCGGCTCCTTTTGCCTTCAGCTCTTCCGCGTGTTTCAAAAACCCTTTTGCGGCTTCTTCTCCGAACAGGCTTTTACACAGTGAGGAACCGGCGAAAGCTAAAAGCTCGTCGATCGGTTCGACGTCTTCCGAAAGTTCCTGCAGATATTTTTCCGTTTCCGCTTTTTCGTCCGGCGTACCGAGAGCGGCAAGCCATTTTTCGGCGGCTTCTTTTGCTTCCTTACAAACGCAAGAAGCGGAGATCAGATCCTTCGTCTGCGCGACGACGTATTCCATGGTTTTGTTATTCATAAATTCTCCTGCGGTTGGTAATCGTCTATGCCGGGTAAAGGGTCGTATGCCTCTTGTCCGGCATGGTTGCCGGTTAGCCCGAACGCTCTTTTAAAGGAAAAGTTGCTCGGGCTGTCGGTCTGGTACGGATAACAAGACTTGAACTTGCACGGTTGCCCAACGGATCCTAAGTCCGTCGCGTCTGCCAATTCCGCCATATCCGTATAACGTTATTATTATATCGTATTTTTGCCGGTCTGTCAAGCGTTGAGAAAAGAAGGAAAAAAGGGAGAAAAGAAAACGGCGGAGAAAAGACTGCGGGGAAAAGACTGCGGGGAAAAGAAAAATAAAAGCCGTGTGAAAATAAGTTTTTTCGGTAGGCTTAGCATTCGTCATCACTAATTACCTTAAAGGCTTCTTTTCCGCCCTTTTCCCCGATTTCTCTATTGATGTACGATAAAGTACTATCGATTTCGAAATCGGGAAAAATCATCGGAAAATAAGCTCTTTAAGGCGCGAAGCGTTTTTACGGATGAAAAATCGCGTTTTGACAAGGCAAACACCCGAGATAATACTCTTTCGTATATTGAAGGGTGTTTAACACAGTCATAAACCGATTTTTCGCCGTAAAAATAGTTAGTGATAGCGAATGCTAAGCCTAATATTTTTTAATATGAGATTTAAGCTGTAATGATACCTTTTCGGCGGGTCAAAAAAAAGAGCCGCACAAAACGACCCGTAAATTCAGAATAGATACTTTACGGTACGGCTTTTTCACAAAGAAAATATTATGAAACAAAAAAAAGCCCGGATCTCTCCGGGCTCTCTCTTTATACGGATTCTTATTCCATAACGGCGGTAGCGCCGGCTTCTTTAAGTTTAGCAACCATCTTTTCAGCTTCATCCTTCGGAGCAGCTTCTTTGACGGTGCCGAGTTTTTCAACCAGGTTCTTAGCGTCGACAAGACCAAGACCGGTGATTTCTCTGACAGCCTTGATAACGGCGATTTTGTTGCCGCCGACTTCTTTAAGAATGACGTTGAATTCCGTCTTTTCTTCTTCAGCGGGAGCAGCTGCGGCAGCAGCGGCACCGGCAACCGCAACGGGAGCGGCAGCGCTTACGCCGAATTCTTCTTCGATAGCTTTAACGAGACTGTTGAGTTCAAGAACAGTCATACCCTTGATTTCTTCGATAAATTTTGCGATATCAGCCATTTTTTTTATCCTCTTTTAATTATTTACTCTTAAAAGTTCAGGCGTTTTCCTGACCCTTCTTTTCCGCGACTGCATTAAGAGCAACTGCAAGCCCGCGTACGATACCGGAGAGAGCCCCGGCAAGTTTTGCAACGAGAACTTCTTTCGAAGGAATCGAAGCAAGCTGTTTTACACCGTCTGCATTGACGTAACCGCCGTCGACATAAGCACTTTTAACGGAAATCTTGTCGTTTGTGTTTTTGCACATTTCAACGGCAATTCTTGCGCCGCTCGTTTCATCCGGGCAGAACGCAACGGAAGTGGTTCCGTTTAAGTCATTGTCAAAATCGGTAACGTTGAGTTCGTTGAACGCCTTTCTAAGCAAAGTGTTTTTCAGAACTTTGTATTCGACGTTCTCCTTTCTCATGTTGCAGCGGAATTGAGTATCTTCGGCAACGGTCAAGCCCTTGTAGTCAATCAGAACGACGGACTTGGAAGCGTTGATCTTTGCTTTGATGTCTTCAACGATTTGTTTTTTAGCCTCTAAGTTTGCTGACAACTTTGTTTACCTCCTGTGTTACTTGAAAACGAAAACAGCCCTCGACCGCAAGGCGACCGAGGGCATAAAATTACTATGCTTTTCGTCACCTCGGCGGGTAGCGGAAAACCGCTTTAAAACCTGCTGTCTTCGGTATTACAATAGATATGATACCATGTTCTCGCCTGAATGTCAAACGATTGAACGGTATATTTATTGTTTTTTGGCAAAAATCGGAATACTTATCCGATTACGCATTTCTCGGCATAACTTTTACGCCGGGTCCCATCGTGCTGGTGACGGAAATGCTCTTCACGTACTGACCTTTCGCGGCAGCCGGTTTCGCTTTCAGAATAGCGTCTGCAAGAGCGTTGTAGTTTTCGACGAGTTTGTCTCTGCCGAAGCTCTTCTTGCCGATCGCGCAGTGAATGATAGCCTGTTTGTCGAGTCTGTATTCGACTTTACCGGCTTTGATATCCTTGATCGCTTTCACAACGTCCATCGTGACCGTTCCGGACTTCGGGTTAGGCATCAATCCCTTAGGACCGAGCAATTTACCGATACGCCCTACGACGCCCATCATGTCGGGGGTCGTGATCACTGCGTCGAAATCGAACCAGTTTTCTTTCTGAATTTTAGCGACAAGTTCTTCCGCGCCGACGTAATCCGCGCCCGCAGCCGTAGCGGCGTCCGCTTTTTCGCCTTTGGCAAGAACGAGAACTCTCACGGTTTTACCCGTGCCGTTGGGAAGGACGATAACGCCTCTGACCTGCTGATCCGCTTGTTTCGGATCAACACCCAGTCTGCAGTGGAATTCGATCGTTTCGTCGAATTTCGCTTTGGCGTTGTTTAAAACGATATCCATCGCTTCGCCGACTTCATATTGTTTCGTGCGGTCAAATGCCTTGATACTGTCGGCATATTTTTTTCCGTATTTCATTATTTAAGAATCCTCCTTGTGGTTCATGCGAGATAAAATCTCTCCCACTTCCCTTTATTTATTCTTCAACCGTAATACCCATGCTGCGGGCGGTGCCTTTGATCATGCTCATCGCGGCTTCGAGAGACGCAGCGTTAAGGTCGGGCATCTTCATCTTCGCAATTTCTTCAACCTGGGCTTTGGTAAGCTTTGCAACCTTGTCCTTGTTGGGCTTTGCGCTTGCCGTCTCGATTCCGCATGCCTTCTTGATCAGAACGGGAGCGGGAGGCGTTTTCAGAATGAACGTGAACGAACGATCCTGATAGATGGTGATGACTACGGGAATGATCAGACCGACTTCGTTAGCCGTCTTTGCGTTGAATTCCTTCGTGAAACCCGGAATGTTGATACCGTAAGGTCCGAGCGTGGAACCGACCGGAGGTCCCGGGGTTGCTTTTCCGGCTTGCAGCTGCAATTTTACGATTGCTGTAACTTTTTTAGCCATGTTTCTCCTCCAAATATTGTGGTGATATCGAAAGCGTCATTCAAAAAATTTAACGCCCCTCCCACTATCTCAATACGGAATTTCTCCCGTGATTAAGCAAATATAACGTTTGCCGCAATCTGCTTAACGTAAATTGCGGCGAAAAACGGATATCAGTCCGTTTCTTTTTCTTCCTGATGATACTGGTCGATATTCAGTTTGTCAAGCTGGATGAAATCGAGTTCGACTTCCGTTTCTCTGCCGAACATCGTTACCTTCACTTTCGCTTTCTGCGTTTCGAGGTTCAGATCTTCTACCGTACCGATAAAGGTATCGAGCGGACCGGAAATCACTCTGACCGTGTCTCCCACGGCAAGGTCGCAATTTTCCACCTTGTCTTCAAGGCGCATTTTGCGGATCTCCTCCTCGCTTAACGGGATAGCCTTTCCCTGCGGACCGACAAAACCCGTAACGCCCCTCGTATTCGTGATAAGATACCACATATCGTTGGAATATACCATCTTAATGAAAACGTAACAAGGAAGCAGTTTTCTCTGAACCACTTTCTTCTTTCCGTTTTTCTCTTCGATGGTCTCTTCCATGGGGATCTGCACGTCGAGGATCGTATCGGCAAGATTGTTGTTTTCGATCAGCTTTTCGATCGTGTCTTTCACGAGCGCTTCATACCCGGAATAGGTATGGATCACAAACCACTGCGCCGCCTGCGGGCTACCCATGTTACAGTACCTCGCTCAAAAACGCCGCTGCGGACGACCCACCGCCCTGCAGCAATTTCAGAAGCTGCTGAAGCCCGAGATCGAACACCATGACAACAACGAAGATAACCAGAACAAACGCAACGACGTATCCGAGTTGTTTCATTACCGTGCCGAAAGAAGGCCACGTAACTTTTTTCAATTCGGAAACGACTTCTCTGATCTTTCCCCACATACGGACAAAGACGTTCGGTTTCTTATTTTTATTATTTTTGACTTTTTGGTTTGCGGTTTTCGCCGCAACGTCTTTATTGTTTTCCATTTGACGATTTTCCTCTCAAATCACTATGCGGCAATATGCCGATTCGCTCGCCGGGAGACGTTTTCCGGAAACGGAAAATTACTTCGTCTCTTTATGAACGGTGTGTTTTTTGCAGAACGGGCAATATTTGCTGATCTCGATTCTGTCGGGATCGTTCTTTTTATTTTTGTAATCGTCGTAGTTTCTCTGTTTACATTCGGTGCATGCCAAAGTAATTCTTGCTCTGTTACCTTTTGCCATATCTTTCGCCTTCCCAAAAAATTAACACCCCGCATTTGGAGTGCTAATTTATTTTACTATATAATTTTATGCTTGTCAAGTTTTTTTCCGTGTTATTTTCGAAATATCGGCGTTTTCGGCGATAAAAATCAAAAATCACACGAAAACGAAACGCGCCGCTCTGTTTCCCGACCGGAAAACCCGCGCAAGCGCCCCGATCGCGAAACGATCACGCTTCTTCCTCTTCGCCTTCGTTCTGTTTATACAGGAAGTTTTCGACCATACCGATCGCGTCTACCTCCTGGAACTTCTTGTTTTCGACAAGACCGTGGCTTTCCGCGCACTGATCGATCAGGATCTTCGCATATCTCATCGCTCTGCCGGACTTGATACGAAGAAGAACGGGAACGGTAACGTACGTCTTCTTGTCTCTCATGTCTTTGCAGTGGAATTTCGGATCGGTCGTCGCGATATCCATGTTAAGGTACAGTTTCAGCGTTTTTCCGGCAACGGAAAGTTTAACGAACTGCAACCTGCCCTTGTTAATAGAGTCAAACTTCTTGGAAATTCTCGATTTTAATTTCTTGAAGCGAAGGGCGTAGTTCTTGAGTTCGTCGTATCTGTCCTGGATCACCTCGTCGGCACGGAGCATCTTCTGTGCGAACGTAGGAGACGGAATATATTTCAGACCGCCGGTTTCTCCCTGTACGGCGGCATCCGCTACGGCAAGCTCTGCGGAATCGTCGATAAACTCCGGTTCCTCCGCGGAAGGAAAATACTTACGCTCGTCGCGAAGAGCAACGGAGATAAGGTTGGCGTCTACGTCGAAACCCTCTTCGTAAACGGACGCAAAGAAACCGTTGGCGGCAAGTTCTGCCTCGTTGACATATTTCCCCTGATACGTTCTCATAATTCGACCTCGCTTCCGTCTTCCGCACGCGGGCGGAACACGCGAAAATACTATTACAATATATATTATATACTATTTCTTTTCTTTTTTCAAGCGTTACGGCAAAAAAAATTGAAAAATTCAAAAAATTTTACGGTCTTTTCCCTTTTTTTACGGTAGAAAACGGGAACGCTTCCCCTTTTCCCGCGACAGAATGATTTTCCGCCTTTCAATTCCGTTTCATTTCGGAAAATTCGGGACCCGTTCGTTTGACTTTTCCGTCCCCGGAGAGTATAATAGTCGCTGACGTAAGAAAAACAAGGCGTCGTGCCGTTTACAACCCCGCGCGACGGAAAAAAAGGAAATTTTTTATGGAAGTTATCAATATTTTTTATTACCTTGCGATCATACTGATCTTTGCGAAGGCTCTCGGGCTTGCCGCGAGAAAAATCGGGCTTCCCCAGGTCGCGGGGATGGTCGTTGCAGGGGTCATCATCGGGCTACTCGGCAATCTGCATAACCCGGACAATTTCTTTCTGAACCTCTTCATGAAACCGGACGAGGGCGAACTGAACGTTCTGAAAGCCTTCAGCCAGGTCGGCGTGGTGCTGATCCTCTTCTCGAGCGGTCTCGAAACCAACCTGAACGATCTGAAACGCTGCGGTTTCGCCGCTACCCTCATCGCCCTGATGGGCGTGATCGTTCCCATTCTGTTCGGAACGGCAGCCGCCCTGATCTTTATGAACGGTTATCGCGATTACTCGCACGATAAGTTGCTTAACGCCATGTTTGTCGGCACGATCCTCGCCGCGACGAGCGTCGGGATCACGGTGGAAGCGTTAAAAGAACTGGGAAAACTGAACACGAAAGTCGGACAGACGATCGTGAGCGCGGCGATCATCGACGACGTGGTCGGTATCATCGCCCTCAGCATCATGACAAGCCTGAAAGGGGGCGGCGCGACGGAGATCGGCATCACCCTTTTAAAAGCGGTCGGATTTTTCGTGTTCTCCATCGGGCTCGGCGTTCTGCTCCGCATGTATTTCAAATGGGAAGAACACAAGTTTCCTCACAAGAGAAGAACGAGCATTTTCGCTTTCGGTATGTGTTTCCTCTACGCCTTCTGCGCCGAAAAATACTTCGGGATCGCCTCGATCACGGGCGCTTACATGGCGGGCGTAATGCTGAGCGGACTGGAAGACACCTCGTTTGTAGACAGAAAAGTGGTCGTGAGCGGCTATATGATCTTCTCCCCGATTTTCTTCTCTTATATCGGAATCAGCGCGGATTTCTCCGGGTTTAACGCGGGGTATCTGCTGTTTGCTCTCGTGTTCATCCTTGCGGGCGTCGCGGGGAAAATCCTCGGGTGCGGGCTCGTTGCAAAGCCTTTCGGTTTCAGCGCGAAGGAGTCCGCAACGATCGGTTGCGGCATGATCGCCCGCGGCGAAGTCGCGCTTGCCGTATATGCGGCGGGTCAGCACTTCATCCTCGCGGAAGGCGGCGTGGATCCGCTGGTCGCGACCATTCTCCTTATCGTGGTATCATCGGTTCTCTGCCCGATCCTTCTCAAGCTTCTGTTTAAAAATAAGAACGGAGAAAACAACGCGCTTCTCCCCTCGAATCAGTCTGAAAAATAAAACGAGCGCCGAAAAATCGAAAGCCCCGGGATCGCGAACGAAATCGCCTTCCCGGGGCTTTGTTTTTTTTCAGACAAACATCACTTCATTGTATTTCGGAGAATACAGAATATCGACCTTCCTGTCGGAATATTTTTCCAACACTCTGTAATAACCGTTCGCTTTCAGAATGTGATAATTTTTTGCAGGGTCGCCGCTGTATAAAACGATCTCTTTCTTCTTGTAGTGAAAAATTAGCTTCAGCTTTGTTTCTGAATGCCAGGCAAGAACAAAACAAACCATGGTCTGACGGCATATTTTTGACTAATACATCGTTCCGCTCGCGTGTTATACGGTAAGTATTAACACGCTCGCGCGCCTTGTCTTAGTCTGAAACTATGCCGTCAGACTTGCCCGCAACCAAGACGCCGATATTTTCGATGATTTCCGGTAAAGGCGAGCGCAGACGTACTCTTGTACATCAAACGAGAATTTGCCGGAAAGCACGGAAATAGTGGCGTCTTGGCAAGGTTTATTTTATTCTTGCCTGGCATCCGAAAACGAATCCTGCTCACGGCAAACGATTCCGCATAAAGAGAAACGGCATCCTCCATCCACCGATAAATCTTCTTTTTCAGCCGGTGTTTTTTTAGGCTTAGCATTCGCCATCACTAACTATTTTTACGGCGAAAAATCGGTTTGTGACTTTGTTAAACACCCTTCAATATACGAAAAAGTATTATCTCGGGTGTTTGCCTTGTCAAAACTCGATTTTTCATCCGTAAAAACGATTTGCGCCTTAAAGAGCTTATTTTCCGATGATTTTTCCCGATTTCGAGATCGATAGTACTTTATCGTACATCAATAGAAAAATCGGGGAAAAGGGCGGAAAAGAAGCCTTTAAGGTAATTAGTGATGACGAATGCTAAGCCTAAGAATATATACGATCAAAGCCGCCATGGGAACGCCGACGCAACTTGTCCCTATCAGACAAGCAATCTCTCCGTCGTCAAAAGGTCTGATCCCGATCAATGCCGGAAAACAACCGATCAGACTTATCGTAGGAGATGTCAGAAACAACAACAGCATAAGCCACGTAAAAAGCCATTCTCTTGTATGAAATACCACTCCGTGTCTCAGCGTTGCGGTCACCTTACGATAATCGTTTTTCTTTTCTGCCATACCATTATCCCTCCGTTTTTCTTCAGTATACCTAATAAATAAGACGTTTGCAATAAGTTTTTTCAGGTTTCGTCAAGTTTTAACAATTATGCCGGACAAAAGAAATACGAACCTTGCCCGGCATACGATGCAGAAACAATCCCGAAAACTCTTGAAAAGTATTTTACGGAAAATATCGGCAACGCGTCAAAAAAAACCGAAGATCAAAAAAACGATCCTCGGTTTTTCCGATGCCGGGCAAGAACGAAACGGATTACATGCTTTCGTGAATGGTTCTCGAGATCACTTCGTCCTGCTGTTCCTTCGTGAGTTTATTGAAGTTGACGGCATACCCGCTGACGCGAATGGTGAGCTGAGGATATTTTTCCGGATGCGCCTGCGCATCCAGAAGAGTTTCGCGGTTGAACACGTTAACGTTAAGGTGATATCCGCCGTCTTTTACATAACCGTCGATCATATTGACGAGATTTTCTTTTCTGGACATAAAACTTTACCTCCTGTTTGTCAGTTGTCTCTTCCGAGAGACTCGGGCGTTACGCTGAAGGTGTTGGAAATACCGTCTCTCGCATAGCCGAACGGAAGTTTCGCAACCGATTCGAGCGAAGCGAGCGCGCCGCTGTGGTCTCTGCCGTGCATGGGATTCGCGCCGGGTGCAAGCGGTTCGCCTGCCTTTCTGCCGTCCGGCGTGGTACCCGTTTTCTTGCCGTAAACGACGTTCGAAGTGATCGTAAGAAGGCTCATCGTGGGAACGGCGTTGCGGTACGTCGGATGGCTGCCGATCTTCTTCATGAAACGCTTTACGATATCGATCGCGATCGAATCGGCACGGTCGTCGTTGTTGCCGTACTTCGGATAATCCCCTTCGATGCGGAAATCGGTGACGATGCCGAATTCGTTGCGGACGGGATATACTTTCGCATAGCGGATCGCGGATAAGCTGTCCGCTGCGCAGGAAAGTCCGGCAACGCCCGTTGCGAACAGACGATGAACGTCCGTATCGTGTAAAGCCATTTCCAAAGCTTCGTAGGAATATTTATCGTGCATGAAATGGATCAGGTTCAGCGTGTTGACGTAAAGTCCCGCGAGCCAATCCATCATCGTGTCGAATTTCTTCATCACGTCGTTATAATCAAGCGCGTCGTCTCCCTGCACGCCTTCGAACGCGGGCGAAACCTGAACGGGTTTTCCCGTTTTTTTGTCGAGCAGAAGCTCGTCCTTTCCGCCGTTGATCGCATAGAGAAGGCATTTTGCAAGGTTTGCTCTCGCGCCGAAGAACTGCATATCCTTGCCTTCGCGCATGCTCGAAACGCAGCAGGCAATGCAGTAGTCGTCACCCATATCGGGGCGCATCAGATCGTCGTTTTCATACTGAATAGAAGAAGTTTTGATGGAGAGATCGGCACAGAAAAGCTTGAACCCCGCGGGAAGTCTCGTGGACCAGAGGACGGTCAGATTCGGCTCCGGCGCGGGTCCTAAGTTTTCGAGGGTGTGAAGGATACGGAAGCTCGTTTTCGTGACGAGCGTTCTGCCGTCCGTTCCCATTCCGCCGACCGATTCCGTTACCCAGGTGGGATCGCCGCTGAAAAGTTCGTTGTATTCTCTGATCCTCATGAATTTGATGATCCTGAGTTTCATGACGAACTGATCGATCAGCTCCTGCGCTTCCTTCTCGGTAAGAACGCCGTTTTCCAGATCTCTTTCGATATAAATATCGAGGAAGGACGTATTTCTGCCGATACTCATTGCCGCGCCGTTCTGATCTTTCACGGCGGCAAGATAACCGAAATACAGCCACTGGATCGCCTCTTTCGCGTTCGTTGCGGGCTTGGAGATATCATACCCGTAAGAAGCCGCCATCTGTTTCAGCTCGCCGAGAGCTTTCACCTGCATGGTAAGCTCTTCTCTCTTGCGGACGGTCTCTTCCGTCATGTCTCCGTTCACGTAAAACTTGTCTTCTTCCTTTTTGGCGATCAGGTAATCGACGCCGTACAGCGCGATCCTTCTGTAATCGCCCACGATTCTGCCTCTGCCGTACGTGTCGGGAAGCCCCGTGAGAATGTGTGCATGGCGGGCAAGGCGCATTTCCGGCGTATAAGCGGAGAAAACGCCGTCGTTATGGGTCGTTCTGTATTTCGTGAAGATCTCCTTTACGGAAGGATCGATCGTGTAACCGTACATGGCAAGAGCCTGCTCCGCCATTTTGATCCCGCCGAAAGGCTGAAGGGCGCGTTTGAAGGGTTTATCCGTCTGCAAGCCTACGATCTTTTCTCTCTCTTTGTCGATATAACCGGGCGCATGGCTCGTGATGGTGGAAACGATCTTCGTGTCGGCATCGAGAACGCCGCCCTTTTCCCTTTCCTCGGCGGATAATTTCAGAATATCCTGCCATAAAGCCGTAGTGTCTTCGGTCGCTCCCTCCAGAAAGGAACCGTCTCCCTCGTACGGGGTATAGTTTTTCTGAATAAAGTCTCTTACGTCGACTTCGCCGTTCGACCAGTTGCCCGGGCGAAATCCTGCCCATTCTTTTTCAAAATTCATGATAGTACCTCTTTACGGGAAAACTTCTTCCCCGTCATTTTTTCGCTTTGCCGGGATCCGTCTTCGCAGAAAGCCCGATTTTGTTTTTCAGCCAGAGAGAAAGGATCTCGGGCGGCTGATACCCGTAGCAACGAGCGACCTCGTTTCCGCCCATCAGAACGATCGTACAGGGGATCCTGTCGATCCCTTTCTCGCGGAAGACGTCGCCGTCCGTTTCCGCCGAAACGTAGAAAAATTCCGTTCCCGGAAACTCGCTTTCGATCGTCTTTACGGACGAACCGAGTTCGGCGCAACCGCCGCAGGAATATCCCCCCGCAACGATCACCGTGCCGTTTGCATTACGTAATTTATCCATAATTGCCTTACTTAGTATGTGCCGGGATCGCCGTTTTCACACGCACGGAACGTTTTATTCTCCGTGAGACGAAACGGCGGCTTTCAACCGGTCGGAAACCTGTTTCACGCTCTCTTTCGACGGAGGCTCGACCCCCTCCAGACGATACGGAATGCCGAGCGATCTGTATTTCACGATCCCCATCGTGTGATAAGGTAAAACTTCCGCTTTCACGAAACACCGCTGATTTTTCACGAAATCGCAAAGCCCGGAAACGTCTTCTTCGTCGTCCGTATAGCCGGGAACGAGAACGTAGCGAAGCCAGGCTCTCGCCCCCTTTTCGCTCAGATAACGTGCAAAATCAAGGATCGGGCGATTCGACTGCCCCGTGAGAACTTTATGTTTTCCTTCGTCGATCTGCTTGATATCGAGCAGGAAAAGATCGGTGACTTTCAGAAGGTCGTCGAGAGAGGAAAGAAAGGGCTCTCCCCTTGTGAAAACGATACCGGACGTATCGACGCAAGTTGAAATCCCCTCTTTCTTCAACAAGGCGAAAAGCTCGGTCACGAAACCGATCTGCAGAAGGGGTTCGCCGCCGCTGACGGTCACGCCCCCTTCTTCGCCGAAATAATTTCGATATTTCAGAACTCTTTCCGCAACGTCCTTCGCCTCGTACTCCGTGCCGCCGGCAACGCTCTGCGTGTCGGGGTTATGGCAATACAGACAGCGCATGGGGCACCCCTGCATGAATACGACGAAGCGTATCCCGGGACCGTCCACCGTACCGAAAGATTCGAAAGAATGTATCCTGCCCTTCACGAGATCATTTCTTCCCGAAAAGTCTCTTCATGAAAGAAGGCAGTTCTTTTCCGTTCTGCTGTTCGCCGTTCTGCTGCGACTGAGAAGTTCCGTTCTGATAATTTTCCGCTTCTTCTCTCGCGGGGTTCTGACGGTAGGAAGCCTGCTGTTGCGGATCGTAACCGGTCTGCCCCTGCTGAGAATATCCCTGTTGCCCCGTATACTGCTGACCCGGGCGTTCATAGCCGCGATTCGCATAATCCTGCTGAGGAGCCTGACGGAACGCCTGCTCCTGCGGCTGACGATACTCGTTCTGCTGCGGATACCCTTGAGGTGCCTGACGGAACGCCTGTTCCTGCGACTGGCGGTATTCGCCCTGCTGAGGATACCCCTGAGGAGCGGCATACTGTTGCCCCGCGTTCTGCTGAGCGGCATTGGAGTAGCCGTTCGGTTCCGCCGTCTGTTGCGGACGATTCAACGTTTGCGCCTGCGGTTTCGGCTGCTCTTTCATCAGGTTATTGAAAGCCTGCCTCGTACCGGAATCGCCGTGCGATTTTCCACCGCCCGCTTCTTTCCCGACAAAGCCCGTCGCAATGACGGTGATCTCGATCTCTTCCTGCAATTCTTCGCTGACGTTCGCACCGAAAATGATATTCGCCGAACTGTCCACCACGCCCTGCACGAGACGAGCCGCCTCATATACCTGCCCGAGGGTAAGATCTTTTCCGCCCGTCACGTTGATGATCACGCCGCGCGCTCCTTCGATCGTCGTTTCGAGAAGAGGGCTGCTGACAGCCTGTCTCACCGCTTCCACGACGCGGTTTTCGCCTTTCGCTCTGCCTACGCCCATATGCGCGAGCCCCTGATTGGAGATGATCGCGCGAACGTCCGCAAAGTCGAGATTGATCATCGCGGGGGTAGAGATCAGATCCGCAATGCCGCAGATACCCTGGCGAAGATTATCGTCCGCATATTTCAATGCGTCGATCATGCTGATGTCGTTGGGAAGAGCTTCCAGAAGTTTATCATTGGGGATAATCACGATCGTATCGACGTATTTGCTTAAATTCGCGATCCCTTTTTTTGCGTTTTCTTCTCTCTTCTTTCCTTCAAACGCGAAGGGTTTCGTCACGACGGCTACCGTTACGCACCCTTTTTCTTTCGCCGTTTTCGCGATGACGGGCGCAGCGCCCGTGCCCGTGCCGCCCCCCATACCGGCGGCGATGAAAAGGAGATCGACCCCTTCCACGAGTTTCTCGATTTCGTCTTTCGATTCTTCCGCCGCTTTTTCGCCCACTTCGGGATCGGATCCGGCGCCGAGACCTTTCGTAAGATTTTTACCGATGGAAAGTCTGTTTTCCGGCGCGACCCTCGAAAGCATCAACGCCTGCTGATCGGTATTGACGCAGGCGAACTGCGCGCTTTTGATATCGAGTTCGATCATGCGGTTCACGGCGTTGCTTCCCGCGCCGCCCACGCCGATGACTTTAATTTTGCATATATTGAGCCCCTGGTTCATTTCTTCTTCGGTCATAATGAATTTCCTCCGTATACGCCGGCGGGAACCGTTCCCTCTTCCGGCATGAATAAATATAATCGCTCCGACAGACGGAAACGCGTTCCGCCGTCAGAAAAACAGAAACTTTTTCTTTTTTTCTTCTTTTTTTCTCAGCGCGTAATCGAGAATGCCGAGTTTTGAAGATTCGTAAGGTTTGTTGTAATGGGGAACGGGCGGTTTCAGAATTTCGACCGCCAGCCCGATCCTGCCCGCAATGTGCTCTTTTGCTCCGCGCATGCAGGATACGCCGCCCCCCGTGAGATAAACGCGCACGGGAGAACGCGTTCTTAAAATATTTTCTTCGAGCAGCGTGTCGATATTGCCGGCAAGCACGTCCAGACACTCCACCGCGATCTCGTTTACGTCCCTGACGGGAAACTCGCGCAGCCCCTCTTCGGTATCGACGCGGTATACGCTCTCTCCCGGATCGGAAAATCCGAGATTGATCGTTCTTTTCAGTTTTTCCGCCGAATCGAGAGAAAGAGAATATTTTTCCAGAAGCGCCGCCGTGACGTACCCTCCGCCGAAATCGAAAGAATCTTTCGCAACTACGCCGTCTCCGAGAAGAATGGACGAAGTCGTGGCGATATATCCCGAATCGACAAGAAGAACGGGAGTCTCTCTCTGTTCTTTCGCAAGGAGAAACGTCCCCTCGGCAAAACCGTCGAACACGAAATCCGTCTTCGTCACGCCTGCCTGCGACAATGCCTTTTTCATCGTAACGACGAAATAGTTTTCCGCAAGGAAATACGTGAGATTGCCGCCGAGCGCGTCGGATACGTTTCCGATCGGATCGAATACTTTCCTGTTGTCGTCCAGCGCGAAATAGATCGCCGATTCGGAAATGACTTCGTATCCGGCAATCTCCACGAGCCTGCGACCCGCGTCGAACAGATCGGTGATATCCCCGTTTTTAATTTTTCTCTTTTTCTTAAGCGCGATCTTATACTTTCTGTTCTCCAGACGGACAAACGCACCGGGCACGCCGACGCACACCTCGGTTACGGGACAACGCACGTTGTCCGCAATTTCCGATACGGCTTGCGAAACGGCTTTTTCCGTTTCCTCTTCGTCGAAAAAACGACCTTCGGCAAAACCGTTATAAGGCACTTCGGCATAAGCTTTCACGGCAAACGTGCCGTTCACGCCCCTGTCTCCGAAGATCGCCGTAATTTTTGAAGAACCGACGTCTAAAACCGCGACGCCGCTTTGAACCATAAGCCGACCGCCGTGTTTTTCTTTCGCTCCGCGTAGGAGAACTTTCCCCGAAACGCAGGTTTCCGCAAGCGGGCGTTTCCCCGCCGCGCTCCTTCCCCTGTCTCGCGACAATATAATATAGGGAAAGAATCATAAATATTATATTATATTATGCCTCGTTTGTCAATGTTTTCGCAATCTCTTTTCATGAAAGAATCGCAAAAAAAACGCTCGCACGGTGAAAAAAGACCGCGCGGGCGCTTCATGCCGGGCAAGGTTCGTATTACTCTTGTCCGGCATCTGCCGAAGACGATTGTGTTTTTAAAAGAAAACCGTTATTCACGACTCCGCTCGCACGGTGTATTCCGTACGGACGGAAAAAGCGTCGTCCGTCATATACACGAGGTAATATCCTTCCGACTTCTGTTTTTCGGTAAAAGCGTCGTAAGCGGCTTTCACTTCCCCGATCTTATCGCAAAGCGTATTTCTCGCCGCAGCGATCTCCCCCTTCGACGAAGAAGAAAGCCCGCGGGGAACGGCGAACCGGAATTCAAGGCTTACGCCCGTTTCGGTATTGAGGTAAATTCTTTCTTCCTTTTCTCCGCCCGAACCGTACACGGTAATGGATTTCAGAAAGTTCAGATCGTCGAGAGAACGGAAAAGGCGCACGGCATAGCCGAACATTCCCGTTTCGTCATAGGTGATCGGCTTTCCGACGCGGAAGGCGGCAAAGCCGAGTTTCACGTTTTTCACTTCCACGGGCAGGATCTTCCCCGCTCCGCCCTCTTTTTCAAGCGTCGTTCTCTTATCCAGAAGATTGTAATCGCGGTCGAGTATGTAATAGAGTTCTTCGTTTTTCACGGCGAAGCATTCGGCGCGCTCCTCGATCTCCACCTCTACGGCGTCCGGGAAACGACGCTTCACTCTTTTTACCGTAACGTAAGGATCTTTTTCGAGTTCCGTTACGATCTCGTCCGCCGAGACGGAAAAAAGCTTTTTGCCGAGCAGCATTTTTTCCAGTTTTTCGTTGCATTCCGCATAAACAGTGCTTCCCGAAGAAGTCTCCGTCACGCGGACGTCGACTTCTCGCACTTTCAAAAGCCACATAACGGCAAGCGCGAGCGTTAAAACGTAAATGACGATCGTACTTAAAACGATCCATCTTCTGTATCTCATCGTAAAACTCCAAGGCGCGGCGTTGTCCCGTCCGCCTCATTCTCCTTTCCGGAAAACGTCGGCGCCGAGCAAGCGCAGTTTATTTTCAAATCGTTCGTATCCGCGGTCGATGTGTTCCGCCCCCGCGATCTCCGACTCTCCTTCCGCGGCAAGCGCGGCGATCGCGAGTGCGGCGCCGCCCCGGAGATCCCGCGCGGTCATCTTCGCGCCGGTATGTTCTCCTCCGCCGGAAACGGTAAGGGTGTTTCCCGCAAGGCGGATCCCGCCGTGTATTTTCTTAAGCTCTTCCGCATAACCGAACCGATCGGGAAAAACGAGATCGGTCAGCTCCGTTTCGCCGCGGCAATAACAGGACGCCGCCGCGAGTTGCGGTTGCAGGTCGGTCGGAACGCCCGGATAAGGCGCCGTTACGATCTTTCCGAACCCGATCGGATCCTCGCGAAAGATCACCCTTTCTATTTTATCATTTTTCGCGTCCGTTTTGCAAGCGTTCTGCCCGATAATTTTAAAAACCTCGTCCAGATTTGCGAGCGAACCCTTCGAAAAAGAGAGTTCGCCCCCGCAGGCGACCCCCGCAAGGAGAAAAGTTCCCGCTTCGGCACGATCGTAAAGAGGGCGAAAGCGCATTTCCCCGCCGTAAAGTTTTCCCGTTCCCTCGATCGTGATCGTCTCCGTGCCCGCCCCGAAGATCTTTGCGCCGGCGGCGTTCAGATACCGCGCGAGGTCGACGATCTCCGGTTCCCTTGCGGCGTTACGGATCACCGTTCTCCCCTTTCTCGCGGCGGAAAGCAACACGAGATTTTCCGTTGCCCCGACGCTCGGAAAAGAAAGGATCGTTTCCCCGCCCCTCCCCGTGACGTCGCGGAAAAGATAGTCTTCCTCTTCCGTGACCTTAACGCCGAGTTCCCTCATGGCGGAAAGATGAATATCGATCGGTCTTTTGCCGATATCGCACCCGCCCGGACGGCAGACGGAAGCCCTTCCGAACCGTCCGACGAGCGCGCCCGCAAGAAAGACGGAAGCGCGGATCTTTCGCGTGAGATCGCAAGGCAGATCGTAGCGGCAAACGCCGTCCGCATTTACGACGAGCGAATTTTCCCCGAACGAGACTGTTGCGCCGAGCGACCGAAGGATCCTTCCCATTACGATCACGTCGCATATTCTCGGACAGTTTTCTATGACGGTTTTTCCGCCTCTTAAAACGCAGGCTGCCATCAACGGCAGTACGGAGTTTTTCGCGGCGGCTATTTCGATTTTTCCGTATAATTTTTTTCTTCCCCGGACGATCAGTTTTTCCATACAGCGTTTCCTTCGCCCCGCCGCGGCGCGCCGAACGGAATTTCCCGTTCGCCCGGGCATGCGGGCATACACTGTATTTTATGACGGAACGCGGGGAATCGTTCGGAAAAAGATTTCCGTTCTCAATCCCGTCTTCGTCTCGACACGTTGTAGAGAACGCCGAACGAGAAGAGAAAGACGATCAGCGACGTGTTTCCTGCGGATACGAGAGGAAGGGGAAGCCCCGTCGGGGGAATGCTTCCCGTTACGACGAGAATATTGACAAGGGTCTGGATCGCATAAATGCAGGAGATCCCGCCCGCGAGAAAATACCCGAATAACGTTTCCGCTCTCGCCGCGACCGAAAGCCCGCGGATCACGATAAACGCCATCAGAGCAAACAGAACCACGAGCCCGAAAAATCCGTATTCCTCGCCGATCACCGCAAGGATGAAATCGCTTTCCGAAAAGGGAAGAAACCGGAATTTCTGACGGGAGCGGAAAGCCCCCACGCCGAACCACCCGCCCGATCCGAGCGCGTAAAGAGATTGCAGCAACTGATACCCTTCCCCTTTCGGCGAAGCCCACGGATCGAGAAACGCGGAAAGCCGACGAAGCCGATAAGGCTCCGCCGCGATCAGAAGAGGGATCGCAAGGATCGCCGGCAACGCCACGACCGCGAAATGTCTGAATTTCATACCGCCGATAAAGAGAAGCGCGGCGGTAAGGATCGCGAAGCAGACGGCTACGGACATATTCGGTTCGGCGAGAACGAGAAGGCAGCATCCGCCCCCGGCAAGAAGAACGGGCAAAACGCCGCGGAACGACTCCGCTCTTTCCGGTTTTTTCGAGAGATACCCCGCCGCAAAAAGAATGAAAGCGATCTTGGCGAGTTCGGAGGGCTGAACGGTGATCCCTCCGAGGGAGATCCACCTCTTCGCGCCGTAATTTTCGTACCCGAGAGGAGTAAATACGAGCAGAAGAAGAACGACCGCCCCGGCAAGGGCGAAAATCCCCGTCTTTTCATATCGTTCGTAATCGAAACAACAGCCGAAGATCATCGCCGCATATCCGACGAGCAGTCCGACAAGATGTTTTTTCGCCACGAAAAAGGGGTCGCCGTAAGTGACGTTTGCCGAATAATTGCTTGCCGAATACACCGCGACAAGCCCGAAAAGGGACAACCCCGTGACCGCCGCGAGAAGGAGAAGGTCTCCCCTTTCCCTTTTCCCCTTTCCTCCCCTGACGAAAAGGTTTCCGCCTGCGTTTTCAATCCGGCTCATCGGCGAAAAATCCCTTCACGATCTCCGTGAATCTGTCTCCTCTTTCCTCGTAATCGGAAAAGCAATCGAAGCTCGAACACGCCGGACTTAAAAGCACGCAGTCGCCCTTCCCCGCAAGAAGACAGGCAAGTTCCGTCGCCGCGCGGAAATCTTTCACGACGGAGATCTCGTCGTAATTTTTCCTTTTTGCCTCTTCGAAGATAGCGTAACGGCTTTCGCCCGTCGCAATCACGTGTTTTACCGTACTTCCGGGGATCGCCGAAAAAACCTCCGAGAAAGACAGTCCTTTGTTTTTTCCGCCGAGGATCAGCACGCAGGGCTTTTTCATCGTTTCGATCGCTTTCACGGTCGCGTCCGGATTGGTCGCTTTCGAATCGTTGAAAAAATCCGTACCGCCGAACGTTCCGACGTATTCGATCCTGTGGCGAACTCCTTTGAACGCTTTCAGACCGGCGACGATCGCGTCGCCGCCGATCCCGAGGATCTCCCCTACGCAGATCGCCGCGAGCGCGTTCTCGATATCGTGTTCTCCGCGAAGGGGCAGATCGCTTTCCTCCGCGACGAATTTTCCCTTGAAATAAATCTTCCCTGCCGACAGGTAACAGCCGTTCACCTCGTCCTTCACGGAAAACGCAATTACCTTTCCTTCCGTTTTCTCGCCGAGTTTCCGCACGACGGCGTCGTCGTAATTGAGAACGGCATACTCGCTCTCTTTCAGGTTCGAAAGGATCTTGCTTTTCACGAATACGTAATTTTCCATGTTGTAATGGCGGGACAGATGATCGGGCGTGATGTTCGCGATCACGGCGATATGCGGAGCGAAACGCGCCGTCGTTTCAAGCTGAAAACTGGACACTTCCGCCACAACGACGTCCTTTTTCGCCAAGGAATCGAGTACGCACGAAAAAGGGGTTCCGATATTCCCGCAAGGCACGGGCGAAAGTCCGCCCGCTTTCAGAACGCAGCCGAGCATCGTGCAGATCGTCGTTTTGCCGTTCGTTCCCGTAACGGCGACGATCGGATTCACGCAGAGCGAAGAGGCAAGCTCCAGCTCGCCGATCACCCGCTTGCCCGCACGCTTTGCCCGGACTGGGATCTCGTGATCGATCGGCACCCCGGGGCTTAACACCACGACGTCGCACAAAGGCAACACCCCGTCTATCTCGCTTTTCCCTACCGCTTTCGCCCCGAGGGAAACGAGTTCCTCTTCGGCGGCTATCACGGCGTCGCTCTCACCGTCGTCGTACACGTAACATTCCGCCCCGCGGGAAAGAAGCAACCTGCACGCGCCTTTCCCGCTTTTCGAAACGCCAACGATCAGAAATCTGCTTTTCGGAAAATACATTTTCTTCACCTCGCATCGTTATTCGTCGTCTCTATTGTATGCGAAGGGATCGTGTTTTACGACATATCCCGCAGAACTTATCCCGCGGCGAGGGTTATCAGAAGATAAATCGCCCCCGCGACAAAGGTAACGAGTTTATACCCGAAGGCGATTTTGCTTTCCGAGTAGCCGAGATGCTGAAAATGATGATGGAGAGGCGCCATGAGAAAGATCCGTTTCCCCGTGCGCCTGAAATGAAGGACCTGCAGGATCACGGAAAGACTCGAACAGACGAACATGATCCCGACGACGGGAATGAAAAGAAGATTTCCGCTTACGATGCTCGTCGCGGCGACAAGCCCGCCCAAAGCGAGCGATCCCGTATCCCCCATAAAAACGGATGCCTTCGAGGTATTGAAAAGCAGATACCCGACAAGTCCGCCGACGAGAGAAAAACAGAGCAGCGCGAGATTTTCGTATTCCCTTTCGAACACGAACGTTTCAGGCGAACGGGAAAGCAGAAGAAGGATCGTAACGCCGAGAAAAGTAAAATAAAGATAGCATACGCCGGCGGCAAGCCCGTCCAGTCCGTCGGTCAGATTCACGCTGTTCGTCGTTGCCAGAAACACGAGGATACACAAGGGGAAAAACCACAAACCGAGATCGGTCGTATTTCCCGAAAAAGGGAGAAAGATCCGCGTAAGCCCCCTTTTACAGCAAAAAAGAGCGATCACCACGGCGATCGCCGTTTCAAACAACGTTTTCTGCAACGGATCGAGCCCCTCGTTTCTCTTTTTCGCGATCTTGATGCCGTCGTCGATCATTCCGACCGCGGCATAACCCGCCCCGACCGTCATGCAGACGACCGCAAGATAAAAATCCCCTTTCCCGACGATAAACACGACGAGAAAAGAGGACAAGAGAAAAATGAGCCCGCCCATCGTGGGCGTTCCTTTTTTGCTGTCGTGTTCCTTTACGTATTTCAGAATATTCTGTCCGAATTTCAGTTTCGCGAGAAGGGGAACAAGGATCGCGCCGAACAGAACCGACAGTGCGACGGAGAGAAGAACGGCGAGAAGACAGGAGAACAGATTCTTCATTCAGCCGATCTCCTCGGCGAGCGCAAGCACCGTTTCCCTGTCCGAAAATTTTATTTTCACGCCGTTCGTTTCCTGGTATTCTTCCGCACCCTTTCCCGCAACGACGAGAATATCCCCTTCTTTCATGCGGGAAAGCGCATAGGAAATCGCTTCCCTCCTGTCCGATACGGAAATATAATTCCTTGTGACAAGGCGCACGCCTTCCTCGACCTCCCGCATAACGGCAAGCGGGTCTTCGTAGCGGGGGTTATCGCTCGTGATCACCACGAAATCGGCAAGTTCGCCCGCGATCCTGCCCATGACCGGTCTTTTCTCCCTCTCTCTGTTTCCCCCGCAGCCGAACACGACCAGCAATTTTGCGCCGCACAATTTGCGGAAGGAAGTCAGAACGGAAAACAGCCCGTCCGGCGTATGCGCGTAATCGACGAATACGCTTCCGCCGCGGAACGAGGATACGAATTCCCCTCTTCCGGGCACCGGAGCCATACGGGCAAGCCCTTCGGCGATATCGGAAACGGACACGCCGCAAAGCGCGGCGCATGCGGCAGCGGCAAGCGTGTTGTAAACGTTGAATCCCCCGACGAGCGGACACGAAACGTCGTATACCGCGTCGAACAGATTGATCACGTAGGAGATCCCCGACGCGCTTTCTTCCGCGTCGATCGCAAAGACGTCCGCCGGATTTTCGATCCCGTACGAAAGCGCGACCCCTTCGTTTTCCGCACAGATCACGATCCCGAGCGGATCGTCGCTGTTCACGAGCATGCGGCGACATTTCTCCCTTCCGAAAACGCTTTTTTTAACGGCGGAATATCGCCCGAACGTTCCGAAATAATCAAGATGATCTTCCGTACAATTCGTAAAGACGAGAATTTCGAAATACAATCCCTCGATCCGCCGCTGATCGATCGCATGGGCGGAAACTTCCGTCACGAAAAATTCGGCTCCGCGATCCCTCGCTTCGGCGATCAGCGCATAGAGGTCGAGAAGTCCCGGCGTAGTGAGATCGCACGGTCGTCTTTCTTCTCCGAAAAACACCCCGATCGTTCCCGCGACAAAGGCTTTTCTTCCGGCATAACCGAAAATTTCGCGCAGGATATGACAAACGCTCGTCTTGCCGTTCGTTCCGACTACGCCGATCAGTTTTATATCGTTTTGAGGATCGCCGTAAAACGCCTTAGCCGTTTCGGCTTCCGCCCGGATCACGTCATTTACGATCGCCAGGGCAACCGGGCAATCGAATTCCTCTTCGGCAACGACAAGCCGCGCCCCTTTCCCGACCGCTTCTCCGACGTATTCTCTTCCGTCGCCGTTCACCCCTTTGCGACAGAAGAAGACCGATCCGTTTTCCGCACGATCCGCTCGGTCGCAAAGAGACGTGATCTCTTCGGGCAACGCCCCGACCGTCCGGATCACGCCCGCTCGTTTCAGCAAAAACTCCGTATTTTTGTTTCTCATATTCTCCCCTTTTTCCGTCCGCGCGGAAAAACCCCAGGAAATTTCTATCCGGACGGCGCGATGTTTTTACAGCCGATGATCCCTTCGAAAACCTTTTTTACGAGGGGCGCGGCGACCGTGGAACCGTATTGCCCGCCGACGGGTTCGTCCACCACGGCAAGCGCGAGATATTTCGGATCGTTCGCCGGGAAAAACCCGACGAAACTCATTACGTATTTCCCCTGCGCGATCTTTCCGTTTTCATATTTCTGCGCCGTTGCCGTTTTTCCGCCGACGCGATACCCCTCGATATAAGCCTGTTTTCCGCTGCCGTCTCTTACGACCCCCTCGAGATAACCGGCGATCACGGCGGAAGTTTCCTCGCCGATCGCCCTTCCTTTCGCCTTTTTATCCGTCGTCTGCGCGATCCTTCCTTCGTTATCGAAAATCTCTTCCGCAAAACGAGGCTCGTAATAAATACCCCCGTTTACGGCGCAGGCGGTGGCGGCGGCAAGCTGAAGAGGGGTCACCGCGATGGTCTGTCCAAAAGAGATCCTCGCAAGGTCGCCCGCCGTGACCGCGCTTTCCGGCACGACCATACCGAGCGCTTCGCCGGAAAAGTCCACGCCCGTCGTTTTGCCGTAACCGAACGCGCGTATGTATTCGTACATTTTGCTTTTCCCGAGAGAAAGAGCGATATCCACAAAGCAGGGGTTGCAGCTGTTGTTCAGCGCCCGCGCAAGGTTTTCGTTTGCGTGTCTCCCGTTTTCGTGGCTGCTCCAGCACCTGATCTTCCGCCCGTCCACAATGCGGTATCTCGCGGAGGAAAAGATATGATCGGGCGAAAAGGCGGCGGGATTCCCCTTTTTATATTCTTCCGTATTCGCTGCGGCGGTCAGAACTTTAAAAGTAGAACCCGGCTCGTAACTGTCCGATATCAGAGAACTTCTGCCCGAAATACGAAGTAGTTCCGGATCGTTTCTCGGCACGTTATTCAGATCGAACGAAGGGCTTTCGCTCATCGCAAGGATCGCCCCGCTCGACGGATCGAGCACAAGGATCCCGACCGATTTCGGAGAATAGATCTCCGTTGCCTCCGCAACGACCTCGTCCGCAATGCGGGAAATGTCCGCATCGATCGTCAGCCTGAGGTTAAGCCCGTCCGTCGCGCGCACGTATCTTGCCGTTTTCCCCTCCACGTCTTTCCCGACGAGATCGGATTCGTATAAAATTTCCCCGTCAAACCCGCGGAGGATCTCGTCGTAATAAGCTTCCAGCCCGCTCTGCCCGCGCCCGTCCGTCGACGTGTAACCGATAACGCGGCATAACAGATTGCCGTAAGGGTAAACTCTCGTGAAATCTTCTCCGTAATACACGCCGCTCAAAGCCGCGGACATGATCTCGTCCACCTTATCCTTTCCGACCCGCCTTTTCACCGTAACGACGGAGGAAGACGCATCCGAAATTTTTTCTTTCAGAGAAACGGCGTCCAGCCCGAGTTTCTCCGCGAGGGTCTCAGCAACGAGTTCGGGGCTTTTCACCGTTCTCGGGCGGACAAAAATCGTAAAAGAAGTATCGCTTCCCGCCAGAACGACCCCGTTACGGTCGACGATCTCTCCCCGTTTCGCGGCGATCGGGAGTTCCCTCGTCCATTGGTCGATCGCCCCGGACTGCAAGTCCCGTCCGTCTGCGATCTGTACGATAAACACTCTGACCGTGACGGACAAAAAAAGAAAGGTTACCGCGAGCAACGTCGCGAATAACCTCTTTCGTAAGATCCTTATTCTGTTTCCGTAAATAGCAAAACCTCTCAGCCTTTGATCAGACCCATTTCTTCCGCTTTGGAAATGATGGTTTCGTCGCTCGAAACGTAATCGAGTTCGCTGCGTGCTTCCGTATATTCTTTCGTCAGCGTTTCTACCCGGCTCGTGTACGTATCGATCGAACGATCGAGATTACGTAACATTCTGGAATTGAGCAGAATGAGAGAGAATATGGTTAAAATCACGATGGCGTAAACGGCGATGAGCACCTTTCCTTTCGTGTTGATCTTGTAATCTTTTTCTTCGTCGCTCTTCGGACGGATCTCCTCGTAGATATCGGCTCCGTCTTTCAGAGAAAACTGCATGGTGGTAGAGCTCGGCTTGAGATCCTCGCTCTCTTTAGCGGGGGCGGGAGCCGCCTGCGTATAGGCAGACATGCGAACGGAGTCTTCCGCGGCTTGCGCGAAAACGTTCGTCGGCACATACTCCACCGTGGGAGACATGTAAGCTTTCTTGACGGTGGTCGAAGAAGAGGAATACGTTGCGCGCGCGTTTTCCTGCGCGTTTCCGCCAAGGTATTTCTCATAATTCATGATCTTGTCGAGATTGCTTCTCATTGTATTCTTTTCGCCCTGGCGCGCGCTTGCGGCAGTCGTTTCTTCTTTTTCGAGCAGTTCCGTTTGTCCGTTGTTATACATTATTCCCTCTCCTTTGATTTTATTATCTTATTTTTTTATTTCTCCCCCGAAAAGAGTTAAATTTTTTCCGCGATCCTCAACTTTGCGCTTTTTGCGCGCGGATTCTCTTCGCACTCTTTTTCGTCGGCTGTAATCGGTTTTTTGTTGATGAGTTCTATCGTTTTTTTTCTTCCGCAAACGCATACGGGAAGCCTTTTGTCGCACACGCAGTCCGTAGCGAGATCGTTGAACGTTTGCTTTACGATGCGATCTTCCAGCGAATGGAAGGTCATGATCGCGATCCTTCCGCCCTGTTTCAAACCCTTTACGATATCGCGGATACATTCCCCGAGACCGTCGAGTTCTTCGTTGACTTCGATGCGGATCGCCTGAAAAGTCTTTTTGGCGGGATGCCCGCCCTGCTTGAATCTGAACGGAATACTGCGGTCAATGATCTCGCAGAGTTGTCCCGTCGTATCGATCGGGTGAAGTTTTCTTTCTTCCGCGATAGCCCTCGCGATCTTGTCGGCGAATTTTTCTTCGCCGTACGTCGAAAGGATATACGCGATTTTTTTCGGTTCGTATTGATTGACAACGTCCCACGCGCTTTTTTTCTGTTCGCCGTTCATTCTCATGTCGAGGCGCGCGTCTTCCGCCATATACGAGAAACCTCTTTCGCGGTTATCGAGCTGATAACTCGAAACTCCGAGATCGAGAAGCGCGCCGTCAAATCCGTCGACGCCCGCCTCTTCCTTCACGAAAGAAAAGTTTTTATAATTCGTATGAAAAAGCCGATATCTGCCCGCATAAGGCGCGAGCCTTTTTTCGGCGTTTGCGATCGCTTCTCCGTCGAGATCGGTCGCGATCAGTCTGCCCGAAGGGCTTGTCCGTTTCAGAATTTCTTCCGAGTGCCCGGCACCGCCGAGCGTTCCGTCGAAATATACGCCGTCTTTTTTCAGTGCGAGAGCTTCCATACACTCGCCGAGCATAACGGGAACGTGAACGAATTCCATATCACTTCGTCCTGTCCGCAAGGATCTTCAGTCTCTCGCGGAAGGTCTTTTCCTTTCTTCTCTCTTCGCGAACTTCTTCGCTCCAGATCTCGAGCTTGTTGAAAGCACCCACCGTAACGACGTTTTTTTCGATCCCGGCATACTCCCGAAGTGCCGGCGGGAGAAGAACTCTGCCCTGCTTGTCCTCTTCCGGTTGAAAGAAAGAAGACATAAATTCGGAGAGCGCGTCCTGCGCTTCTTCGTCGAATAAGGAGATGGAGGAAAACTTTTCCGCTTCTTTCTCGAACGCCGCGAGGGGCATTACGTAAATGCACTTCGTCGCACCCTTGCAAAAAACGTATTTGTCTCCCAGCTCCGCCTTGTATTTCGCAGGAATACGTATTCTGTTTTTTTCATCGAGCTGATGAGCGTATTCTCCCGAAAACATTTGGTTCTCCTTTTATCGTGATCCTATTATATAACTATTTTTGACCACTGTCAACCACTTTTAACAACTTTTCTGAAATTTTTTTTCACACAATAAAAAAAAGCCCCCTCAGGAGTCGAAAAATGAAAAATTTAAGTTAAAAAACGGTGGTCATAAATTTTTCAAAAGCGGTTATCGCTTGTCACCGGTTTCATTTTTGCGGCAAAAAAAAGCCCCCTTCCCGAAAAGAGGGGGCAAATGTGGTTTTATTCCGATTTTTCACCGAAAGACTTCCGTGATTTCCTATTCTTTTCACCGAAAGGCTTCTGCGGAAGGCCGAACGGCTCTTTCTTCTCTTCCGCCGCGGAAAGAAGAGCTCTTTTCCGCCCGAAACGGGTTTTCCTTACCGTCACAAAACACTCACGACGTTCACTTTCTCATTTCCGGCGTTCCGTCGAGCTTTTCCTTTCTCATCCAGATCTTCATCACGAGAGAATGCGGAAGCACTTTCGTCGCGAATTTCTGCAATCGGTTGATCTTCCCGTATACGGAAATATCCTTCCCTTTCCGCATATCTTTCAAAGCCTGACGAACCACGTCTTCCGGACGGTATAAAACGTCATACTTTACAACCACCGTCTTTTCGGAAGGCTCGATCGCGCGATCGAAAAACTCCGTCTTTGTCCAGAAAGGGCATACGGCAAGAACGGAGATCCCGCGATATGCAAGTTCGCGCGCAAGCGCGCGCGAGTAACTTAATAGAAAAGACTTAGACGCCGCGTAAACGTTGATATACGGGATCGGCTGGAATCCGGCGCAGGAAGCGACGTTCACAATCCGCCCGCCCCGTTCCATATAAGGAAGCGTCCGATCGATCATCGCAACGGGAGCCTTGCAGTTGAGATCGATCATGTTAAGCTCCTGTTCGAGAGGGATTTTCTCGATATGTCCGAATTTACCGAATCCCGAACAGTTCGCAAGGATCGTAACGTTCGGTTTTTCCGCCGCAAGTTTTTCGGCGTAAACGGCGATCCCTTCCGCCGTAGAAAGATCGGCGGCAACGGGAACGACCTTCGTTTTCAATTCTCCCCTAAGTTTTTCAAGACGATCGAGCCTTCTCGCAAGGACCCAGATCTCGTCCGCCTTTTCCGTCTTGTCGAGCTGCACGGCAAACTCCTTGCCGATCCCGCTCGACGCGCCCGTTATCACAATCACGTTTTTCATATTTTTCTCCTTTCGGATGTTTTCGTTAAAGAATCGGTTCCCTCTCTCTCCGTTTTCCCGCTTCGGGGAACGGACACGCAGGATTGCCCGCCTCGCTCAACGGCGAAGAATGTCCCCTTCGTATAACCGATACGGACACGCGATCGCAAGTTTCTGCTGTACGAGCTTCGCATCTTCCACCCGTTCGCCGTTTTCGTCGAACATATCTTTCACGATAAACGATTTATTGAAATTCTCTTTCGGCGAAAGGATCTCGAGCGTTTCCCCCGCACGGAAACGATTCCGCATTTCGATCACGGCAATGCCGTTTTCGTCCGTTTCCCTTACGATGACCGCCGCAAAAGTTTTTTCGCCGGCAGACTGCGAATCTTCGTAATTCACCGTATCGTCCCGATCGGAAAGCATATAAGCCGTGGTAAACGCGCGATGGTTCGTCTTTCGTAATTCATCAAAAAATTCGTGATTATTTCTGTAATTTTCAAGATTATTATGATAGCTGTCTATCGCGCGGCGATAAGCGTTTACGACCGTTGCGAGATAGTATTCGCTCTTCATTCTCCCTTCGATTTTAAACGAAACCACGCCTGCCTTCTCCATTTCCGGGAGATATTCTATCATATTCAGGTCTTTGCTGTTTAAAATATACGTACCGCGCCCGTCTTCTTCCACGGGATAAAAATCTCCGTTTTTCGATCTCTCGCGAAGTTCGTAATGCCATCGGCACGCCTGCACGCATTCGCCGCGGTTACTGTCTCTTCCGTTGAAATAGTTGGAGAGAAGGCATCTTCCGCTATAGGAAATGCACATCGCGCCGTGCACGAAGGCTTCCAGCTGAATGTCCGGAACTTTTTCCGATATTTCTGCGATCTCCGCGATCGAAAGCTCTCTTGCGAGAACGACCCTCTTCACCCCCTCGTCCCGCCAGAATGCGACGGAGCGATAATTGAGAGTATTCGCCTGCGTACTTAAATGAATGGGAAGAAGGGGCGCGACCTCCCGGCAGAGAGAAATAAAACCGGGATCGGTAATCAGAACGGCGTCCACCCCGATATTCTGCAACAAACGAAAATACCGCGAGGCTTCTTCCATATCCGCATTACGAGGGAAAATATTCACGGTAACGTAAAACTTCACGCCGCGTTCGTGAGCGTACACGACGCCTTCGGCAAGTTCTTCTTCGGTAAAATTATCGCTGAGCGCGCGCAGAGAAAAGTTTTTACCGCCGGCGTACACTGCGTCCGCACCGAAATAGATCGCCGTTTTCAGTTTTGAAAAATTGCCCGCGGGCGCGAGCAATTCTATTCGGTTCATAGTGATGTTTCCTTTTCTTTTTTATAAGAGATCGAGATCCCGTCGCCGACGTCGGAGATCGTGGTGATCATATCCGGATCGGTCGTGATCGATACTAAAAAATCCGTCATGTTATGCTGAATGGTTTTAAAACGATGCGGCACCTTGACCTCTTCCGTAATATAACCGCGAAAGAGAACGTTATCGGCGAAAAGAACCGCCCCGTCCGACATAATTTCTTTTATTTTTCCGTATAATTCCTTATATTTTGACTTATTGCAGCCCAAAAAAACAAAATCGAATTTTTCGTTGATGTCGCATAGAACGTCTCGCGCGTCGCCGAGAAACTGTTTCACCCTGTCCGCAACGCCGTACGAAATAAAGTTTTCTTTCGCCGCGAGATAAGATTTTTCCCGCGCTTCGACCGTATAAAGTACGGCGCTTGGTAAAGCCTTTAAAAGAGCGATACCGGAACATCCCGCCGCGGTGCCGAGCTCGAGGATCTTCTTCGGCTGTCTGATCTTAGCCAGCAGAAGAAGTTCGTTCAGCCCGTCCGTTAAAATGGTGGGGACGCCCTCTTCGCGATTTTCGTCGTGCAGACGGCGTATTTCTTCCCCGATGTGGAGCGCGGCGTTATCCGCAAGCATTTTTTTGATTTTTTCGTGCATTACACTTCCGTGATCACGGGAAGGATCATAGGATTCTTCTTCGTTTTTCTCATGATGTAGTTGCGAAGGTTTTTACGGATAGCGTTTCTTACTTCCGATTTATCCGCCGAGGCTTTCATATCGAAGCCGTTCAGCGTTTTTGCGAGAATGTTCTTTGCCTCTTTTACCTGTGCGTCGGTCAGAATAGAGCCTTTGTTGATGATATCGGGATCGGAAACGATCTCGCCCGTATCTTCCGAAATACAGCACACGGCAACGATAAGCCCGTCTTCGGCAAGGCGTTTTCTGTCCCGCACGACCGTTTCGGTATCGTCGATGGAAAGCCCGTCGATATAGCGGGAGCCGGACTGGAAACGCTCCCCTTTCTTCATGCTTCGCGCGGTCACTTCCACCGTATCGCCGATGTCGGCGATCAACATGTTCGCCTCTTTCATACCCGTCGCTTTCGCAAGACGGCAATGTTTTTTCAGATGTCTGTATTCTCCGTGAACGGGAATAAAGAACCGAGGGTTTAAAAGCGTGTGAAGGATCTTCAATTCTTCCTGACAGGCATGCCCGGAAACGTGGATCTTCGCGATCGATTTATAAACGACTTCCGCGCCTTTTCTGTAAAGATTGTTGATGACCTGATAAATGCTCTTTTCGTTGCCCGGAATGGGAGACGCCGAGATGATGATCGTATCGTTGCTCCCCACCTGCACCTGATTGTAATCGCCCGCAGCCATTCTGGTAAGCGCGCTCATCGGCTCGCCCTGGCTTCCCGTGGAAACGATAACAAGGTCTTTATCGGCAACGTTTTTGATTTTTTCGATATCCACCACCATGTTTTCGGGAATGGAGATCTCGCCGACCTTTGTCGCCGCGTCGACGACGTTAAGCATACTTCTTCCCGAAAAAGCGATCTTTCTTCTGTGTTTTTCGGCAAGATTCACGATCTGCTGAAGACGGTGAACGTTCGTTGCGAAAGTCGCCACGATGATCCTTCTTCTCGCGTTGTCGCGGAAAAGCCCGTCGAGCGTTTCGCCGACGACCATTTCGCTCATGGTATACCCTTCCTGCTCGACGTTCGTCGATTCGCACAAGAGAAGGGTTACGCCTTTTTTGCCGATCTCCGAGATCCTCGGGATATCCGTCATCTGCCCGCTGATCGGCGTCATGTCGATCTTGAAGTCTCCCGAATGGAAGACGATCCCGACGGGGGTGGAGATCGAAAGCGCGCAGCTGCCCGGAATGGAATGATTCACGTGAATAAATTCCACCTGGAAGCAACCCGTTTTGATAACCGATCCCGGGCTGACGCAATTGAGCTTATACCCGTTGACCCGCTGTTCCTTAAGTTTGTGCTCGCAGAGCATCAGCGTGAGCTTCGTTCCGTAAACGGGAACGTTGAGATCCTTCAGAACGTACGGAAGACCGCCTATGTGGTCTTCGTGTCCGTGCGTAAGGAAAATACCGCGCACTCTGTCTCTGTTCTGCATCAGATAGGTGATATCGGGTATCACCTGATCGATCCCGGGCATTTCCGCGCTCGGGAACGTAAGCCCCGCGTCGATCACGATGATGTCTTTTCCGTACTCGAGCGCGGTCATGTTCTTGCCGATTTCCCCGACGCCGCCGAGGAAACGGACTTTCAATCCGCTTTTATTTTTCAATTTTCACTCCGTTCGGATCTCTCTTTTTGCTGACGCCGAAGAAAAAACATTCCTTTTTCCCGCAACGGAAAAGAATGCCGCAAATTACTCCGGCACGACGAAAAAACCTCTTTCAGAGGAATTTTAAATCGCATGACGGCAAAAGCCGCCTTTCTCGTGTGAAAAGCCGCCCGGACAAGAAACCCGTACCGGCAATACTTTTCCGCAAAAAGGAGATCCTTTTTGATCAAATTCTATTTCAGGCGATCGGTAAACGCCCTTTCCCGGAAATATTCCGTTTCATAAAGGCGCACCCGACGCTAAAACTCCGATTGTCCTATCTATTGTAACATAATTTTCGATTTTTAGCAAACCATAGAGGCTTGAAAAAGTAAATTTCTCGTAAAAAACAGGATTTTACGGGAAAGAACTCTTTTTTTTCGACACTCCGGTCCGAACGAGCCTCTCATGCCGGACGACAATAAAACACGAAAAACAAAAACCGCAGAGAGAAACGCCGATCCCTCTGCGGTTCGCACATCACGACCTTCTCCCGCTCACCTTCTGTTTTTCGGAAGAAATTCGTCCGTCAGGCCGGGCAATGCCGGAAATATTACGGTCAACCTGTTCCGCAACGTAACAAACAGAAAATCACCTACCTGTTTCGCCGATTTAATTTGCGCGCGATCGAACTTAGAGTTTGTATCCTTGGTCAGATTCCTCAATTCGTAGGTGGTTCCTTCCTTCGAAATCACACACTTCGCGACGCCGTTTTCGCTTTGAAATTCAAACCCGTTACAAAGTTGCCTTTTATAGGAAAAATACAAAAACACCCATAAACCGACAAAAAACACAAAGCAAAACGATACGACCGCGATCGCAAAAGCGAGATCTTCCGGATCGAAACGGATTTTAATAAAAAGATAAAACGCAGCGGCAACCAGACAGAACGGCAACAGAACTATAAACGGTTTAATTAAACTCAGAAGGATTGCTTTTGCGGTTTTCTCCCGCATTTCCCTCGTTTCTTCGTATTCCGCAAGTATCATCCTATTTCCCCTTCCGTTTTCACGCCTCGAGCTCTTTCAGAGAAACAAGGAGTTTTTCCCTGATCTCGGTGAACTTCTGCACCTTCGCCTTTTCGCCTTCGATCAACGCCTTAGGCGCTTTGGATACGAAGCCCTGATTGGACAGTTTTCCGTTCGCCCGGGCGATCTCGTTTTCCGTCTTTTCGATCTCCGCTTTCAGTCTCGCGATCTCCTTTTCGGTATCGACAAGCTCGCCGAGAGGAATGTAGATCTCAAATCCGTCCAGGATCTTGGAAACGACTTTTTCCGTCAGATCCTCTTTCGAGGAAATAAACGTGATCTTACCCACGTTGCAGAGCTTGTTGAGATAAACGGAACAATCGGAAAGAAGTTTTTTCTGTTCCGTAACGACGAACAGATCGACTTTCGCGGAAGGAGCGGCACCCGTTTCCAGCTTGATCGCTCTTACCGACTTCACCACGTCCATGATCTTTTCCATAGCGGCTCTTTCCTTGCGGTAAGAGAATTTCATGTTATAACGGGGGAATTCGGAAACCATGATGCTGCCTTCCGTTCCGGGCAGATGGCTGTAGATCTCTTCCGTTACGAACGGAATGAACGGATGCAGGAGTTTGAGCATGTTTTTCAGAACGTAGCAAAGCACGCTTACGGTATCCTGCTTTTTCTTTGCGTCCTCGCCGTAAAGGGTCGGTTTGCAGAATTCGATATACCAGTCGCAGAAATCGGACCAGACAAAATCCTGCAATGCCGCGCAGGCAAGCCCGATCTCATATTTTTCCATATTCACGGTCACTTCGCGAACGACGGTGTTCAGCTTGGAAACGATCCATTTGTCCGCAACGCCGAGCTTACATTCGGAAAGCTCCTTCTTTACTTCCACCCCTTCGCAATTTAAAAGCACGAAACGGGAAGCATTCCAGATCTTATTGATAAAGTTGCGGCAACCTTCCAGCTTTTCGGGAGAATAACGGATATCGCTTCCGGCGGAAATACCGTTCAGAAGGCAATAGCGCAAGGTATCCGCCCCGTAGTTTTCGATGATCTCGATGGGATCGATTCCGTTTCCGAGAGATTTGCTCATTTTTCTCCCTTGAGAGTCTCTCACTATGCCGTGGATCAGAACGTCCTTAAACGGAATTCTCCCCATGTGCTTGATCCCGCTGAAGATCATTCTCGCAACCCAGAAAAAGATGATATCGTACGCGGTGACGAGAACGTCCGTCGGGTAAAAATAACGGAGATCTTCGGTATCGTCGGGATAACCGAGGGTCGAGAAAGGCCACAATGCGGAAGAGAACCACGTATCGAGCACGTCTTCGTCCTGACGGAATTTCTTTCCGCCGCACTTCGGACAGACGGTCGGCATTTCCTTTGCCACGACCGTTTCGCCGCAATCCTCGCAATAATACGCCGGGATCCTGTGTCCCCACCAGAGCTGACGGGAAATACACCAATCCCTTACGTTTTCCATCCAGTTATAGTAAACTTTCGTGAAGCGATCGGGGTTGAACTGAATGCTCTTTTTTCTCACGGCGGCGATCGCGGGTTTCGCGAGACCCTCCATCTTCAGGAACCACTGTTTGGAAACGATCGGTTCCACGGTGGTATGGCAGCGATAACAATGCCCCACGTTGTGCGCATGCGGCTCGATCTTTTCGAGATTGCCGCTTTTTTTCAGGTCTTCCACCAGGGCATCTCTGCACTCGTAACGATCCATGCCGGCATACTTGCCCGCTTTTTCGTTCATCGTGCCGTCGTCGTTCATCACGCGGATGACTTCGAGATTGTGGCGAAGCCCCACTTCGAAGTCGTTCGGGTCGTGCGCGGGGGTGATCTTCACCGCGCCCGTGCCGAATTCGAGGTCGACGTAATCGTCCGCGATTACGGGGATCTCCTTTCCGACAACGGGAAGAACGAGCGTTTTTCCGACAAGATCTTTATACCGTTCGTCTTTCGGGTTCACCGCCACGGCGGTATCGCCGAACATCGTCTCCGGTCTCGTGGTCGCCACGACGAGATAGCGGTCGCTGTCTTTCACGTAATAACGGAGATGCCAGAAGAACGAAGGCTCTTCGGCATATTCCACTTCCGCGTCCGAAAGGGCGGTTTTACAGCAGGGACACCAGTTGATAATACGGCTCCCCTGATAAATCAACCCCTCGTTGTACATGTTGACGAAAACTTCTTTCACCGCTTTGGAACACTTTTCGTCCATCGTGAAAGCCATTCTCGACCAATCGCAGGAAGATCCGAGACGTTTCAGCTGCTCCACGATCCTGCCGCCGTATTTTTCTTTCCATGCCCACGCGCGTTTTAAGAACTCTTCTCTGCCGACGTCCTGTTTGGTGAGCCCCTCTTTTTTCAGCTGATCTACGATCTTCACTTCCGTTGCGATGGAAGCGTGATCGGTCCCCGGCAGCCACAGAGTTTCGTACCCCTGCATTCTCTTAAAACGAATAATGCTGTCCTGAATGGAATTGTTGAGCGCATGCCCCATGTGAAGCTGCCCCGTAATGTTCGGCGGCGGGATCACGATGGTGAACGGGACCTTTTCCCCGTTCGGATGCGCTTTGAAATACCCGTTTTCTTCCCATTCCCGATAGATCCTCTCTTCGAAATCCTTCGGTCGGTACGTTTTTGACATCTCCATAACAAACTATCTCCGATATTTTATCTTTCCGCGAAAACGCCCGCATTCCGCCGCTCCCGTCGCGGCAAACCGGCAGCCCTTTCCCGGCACCTGTATTATCGCCCCGAAAAAGAAACGCGAACCACGGCGACCCGCCGCGATCTCCTTCCCGTTCCCGAAGCAAAATGTAGACTTATATTATAAACAAAACGAAAAAAATTGTCAATTAAAAGAAGAGCGACGTATGATATATTATGAGGAAAATCGGAAAATCAAGCTTTCCGGAAGAAGAGATCCTTCGCCGGAACGTTGCGGAAGAAAAATTCGCTTTCCGTCCCCTCTCACAATCAATAAGGAGACTTTTATGAAAAAATTCATAGCCGCTTTCGTTGCGGCGTGCACTCTGCTTTTCTCGTTTTCCGCCTGCAAAACGGAAGAGACGAAACTTACGAAAATACGGCTTAACGAAGTGACGCATTCCGTATTTTACGCTCCCCTTTACGTCGCGATCGAAAACGGCTTTTTCTTAAAAGAAGGGCTCGAGATCGAGCTGACGAACGGCGGCGGCGCGGACAAATCGATGACCGCCCTTCTCTCGGGAGGCGCGGATATCGGGCTGATGGGTCCGGAAGCCGCGATCTACGTGGTGACGGAAGGAAAGAAAAACAGCCCCGTGGTATTCGGTCAACTCACCAAGCGCGACGGCTCTTTCCTCGTTTCGAGAAAAAGCGAACCCGATTTCAGATGGGAAAACCTGCGGGGGAAAACGATCGTTGCCGGAAGAACGGGCGGCGTTCCCGCAATGACTTTCGAATACGTGGTAAACAAACACGGGCTGAGAAACGGAGAAAACGTAACGCTCAATAACGACGTTGCTTTCAATCTGATGGGTCCCGCTTTCGAAGGAGGCACGGGAGATTACGTCACTCTGTTCGAACCGACGGCAAGCGAATACGAAAAAGCCGGAAAAGGATACGTCGTTGCGAGCGTCGGCGCGGAAAGCGGGGAAATTCCTTACACCGCTTTCATGGCGTTGACCGACTACGTGAAAAAGAACGAAGAAACGATAAAGAAATTCTTAAAAGCCATGCTTGCGGCGATCCGTTACATGAACGAAACGGACGAAAAGACGGTTGCGGAAACTCTCCTGAAGCAGTTCCCCGGAACGAGCGCCGAATCGGTCGCCACCGCTCTCGCAAGCTATCGGAAAATCGACGCATGGTCAGAAGACATGATCATGAAAGAAACCGCGTTCGATAACCTGCAAACGGTAATGACGAACGCGGGCGAGCTCAGAAAAAAAGTAAATTTCAAAGATATAATCGATAATTCTTACGCGTTTTCCGTCAATCGGAATAATGAAAAAACAACGGAAAGCCACTCATAGATTTAAAGATCTACCGAGGAGGAAAGCATGGACGAAATACTGACAATGAAAAACGTTTCCCTGATCTATCACACGCCGAAGACGGAGATCACGGCAATCGAAAACGTTTCCTTTACCCTTTCCCGCGGAGAATTCGTCTCTCTCATCGGTCCGTCCGGGTGCGGGAAATCGAGCATCCTTTCCATCGTGGCGGGACTTCTTCGCCCAAGCGGCGGAGAAGTGTTCCTGCGGGGCGAAAAAGTGAGAAAACCGAGCGCGTCCGTCGGATATATGTTTCAGAGAGACGAGCTTTTTCCGTGGCGCACGATCGAAAGAAACGCCATGCTCCCTCTCGAAGTTTCAGGGAAAAAGGAGAACGGAAACAAAACGCGGGTGAACGATCTGCTCCTTAAATACGGACTTGACGATTTCCGCAGGCGTTATCCTTCCGAACTTTCGGGCGGAATGAGGCAAAGGGCGGCGCTTATCCGTACGCTTGCCCCGGACCCCGAGCTTCTTCTCTTAGACGAACCCTTTTCCGCCCTCGATTATCAGACCCGCCTCAGTGTTGCCGACGACGTATACCGCATCATCAAATCGGAAGGGAAAACGGCGATCCTCGTAACGCACGATATCTCGGAAGCGATATCCGTATCCGACAGAATCCTCGTTCTTTCCTCACGCCCGTCCGTCGTCCTGCACGAACACGTCCTCGATACCGATAAATCGGTCTCGCCGTTGAAACGGCGTGAGAATCCCGATTTCGCAAAATGGTTCGAAAGGATATGGGGAGAACTCAATCATGCATAAAACATTTCATTTTTCAATACAACATAAGGAATTTTTAAGAAGAGAGAAACAGAAAAAAATCTCGGTTCATCTCGTCAGGGTCTTTCTCCTTTTCCTCTTCCTTTCCCTTTGGGAGATCCTTACCCGGCTGAACGTTATCGATGCGTTTTTAACGAGCAGCCCCTCCGGGATCGTCGCCGCGATACGAGACCTGCTGAATACGGACAGTTTTTCGAAGCACGTTTTCACCACTCTGTACGAAACGGTAACGGGATTTCTGATCGCAACGTTTGCCGGCGGCGCGGTCGCGCTCGTTCTCTGGTGGTCGTCTTTTTTACGAAAAGTTCTGGAACCCTATCTCATTGTTTTAAACAGTTTACCGAAAATCGCTTTGGGACCCATTATCATCATATGGTTCGGCAGCGGTGCGAAAGCCATTATCTTCATGGCAGTGATCATCACCGTGATCGTTACGATCATCGGAATGCTGAACGGATTTCTCTCCTGTGACGAAGGAAAGATCATGCTGCTTCGTTCTATGGGCGCGAATCGCTTTCAGATCCTGACGAAACTCGTTCTGCCGTCCTCCCTTCCGACGTTTATTTCCTGTCTGAAAATTAACGTGGGGATGTCCTGGATCGGATCCATCATGGGAGAATACCTTTCCTCGAAACAGGGTATCGGTTATCTGATCGTTTATGGCGGTCAGGTTTTCAAACTCGATCTCGTAATGGCAAGCACCGCGGTTCTGTGCGTTCTTGCCGGCGGAATGTACGCGATCGTATCTTTACTCGAGAAACTACTCGTGAAACAATAAGAAAAACCGGAAGCGCAAGCCCCGCCGCACCTACGGCGGGGTAAACTTTTCCCACGATCTTTTCAAAACCGATACGCGATAACGCCAAAGCGGCAATCGACAAAACTATCTTAAATAAATTCGCGCTTTTCCCGCGACAAATCTTCATCAACCCGTAATGAGAGCAGAACAAAGTGCTGTAAATTCCGACGATCAGAACAAATAGATACGCGGCATACGCCGCCGGACCTTTTTCTTTCGAATAGCGGTACAGCGGCATAGGATCTTCCGATAGAAAAAATCCGCATACCGCGCAAAGAATAAGAGAAACAGACGCGACCAACGTGACGGCGGCAAGCAAGGAAGAGATCATCTTCTCCGATCTCCCTTCCTTTCCGCCGGCATCCGCGATTACGGGAAAGGAAAGCAAAACATTCATCCCGACGTATAAAAGAGGCATGACCCTGCCTTCTCTCCGAACGGGAGAAAGAGGGATCGTACCGAAAATTTTAACGGAAGACGCCGTGATCCACAGGACGGCAATGACCGCCGACGGGAGGAAGAACAGAGAAAGTTTCTCGATATAGCCCATACCTTTTCTACAAATAAAAAACGATAAAATCAAAGATAATATCGGAAAAATTAAATTGTTTTCCGAAAGGCGTAAAATATCGCGGAACAACTCTGCCAAAGCAGATAACATACAGGAAAGCACCACGACGTTAATGAGACCGACCGCCTTTTCGGCAGCAAGAAAAAACTTTCCCCTCTTCGCGGTACCGATAAAATAAAACGCCGCGGCAAACAAAAGACAGCATACCCACAGTGCGGAAACGGACGGATCGACGGCAAAGAAAACGGCGATCTCCTTCCCCGTAACGAATCCTGCCCCGATCACACTTCCGACGATCGCGAAAGCGCGGGATAATACCGCGCACGCACGCAAAATAAAAGACCGATCCATACGCATATCGTATGAACCGGTCCTTGTTTTTATTCCCGTCGGCAGTTTATTTCCCGTCGGCATCCGGGCGGAAAAATCTGTCTTCCGCCTTTATTCCCTTGATCGACAGGCAACGACGATTGCCGAGCTTATCTGCTTTTTTTATAATTCACGGGACACTCTCCGCCGAGCGATTCGATCGCAAAGCGGATCTCCTTGAAATCGTTATACGAAACGGAAGGGTCTTTTGCCGCTTCGATCAGAAGAGGAAGAACGCTTTCGTCTCCGTAACGCGCGAGATAATCGGCATAGAGAGAACGATCTCCCGCATGCGCGGAAAATTCGTCCGCGAGGATCTTTGTTACCCTTGCGTCTCTCGGCATACAGGAGAGAATTTCGGCAAGATACTTTCTGCCGGAAATACCCGCTTTATCCCATGCGGCAAGCACTGCTTCCTTTACGGCGTCGCAGGGGGATTCGCACAATTTTTCCGTCAAGGTTTCCGCAAGGCTTTCGCCCGCACCTTCATCCGTCAGAACGGAAACGTATTTCCCCGCCGTTGCTCCGTCGTTTTCGGGCGAAGGAAGAAGGTTTACGGCATACACCGCAAGCTCTTCCGTCTCTGCCGCGGAAACGAATTTTTCAAGGCAAAGCGCGGCGTCCTTACGGCGGGAAATCTCCTCACACAAAAAATCCGAAACGGAACTTCCTTTCTTTACCCGTTCCTTTAATTCCTCCGCAAGCTCTTCCGTGGAAAAACCGCGGAAATATTCGTCCGGCGTTTTATCCCCAAGTTCTTTCAACTTGGTTTTCCCGAATTCGGAATAGATCTCTCCCACCTTGTTTTCCAGTTCTTCTTCCGTAAATTTCCCCGCGTTCTTCGCGAGATACTTCCTGAAAAACACTTCAAAAAGTCCGTCAGCGTCAATCATTTTCGTTTGTCTCCTTTGCAAGATACAGAATATTCACCACGTCTTCTTTTTTTGCGTCGAAAACCCGGTATGCCATATCCTTATCCGGAAAGATCTTCAATCCGGAATAAAAATAGATCGCGCATCCGAGGGCGGAAACGTCCTTCACGCCGCGGATGTTTCTGTTTGCGATCAATTCGCGCTGTAACTCTTCCGCGCCGTAAGAAAGCAGTTCGAGCCGATCGCGTTCGAACAGCGTCAGCCTGCCGAATGCGTAGGCGTGCGCTTTCGAAAAAAGAACCTTCCCCGGTCCGTCAAGCTCGGGATGAGAAAAAGCGAACGTGCAATACAGATCGGAATAAACGACGGCGCAATTCCCCTTTTCCCCGTTCTGGCAAAGCATGGAGATCAGGCGATGTTTCACGTCGTCCGAAACGCCGACCGAAATAAGCTTCGATTTCAGAAAATCGATAAAAACCTTTTTCCCCGAACAGGCAAACACAACGCCGATCGCGATCTGAACGGAGGTGTTGTTCTCGGTGAAACCCCATTCCGCCGTTTCGAGGATCTGTTTCTGCGTATAACCGTCTTGCGTGCATTTCCCTTTCGCGAAAAGATCGCGGATCAGCCCGACGCGCGCGTCCCTTTCCCGCTCCGGCAAAGAGAAGGAAAGCGTGAACGGTTCCGCCTCTCTTTCCCCGTCGACGACCCCCTGCACGAATTCCATATAGTACAGCGCGATCGGATTGTAAGAAATGAGATACGCGCTTTTGAACGCCGAGAGAGACTCTTGCGTCATTCCCTTTTCATACAACAGAAAACCGCGGATAAAATTGGTGTTCACGTCGTGCGGGGAACGGGATACGATGAGCGAGGACACGTCGAACGCCTCCTCCTTTCTTCCGATCTCGAGCAAAAAATTAAGTTTTTTGTACAGCTCCGCAATATCTTCGGGAGAATACGCCAGAAATTCGCCGACGAATTTTTCGGCTTCTTCCGCGCGCCCCTCCGCCCGCAACACGCGGATCAGCGTGACGTACACCGAAGTATCGGCTTTTCCTTCCTCAACGATCGCGCGAAGATCGTCCGCGGCTTCTTCCCTTTTCCCGAGATCGTATTCGGCGATCGCCTTATCCGTTCTCGCGCGTAAGGAATACGAGGTTTTGTCCGGAACGGCGGAAAACGCTTCGATCGCGGCGGCATAATCCTGCCCGGAAAGCGCTTCCGAGCCCTTTTCGTAGTTCTCCTCCGCAACGTCTTCCGGATCGGGAGGATAGACCACGCGATAAGCCGCAAGTCTGTCCTCGTTTTCGCTTTTCATATATTCTTCCAGAACGTCGTCGAAGAAACCCTCTTCCCCGCCCCCGCGGGCTAACTGAAAGCCGAAATAGATCCCGGCGAATTTTCTGTTTCCGAGAAAATAAAAGTTCGCTCCGAGCCCGTTATACGCCTCGGGCGTTTCCTCGTCGGACGCGATCGAAAGATAACGGAACCAATAATCGATCGCATTCTCGAAAAGACCCATTTCGGTATACAGATCGGCGATCTGTGCGTAAAGCTCCGTCGTCGGCTTTCTCTTCGCCTCATACACGAGAGAGGAAACGGCGCTCACATAATCGTCGGCGTCCCGTTTTTCTTCGGCGCGATCGAGGATCCTGTCCGTCGTCCTTACAAATTTTATCACTTTGCTATTCTTCATTGGCACCGTCCGTTTTATCGTCTTCCGGATCGCTATCGCCGCCGCTCTCTCCCTTCAGGGAAGATCCTTCGGCAAGCAGGCGGTTCACGTCCTCTTCGGTATAGACGTATTTCCGATTGCAGAACTGACAGCACACCTCGATCTTCCCTTCCTGTGCGAGAGAATCTCTCAGCTCTTTTTCGCCGAGGGTGACGAGCACCCCGTCGATATAATCTCTGCTGCAGTTACAACGGTAAACGGGATAACGGTCCTCGTAAGCGTTTCCGGCAAAAAAATCTTTCCAGATCCCTTCGAGCCCGCCTTTTTCCACCATGGAGCTGATATCTTTGAACTGAGCGAGAAGGGCTTCCGCCCCGGCGATACTCTCTTCCCGGCAACCCGGCAGAGGCTGAAGGACAAGCCCGCCCGCGCCGAGACATTTTCCGTCTGTTCCGATGCGCACGCCGAGCGCCATTCCCGTAGGCTGCTGCTCGCTGATCGCATAGTACGCGGCAAAATCTTCGGCGATCTCTCCGCTTACGAGCTCGCATCTCCCCACGTAAGGTTCTTTCAGCCCGATGTTCTTAACGACCGTCATCCTGCCCTTACCGACAAGCCCGCCCACGTTGAGTTTTCCGTCCGCGCGCGGAGGCAGGGTCGCTTCCGGATGATCGATACACCCGCGGATATGCAAAGCGGCGTCCGCCGCAACCACGATCCGTCCGCCGGCGCCGTCTCCGTCGATCGTAACGGAAAGCCTGTCGTCTTCCCCCTTCATGCAGGAAGCCATAAAAGCGCAAGCCGTCATCGTCCGACCGAGTCCCGCCGCGGCAAGCGGCGATAAGCCGTGGATCGCGATCGCTTCGTTCACGATATCCGTCGTTTCGAGAAGAGAAACCGATATTTCGTTGTCATACAATAAAGTTTTTCTCAAAATACCCATAATTATTCCGTTTTTCGTAACGCCGAAGGGCAACTCAACCGCGCAGAGAGGAAAACGTGAGACGATCTCCCGTTTCCGACGCCGTCACCTCGATCTCGCGAAAACCCGCTTTTTCCAGCGAGGAGATCAGGTCGTTTTTCCTGTGCACGTACTGCACGTGCGTTTCGTCCCGCCGTTCGTAAAGCTCTCCTTTCCTCAGAAAAAAAGTGAGATCCATCGTCACCTTTTCCCCATCGAACGAATTGAACCAAAGATAGGAGACGTCTTCGTCCACCTCGCCGAACATATTATTGCCGAGCGTATTTTTCAGTTTTTCTTCCGAGGAAACGTCAAAAAGGAGCAAACCGCCCTTCGCGAGCGCTTTCGCAAAAGCGGAAAACGCCTTGTCCGTCTCTTCCGGTTTCAGATAATTCACCCCGTCGTTGATGACGGTGACGAACCCGAGTTTCCCGTTCGCGCGAAACTTTTTCATGTCTTCCAGAACGAAAGGGATCGAAAGCCCTTCCTTTGCCGTAAGCCGCGCGGCTTCGTTCAGCATTTCCGGGCTGAGATCGGCGCCGAACACGTCGAACCCCGCCCGTTTCAGAGCCCTTGTGAAATGCCCGCTTCCGCAGGCGACGTCCGCCCCTTTTTTCGACGGTGCCCGTCTTTTTACCTCATTACAAACTTTCTGCGACCATTGTTCATAGTCGCAGGAAGTCATAAGATATTCGTAACAGGAAGCGAGAGCGCTGTATGCTTCTCCCTTTTTATTCATCCTTGTTATCTTCTCCGCTTTCGCCCGTGATCCCGTCGGCGTTTTCATCCGCAGTCGTTTTTTTACCCGCGCGTTTTTCCTCTTCGGCAAGAAGATCTTCAAAAGTTTCCGTATTTGCGTCTCCGTCGTGAAGATGCTCTTCGGCATAGCGGTCGCTGTCGCGGCGCATCGCCTCTTTCGTCTCCTCGAGTTTTTCGAGGTCCTTACGGCTGAAACTCGTCGGCAGTTCGTAAAGCTCCACGTCGTAGTCGGTGATCGGCTTGACCGGTCTTTCTTTGAGTTTCGATTTGCCGATCAGAATTTCTTCTTTGTCTCCGTCCGCGGTCTTGTCCTGCTTATAGATTCCCCTGTTCTTCTTCGCTCCGGGTACTCTGTCGTTGATGAACTTATCGAACACCCAGTTGGAATAGTCCGTCCAGATCAGCATGAAGACCGAAACGCCCCATATAACGATAAAAACAACGCCGAACATAGTCAGAATCTGAACGCCGAACGCACAAAGAAGGAAGAACACGGCGGCAAACAGCGCGAAAAAGACATTCGTCGGGAAAAGCGCAATCGAAAGAATAAACGAATTGCGGACAAGCTGCCAGAATTTCAGCTTATAGGTCACGCCGATCGTACACATGTAAAGAACCATCATCGTAGCGATCACCATCACGAGAACGGTCACGACTTTCGCAATGACGAAAAGCCATTCCTTCCCCTCATGCATCGCGATCATGACGGACGACATATTGATCGAAAGCACCGAAACCGCCATAACGACGGCATACAGAAGAAGAGAAAACAGCATTACGAAGAAATTCTGTTTCACACCCTTCCAGAAATCGGAAGCAACGGAAACGCCCTCCGCCCATACCAGGTTCCTCATCACGTAAAATCCGCCCGATAAACCGACGGCGGCGATAATGACGCCGATCGGCAAAAAGCGGAAAATGTAGAGATTGAGAGAAAGCTCGAGTTGCTCCGCAAGACCGACCGTAGAAGGAAACACGGGATACCCTACCCCGAAATTCTGCGCAAACGGATAATTTGCCACGTCGTATGCTTTCATCATGTAGCGTATCACGAAAATCGCTGCGGTCGGCAACAAAAACAAAAGGGTGAGCAGATTCAACCCGAAAAGTTTCGACATATTGGTTTTGAAGACGTCCCATCCGAGACTCCAACGGCTTGTCGGAAGGGTGGAACGCGCATAGCTTTCCGAACGTTCCGGACCTTCGAACATTCTGGCAATAAAGCCCTTTTTTGCCATAACACTCCTCTCGGGCATACGCCCGCAGACGCGGTTTTCCGCGGGATTTTCCGCGCGTTCTTCCGCATCGTAACATAATTCGATTCTTTACTATAATATACTATTACGGGAAGATTGACAAACGTTTTTCCGAACATTTCGAAAAATCATTTATCTTTCACAAAAAAACACGGAGGAAAGCGGGAAAAATGAATCATTTATTATTTACGGGCATAGCGACGGCTCTTTACACTCCGATCACGAACGGAGAAATCGATTTTGAAGAAACGGAAAAACTGATCGGGCGGCAGATCGCGGGCGGCGTTTCCGCCCTCGTTCTTCTCGGCACGACGGGAGAAAGCGCGACCGTCACGCATAGCGAAAGAAAAAAGCTGATTTCCTTTGCCCTATCCCGCATAAGAAAAAGAGTGCCGCTTATCGTAGGCACGGGAAGCAATTCCACGAAGCTCGCAGCGGAACTGACGAAGGAGGCGAAAGATCTCGGCGCCGACGGCGCGCTTGTCGTAACCCCCTACTACAACAAGTGCACGGAAGAGGGAGCTTATCTCCATTACCGCAAAATATCGGAAGAGGGACTGCCTTTTCTCGTTTACAACGTTCCCTCGCGGACAACGATCGACCTTTCGGCGGATACGCTGAAAAAGATCTCGGAGCTTCCCTGCTTTTGCGGGATCAAGGAGGCGTCGGCAGACGAAAAACACGTTTCCGAAAAAATAGATATCCTCGCCGGCTCCGTCCCGTTTTATTCGGGATCGGACGAAAAAAATTTATGGTTTTACCAACGCGGTGCCGCGGGGGCGATCTCCGTCGCATCTAACATAAAACCTAAGATAATTGCAGATATCTACAATGATTTTAAGAATAATTACAATACGGAAGCGGAGCGTCTCGATCAGATAATGCGTCCCCTTTACGCCGCGCTTTTCTGCGAAATAAACCCGATCCCTCTGAAGGCAATGATCGGCATTTTGTACGGAAAAGGACAGGAAACGAGGCTTCCCCTTACCGAAGCAAAAAGAGAAAACGTCGAATATTTCCGGAAATTGCTGCATGCCGGGCAAGAATAATATGAACCTTGCCCGGCATACTATCGAACAAACGATTTTAAAGTGAGGTAAAAATATGATCAATCTTCTGATATGCGGGATAAGCGGACGGATCGGACGTTTTGTTTACGATTCCGCAACCGAACGAGGGTTCAACGTCGTCTGCGGCGTAGACCGATCCCCTGCGGGACAGTACGACTGTCCCGTTTACAAAACGTTTGACGACGTAAAAGAACTCGTTGACTGCGTGATCGATTTTTCCCTGCCGGAGGGAGCAATTCAAGCCGTCGGGTTCGCCCTGTCGCGAAAATGTTCGATCGTGATCGGAACGACGGGGCTTTCGGACGCACAGAAAGAGAAAATCTACGCAGCCGCCCGACAGATCCCCGTCTTTATGAGTGAAAACATGTCTCCCGGTATGAGCCTTACCGCCGAGCTTTGCCGTATCGCTTCGGGATTTTTACGCGGTTACGATATCGAGATCACCGAGACCCACCACGCAAAAAAAATCGACAGCCCGTCCGGTTCCGCACTTCTGCTGACGCGCGCGATCGAGGAAGGTCTCGGCGAAAAAAGAAACCTCGTGTTCGGGCGCTGTGGAAAACGCATACGCGGAAAAGACGAAATCGGTATTCATTCCCTTCGCGGCGGCTCCGTTACGGGGAAACACGAGGTCGCCTTCTTCGGAGAAAACGATACGATCACCATCTCGCACACGGCTTCTTCGAAAAAACTTTTCGCGGAGGGCGCGCTTGCGGCGGCGGAATTTATAACCGGTCGCGCGGCGGGATTCTACACGATGCGTTCTCTCTTGTCCGATGTTTTCATGTAACGTAAAACATTTGAAAATCGTATATATAACGCTAATTTTCTGAATGTTTTATATGTATATCGTCTGACCGGCGTACAACTCGTCGGTCTTATTTTTATTCATAAGCGCAAACGCTTTTTCCCCGTCTCTTCCGGCAAGTTCGAAAAAGGTATCCCCCGGCTTTACGACGTAACGTTCCCCTTCCGCTCTTTCCACAACGATCAGTCTGCCCTTTTCCGGCTCTTCCGTAAGCCCGTTGACGGAAATCAGGATCTGTCTTGTCGTATGAAATTTTTCCGCGATCCGGTAAAGATTTTCACCCTCTTCCACCCGATACACAAACACCTTCAGAAAGCGGTCGATGCCGCACAATTTCATTTCGTCGTTCATAGTTTCAATATATGCGTAATAAAAATAAAATAGAATCGATTGAAAGGCGGACAAATCTCATGAACACGACGATAGGCAAAACGGTTTTTACGGTAACAGCATTTTCCTTTGCGGAACGCTTTCTCGGTTTTATATATCGGGTCTTTCTCTCGCGGACGCTCGGAGCGGAAGGTCTCGGCATTTATCAGATCACCCTTTCCGTTCTCGGATTGTTCATGACGATAACTTCGTCCGGCGTGCCGATCACCGTTTCCCGCATCATGACAAAGAACAAAGCGGAGGGTCGTTCGGATCGGGACGGCGCCGTTGTTTCCTCCGGCATCCTGATCGCCCTCGCCCTGTCCGTTCCGATCACGTCAGCCGTTCTTTTCCGTTCGCCGCTCGTGAAGATCCTTTTTTCGGACGACCGTTGCATGACCGCGCTTACCATTCTGATCCCGGGGCTTATCTTCACGTCCGTCTATGCGGTATTCCGCGGAACATTCTGGGGAAAGAAGCAATTTCTCACCTATTCCGTTATCGAACTGGCGGAAGAAGCCGTCATGCTGATCACGGGGATCGTTCTGATCGTTTTCGTATCGGGAAAATCGGACGGCGTGGAAAAGGCATGTTTTGCCGTTCTCGTTTCCTACCTGTTTTCCTTCGCCGTATCCGCTCTGATCTATTTTATCAGGAAAGGGAAACTCTCTCCGCCGGGCGGCGAACTGAAACCGCTGATCGTCTCTTCCTTTCCGATCACGACAATGCGCACGTCCACCTCTCTCGTCAACACACTGATCGCGGTTTTGCTCCCCGCAAGACTGATCCTGTACGGTATGGATCCCGCCGCGGCGGTAAGCGAATTCGGCAAGATCTTCGGAATGGCGATCCCCCTCATTTTTATCCCGTCCTCGCTGATCGGTTCGATCGCCCTCGTTCTCGTTCCCGAACTTTCCGAAAATTTTTATTCCGGCAAATTTTTCACCCTGCGGAACAATATAGAAAAAGCGACGAAATTTTCCTGTTTCGTCGCCTGTCTCGTCATTCCGATCTTCTTTGCCTTCGGAAAAGAACTCGGCAACGCGATCTTTTCCGATGCCGTTGCGGGAGAATACGTTTCCGTCTCGTCGATCGTCATGTTCCCTCTTTCGCTCTCTCTTATCACAACAAGCATGCTCAATTCGATGAACAAAGAAAAACAGACGCTCCTGTTTTATGCGTTAGGAGCGTCTGCACTGATCCTGTGCGTTTTGTATTTGCCGAAGTATTTCGGAGCGAAAAGTCTTGCTTTCGGAATGTTTTTCAGTTTCTCGATCGCAAGCGTATGCAATCTCGTTCTTCTTTCGAAAGTATGCCCCGAAAAACCGCGGCTTACGAATTATCTCGCCGAATCTTTTTTCTTTACGATACCGTGCGGTCTCCTCGGAATTTTTTTGCGGAACCTGCTCACGATCCGTTTCAGCGCGTTGCCCGCCTTTCTCATCGGCACTGCGATCCTCGGCGCGACGGAACTTGCCGTTTATTCCGTCTTCGGACTGACGGGATTGGAAGACGGCTCGCCCTTTTCCCGTTCACCCAGGAAAGGACGGAAGAAATTTATGGGGCGAAGAACGGAAACCAGAATGAAAACAAGCGCGTAATTGGCAAGACTGTTCCAGATCTGCCCTTTAAAAAAGAGACGATAGCACACGTAAACGAAAAAAGTCACGTTGCCGCCGAATCTGGATTCGGCATATTCGATGACCGCATTGGAAAAAGCGTGCTTGTTATAAAGATAGAATCCCGTGCTGTTGATGCCGACCGTACAGACCAAGAAAGTCGCCAGGCAGATCAGAGCAAGTTTCACGTAAACGCCCCCGCGAAAGCGAAAAGGCAGACCGTGATACAAAAGCCCGGAAAGAAGGGCGATCATTCCGGTGGAAATTCCGACCCAGGGCATATAAAAATAGCCGAAGCTCTGAATCAGATATCCGACAAGATCTCCTATCATACAGGCGATAAAACCGCTGCCACCGCCGATAAAAATGCCCGTCAGAACGGAAAACGCGAGCGTACAGGAAAACTGCGTATCCAAAAAACGGAATTCAAGCATGTTGACGACAACGGAAAAAGCTGCAAAAACAGCGATGAAAGCTATCTTTTTACCGGACGACATCCTTTGCGTCTCCGGTGAAAAGAAAAAGGAACGAAAGGAAAATTTCTTTCTTTCGTTTTCGGAATCGACAAGATTTACCGACATAAAAAACCTCCCTGAGAAGTGAGAGATCCCTTTTCAAAGATCGGTCGAAAATTCAAAAAGAAAAGGCTTCCGCAAAATGCAGAAACCCGCGCTTGCCGCCTGACGGCATTTTCGCCGACCGTTGCCAAGCCTTACAAAACCTTCTTCCGGTATTTGCATTGGATGCGCCAAAAAATCGCAAGGGATTCCCTCTCTTACCGATCGCATTCCGATTTGAGCAAACGATCGGTCTTGCGAGACCCTTTTCGTACACGGTCAACATCCCGTTCCGTGTCACTTGCGCCGTCCGACCGATCCTTTTATTTGTCGAACGACTAACGCTTTTTGAGCTACTCTGCTTTTCTCGTCAGCTATTATACACCGACAAGCCCGCAATGTCAAACGATTTGAAGAATCTTATTGCTTTTTATCCCGCTTTTACGATCTCACCCCGCCCCGATCGGCTTTTCCCCGGTGAAAGGCATAATTCTCTGCCGAAAAAACATATTAAGCGTATGCTGATCATTTTCATACGTGCCGTGATCACGTTTTCAACCCTGCTCATCGTGCTCCGACTGATGGGAAAACGCCAGATCGGAGAAATGCAACCCTTCGAACTCGTTATCACCCTGCTGATCGCCGAACTTGCCTGCATCCCCATGGCGGACGTCTCCGTTCCCCTGATCTACGGGATCGCCGCGATCGTCGCAATGTTTGTTCTGCACCAGCTTATCTCCGTTGCGGAACAACTTTCCCAGCCTTTCAAAAAAATCGTAAGCGGCAAACCCGCACTCGTCCTTACGAAAAAGGGAATCGATTTTCGGGAACTGAAAAAGAACAACATGGGCGTGGAAGACTTGATCGAATCCATGCGTTCGGCGGGATACTTTTCTCTTGCCGAGCTCGATTACGCCATTTTCGAATCAAACGGAAAACTATCCGCCATGGAGAAGGAGGAAAAAAGCGAAAAAACGGGTTCTCTGCCCGTTCTTCTGATCGGAGACGGCAAACTGAATGAAAAAAACAGAGCGCTTGCGGGGATCGACTACAACGATATCTTTGCCATGCTGAAAAAACACAACGTGCCATCCGTCCGAAAAACCGGGGTGATGACGGTGGACGGAAAGGGCGAAATTTACCTGCAGGCATTCGGCAAAGAAGCCGTGACCGATCACTTTTCTTTCCGGGAGGCAAAATGGTAAAATCGATCGTCTCTTCCCTGATCGCCCTTGCGATCCTGTTTGCCGGCGCGTTCTGCGAACAGCGTTATATCCAGAAAACCTTTCGGGAGATCCGCAACCGTTTCGATATCGTCTACGAAAAACTGAACGACGAGACGATCGCCGACAGTGACGTGGAATACGCCTACCGTTTCTGGCTCGAAAAAAAGAAATCGCTTCACATGTTTATTCCGCACAACGAGATCAAGGAATTCGACTTGTGGATCGGAGAGTCTTTCGTTTACGTATACGACAAGAATTACGAAGAGGCGAAAGCAAAAATGATCGTCGTTCTGCATCTTGCGGAAGAGATCCCGAAAACCTTCTCGATCCGCCCCGAGAACATTTTATGAAAAACATTTTATATTTTTCGATATATTCTTATTTTTTAGAATATTTTACGATAGAAAAACAACGAAAAGAACCGACCGCAAAAACGGTCGGTTCTCTTTGTGTCGAGTCGGTCTGTAAGCCGAGTTCTGTCATTGAATACGGTTATCTATCTACGCTTGCCGTTGCCGACAAGCTCAAGCGACGTTTTACGAACAACCCCGACTGGCTATCTTACGGGTTGTTCCTATCTTGCTCCGGATGGGGTTTACACAGCGCGCCGCGTCTCCGTAGCGCCGGTGAGCTCTTACCTCGCCTTTTCATCCTTACGTTCTTGCGAACGCGGTAATTTTCTGTTGCACTTTCCTTAAAGTCACCTTCACCGTCCGTTAGGCGGCATCCTGCCATATGGAGCTCGGACTTTCCTCGTGAAATTTCTTTCCCGCAACCGTACAACCGACTCGACCCTTTTATTATAACACTTTTCCTTCTCTTTGTCCATTCTTTTTGCATCGGAAATTAAACACCGGATAATTTTCCCGTAGGCTTACCCTTCCGCTTTTATCCGCCCAGACCGTCTGAACCGTCCGAAAGGTTTCTTCTCCGCCTGCCGATATATACTTTATACAAACCGAAATGTGTCACTTTTCGACGAAGCCTGTCGTTTTATGTTTCCCGTGAAACGTGAAACACAGACTTACGCCGCTTTTCACGCCGCGCGGCTCAATATTTGTTTGTCGATCCGAACAACTCGATCTTGTGTTTCACGGCTTCTTTGATCGCGCGTTTCTTCACTTCCCGCGTGGTCAGATAATCGAGACCCGCCTCGGAAGCAAGTTTCATCGCCGTGGAACCCGCAATGCAGAGATCGGTGAAAATATTTACTTTCGCGATACCGTTTTTGATCGTATTACGGAAATCTTCATCCGAAAGGCCGCTTCCCCCGTGCAGAACGAGAGGGGTCGTTACCGTCATGGCAATTTCATGCAGACGGTTGATATCGAGCTTCGGTTTCGTTTTGTATGCGCCGTGCGCCGTGCCGATCGCGACCGCCAGAGCGTCTACACCGGTCGCTTTGATATAATCGAAGGCTTCCTTCGGCGTGGTATATTCGTCCGTATCGCTGTTATCACCCGTGGCGGCAAGCCCCACGTGTCCGATTTCGCCTTCGACCGACGCGCCGAACGCATGGGCGATCTTGACCATTTCGTTTGTATTTCTGATGTTCTCATCCCATTCGTAAGCCGAACCGTCGAACATAACGCTCGAAAACCCGAGTTTCAAAGCCTCGATACAGCGATTGAACGTAAGCCCGTGATCGAGGTGTACGACAACGGGAACGCTCGCCCGTTTTGCGGCGGCGATGATTCCGGGAGCGATAAGCTTCAGCTCGCCGTGCGGAAGAAGAACTTCCGCGGTCCCGATCACGATCGGGCTTCTGAGTTCTTCCGCCGCTTCGATCGCGGCGTCAAGCATATCCGAATCGGTCGTGTTGAACAGTCCGACCGCGTATTGTTTCTTTTGTGCGTCTTTTAAAACGTCGTTTAACGTAACAAGCATTTATGATCAATCCTCCACTTCGGGTGCTCTTACAATGTTTTTATCGGTGAAAATATCCGTTTCGTCCGTGCTGTGCGTCGAAAATTCGGATACGATCGCACCTTCTTTTCCGCCCTGGAACCAATGCAGGGTTTCGGGCATGATCGTATACTGTTCGCCCGGGCGAAGAACGATCTCGTGAAAAACGGTAACGTCCGTCGGCGGAAGTTTCGCTTTGATATCTTTTTTATTTCCCTCGCCGGAAACGTACAGATAAACTTCGCCGGCACGGCAACGGAAGGTCTCCTCCTTGCCCGGCTTTCCGTAAGAAGGAATGTGCAGGTGTTCCGGGCACGTCTGATAGGGCAAAAGCACCATTTCTTTTGCGCAGACCCTGTCCGTATTGACGTAGGTCAGAAGCTGAAGCCCGACTTCGTCGATTTTTCCGAGCCCGAAATCGGCTACTTCGATTTTTCCTTTTTCTTCTTCGGTAATGCGAATAGATGCTTTTTCAAAAGCCTCGATCGTTTTTGCCGCGTGAAGTTCGTATTCCTTTTTCGTCATGACTATCTGTCTCTCCTATAAAATTTCATCAACATAAAATAAAGCAAAAATCTTTATTTTATCTTGTTTTTTATTTGTTTTTCTGAAACCGTTCAAAGCGATTTTCTATTGAATTTTTTTTCAAGCGCAAGCGTTTCGGCTAAGGACCGCGCCCCACCGATCGAATCGGGAGAACTTAAATTGCATGCCGCCGCGCAGGAAGCAAGCTCCAAAGCTTTTACTAAGGGCATGTCCGTAAGAAAAGCGTAAAGCATGCCCGCGCAAAACGCGTCGCCCGCACCGACCGCCCCCGAAATATATCCTTTCGGAAGATCGAGCGACGGAACGACGGCATATTCGCCCTTTTCGCCGAGAGCAACGCCGACCTCCGGGCAATGCACGGAGGCAACCCGTTTCACTCCGAGCGCTTTCAACTCTTCGCAAGCCTGTTTCATGGCGGATAGATCGATCTTATCTCCTTTACGGATCTCGCATCCCGTCACGAGGCTCGCTTCCACCTCGTTGATCACGACGTAATCGCAGTAACGAAGCGCCGGCACGACGATCTCCCGGAACCTGCCTCCCTCGCCGGATACGACGTCGATCGACGTTCTGATCCCCTTATCCTGCACCCGCTTTAAAAGCCGTGCCATTTTCGTTCCGTATTCTTCATCCGGCGCGTCAAGCGCGTCGAGCAGAAGCAGATAACCGATATGAAAGATATCGCAATCCAGAGAATCGAAGTCGATATCTTTTTCACAGAAAACCGAACTTGCCGCGGGCGCGGTAAAAAACGTTCTGTCTCCGTTCGGCAACGTCATCACGTCCGTAAAAGACGTTGCTAAGGCGTCGTCTTCCGTAATTCCGGAAATATCCACCCCGCGAGATGACAAAACTTTCTTGATAAACGCCCCGTTTTCGTCTTTTCCGAGCCTTGCAATCGCCTTCACTTCGATCCCCTGCGGGTCAAGCGTTTTCAAATCGATCCCGGTATTGGGAACGCTCCCCCCCACGCCGCGCACGATCTCACCGATCTTGCAGAGCATTCCTGGAGAAGGATATGCGTCGATCCTTTTGATCACGTCCGCAAGCGCGTTGCCCGCAATCGTCAGTTTTTTCATTTTCTCCGCCTTCGGTCGCCTTTACTACGCCACCCGGAACGGGATAAGCAAGGAAAAAGCTCCCTTTGATTTCTCTTTTCTATTGTATTTTATTTCTCTTTTCTATTATATCTTCATTCCCCACGTTTTGTCAACCCCATTTAAGAAAATGATATTACATAATAACGTTACACACTTGACATTTTACCGATTATGTTATATCATAATAGTAATAAATATACTTTAATCGGAAAATTACGAACCATGCAGACTTTATATCAGAAAATTTACGACGATCTTTATATGAAGATCCAGTCCGGATTCTATAAAACGGGAGATCTCTTGCCGACCGAAGAACAGATCTGCGAGATCTACGGGGTCAGCCGTATCACCGCCACCCGCGCCCTGAACGACCTGAAAACAAAGGGATTTATCGAAAGGAAAAAGAAAAAAGGCAGCGTCGTCCTTCCCGTTCCCGGAGCGATCCCGAACAAGATCGATTCTCGGAAAATCGCCGTTGTTTTCAGCTATTTCGACAATTTCGACAGCAAGATCGTAAATGCGCTTGCCCCGTTTGCCCACAAAAAAAACTGCTCCGTCATGACCTTCGATTCCTGCCATTCCAAAGAAAAAGAGGGAGAGATACTGAAATCTCTCCTCTCTCAGAAGATCCTCGGGCTGATCCTGTGGCCGGTTTCCCGCTCTTCCAATCTCGACGTACTGAACCAGTTCGTTCTCGATAACGTTCCTATCTGCTTTCTCGATTATTCTTCTTACGGCATCAAAGCGCCGTGCGTGTGCACGGACAACTTCGAGGGAATGTATAACCTGACGAAACTTTTGCTGACGCTCGGACACAAAAGGATCGCATACTTCCCTTTCAAGGAAAATTTTCTGCCGACGGAAGAGGAAAGATTCGGCGCCTATTGCCGCGCGATCGTGAAACACGGCGGCGCGATCGATCCGAAGCTGTTCATTCCGCAACCGTCCGACGTAAAGGAAACAACGATCGAAAGTTACGAGAAACTTTCCGGTTGCGCCGAGTCGGCAATGAACTATCTCGCAACTCTCTCCGTTCGCCCGAGCGCGATCGTCTGCGTGAACGACGCAATGGCGTTATACGTGATCAACGCCGCGAAACGACGCGGTTTTTCCGTGCCGGAAGATCTTTCCGTCACCGGATTCGACAACCTTGCCATCTCCGTGAAATACGACATCACGACTTCCTCTCAGGACTTCGGCGAAATGGCGAAAATGGCGTTGAATCTCATTTTCTACCAATTATCCGACTCCTCCCTTATCAATAATTACAGCGAGATCCGCCGTATCCGTTCCACGCTGTGGGAAAGGGGATCCACAGGAAAGGCAAAAACATAAAACATTTTATAATGTAAGTTTATTCAATATATTTTGCAATGTTTTATGTCTGACATAATTATAGTTGCATCATATTTTTTCCTTTAAACTCGCTATGATCTTATTTTCGATCCTCGAAACCTGCACCTGCGAAATACCGAGCGCCCTCGCGATTTCGCTTTGCGTTTTATCCCTGTAATACCGCATAACGATAACCTTTCTTTCCCTCGGCGGAAGGCTTTCTATCATGCTTTTAAGCAGGATCCTATCGATCATATCCTCTTCCCTTTCGCCGGACGGGATCTTGTCGATCAGTTCCGTTTTATTGTCTCCCGAATCGTCCGTCTTTTCATAAAGAGAAAGGGGCATACGCGAACTGTCGAGCGCAAGGACCACGTCTTCCCGGTCGATATTGAGAGCGGAAGCGATCTCTTCAACCGAAGGTCCTTCCCCCGTACCGCCACGGTAACTTTCGATAAAACGATTGATCCGTAACGCCTGCGACTTGATGACCCTAGAAACCTTCAACGAGCCGTCGTCCCGCAAAAAACGTTTGATCTCCCCCAATATCATCGGGACGGCATAAGTAGAAAACCTGACCTCAAACTTTTCGTCAAACCGATCGATCGCTTTCAGAAAGCCGATACAAGCAAGCTGATACAGATCGTCGTATTCCACACCTTTGTTTTTAAACCTGCGGATAAGACTTTTCAAAAGCAGAGCGTTATGCTCTAAAAGGATCTCTTTTGATCGGTTGTCCCCCGTTTTTGCTTTTCTTAAGTAAAAAACGGTCTCTTCCGCACTCAGCATCCTTCACCTCATTCATCCCGCGATCGTCTTTCTCATATCGACGACCGTCCCCTCGTTCGGTTTCGATATCACCTTCACCTCATCCATAAAGGTTCGTATCACGGTAAAACCCATGCCGGAACGTTCGTCTTCCGGTCGGGACGTAAAGAAGGGTTCCAGGGCTTTTTCGAGATCCTCGATCCCTACTCCCTCGTCCGACACGACGATATGTACGTCATCTCCGTCGATCTCGGCGACCATCGTAACGACGCCCGCAGTATCCGGATAACCGTGCACGATAGCATTCGTAACCGCCTCGCTGACAGCCGTTTTGATATCGGACAATTCCCCGACGCTCGGGTTTAAAGGCAACAAAAAGGAAGCGATAACGTTTCTGGCAAATCCTTCGTTTTCGGAAAGCGACGTAAACGTAACAGACATCTTATTTTTCATAACTTATTTCCTCGCCATTATATTTTAGGCATGATCTCGTAAAGCCCGGAGATCTGTAATATTTTATTCACGCTTAAACTCGGGTTCCGGATAAACGCAGGCACCCCCATTTTCTTTAATCTTTTATAGCGACCGAGCAGAACGCCGATCCCCGTGCTGTCCATAAACGCAACGCCGGAGAAATCGAAAACAACGTTTTTAAAACCTACGGCGCAATCGATGATCTCATCCGTTTTTGATCGACAATAGACAGCGGAAAACTCGTCGAGTTCGCCGTACAGATATATGTAGAGCCCGTTCCTCTCCACCCTGTATTTCACTTCCATTTTTCACCTCGCGTCATTTCGGATATATCCGCCCGCCGTACTAAAATCTGTAAAACTCTTAAGCGGCGGCAACGTTTTCTTTTTATATAATAACACGGGGGAGAAGGAAAATTTACGGATATATTGTCGGATTTTAGCTTATTTCCAAAGAAGCGGACAAAACGCCTGCCCCTTATCGTAATGCTCAGGAAAACGCAGGCTAACGCCTGAATCCTTCCGGACTTCCGGCAAAAAATCGCAGCACAAAAAAAGACGGAATATCCGGTTTTCCGACGGGAAAACAGAATATTTCGTCTTTTATTCATTTACCGAAAACGGTAAATAAACTATGTTAATTGGTTAAAGACACAACAGGGTTTGCAATTTCGGGTATTTCATGCGAAGAAAGGTACTCCAGAACGATCTGAGGCTCCTCTTCCCCCTGCTCGTCCAGATAGTGAACGCGGGCGCGAAGATGGATCCACTGCTTGTTTACGACCGGTATCGGCTGATTCATCGCGCAGAGGTGTCCGAGAAGCTGGATATCGTTCGCGCAACACGTCATTGCAAGCCTTCCCGCAATAAAAGTGTTTTTCGGAAGTTTACGAGAAGTTACGGTCATACAGTCGAATTCCACGATCTTCCCTTCGTAGCGGGAACGATTTTCAAAGGTATCGATATAAAAGATACCGAAATCTCCGTCTTCGATCTTCATCTCGTCGCCGAGTTTATAAGGTAATTCGTCGGTAAAACGGATCGGCTTATCGTCTTCACCGAGGGCAAGGATCGTCGCGTCTTTATTGACAAGGCGCAGATTCCGCTTGTAACCCGCCATTTCGGCGGTATCTTCCGCGCGGTTCATGATAACGATATCGGAAGCCGTGATCATATCCACGAACTTCTGTCTCATGTTATTGAAATACACTTTAAAGGTGGAAGCATCGATGATCGTAAAGGATTGCTCCACCAGAATATAGGGCGGAAACTTGATTTTATCCTGATCCCACATGGCGTTCATTTCAAAAAACACCGCATGCGGTTTATTTACTTTGATCAGCTCGTTGATCTTCTCCACGGTAAATTCTTCCTGAGAAGCAAAGGTGTAAACGCAGGCGTTGTATTTTGCAAGCTCTGCGGGGTCATACTCTTCTTCCCCTTCTTCCATGGAAAGGATCAGCACTTTGCCGAGGTCGCCGAAATCTTCGTTTCTGAGAGAATCAACGATAAATTTCGTCTTTCCGCTCTCTAAGATCCCGTGTACGACAACGGCGGGAAACGTTCTCGCCATAACGGTCACTCCTTATCGAAGAGCTTTTCGATCTTCTGTTTTTCGAGTTTGGAGCCGATCACGACCACTCTGCCGGTCACGTCGGGCGCACCCGTTCTGATTTCGTAATCGCCGGCAACCAGATCGAAATAATACCATTTTTCGTTATCCGAAGCCCTTACGATGCCCTTGGAACGAAGGATCACGCCGAGTGACGTATCGTCACAGAGCTTTTGCAGGATCGAATCGAGTTCCGCATGCGAATAGGAAAGCACGGTCTCCTTGCCCCAGCTGCCGAAGACTTCGTCGGCATCGTGATCGTGGTGGTGATGCCCTTCCCCGTCGTGATGATGCCCGCAGCAGCAACCGTCATGATGTTCGTGCTCTTCTTCGTCGTCATCGTCGCAGCAACCGTCATGATGATGCTCGTGCTCGTCCTCGTCGTCATCGTCGCAGCACCCGTCATGATGATGTTCGTGCTCGTCCTCGTCGTGATGACAGTGTTCGTGCTCCTCCTCTTCGTCATCGTCGTCGTCATGTCCGCAGCAGCAATTATCGCCGTGGTGATGATGGTGATGATGCTCGTGTTCCGGCTCCTTGTCGAGTTCTTTCAGAAGTTCGTCCACCATGGAAACGTCGCTTTCGAGCGCTTCGAGGAGTTTCCCTCCCTCCAGCTTGATCACGGGTGTGGTAATGATAGTCGCTTTCGGATTGATCGATCGGATCAATTCCGCCGCGGCTTTGATCTTTTCGTCCGAAAGCTTGTCCGTTTTGGATAAAACGACGGTGTTCGCCTCTTTCACCTGATCGTTGTAAAACTCGCCGAAATTCTTGTAATACATTTTACACTTGCCCGCGTCTGCAACGGTAGCGACGATATTGATCTTAAGGTCGAGCCCCGTTTTTTCGACCGCACGGATGATATCGGAAAGTTTCCCGACGCCGGACGGCTCGATGATGATGCGATCGGGTGCGAATTTATCTACCACCTCTTTCATGGAGGATGTGAAATCCCCCACGAGCGAACAACAAATGCAACCGGAATTGATCTCTTTGATCTCTACACCGCTCTCTTTCAGAAAAGAGCCGTCGATTCCGATCTCGCCGAATTCGTTCTCGATCAGAACGATTTTCTCTTTCCCGAAGCAATCCGAGAAAAGTTTTTGGATCAACGTTGTTTTTCCGGCGCCGAGAAAGCCGGAGATAATATCTACTTTTACCATATCAGTCTTCATTCTCCTTTTTAAAGATATTCTTTATTTTATCGAGATCGATGTATTTACTGATCTGCGCATGTATGCGGAGCATAAACGCATCCTTCTTTTCCTTTCTTTTTTTATTCTCTTCCTGCAGATACACCTTGATCTTCTCAAGCGAAACGGTCTGCCTGATAGAAATCGCATACTTACGAAGTTTACCCATCAACTCGAGAGACTTGCAGAGATCCACAAGGAAGATCCCGAACGCGATCCCGAGAAAGAAGATGGCATAGGGAGAACTTACCACCCACAGGGAAAGTTTTCCGAGCGGTTCGTACGCGAGAAAATAGTAAGCAAGGCAGATCACACCCCAGAAAAAGGAAAACAAAGGACAGATAATTCCCTTGATATTTCCCCACTGTCCGGAATAATCCCATAAACGGTTGTGATAAAACCTAAGGGAGATATACCCCGCAATAAATTCGATCAACGTCATTACAACGGTCGCAAGGACAAGCAGAAGGATCACCTCCGCAACCCTGTTCCCGACAAACGAAAAATCGACCGAACACAACAGAAACATTGCGGTACCGCCGAAACCGTAGATCGGCAGACAACACCCCGTCAGAAAGCCGGGATTGATCAGCCTTTTCCCCTTGATCGACCGGAACGCCACCTCAAGCAGCCAGCCCGCAAACGAACAGAACAGAAAAATAAACAAAAAACGTATGAAATAATCCATAAAACCCTTTTCGATATCGGGCAAAATCAAACAAAGCCGCAGATAGCCGCGCACCCGACAACACATTCTACTTTTTACGGGCAGACAAACCTCTCCGTATAACAATATTATATACCGTTTCCATAAAATAATCAATCGATTTAGCGAGGCTCGCCTCGTTTCCCGCAAATATTCACCGAAAAGCGCCGCGCATATAAGCTTCTCCGCAAAAAACGGCGCCGGACAAACAAAATGCCCGCGCCGCTTTTCTGCTTGATATCAGCAAACAAAAGTCTATATTTTATGCCTGAACGTATTTTACGGCAAGTCCTGTTTCTCCCGTTTTTCCGACTGCACCTTTCGCGCCGTCTTTTCCCGCTTTGCCGTCAACTCCGGCATGCCCGAACGTCGGTTTCGAGCCTCCGTTGCCGGCTTTTCCGCCCGTACCGCCTTCCCCTCCCTGACCGCCGGCACCGCCGGAACCTCCGACGATTTCACAGCGATCGGGATTATAGCCTTCCGTTTTCACACACTCGACGCCCGCGCCGCCCTGACCTCCGGTTCCTCCGCGACCTCCTTTGCCGCCGGCACCGCCGTTTCCTCCGTTGCCGCTCGTACTCCACCATTTTCCGGTATTACAGCCGTTTCCGCCGGCACCGCCGTTGCCTCCCTTTCCGCCTTTTCCGCCGACGCAACCGACGCTTCCGCGAATCGTAAGACTACCGTTTACCGAGGAAAGATCAAGAACGGCACATTTCACCCCGGCAATACCGGCACTGCCCGTGCCCCCCTGACCTCCGTTTTTCCCGGCTTCGCCGTTGTTGCCTTGCGTTCTGTCGCTCGTACCGTCCGCGCCGTCTGCACCGTTTTTCCCGGCGGTTCCGACGTTTCCGTTATAATTATACATGAACGGGGTTCCGGCATACACCCTTAAGAAAGACTCCGCGGGAACGCACAGCGTAAGATTTTTCACGGTAATCGCCGAAGTACCCATCGCCGACATCGTACCGAAATAACCGTTACACCCTCCGATCTCATTCGACCCCAAAGCGTTTATCGTAACGTTGTAATCCGAGCGGATCGGAACACCGCTCCACATTCCGGTAAAGGAAACGTTATACAAATTCAGTATCACGTCGGCGGAAAACTTAAATCCGTTAAAAGAGATATTTCTTCCGTCCCCTTTGAGGTTTATTACCTTTGCCGTCACCGGAAACTCAATGGGAGAGGATAAATATTTTTGCGTATCGATCGGATTCTCCGCAAGATCGAAAAACAAAATACTTTGTTTCATCGTTCCCGCATCGTTTACGGAACCGCTCGTGCGATAGGGCAAAACAACCGTGGAAAGATCCGTCACATCGTCGTTTCTGCCCATTTTTACCGTAGCCTGACACCGAATCGTTGCGTCGGCATAATAATTCAAGTCGGATATATCGAATACGAATTCCGTTCCGTTATTATATTTTGACGGATCGTTCGTGTATGCGTTCAACTCGCTTTCTCTCAATTTTTGCGAATCGACGGAAACCGTCATTTTAAACGATCTGACGTCAATAAGATTCATATAGTCTGCCAACGTGCTGCAGGACGCCTTCGTTACGGGTTCGTTCGTATAGTAATTAAACGCCCGCACCTTGTATAATATTTTATCTCCGGTCTTCTCGACTTCCGTCAATAAACGATAGGGATAAAGTATGTCGACGGAAACGTCGTAGTTAACGTAAGCGTAGTTCACGCGGAAAAGCGCAATTTCGTCTTTCGAAGCCGCGGAATCCACACTCATGGTCTTTTCGGAAACGGAAACATCGCCAAACGCAACTTTCACATAGAAATAATCGGACACGATATTCCCGTTGATCAGAAGCTGAACATCGTACTCATAGCCGGGTCGAATTCCGTCGCGCGCATAGGTTCCCGTTTCGGTTTCCGTCAGATACAAATCAAAACTCTCCACCCCGTACATATAGAACAAACTGACCCATTTGGATTCATCCGACCCGAAACTCGAATCATAGCGAATCGATATAAGGTGATTGCCTTTGCTCAATTCGAAAGCAAACCGTGTAACCGTCCCTTCTTCCAGACTTTCCCCTTTGACGAATTTACCGTCTACAGCCAAAGCATAATACACATGTATTTCTTTTAGCAGGCGGATTTCAAAAAGTTTTCCGTCATCGATCTCCGCAACTTCAACCGAATAGTTTTTGGTTTCCGACATTAAAAACTTAATTTTATACATTTCGGCTTCGCGAATTTTATACTCCTCCGTAAAATACTCCGAAGGATCGGCATATTCGACCGAAACCGCAATATATCCGCTTTGCGAAATGTCGATAAAGATATAATACGTATTCTCCGTTCCCACCACGTGCAGAACATCGTTTCCGCTTTGTTCGGAAGAAATTTCTCGGTTGTACGGATCCGTAGTCCAACCGATTTCAGACGAAATGTAATCCTCGCCGAATGTTTTTATAATAAATTCCCGCGATTCGTCATTAACGAATTTAAACCACGCGTCGGCAACAAAAACCTGCGCCTGATTGATTTTCAATTCCGTAGGATCGAAAAATGCTTTTATTGAATATCGATTCCCCATCGCGCCTACCAATTTAAAATAATAATCGGCATTCTCCTGTCCGTCAAACGAACAACCGGAATAAACGTTTACCCTTTCAAGATTCCGATCGTACACACTGACCTGCGCGTTTATGTAGTCCAGGCTGTATTTCCCGGCAAATTTTGTGTTGAACTTATAAAAAATATTCTCATCCGAGGAATAGGTTCCCGTTTCCGCTACGTTATTCTGCAATATCGTCCCGCAATCCGTCAGCCGGATGTTCAGCGTCGGATTGGTCCGATCGCTTTTTACCCTTACGTAATAAACCGAATTCGCGAGCAATCTTCTGCCGTTCAGGCTATCGCTCCCCTCTATATCGCTCGAAACCGATACAGAAACCGCATTTTCCGCCCCGAAAGAATACCTTGCCGTAACGGGAGGAACAAACCGATAAGTGTTGTATTCCAGAACGCCGTTATACGAAAGGCTGTTGGTTCCGAAATACACGTGTTCGGCATAAAAATTCGCGATATAAGAAACAAAAGCACTCGAAGCCGAACGCGAGCATCTGACGCCTATCGTATAATTTCCCGTTTTTTCGAAAGCATATAAAAACGACAAGTCGTTCGTCTTGAATATTTCCCCGCAATCGCCATCGTAAATTTTGATCTCAAGCCACGTTTCCGAAGAAAATTCAAACTTATAGGTTCCTGAAAAGTCTATCTTTCTCAAAAAATAGATCTCTTGAGAATACACTGCCGTACCGCAACTCACATCGCTTCTCTTCGTTTCATACGTTAATGTAGAAACTTGCGTTTCGGACAACGGATTTTGCATGCAAACGTAATAATTTTTCCCCGCTTTTGCCAGAATTTCCAACGAGGCGGAAGCCGAGGTCGAAAGAAGATCCCCCTCTTCGTCGCATACCACCATTTTTATATTTTCGTTCGAAGAAGAAAATACGGTCACTTTATTTTCCGTCGGTGTATAACGATACCACTTTGAGGCTATCGCGGGCAACGTCAGGCTTTTCCCCGAACCGATCAGCGGATCCGGATCCCATTCCACAGTCAACAAAAAGCTATGAAACTCCGTTTCCGAATTTATCCCGCCGACTTCTATGTTATAAACTTTTGTCAAATCCGCAAAAAACCTTAACTTCCCTTGCGGTGCGATCTCGTCGTATCGGGCGACCGAATTACCGTCGCTCACTTTAAAATTCAAAGGATATAAACCGTGGTTTTTTATAACGTAATAATCCGACCGATCGGGCTGAAAAACGAAGCGATCATACTCGCTTCCGATCGTGTATCCGAGCACTTCGCCGTCCGTTACCTTTTTCGTTTCGGGGTCTCTCAGATAATATGTGAACGTGTTTTTTGAAATCACCTTCACGTCTTCGCTCCCCGAAGGAGTATTTCTGTCGACAATTTTCAACGCAATTTCGGAATACAGCCGCGTATATTCGGCTGTCTGCCCGTTCAATGCGGAATGCGAAACCGTAAAATAGCCCGTTATCCGATCACCCGTGCCGTACCAGACCGATTCGCCGGAAGGCGTATTGATCGCAACCGCCGCTGTCTTGCTTAAGAAAGGATTTCCGTTTTCGTCTTTATAGTTTGCAAGTTGATCGTCGCGGTTCTGATACATGCAACGAGTGCTCAGTTCTCCGCTTTCGTAAGTTTTCGTTCCGAATGCGTTATCAAGCAAGCCCGCACATAGAGACACCGTATCTTTACCCAAGGAAATCAGGGCGCCCGCTTTGCTTAGTACCGGAACGCAGGAAAGAACGGTCAACGCGGTATTCCCTATGTATTTCGCAACGGCGTCCTTCGGAAACTCGCCGTTATTTCTGACCTGCCCGCGATAGGTGTAATCGATTGCGGTAAAAAAGGATCCGTTATCCGTATAGGGATCATAACCGAGGTCGAAACGATTCAGATTATTTTCGTTATAAAGGGATTCTCCGAAAGAAACGTCTTTCAGATAGAATCGATTCGTCATTCCGAATGTTACCGATTCCGTATTGATACTGTTGGGATAAGGAATTACGCGGTCTTCCGACAAATTGTAATTCAGCGTATGATTTCCCGAAAAGACGGCGGAGACTTCCGCCGCTTTCAGATAAAGATATTTATATTGAAAAAGGGGCGAAACCGAAACGATAACGCGATCGGTCGTTTGGGCAAGATTCGTATCGGTTTCGATATCGAATACGAGCACGGTCGAAAGCAAAGTCCTTTCCTGTATCTCCGTGTTTCGCGACTGAATCTCCGTGGCGATAAAAAATCCGTATTCTTTTCCGATGTACAAAGTTTCCCCTATCCCGGAAAACAATTCCTTCGGTACGATTTCCACGATCGGATCGTCCTTTTGCTCGTCCGTTAAATAAAGTACGCCTTCTTCATCAATTTCCGGTCTGCATTCCGTCGCATACAAATCGTTTTCATAATCAGCTATCGTTTTACCGGAATAGGTTAACAATTCGTCGCTTTCGGTATAAAATTCAAAATTTGTGCTTTTAACCTCGTTTTCGGACGCCTTAGCCTCCGAAACGGGCATGAAAGCCATAGCAACACAACACACGCATAAAAGCAGCACAATTGCAACCGCAGGCTTTCCGAATTTCTTTCTCATCCTATAAATACCTCCTCTGAATTCGGGCGACGTGAATATCTGATCGAAAAAATAATATTCAAAAACAACTTTCCAAATACTTCACATATATTATACTCCGCCCTATCATATATGTCAATTAAATTTTTGAAATTTTAAATTTGCAAAACACAAAAATTAAGTTTTGTTTCAATTTCTATTGTTTTAAAAAATTATTATAACTTTTTCTTTTTACCCCAGAAAAAAACGGATACGAAATGTTCCGTATCCGTTTTTCACATTGCTTAATCAAAAGATTAACCCGCGATTGCAGGTATTTTTACACAAAAGAATTACTTTTTAAAATATCTGTTCAAAAGACCTTCGAACGCTCTGCCGTGGCGAGCCTCGTCTCTTGCCATTTCGTGAACGGTATCATGGATCGCATCGAGATTCTTCGCTTTCGCCAGTTTTGCAAGTTCCGTCTTACCTGCCGTGGCGCCGTTTTCCGCCGCAACGCGCAGTTCAAGGTTCTTTTTCGTGGAATCGGTCACGACTTCGCCGAGCATTTCGGCAAATTTAGCGGCATGTTCCGCTTCTTCCATTGCCGCTTTTTCATAATACAAACCGATCTCGGGATAACCTTCGCGGAAAGCCACTCTCGACATGGCGAGATACATGCCAACCTCACTGCACTCCCCTTCGAAGTTCATGCGAAGACCGTTTTTGATCTCCTCGTCACAATCTTTCGCAACGCCGACAACGTGTTCTGCAGCCCAGGAAAGCCCGCCTTCCTGAACGGTAAATTTAGAACCGGGGCATTTGCAGACGGGGCAAACCTCGGGAGCGGAATCCCCTTCGTGAACATAACCGCAGATCGGGCAAACAAACTTTTTCATAAAAATAATATCCTCCGTAATAATAAATAGTTCCGACGGCGGAACGGAAAACCGTTTCCGTCTGATCGCACCATTATTTTACTATAAACTTTAACGTTTGTCAAGTTAAATTTCAATTTTTAGGAATAATTCTTAATTTTCTTTGTCTCTTTCCTTATCTTCCTTCTTTTTCTTCCGTAAAAAAGCCGGAAAACCGAATTCCGAAAGCAATTCGGAAATAAACACGAATACGAATCCGATCACGATAGGAACGGTCATTTTATCGTTTCCGAGCAAGATGCCGAAAACCGTTCCGAACACGGCTTCGAGACTCAGAATGAGAGAAGAAGAATTTGCCGGCACGTATTTTTGCCCGAAACACTGCCCGAACTGGCAATAGCACGTCGCAAACAACGCGAGATATCCGATTTTCAACGCCGCTTCTCCCGAAACGGAAAAGGACGAAGCGTAACGCGAAAACTCCACGGCGCCGGAAACTGCCGCATGAAGCACCCCTGCCGTAACCATAACAATCGTGATCAGACAAACGGGATCGTCCTGTTTGGAAAATTTTTCGTTAAATACGATCTGCAAGGCGAAGAAAACGCCGCACGCAAAGGAAAGGCAATCGCCGAGGAATTCGTTGCTGCCATGCCCGCTTTTCCCGCCGAACGCAATACACGCGATCCCCGAAAGGCAGATCGTCGCCGCCACAACGTTGCTTACTTTCGGTTTCGAACGATAGAATATCCAGACCAGAAAGGGAACCATCACACAGTACGCCGCCGTTAAAAAAGCGTTCTTGGACGCCGTGGTATATTTCAGCCCGATCGTCTGCACCGCATAAGCCGCAAACAGAATAATGCCCGTAAGCACGCCGTTTTTTACCGTCCGGCGCGTCATGTGTTTCATTCGTTTTATCCCGAACAGGGCAAGGAATATCGCGCCGAGCAAAAACCTGGCGGCAAGAATAAAAAAAGTAAAATGTCCTCCGCCGAGCGTTTCGAGGGTATCTTTCAAAATAACGAAAGAGCTACCCCAGATCACCGTGACGGATAAAAGAACAAATCTGCCGAGAATCGCTGTTTTCTTATGTTTGTTATCGTTTATTTCCATATGTAGTGTCCAAACAGCGCATGAATCGCGCGAACGAAAATAAGGCGAATAGCAAATCGCTATCCGCCCGTTGATACGCCGGAACGAAAATCGTTTCTTCGCAATTTTCGCTCAGGCACAGGAAACGAAAAATCAGTCAGCCTTCTTTTCAGCCTTTTCTACGACAAGTTTACCGTCATAATAACCGCATTTCGGGCAAACTCTGTGCGTAGCTTTCAGTTCATGACACTGAGGACATTCGACGAGCGTAGGAGCCTTCACCGTATAGTTACTTGCGAATCTCTTGTTTCCTCTCTGTTTAGATACCTTATGCTTAGGAACTGCCATTTGTATACACCTCGCTTGTTTATATTCTTTACTTTACTTTGCGCAATTGCAATCCGTATGATTCAGATTTGCTCCGCACGTGGGACAAAGCCCCTTACAGTCGTCTTTGCAATAAATCGTGTACGGCATGGAAGTAAGGATCTTATCGTTTACCATTTCCGTAAGGTCCACGAGACCTTTGGCAAACTTATACGCGTCCTCATCCTCTTTGCTTTCGGAAAAAACTTCGTCAAATCCGACGACGTTATGGAAAATAACGCTATCCAGACACCGCGAGCACTGCCCTGCGATCGTATATCCGATCTCCCCTTCGACCGTAACTTCGTTACCGCCAAGCGTAAGCGTTCCCGTAATCGATACGGGGCCGTCGAATTTCGCGTTAGGTAAAGTGATCATCGAATCGCCCGCTTCGTAATCGAAATGAAACGAGCACTCCGTTTTTCCGCTGTACTTGAGTTTTCTTACGTCGATAACCATAATATGCTTATTGATTATACCTTTTTTTTTCGGTATTGTCAATATTTTTTCACCCCGTAAGGGAAAAAACATCAATTATTTTGCAAGTCTTTCGGTATCGCGCGCGATCACGAGTTCTTCGTTGGTCGGAATCACAAGAACCTTTGCTTTTCCGCCCTTTCCGGTAATATCGCAGATACCGTCTCCCACGTTCGCGTTTTTCTCATCGTCGATCACGATCCCCATAAAGCCGAGGTCGCTTGCGATCGCCTTTCTGACTTCTCCGTCATGTTCGCCGATCCCGGCGGTAAACACCACGCAGTCCACCCCGCCGAGCGCGGCGGCGTATGCGCCGAGATATTTTTTGCAGGAATAGTTGAACACGTCAAGCGCGAGGGCAGCTCTATGATTGCCTTCGTTTGCGGCTTTGGTAAGATCTCTGAAATCGGAGGAAACTCCGGAAAGCCCGCTCACACCCGATTTTTTATTGAGATACGTGATCGTTTCGGCAAGCGTCATCTTGTACTTTTCGGCAAGAAATTCCACGATCGCGGGGTCAAGATCGCCCGATCTCGTGCCCATCGGAACACCGCCGAGCGGCGTAAAGCTCATGGAAGTATCCATGCTCTTTCCTCCTTTCACCGCGGAAATGGAAGAACCGTTGCCGAGATGAAGGGTGATCACCTTGAATTCGGGATCGTTTTCTCTGCCGAGATATTTCGCAGCCTCCGAAGAAACGTAGCGATGGCTCGTTCCGTGGAAGCCGTATCTTCTGATCTTGAAATCTTTGTATGCGTCGTAAGGAATGCCGTAGATATATGCCTTTTCGGGCATCGTGGAATGGAAAGCCGTATCGAAAACGCCGACCATGGGAACGCCCGGCATGATCGCCTTGCAGGCATTCACGCCGATGATGTTTGCCGGCTGATGAAGCGGAGCAAGCTCGGCAAGCTCTTCGATCGTCTTCATCGTTTCGTCCGTCAACAGAACGGAATCGTTGAAGACTTCGCCGCTGTGTACGATCCTGTGCCCTACCGCGTCGATCTCCTTCATCGAAGAGATCGCGCCGTATTCTTTGTCTACCAGCGCGTCCAGAACGACCCGGATCGCCTCTTTATGGGTCGGCATCGGCGCGGAGATCGTCGTTTCTTTGCCGTTTGCCTTGTGTTTGCAGAAAGAACCGTCAAGTCCGATCCTCTCGCAACCGCCCTTGGCGATCGCCTTTTCGGTCGCCATATCGATCAGCTGATATTTCAAAGAAGAACTGCCTGCGTTGATAACGAGAATTTTCATGGTAACAAATAAACCCCTTTTCTTATTTTTTTAAATCTGCGTCTGTAACGCGGTGATAGCGACCGCCGCTACGATATCTTCCATATGACAACCTCTCGAAAGGTCGTTGATGGGTTTCGCAAGTCCCTGACAAAGAGGACCTACCGCCTGGAAACCGCCGAGTCTCTCGGTGTTTTTGTAGTTGGTGTTCCCCGCGTCGAGATCGGGGAAAATCAGCACGTTCGCATGTCCCGCAACGGGCGAACCGGGAGCCTTGGACGCCCCCACTTCGGGAACGATCGCGGCGTCGAACTGCAATTCGCCGTCGGCAAGAACGTCCGGGCAGATCTCGTGGAATTTTGCGACCGCCGCGGTAACTTTATCGACGTCCGGATGCCGCGCGGAGCCCTTCGTGGAGTGAGAAAGGAACGCGACTCTCGGTTCGATCCCCGCGATCGCCTTTGCGCTTGCCGCGGAAGACTGCGCGATATAAGCAAGCTCTTCGCTCGTGGGATTCTGATTCAAGCCGGAATCGGCATAAATGTAGCAACCGTCTTCGCAATATTTGTTTCCGCCCTCGGGAGCGATCATCAGGAAGTACGCGGATACGATAGGCGTTCCTTTTGCCGTTTTGATGATCTGAAGACCGGGGCGAAGAGTGTTCGCCGTAGAATGGCACGCACCGGAAACCATACCGTCCACGTCGCCCGATTTCAGCATCAGCGCGCCGTACATGGTGTAATCTTTTTTCAGCGTTTCATGCGCAAGTTCGGGCGTCATCCCCTTTACTTTGCGAAGTTCGTACAAAAGATTTGCGTATTCTTCCGTCTTTTCGTAGGTAAGCGGATCGATGATCGTAACGCCGGTAAGATCGACGCCCGGATTGTCTTTCAGGATCTGCTCCTTGTTGCCGAGAAGAGTGATCTTTGCGATCCCCTCTTTCACGGACGCGGAAGCGGCCTCTACCACTCTTTTGTCTTCCCCTTCGGGCAAAACGATATTTTTGCCGAGAACAGACGCTCTCTTTTTGATTTCTTCCAGAACTTTTGACATGATTTTACTCCTTTTAAAAGAAAAGCCTTTCAAACGATTGAAATTTCTGATCCGATGGTATAAAATAGACCGGAAAAGAGAATACTCGGGCAGAAACGGCGTTCTTGACGCACAAAACCGCCCAAACACATTCATTATACACCTAAAAAAATAAAATATCAATTAAAAGGGGGTCAAGTTTTGAAAATTTGTTTCGCCGTCTGCGAATATAACCCGCTTCATAACGGACATTTAAAGCATCTCGCCGCGATCCGGAGAGATATCGCGCCGGATTGCGTTGCCGTGATCCAGAGCGGAAACTTCACCCAACGCGGAGAGATCGCCCTGCTCGACAAACACACCCGCGCAAAGCACGCGATCCTCGCGGGGGCGGATATCGTTTTCGAACTGCCCGCCGTATTTTCCATCGCCCCGGCGGAAGTTTTCGCCACGGGGGCGGTAAAACTGCTCGCCTCGGTAAAAGGAGAAAAATATCTCTGTTTCGGAACGGAAAGCGGCGATAAAAAAAGCATTTTATCAACCGCCGGCGCGCTTTCGGAAGAAAGCAAAGAATTTCGGGCGGTCATGAGAGAAGAGTTGAAAAAAGGAGTGTCGCAGATCCGCGCCAAGGTAAACGCGTTGCAGCGTTTAAACGCGGAAAACGTCGACTTCGAGCTGCTGAAGTCTCCGAATAACATTCTCGGCATAGAATACGCGAAAGCGATATTAAAACTCTCCCCCGAAACAGAGATCTTCCCGATCCGCCGCGAAGGAGCGGGTTATCACGATAAAACGATAGGAAACGGAGATTCGTCGGCAAGCGCGATCCGAGAAGCAATTCTCCGCGGGGAAAAAGAAAGCGTCCGCACAGGCGTTCCGCCCTACGTTTTCGACGATCTGCCCGATAAACTGCCCGACATCGGCGAATACGAACTGTTTTCCGCCATCGTAAAGGACAAAAAAGAAATCGCGAAAACGCTCGACTGTACGGAAGGTCTCGAAAACAGGATCAAGGCGTTCGCCCTGCATTCTCATTCGTACGGGGAACTCACGGAGAAACTGAAAACAAAACGTTATACTTGTACCAGACTGAACAGGATCCTGCTATCCTCTGCCCTCGGAATCGAAAAAACACTTGTAAGAAAATGTCTGAAAAACCCGTCTTACCTGAAGGTGCTTGCAATAAGAAAAGACAGAAAAGATCTGCTGCCCTATTTTGCCGAAAATTCCTCTTATCCTCTTATTTTAAGGCGCACGGATATCCGGAAACTGGAAGGCGCAGCCGAAAAGTCATTTGAAAAAGACCTTCTTCTGAACTCTGTTTATAATTTTATCGCCGGAACCTCAATCACCCCTACGGATATCGTAAAAATATAAGCAGAAGCAAACATGAGAAAGCAAAAATTAACATAAATACAGCGAAAACATTTCCCGTTTCGGCTCTTCCTACGATTACGAAATCTCCCGTTTTCTACACGAAAATGGAGACAATCGCATTGAACCGAATCTTTTTTCTGTCTAAAACCGTTTTTTTTAAGTATATATTCTGAATTATCTATTTTTCGATCCCGTAATCATTCCGGTTACGGGATTTTTCATTTTCCTTTTTCAGTTACGCCTTGCCGACTTCTTCGTTTTTTAAATAGTTCTTTCCGCTTATGGCGATAGTCCTTTTATGTCTTTATTTACCTTTTATATCTTATATGTTTTTTGTTGTCTTTCGTGTCTCTTTACGTCGTTTATGTATTATTATGTTTTTTACGTTTTTTAAAAGCAGACTGATAACCACCCGGAAAACAGAAGATTTAAATTCCCGCAAAAAAGAGCCGGGCATTTCCCACCCTGCATCTAAAATGCAGAGAAGCGAATGAGCCGGTAAACACAATTAATCCCGTAAATATGCATGCAATAAGCCCGTAATTATACACACAATTAAGCCCGTAATTTAGCACATAAAAAGCCGCAATCCTATGATTGCGGCTTTTCGTTAGATTTGAAATCGATAAAACTTAAATTTACAGTGAACTATGCACATCCGAGCACTCAAAAAACCGATCGTCCTAAGGCGCGCACGATTCCTATTATGCACCCGTAAAATTCATATAATGATAAGGCGTAACAGCCCCGTTACGGCATGCAAAGTACAAAGAATCACACGGGAAACATTTCGATAACTAACCCCTGCCGTCAGGCAGTGATCTCTTCAACGTCGAACGACGCTTTCACAAGATTCTTCGCCGCCGCAATATCGTCTACCGCGCCGTCATACAAAAGCTGAGCAAGAATATTTCCGATCGCGGTCGCTTCTACGGGTCCGGCTTCTACTTTTCTGCCAGTTCTTCTCGCCGTAAGAAGGTTCAGATAACCGTTCTGGCAACCACCGCCGACGATATGAATGGTATCGAAATGCATTCCGGTGACCTTTTCCACCGTTTCCACCGCTTTTTTATAGCAAACGGCAAGGCTGTCGTATACGCAAAGAGCAATTTCGCCCGGCGTTTCGGGAACCTTCTGCCCCGTTTTACGGCAATAATCACGGATCGCTTCGATCATGCTCGCGGGAGCAAGGAAACTGCGATCGTTCACGTCTACAACAGAATCAAAGTCCTTTACTTCTTCGGAAAGCTTGACGAAATCAGCCCAGCTGTACTTTTTGTTATATTCTCTTCTGACGCACTGGATCATCCAAAGCCCCATGATATTTTTCAGAAATCTCGTCGATCTATGATATCCGCCTTCGTTCGTGAAGTTCTGCTCCAAAGCTTCCTTCGTGGAGATGGCAACGGGGCTCTCGATCCCGAGAAGAGACCACGTCCCGCTCGAAATATAGAGGGGGGTACCGTTTTCGGGAACAGCCATTACCGCGCTTGCCGTATCGTGCGTGGCAGGCAAAACGACGTTAAGATTATATCCGACTTCCTCTTCGATTTCCGGTTTCAGTCTTCCGACAAGGGTTGCGGGATCGGAAAGTTCCCCGAACAGTTTCTCGGGAAGCCCGAGTTCTTTCACCGTCTGCATATCCCATTCTCTCGTCTTCGCACTCATAAGCCCGGTAGTGGAAGCGTTTGTAAATTCGTTTTTCATTACGCCGGTAAGAAGGTAATTGAAAAAATCGGGCATCATCAGGAAACGTTCCGCCTTATCGAGCTTACCGCTCAATTTGTCGGTATAAAGCTGGTAGATCGTGTTGTAGATCTGGAACTGCGAGCCCGTTCTTTCATAAAGCGTTTCAAAAGGAACGACCGAATGAAGTGCCTCGATCGGCTTTTCTGTTCTCGAATCTCTGTAAGCGTAAACGTCGCCGATCACGCTTCCGTTTCCGTCGATCAACGCGTAATCGACGCCCCAGGTATCGATCCCCATGCTTACGGGAACTTTGCCGAGTTTTTTACATTCTTTCATGCCGGCAACGATATTTGCGAATAATTTTTTATAGTCCCAGACGAGATGTCCGTCTTTTTCATCCATTCCGTTTTCGAAACGGTATACTTCTTCCAGCACCATTTTTCCGTTCTCGATATGGGAAAGGATGTGTCTGCCGCTCGATGCTCCGATGTCGATCGCGAGATAATATTTCGTCATGATTTTCCTTACGGTTTAGCCCCCTGAAACAGGGGTCTCAACCGTGTTTCCTCCGTTTTTATTATGCCAAGTAGGCCTATCTCTATGATATAATAAAATGTGGAATTTTGCAAGGAATTAAGCAGTTGATTTCGAAATTTCTTCCAAAAAATCACAATATCGGTCATAAACGGAAGAGAAACGATCATTTCCGAGCCGTCCGCCGATTCTTCTTTTTTGAAATTTACGTCTTTCTTTCCGGATAGAATCTAATCGCCGAAGAAATCGTTATTACCGATCGCCCCGCGGATCTTCTCCACCGCTTTTTTCTCGATTCTCGATATATACGATCTCGAGATCTTAAGACGCTTTGCCACCTCGCGCTGGGCAAGCGGTCTCACGCCCGTCAGACCATACCTCAGGCATACTACAATATACTCCCGCTCCGACAGACACGCCCTCATGATCTCAAGAAATTTCTCTTTGAGAATGGAATTTTCCACACGGCTGAACACCCCTTCTTCCTTTTCGGCAAGCAGATCGATGATCGTAAGTTCGTTTCCGTCTTTATCTATCCCGACGCAATCGGAAAGCGACAGATTGCCCCTGTGCTTTTTGTTTGCCCTGAGCAGCATAAGGATCTCGTTTTCGATACACCTTGCCGTATAAGTTGCGAGCTGCGTTCCCTTATCCGGCTCAAAGGTATTGATCGCCTTGATCAGCCCGAGGGACCCCACCGAGATCAGATCGTCGATGTCTTCCGCCCCATGATACTTTTTTGCAATATGCGCCACAAGCCTTAGATTATGCCGTATCAGTTTATCCCTTGCGTCCTTGTCTCCGTTTTCGCGGAATCTTTTCAGGCATTCCGCTTCCTCTTTAGAAGAAAGCGGTTGCGGAAACGAGTCGTTCCCGACGCTTGACGTAAAAAACAGTATCTTATCGATCAGACAACGCAAAGCTTCCAGAAACATTTTTATTCCTCCCTTTTTTATCCGCCGGATCGGAACGAATCGAGCCGAACCGGGATCTGTTTTCGGATCCCGATTTTATCGCCCGCAGAACAAATATCCCCTTTTCGGTCTGACAGCCGATACGGAATCGTTCCGGCACATAGACCTTTGCTTCTCTATCGCCGCGACGCGATAAAAGAGCCTTCCCTCCCGCACGGATTGTTTTTCAGAAACGAGGAAACCTCGGAAAAAGTCCTGTCTGCCCCGTCGACGATCTCTGCCGCGGGGAATATCCTTTTCAGCCTTCCGATCGCCGCGCGATAATGAGTACATCCGAGCGAAACGCATTCAAAGCCGCTCTTTCCTTCCCTTTCGATCTTCTCCCAATCCCGGCTGAGATCCATTTTTCCCCTTTCGATATCCTCGGCTAAATAAGCGAGAGGGCAAAGGGTAACGTCCCTTCTCTGCCCGATCAGCCGTTTCACGTAGAACGACCCGGCAGTCGCTTCCGTAGAAAGAAGAAGGGTCTTTTTTCCCTTCGGGATCTCGGGAAACACCCGAAAGATCCTGACGCCCCCTTCCGTCCGATAATCGGGGAAAAGGGTCGATATCGTGTTGCATGCGATCACAACCGCTTTCGGCGAATAGGAAAGAAACTTTTTCATATTTCGATCAAGTATTTCTTTTAGTCCGCTTTTCGTCTTATTTCCGTAAGGCATATTCCCGAGATCGGAAAAATACAACGTCTTTTCAAGAGGAAAAGCTCTTTTTATTTTCCCGTAAAGATATCTGCCGCCCGTCCCGCTGTCGTAACAGATCACGCATCTGTCATCCATAAGAAATCCTCTCTTTTTCTCATTTTATGAAAATTAAAAGCGAATTATGAGGAAAAACCGATGGCGTTGTCCCTTCTTTCCGCCAAAGGGAAGGAAAATTAGAAATATTTGAGAATTTGTCCGTTAAATTTGGAAAACATGGCGAAATTTTGTTGCCATTCGTCGAAATTTATGATAGAATAGATATATAATTTTAAGGATAAAGGCATACGGCTTTTTTCGCATGCCTTATAAAAGGAGAACATACAGTGCCTAACATTAAATCCGCTAAAAAACGTGTTATCGTAAACGCAAAGAAAACCGGCTTTAACAAGGACAACAAGTCCGAAGTTAAATCCGCAATCAAAAAACTTAATGCCGTGATCGAAAGCGGCAACTATGAAGAAGCCGTTAAACTTTTCCCCGAAACGGCATCCGTGATCGATTCTTCCGTTGCGAAGGGTGTTTATCATAAAAATACCGCCGCTAACAAGAAGTCCGGTCTTCAGCTTAAGATCAACGCAATGAAAAAGGACTGATTTTAAACACGTAAAATAAAAAGCGTGCCGTTTTTTGCGGTACGCTTTTTTGCGTTGTTTCATTCGGTATCGTATAAAATCGGATCGTCGCATTTTCGCGCCGATCCGATTTTTTTATCAAAGAGTCGCAACGTTGATGAGCGAGGAATTTCCGCCCTTGCCCGTAGGCGTTCCGCCCGTCATGACGATCGTATCGCCCTTCTTTACAAGCCCGCTTGCCTTTGCCGCAAGCGCCGCAAAGTAAAAGAGAACGTCAACGGAAGAATAAACGTCGCTTTTAAAGGGGATCACGCCCCAGGAAAGAGCAAGTTTCTGAAACGCCTTTTCATTGGAAGTCATTCCGATAATGGGTACTTCCGGGCGGAAACGGGAAACCATACGCGCCGTCATGCCGGTATTCGTGCATACGACGATCGCCTTCGCCCCGAGATCGTGTGCGAGCATACACGCGGAATGAGACAGCGACTCCGAAGACCCGGAAATAATGAATCTGTCGTTTTCGATCTGCTGAATGTATTCCGTATTCTTTTCTGCCTGCTCGGCGATCTTTGCCATAGCGCGGACAGCCTCCACGGGATATTCGCCCGCAGCCGTCTCTCCGGACAACATAACGGAACTCGTGCCGTCGTACACGGCGTTTGCGACGTCGGATATCTCCGCGCGGGTCGGGCGCGGGCTGTGGATCATCGATTCGAGCATTTCCGTAGCGGTGATCACGCGTTTACCGAGGATACGGCAAACGTCGATCATGTGTTTCTGCGTGTTCGGAAGCTCCTCGTAGGGAAGTTCCACGCCGAGATCCCCCCTCGCAACCATCACGCCGTCGGACGCTTTTACGATCTCCTCGAGGTTATCCACTCCCCGCTTGCTTTCGATTTTTGCAATCAGATCGATATCCTCGCCGCCGTGCTCTTTCATGAATTCTCTCACAACACGGATATCGTCCGCACAGGAAACGAAAGACAAAGCGACGAAGTCGACGCCCTGTTCGATCCCGAACAGCAGATCTTTTTTATCCTGTTCGGAAAGGTAATCGAGCACGAGTTCTTTACCGGGGAAAAACATGCTCTTGTGGTCGGACGTCGTTCCCCCTTCCGTAACCTCGGTAATCACGTCGTTTCCCCTCACTTCTTTCACACGGAAGGAGATAAGCCCGTTGTTTAAAAGGATCGTGTCGCCCGGTTTCATCACTTCGGCAAGATGAGAGTAACTGACGGAAACCCTTGTTTCGTCTCCTTCCACAGGGTCGGAGGTAAAAGTAAACCGATTTCCTTTCTTCAACTGTACCTTTCCGGTTTTATAGGTTCCCGTACGAAATTCCGGACCTTTCGTGTCAAGCAGAATGGGAAGAGGGATCTTCCTTTCTTCCCTGATCTCCTTGATGATCGCGATTTTCGCCGCATGCTCTTCATGCGTACCGTGAGAAAAGTTAAGGCGGCAAACGTTCATGCCCGCGTCGTACATGGCGGAGATCACTTCCTTCGTGCAACTTGCGGGACCCAACGTACAAACGATTTTTGTTTTTTTCATTCTTACTCCTTATATCTTTGTCTTACGATTCCTTTTCCGTTATTTTCGAATAAGCGAAAAAGGAACAAAACTGTAACTTTCACGATAATCGGGGCTTTCATACCCTTTCCATGTCCCGATAAAGTCGAAATTTTGCGGGCCAACGGCAAGCGGCTCATACGTTTTACAGTGGAACGGACCGTAAAGATTACGGTTTCCGCTGTAAAGCGCGATCGTAAGTTCATGTTCATTCCCGTCCGCAAATGCAGAGAGATCGAGCGTATTTCCGAACAGCATACTCCTGACAAACTTCCCGTCGACGGAAACGTCGGCAACGGCGTGTCTGCCGGATAAAACAAGGGCGTCGTGTTCCTTATCGATCACGACTTTCTTTCCGAGAACGATATGCCCGGCAAAGAAGAGGTACCCTTGCTCGGTAAGCGGTCTCTCGGCAAGTATTTCGGAAACGGGCGCGGTCAGCTCGTAATTGCCGTCCGAAAGATAGCAACCGTCCTTAAATTCCAACGCCTTATCCTTCACGCCGAAATCGCCGAGAAGGTAGATCGCCTCGATCTCGCTGTCATAAGACAGGCAGTTTTTCAGCGATTCCTTTTCGCCGCGCACGTCGTCGAGAACGAAATACACATAGTCGCGCTCGTAAAAATCGATCCCGAACACGATCTCGTTTTCTCCTTTTTCGAGCGCGCCGGCAATATCCGCCGTAAGGAAGCTTTTATCGAGCGTTCCGCCCGCTTTTAAATCGATCTCCTTTCCGTTTACTTTGCAGGAGAAAATCCCCATATTTTCGCATTCCATATGAATGTTTTCTGGCAGAGTCTCCGCGCGGAAGGTATATTTCAACCAGATCCTGCCGCGGTATTTTTCACCGATCAGTTTATAAAAGATCGCGGGAATATACGCCTTTTCTTCAAAGGAAACGCCGTCGTAAGAAAGGCTCGCTTTATCGATCGTAAGCGTGTTCGGCGTGCGGGAAACAACCTTCCATTTCCCGCCGAGATCGATCTCTCCGCCCGACTTCGCAAACCCCTTCGTATAGGGCGTGTCGCTCTGAAGCAGGATCGCGCTGCCTCCGTCCGCAAGGGTAAGAAGAACGTTTCCGCCTTCTGTTTCGGGCACGGAAGTTTCCAGCGTTTCGAGATCGAGCAATACGGGATAACGCGACGGACAACTAACTCTAAGCCCTACGCTTTCCCCGCTCACGTTCACGATGTAAAGAAAATCGCCCGTCTTTCCCTTTCTGTATGCGGAATATACCCCCTGTACGTGCGGAGTTATCGTATACGGGAGGGAAGCAACGATATCTTCTTCCGTCGCGGTGGCATAGATTTCATCAAAGGCATAAGGCTCCCCTTCGAGGAAGGAAGGCTTTTTCCCTTCGAGGACAAGTTTTCCGCCCTGCTTTACAAATTCGCCGAGAAGGGCAAGCGTCGTTTTGTCCATTCCTTCCGCTTCGGGAAGAACGACGAAATCATAAGCGTAATTTCCGACGATCAGTTTGCCGTTCTTCACGCTTCCGTGGCGTGCAATCAGGTTTTCGTCTCCGTAATGATGAGGAATTTGTTCTCTCGAAAACCTGTCTATAAGCTCTTTAAAAGACAATTCAAGCGTTTTTATGCTTTCGAAATCGTCATCGCGGTCGTACGTGAGATAAGCGGACTTGATCGGGTGCAGAAGAAGAACGTTCACTTCGTTTCTGCTTTCGGAGATCAGATAGCCGAGGCGTGAAAAATATTCGTTGAAAAGCCCGTACCGTTCGAACCATGCCATGTGTTCGGAATAAGTAAGCGGATAATCGCGCTTTCTCTCCCCGTGGATAGAATACGCCATCAAATGCTGACAGATCTGATTCACGCCGTTTACAAACTGCCAGTCGACAAGTTTTTTCAATTCTCCCGGCGTAACGTCCCAGCCGCAGCAGGCGAACGTTTCGGTGATGGCAAGCTTTTTGCCGAGCTGCTCCGCACTCGATCCGAGTTGTTTGGGGGCAAGTTCGTCGCCGACGTTTCTCCCGAGCCAATCCATTCCGGGAATATGTTCGTATTCGTAGAAATCCATCAGTCCGCCGCAACACCACATTTGGGTAAACAGACGGGATTCCTCGATATCGTGCCCGGTAATACGGCATCCGTTTTCATTGCACCAGTCATAGATCTGCTTGATAAAACTCTCGATAAACTGCTTATGCGCGCAGTTCCAGTAAAGATAACGGAATCGTTTGCTCCCTTCGGCGTCGCAGAAAAGTTTGCCGAGTTCATCCCACAGATCCACGCCGTACTTTTTTTTCATACGGTCGGCAAGACAGGGCGAATAGGGCGTTTCCCAACGGTAATACTGCGGCTCGTCGGTAAAGAACCCGAGCATGTATTTCCCGAAATCGTCGCCGAGTTCTTTTTTATAACGCTCGTGCGTAAGATCGATAAACTTTCTCACGATCGCAGGGTTCATTACGTCTACGACGGAAGGATTCGTTTTTACGTATACGTTAATATACTCGCCTTCTCCTTTGCTCTCGCTCACGCGGGCGCATTTCCCGTCTTTTACAAGGTAACTCGCATTCGCGGAAGGATCGAAATCGCCGACCTTTCTCACAAGATATTGTTCGTGATTGGCAGAGTCTTCGAGAAGTTTCATTCCCGCAAAACCGCTCGGCCAGCCGTTTTCGTCGTATCCCCATGCTTCCATTCCGAGCTCTTTCGCCCGTTCGGTGCAGGCGCGGATACAGTCGAACCACTCTTTGCTGAGATATTCCGTCTTCAGTCCGCCGCGGGCGTGCATGAAGAATCCGCCGATGCCTTTTTCCTTCATCTGATCGATCTGCCGAAGGAGTTCTTCCTTCTTTAAATCGTCGTTCCAGCTCCAGAAGGGGCGCGGGCGATAACCGGACAGCCCCCCCTGTAAATTTTCTTTTAACGTTTTTATATCGAATTTGCGATCCATAATAATCGATGCCTCTCGTTCAGTTTTTGTTGCCGTGCGCCGGCGCGGGGATCTGCCCGCCCCTCGAAATAAATTTTTCGGCGGAAGGCGCCTTCACCGCCATGATCGGAGCAAACCCGAGCAATCCGCCGAATTCCGCCGTATCTCCTACGGTCTTTCCCGGAACGGGAATAATTCTGACAGCCGTCGTTTTATTGTTTACCATACCGATCGCCGCTTCGTCTGCCAATATGGCGGAAATCGTGGAAGCGGGCGTATCTCCCGGTACGGCGACCATATCGATACCCACGCTGCACACAGCGGTCATCGCCTCGAGTTTATCCAGGGAAAGCGTTCCGCTTTGCGCACCCTCGATCATGCCGATATCCTCGCTGACGGGGATGAACGCCCCGGAAAGCCCGCCGACTTTCGAACTTGCCATCATGCCGCCCTTTTTTACGGCGTCGTTTAAAATAGCAAGACAAGCCGTCGTTCCGTGCGTTCCGACTTTTTCAAGCCCCATTTCCTCGAGGATCCGCCCGACGCTGTCACCCTCTACGGGAGTCGGCGCAAGGGAAAGATCGACGATACCGAATTCCGCACCGAGCCTCTTTGCCGATTCTTTCGCGATAAGCTCGCCCACGCGGGTGATCTTGAACGCCGTTCTCTTGATCGTTTCCGCCATTTCCGTCACGTTTGCGTGAGGAACGTCCTTCAGCGCGTGATAAACCACGCCGGGACCGGAAATCCCTACGCTGATCACACACTCCCCTTCGCCCACGCCGTGAAAAGCCCCCGCCATAAACGGGTTGTCTTCTACCGCATTACAAAAAGCGACGAATTTCGCGCAACCGAAACCGTCCCGATCGGAAGTTAAGTCTGCCGTTTCTTTTACGATTTTTCCGATCAGATCGATCGCGTCGAGATTGATGCCCGAACGGGTGGATCCTACGTTTACGGAAGAACAGAGAATATCGGTATCTCTGAGCACCTCGGGGATCGTATGCAGAAAATTCCGTTCCTGCGCCGTCATTCCCTTCGGAACGAGCGCGCTGTATCCGCCGACAAAATCGACGCCGACTTCTTTCCCTGCTTTGTCGAGTGCATGCGCGATCTTTCTGCCGTCGCCGCCGAACGGTTCGCAAAGAAGGGAAACGGGGGTGACGGAGATCCGTTTGTTTACGATCGGCACGCCGTAAGTGCAGGAAAGTTCGTTCGCCGTTTTCACGAGATCTCCTGCCCGGCGGCAGATCAGATCGTAGCACTTTTTCGCCGTTTCTTCCGCCGTGGCGGAAATGCAGGATAAAAGGGAAAGACCCATCGTGACCGTTCTCACGTCGAAATGGTCTTTCCTTACCATATTTATCGTTTCCAGTATGTCTGCATGATCGATCATATTACACCCTGTGCATCGCGTCGTAAATCTTATCGCTGCGGACGAAGATCTCAACGCCGATCTCTTTCCCGAGTTTATCGAACGCTTCCGAAAGCGCGGAAATCGTTACTTCTGCCTTTTCAAGCGAAACGAGCATAATCATGGTAAAATTACCCTGCATGATCGTCTGGCTGATGTCTTCCACGTTCACTTCGCGATCCGCAAGCAGCCCCGTAATTTTTGCGATGATGCCCGGCTTATCTTTGCCGAGTACCGTTATAAATGCTTTCACAAACACCCTCCGGCCGAAAAGAATCTCTTTTCCTTTTTTCCCTCTTATTATACTAAAATCGTAGCAAAAAAACAAGAATAACGGAATAGATTTTTTTCGGGAAAGTAAAATTTTCGTAAAAGAAAACGATCTCTTCCCGCCCCGCACGCTTCCGGCGGATTCAAAGGGAAGAGATCGCTTGTCAAAACCCGGCTTTCCGTTCCGGGGATAATACGAAAGATACACCCCGAAAATAGAAAAATTTCGTGGTGTATCTCTGTTGTTTCCGTCAACTCGCCTTAAATTTTTGTGTCCGGCAACGGATGATCCTTGTCGTAGTAGAGCTTACTTGCAGAACCGGTAAGCGTTTCGTTTCCTTCGCCTATTTCAACGCCCTCGAATTCTTTTCCTTTTTCGATCTCGTAGAATCGGATCATGGATACGGTCGTTCCGACGAAGGCGTCTTTTCCGACTTTTTTTATCGAGGTCGTCCAGCAAGAAACGATCAAAGACGAGCAGCCTTTAAATGCGCCCTCACCGATTTCCGCAAGCCTCATATCAGCCTCGTCGCTTGCAAGCACGATTTCTTTGATTTCCGTGCAGTCGCTAAACACATAGTCGTTGATTTTCGTCACGTATGCTATATTCCACGTGTCTATATCAATATAGCTTAATATCGTGACCTTTCCGCCGACGCCGTTCGTTTCGAAAGTAGATTTCACGGCATATACAACGGTAGCGGTATATTCGTTTTCGGTTTTATATATCGCATATACAACGGAATTCCTCTCGTATATCTTGTAAATACCCGTCATCGCCCTATCGCAATAATTTGACGTCTTGTCTGTCAGCGGATTTACTTCACTCTCCAGGAATACTTGCTTTACGTTATATAATGATTTTGCGCCAAACGTCGTAACGGTCTTCGGGATGTAAATATACTCAATTCCCATTCCGTAGAACGCCGATTCTCCGAATCCCGTAATAAAATCCGGAATAACCGTATTTTTACAACCTGAGATTATGGTGTTTGTTTCCACATCGTAAATACAGTTAAGCTCGGTAAGAGCCGACGAACCGGAACCGGACTTATCGTATCCCGACATGTATTTCGGATTGGACAAAGTTCCGCTATATTGAATATTCGAAAGGTTAAGACATTGTCTGAACGGGTTTTCTTTACCGAAATTTTGCGTATAAGGGCTCAGAACAACGGACGTAAGTTTTTCGCATCTGTCGAACGCATAACTGTCGACGGTTTGCGAATGGATCACCACTTTGTGCAATTCCCGATTTCCCCCAAACGCATCCGCTCCGATCGTATAAACGCTTGACGGTATCTCGAGAAACGTTTTATTGTCGGATACTATGATCGGATTATCGGAAAATGCACCACTCGGAATTTCATGAAGTTTTTTATTCGTTCCGAAATTTAAAACCCGTATACTGTTAAACGAAAAAGTATCTCTCCCTAAACTTTCAAGGTTATCGGGTAATGTGACCTCGGTCAACTTATTATATCCGAATGCGAATACCCCTATCGACTTCAATTGAGCGCCAAACGAAAACTCGGTTAATTCACAATCACAAAACGCATAATCGCCTATCGTTTCAATTCCTTCGGTCGAACCCGGTTGTACTGTCTTACCCGTTGATCCGTCGTCGGTTACCGTGATCAGAGGACAATCCCTGAACGCGAAGTCCCCGACGCTTTTAAGTTCCGGTCCTAATTTCACGCGCGTAAGATTCTGGCAATTGTAAAATGCATAATCCCCGATTTCCGTGATTTTCAGTAAATCTATCGAAGCCAAATTTGCATTTTCAAATGCTTTCTTACCTATTATGGAAAGTCTCACGCCGTCGATCGTTTCGGGCAAAAAGATAGAATAGCCGCTTTTAGCTGGCTCTTCACTCTCCGTAAACAAAGCCTTTAGGATCATCGCCTTGTAATTTGTTCCGTCGTCGGTGTAAACTAAATAATCAAACGCTACCGAGTCGCTGTACTGATACAGTCCCGAATTTTTCACCCCGTAATAATACAAATACGTCCGATGCACTTGAGTATGTCCGTCAAAAAAGTCGTTCCAGCCGGCAGGGTCCTTCATTCCCTCCATAAAGACCATCTCCAACGACAAAGTATGTCCCGGTGTTGAATCGCTGCCGAACGGCTTTATTGCCGTTTCCACGCAATCGGGAACGGTAATTCTCTTTATGGTATCCGACTGAAACGATCTTGCCGCCAGATACTTTACGGGATAACCGTCGATCGTCTCCGGTATCTCTACATAGATATCGCCGCCGATATATTTCTTGATCGAGATATATTCGCCGTCTGTACCCTTGCAAACCATATATTCGTAATCGTCGTTTGCTCTTTCCTCTAAATAATCGTAAAACTCAAGTGCCGGTCTACCCATGATCGAATTAAAGGTCGGCGTTCCGCTGCAAGTATAACAAACGGAACATTCCGGACTGACATCGATACCTACTTTATGAGAGGAAATAATCCTTCTGATAGAATCTGACTTCCAGAAACATGAAACCATGGATTCGTTCAGGGTAAGCGTTTCTACGGCATAGCCCTCATCTTTTATATCAAGATATTTAATTTTAGCACCGCTCCATGTTTCCGGAACAACAAGGTTGACGTCTCTGTCGTCGCCATAGAATGTTTTGTATCCTGTGATCCTGCAATAGAGAGTTCTGTCCGTATCCGTTATGATCATCGGATCAAAAATAAAGTTATATATATTGCTGTTTTCGGGAACTACAAGAGCCCTTTCCTCACTATGCGTGCAACCTTCCCTCGAGCATTTATCCGCTATATAGTTGCGATCGTTTAAGTTTTCTTTGTAGTGATATATGGTTAATAGTTTATGTCCGAGGGGTTCACCGTACTCAAATGTTTCCGTGTCGCTCAGTATTTGGCATATGCTGCATGTTTTATAATGAACGGCACTGCTTTCACAAGTGGCTGCAGATTTAAGAGTTGTCTCATTATATCCTACTTCCTCTCTCCACTTATGCGGAGCATAATCCCCGGCCTCGAAAAAACACCAATCGTAGGGTATCTCTGATTTTTCGTTGCAACGCTCACAAGCTTTCAGATATTTTGCTTTCTCCTTGCACGTCGCCGGCCGAAATAAATATTCTTCGGTTGCTATTTCAAGAGTATAACTGTGCCCGAGCGCAGAATAGTCCTTTTCGAAGGTCAAAGTATCGCTTATGGCATTACAATATCTGCTGCAAGAATAATAATACACCTCATTATCCACGCACGTCGCAGAAGTCTTTAACGCTCTGGGGGAATAATCTACCCTATCAAAAGCATGTCCTAACGGTTCACCGACTTCAAAAGTTTCTCCCCATGCACTGCATCTCGAACAATGTTTATAATACCTGGCTTTTTCCGTACACGTAGCGTCCGCGTCCTGGTATGTAAGGCTTGCTTCTTCGATAAAGTCATGTCCGAGTTCTTTGCCGACGGTAAAGGTTGAGCCGTTTGTTTCCCCGCAAACGGAACAGGTTTTATAATAAATTGCAGGCGTCGTGCAGTCGGCATTTTGATACAACGCACCCTCTGCCGCCGTGTTTTCCACGTAATTGTGCTCTGCCCGTCTGCCGTCGTCAAACGTAGACTCGAAAGCCGTTCCTTTGCTGCTCAGATCACAATATTCGCACGAAAAATAATAAATATTTCCGTGCCGGCAGTCGGCGCGCTCCGCCAGATATTTTTTCGACTCACGAAAACTCGCGAAACAGTGATCTCCTTTAGGTCCGTTATGATCGACAAAACTCGCATTCGTATCCCATTCGCTCGAACGTCCGCAAACGGAACATTGCATAAAATACGTCGGTCCGTGCGTACACGTTCCCTCACGAAACAGATAATCGGGGTCGACTTTTGCAATATAGGTATGTACTCCCGTCGGCTCGCCGCACGTAAAGGTCTCACCGCATACCGCTCCGCAACGACTGCACGATTTATAATAAACTGCCGGTTCGGAACAGTTAGCGGGACTCGCAAGGCGATCGTTGTTTACCAACTCGACATAGTCGTGTCCGAGCGGTTCTCCCACGCTGTAGTAACCCTGTCCGAAATTTACTTCGTCGCATACGGTACAAACAGCAAAATAGAAGGCGGGATTCTCGCAATCGGCAACCGATTTCAACGCTTTATCCATAGGAATTTCCGCGAAGGAATGTTCCCTCGCCGTCCTCAAAGGTGTCCTTTCCCGTTTCGCCGCATTCTACGCAGGAAACGTAATAGATGTTCCCATGCGTACATGTTGCTTTTTCGAAAAGATATTTTTGATCTGCCACATTTTCGTATACATGCACGTGTTCCGTATTTCCGCCGTCCCCTTCTCCCGGCGTGACAACGCCTGTCGTTTTACCGCAGGAACACATAAAAGCAACAGAAAAGATCAAAAGCACTGCGAGCAGAAAAACCGCCGAATGTTTCGGCATGCAAACTTTCCCCGATTTTACCTTTTCGTTATCTGTCATTTTTTGCCTCCGTTTTCCGATACGTAACATCGCCGCAAAATCAGACCAAAGCAGACGATTGTATCTCTTTTGTATCGATTATACCATTATTTATCAAAAAAATCAAGTATATTAAAATTTATATGTCAATCTTGTGCGCATTTGTTGTTAATATTTCTTCAAAAACGGCATTTGCCGTTATCAACCGATCTTTGTTGTAAAATGATTGATAGGCTTAGGCTTACGAAGGATCTGAGAATGGTAAGAAACTTTAAATTCCCGAAAATAACTATGCGCCTTGAGATTCTTCATAAGCCACGCAAGAGGCAGGATCAGAATGACAAGGCACATTTTCTATTTCGGTTCTTCGCGTTTTGCCGCAATAATCCGAAGCCATTCTCGTCATCCTGAGCCGACCCCGTAGCCCTACCCGCGAAGGATCTACCCCCAAGTTTTCGCCCTGCCTGACGGGCTGACAGAGACAAGAAAACGCCACAAACAAATATAATCTTAAAGCTTCAATACCGATAAAGACTTCGTCCCTTAAGGACTAAGGGCGTACGATGAGTTACTGCAATGATAAACACGCATGGGATAAACGGAGTTCTCGGAAAAAGGTGATGCTCGAAGAGGAGAAAACGGACTCGGAAAGCAGTTGTCTCCTCTTCGAAAAAAAGAAAAGCGGTTATCCGAAGGATTGAATTACGTTTGCAGAAAATACGCCTTGAGATCCCTCGGCGGCGCCCCCTTTTTGTCCTTCGGACATAAATTCACAGGTCGGAATGGCAAAACAATATAGTGTATGTCTTGTCATCCTGAGCCGACCCCCTTTGCCCGGCTCCCGAAGGATCTGAGAATGGCAAAAAACGTTTCAATCCCCGAAAATAACTATGTGCCTTGAGATTCTTCATAAGCCACGCAAGAGGCAGGATCAGAATGACAAGGCACATGGTTTTATGGTATGCCAGACAAGAGTAATACGAACCTTGCCCGGCATAATACCCATTTGTTTTTATAACGCCGAGCTTGTCCGATAGCCCAGCCCCTACATATTAAGATTTTCAGGTTTCAACAAAAAATCGAAGATATTCATAAACAATACGCCGTTGTCGTTATAATACGTAGGCGACATATCTCCCGTAATTACTATTTTTTTGAACGAATCGTCTATTCGCGTAAAAGGTCTTATCTCCTGAGAACGCTTTTCCTCGCTCGGCAAAGAGTACGCAGACTGTATATAATAGCGTTTTGTACCGAGATTACATACAAAATCGACTTCCAACTGTTTTCTAATGCCTTGTTCCTTCGTAATTACAACGCCGACGTCCACCGAAAAGCCACGCAACCTAAGTTCGTTATAGATTATATTTTCCATTGAGTGCGGTTGCTCGAACTGTCTGAAATTTATGCGTGCGTTTCTAAGCCCCAGGTCGGAAAAATAATATTTAAGCGGCGTATCTATATACGCTTTTCCTTTTATATCGTATCTCGAAGCCGATTCGACCAAGAAACAATCGGAAAAGTATTCCAGATATTTTTTTATCGTAGCCGAGGTTATATTCGACTTTTTTACCGAATGAAAAGTATTTTTCAACTTTTCGGGATTTGTAAGCGATCCGATAGACGAGGACAGAATATTAAGCAAATCTTCAAGATCGGCTTTGTTTCTGACCTTATGCCGAGTTTCAATATCCCTGATATAAATCTCATCAAAAAGACGTTTTAGCATTAACGACTTATTCTCCGCGCCTTCCCTCAAAACAACCATAGGGATACCGCCGTAAAGCATATATTCCGTAAGTCCTTCGTATTTATCGCCTTTATATGCCGACATAAACTCCGCAAAACTTAGCGGCTGCATATGAATTTCGTCGCCACGCCCTGCAAACTCGGTGATAATATCTTTTGACAAGAACTTTGCATTACTTCCCGTTACGTAAACGTCAACGTTATCCATGTGCAAATAACCGTTCAACACCGATTCGAAGCAGTCAAGAAGTTGCACTTCGTCAAGCAAAAGATAATACGTTTCCTTATCCGTCATCTTGCTTTGAATATACGTCATAAACTTATCGGGATCGACTTTACGCTTTTCCTTTTCAAGCGTAACGATATTTTCGCCTATCGATTTTAAGTCCACGCTCGAATCAAATGCGAATTTTATAATATGATTTTCGTCCACTCCCGATTTTTTCAAATAATCATAGAACAGCGTGTTCAATAAGTAGGATTTACCGCACCTACGAATACCCGTGATCACCTTTATAAGTCCGTTCTGTTTTCTTTCGATAAGTTGATTCAAATACAAATCACGCTTGATTTCCATTCGTTTACGCCTTTCTGAAATAGATTTTTGCCCCTTGGGGCATTTTTCTATTCTATTATACCCTGTCAAAGACAAAAAATCAAGAGTTTTGCGGCTATGAACTGTAGATTTTTAGTCTGTTTTTGGCGAAAACACTCATTCGCCCAAATTATTGTAATTTTAGGCAATTCATATTTTAAGTTGGGCAAATGCCTTATGCTCCGGTTTTTCCGCAAACGTTTTCGTTTTCAGTGTCGTTTTATTTTAATTTTTCACAAAAGGAAGTAAAATCTTGAAATTTGCCCGTTCCGGCAACGAAAAAGAGCGATCTTTTGCAAGATCGCCCTTTGTTTTAAGCCAAAGAATTATTCGGCAGCGTAAACGCTGACCTGCTTTTTATCTCTGCCGAGTCTTTCGAATTTAACGACGCCGTCGATCAATGCGTACAACGTATCGTCGCTTCCGATACCGACGTTGTTACCGGGATGGAATTTCGTGCCTCTCTGTCTCACAAGGATGTTGCCCGCAAGAACCGACTGTCCGTCCGAACGCTTAGCGCCGAGACGTTTTGCCTTGCTGTCACGACCGTTTCTGGTACTACCGACACCTTTCTTATGTGCGAATAAACTGATCAATAACATTATTAAGCCCTCCTCACGATTACTTCGCGGCGATCTCGACAATCTTCACTCTCGTGTAAGGCTGTCTGTGACCCTGCTTCTTTCTCTCGTTCTTCTTCGCTTTGTACTTGAAGACGATAACCTTCTTTGCCTTGTACTGTTCGGTAACTTCCGCTACTGCTTTGTAGCCCGCAACGTCTTTCGCCGTTTTGATCCCGTTTTCGTCGGACACGAGAAGAACGTTGAATTCAACCTTCGCTCCCACTTCGACGTCGAGTTTTTCAAGCGTAAGAACGTCGTTTACCGCCGCTTTGTACTGCTTGCTGCCGTTTTCGATAATGGCGTACATGAAAAATAGACCTCCTTAAGTCTAATCTCGCCGGGACGCGCCGATTCCTCCGCAACAAAACGAAGACATCGCCGAACGCGGAAGCGCGGCTTCACGAGGCGAGACGACATTTGCCGCATAAAATTTTACGGTTACGTCTGCTTGGTTGCCCTTCCCGAGCGGTTCTTAATAATTATACACTTATTTTCGTCGCTTGTCAAACGAATTTGCGGTTCACAAAGAACAAAAAGGGAGAAAGAAAGGAAAATCTCGAGGAAAGCGGCATATTTTATCCCTATCGCGACATACTTTCCGGGAAAGGAGAAAAAAATGGAAGTTAACAATTTAAGCAAAGAAGTTCTGATTTCTCTCTATAAAAACGCCCATATCGCACTGCAATCCATTTCCGACGTCATGAAGGAAACGGATGACGAAAAAATGCGACGGGAACTTATCGAAGAATACGACGGCTACGAGAAATACGTAGGAAAACTAAGCTCTTATCTGCGCGAAAACGACATAGAAGCGAAAGAGATCGGGTTCATGCAGAAAACGGTAATGAAAGCAAGCGTGAAAATGAACGTTATGGCGGACGATTCTCGCTCGCACATCGCGGAAATGATGATAAAAGGTACGGTAAACGGCATTACGGAGCTGACCGAGCTGCTGAACGGAAACGGAAAAGATCTTTCCGACGAAGTCCGCGCCTTTGCGGAAGAACTGAAAGAGCTGGAAGAAGGCTACGAAGACCGTCTGAAAAAACTTTTATAACAACGAAAAAAACGAAGAATTCTCTTCGTTTTTTTCTATGCCCGCAAGCACGGCATTCGCCGTTACCGACAGATGCCGAAGCCCGCTTTTATTTGTTCTGATAGGGGCGATCGCCGTATAAAGACTGCACGGCGTCGCTGTACTTTTTCATTTTATCGTACTGCTTGATCTCGATATCGCTGTCGAAGTCGAGCATTCTCTGTTTCTGCGCCTTGGAAAGTTTGGTGGGAACTTCCACGGAAACGGTAACGTACAGGTTGCCCGAACCGAGACGGGAGTTGATCCCTTTTCCGCGGACGGTAAATACCTTTCCGTTCTGCGTACCCTCCAGAATATCAAGAGAAACGGTACTGTTTAAGGTGGGCACCTTTACCGTGCCGCCGAGAACCGCCGTTCTGATATCGATGGGAAGATCGACGTATAAGTCGTAATTCTTTCTCTTGAAGATCTTATGCGGCTGAACTTTGAACACAACGATCAGATCGCCTGCGTCTCCGCCGGAAGTGGAAGCCTCGCCGAAGCCGCGCTTCTTCATGTAACTGCCCGTATCCGCCCCTGCGGGAATGTCCAGCTTAACTTTCGTCGTTTTTCTCTGATAGCCTTTCCCTCCGCAGGTGGGGCATTTTTCGAGAATGATCTTACCGCTTCCGCCGCAGGCGTCGCACGCGCGGGTGGAAATGGTACGGAAAATACTGTTGCCGCTTGCATACTGAATGGTACCCGACCCGTGGCACTTCTCGCACGTTTTATATGCGGTACCGTTTTTCGCGCCCGTAGAGCGGCAGTCGGGACACGGTTCTTTTCTGTTATAAGTAATTTCTTTTGAGCAACCGAGCGCGGCGTCAAGGAAGGAAAGCTCTACTTCCAACGTAATATCGCTGCCCGTTCTGTCCTGTTCCTGCGCGCCTCTCCCGCCAGAAAACTGTCCGAAAATATCGCTGAAGATATCGGAAAAACCGCCGAACCCTCCGGTTGACGAGCCGTTGCCGAAACCGCCGAACCCTCCGAAACCGCCCGCGCTTCTGCCCGGGTTTTCCAGCTCGAAATCATATTGCTGACGTTTCTGAGGATCGGAAAGGACTTCGTTCGCCTCGTTGATCTCTTTGAATTTTTTCGCGCACTCTTCATCGTTCGGATGAAGATCCGGGTGATACTGCCGCGCAAGTTTTCTGTATGCCGATTTGATCTCGTCCTGCGTCGCCTTTTTATCGACGCCGAGAACCTCATAATAATTTTTTGCCATAGTTTCCTCGCTTTACCGACGAAGGGGCTGTCGCTGTTGCGACAACCCCGACGCATTCCGATCCGTTAATTCTGTTTTATCGCGGACGGCTTATCAGTTCTGGTGGAATTCCGTATCGCCCGCGCCGCCGTTATCGGCTTCGTTCGGGTTCGCCTGCGCGCCCTGCTGAGCCTGCTGGTACAACTTCGCGAAGATCGCCTGAACGTCGTTCGAAAGTTTTTCGGTCGCTTTCACGATTCTGTCGTTATCGTCGCTTGCGAGTTCTTCCTTCGCCTCTTTAACGGCGTTTTCCACAACGGCTTTGTCTTCTTCCGTCAACTTGTCGCCGCTGTCTCTTACCGTCTTTTCGACCTGGAAGATCAGGCTGTCGAGCTTGTTCTTATTCTCTACGGCTTCCTTTCTCTTCTTGTCTTCGGCTTCGTATTTTTCGGCGTCTTTCACAGCTTTATCGATATCTTCTTCGGAAAGATTCGTGGAAGAAGTGATCGTGATGTCCGCCGCCTTCTGCGTACCGAGATCTTTCGCCGTTACGTGTACGATACCGTTTGCATCGATATCGAAGGTAACTTCGATCTGAGGAATACCGCGCGGAGCGGGAGCGATACCGCCGAGGTTGAACTGACCGAGGGTCTTGTTGTCCTTGGCGAACTGTCTTTCACCCTGCAGAACGTGAATGGTAACTTCGGGCTGGTTATCCGCAGCCGTGGAGAATACCTGAGATTTCTTTACGGGGATCGTCGTATTTCTGTCGATCAGCTTGGTGAACACGCCGCCGAGCGTTTCGATACCGAGAGACAACGGCGTTACGTCGAGAAGAAGAACGTCCTTCACTTCGCCGGTCAGAACGCCGCCCTGGATCGCCGCGCCGATCGCGACGCACTCATCGGGGTTGATGCCCTTGAAGGGTTCTTTACCCGTTTCTTTTCTCACCGCGTCCACAACGGCGGGGATTCTCGTGGAACCGCCGACCAGAATGACTTTCGCGATGTCGTTATAGCTAAGACCCGCGTCCTTCATGGCTTTTCTCATCGGCTCTTTGGTCATTTCGACGAGGTTAGCCGTCATCGTGTCGAATTTATCTTTGGTAAGCGTAACGTCGAGGTGTTTCGGTCCCGTAGCGTCCGCCGTGATGAACGGAAGGTTGATATTCGTGGAGTTCATGCTGGAAAGTTCGATCTTCGCCTTTTCCGCAGCTTCCTTGATTCTCTGCATTGCCATCTTGTCGTTCGAAAGGTCGATACCTTCTTTCGACTTGAAGTCCGCAACCACCCAATCCATGATCGCCTTATCGAAATCGTCGCCGCCGAGCATGCAGTTACCGTTCGTGGCAAGAACTTCGAACACGCCGTCGCCGATATCGAGGATGGAGACATCGAACGTGCCGCCGCCTAAGTCGTAGATCATGACTTTGTGAGAAGATTTATCTTTATCGAGCCCGTAAGCAAGCGCCGCCGCCGTAGGTTCGTTGATGATACGAAGAACGTTTAATCCCGCGATCTTACCTGCGTCTTTCGTTGCCTGACGCTGGCTGTCCGTAAAGTAAGCGGGGCAAGTGATAACCGCGTCTTTCACCGGTTCGCCGAGATATGCTTCGGCGTCTTTCTTTAATTTGGAAAGGATCATTGCGGAAATTTCCTGCGGGGAATAAGATTTTCCGTCGATCGTAACTTTATAATCGCTGCCCATGTGTCTCTTGATGGAGATCACCGTTCTGTCGCTGTTCGCGACCGCCTGACGTTTTGCGACCTGTCCGACAAGTCTTTCGCCGTCTTTCTGGAAACCGACGACGGACGGAGTGGTTCTCGCGCCTTCCGCATTGGTGATAACGACGGGTTCGCCGCCTTCCATAACCGCAACACAAGAATTGGTGGTTCCTAAATCGATACCGATAACTTTACTCATAATATATACCTCACTTTATACGTATTTTTAAATTTAAAAATTTATCTGACAACCGATACCTGTGCGTACCGGATGACTTTCTCGCCCAGCTTGTATCCTCTGCCGAATACCTGCCTGATTTTTCCGCTTTCCTCTTTCTCGCCGTCCACCTGCATGACTGCCGCGGCGGTTTTCGGATCGAATTCGCTGCCCTCTTCGGGAGAGAATTCTTTCACGCCGAGAGATTCGAGCGTTTCGTGATATTTTTTCAGAAGTTTTTCGATACCCTCTTTCGTTTTTTCGTCGAGGGGCATCGTAAGCGCCCAGTCAAGGCTGTCTCCGATGGGAAGGATCTTCGTGATAACTTCCGTTCTTCCGTCGTCGTACGCCCCGCGGATCTCTTCCGCCTTGCGCTTTCTTACGTTTTCGCAATCGGCTCTCGCACGGAGATAATCGTTGTGCGCTTCTTCCGCTTTTTCCTGCATTTTCAGAAGGGATTCTTCCAAAGCCGCATTGTCCGCGATATAACCGCGAAGCTTTTCTTTCGCTTCCTTTTCGGTCATCTGATCCACGTCGTTTTCGCTTTCCGTTTTTTCGGTCTGCTCTTCCGCCGTTTCGGGTTCCGTTTCGGGAAGTTCTTCTTCGGTTACGTTTTGTTTCTGTTCTTCGGTCATGTCCTTTCCTTTCTGCTGTACATTGTTATGTTTATGTTTGTTTTTTGACATTTTATCTACCTTTTCGTCGATAGAACGCTTTCAAGAATCCTGCCGACGTTTTCCAGCACCGCAACGACTTTCTGATAGTCCATGCGGGTCGGTCCGATCACGCCGTACGTTCCTATCTTTGTTCCGCCCACGGTGTAAGTCGCCGTGACCAGCGAACAATCGTCCGGGATCTCGTCGTATCCGTCCGCGCCGATCTTCACGTTGATCTTGATCCCCTGTCCGTTCTCCGAAAGAAGGTTCATCACCTTGTCTTTGCTCGTAACGACGGATAAGAAATTTTTGATCTTACCGATGTCTGCGTATTCGGGATGATCGAGGATCTTTCCTTCGCCTTCGATCGCAACGTCGTCTTCGCCCGCCGAAAAATAAGTTTTCAGCGCTTCGATCACGTTAACGAAAATATTTTTATACCCGAGGAAGTTATCTTCGAGTTCGGGCTTCAGCTGACAGACTTCTTCGAACGTTTTGCCGCGGCACATATTGTCGAGTACCTTTTCGGCATCCCGAAGCTGTTCGTCCGTCATCGTTTCGGGAAGATCGATGAAATTGTCTTTCAGAAGCCTTCTTTCCGTAACGATCAGCACAAGCGCCGATTCCGGTTTGAAACGGAAAAACTTAACGCTCTCGATCTTCTCCTTCACGTTGTGCCCCGCCATACCGACGGACGTATAAGAAGTAAGATCGCTGATGATCTTCGTCGTGCTTCTGATAACGTCTTCCAGATTGTCTGCCTTTTCCAGGAAGATCCTCTTGATATAATCGAGTTCTTTGTCGGTCAATTTTTCTTTGACCATCAGATCGCTCACATACAGTTTGTACGCTTCGGGAGAAGGTATTCTTCCCGACGAAGTGTGCAGCTGCGTCAGATATCCGAGTTCTTCCAGAGCCGACAATTCGTTTCTTACCGTTGCCGAACTGACGTCGTGCATATACTTTTCGGTCAGACTTTTCGAAGAAACCGGAACGGCGGTTTCGATATAATCGTCAACCACATATTGCAGGATCTTTTTCTTTCTGCTCGAAAGCTCCATCTGTTGGCACTCCTTTAGTAAGAATGTTAGCACTCAGTAGTTCTAATTGCTAACTCGCGTACATTATAAATCTTCCTCGCTTCTTTGTCAAGCGATTTTGACAACTTTCTTAAAAATTTTTTATTCCCCTCTATGCCGGGCAAGAGTAATACGAGCCTTGCCAAAACTCCGCTATTTCCGCGCTTTTCGGCAAATTCTCGTTTGAAGTACTTCAAGTACGTCTGCGCTCGCCTTTACCAAAAATCATCGAAAATATCGGCGTTTTGGTTGCGGGCAAGTCTGACGGCGGATTTTTAGGCTAAGACAAGGCACGTGAACGGGTTAATACTTGGGCAGTATAAGCCGTGAGCGTAGGCTTAGCATTCGCCATCACTAACTATTTTTACGGCGAAAAATCGGTTTATGACTGTGTTAGCCGAGAGAAAAGCGAACATCATCAAGTTTTAACGGCGCAAAATTCGTAAAATCTTTGTTAAACTCGCTTGTAATACAGCTAAGCATGACTTCGCTCGTTTGCCTCGATTTTCCTGAATTTATCGCCGTTAAAATGCTATGCACCTTAAAGCCGTATTTTTCAGACAGTTGTGGTAAAGGTTTGCGCAGACGTACTTTTCCGTACTTCAAGCAAAGATTTGCCGCAACGGGCAAAAAAGACGGCTTTAAGGCTTGGTGAATTTCGCTTTTCTCTCGGCTCGCTCGGCAATATACGGAAGAGTATTATTTTGAGCGTTTGCCTTGTCAAAACGCGATTTTTCATCCGTAAAAACGCTTTACGCCTTAAAGAGCTTATTTTCCGATGATTTTCTCCGATTTCGAAATCGATAGTACTTTCCGTACATCAATAGAGAAATCGGGGAAAAGGGCGGAAAAGAAGCCTTTAAGGTAATTAGTGATGGCGAATGCTAAGCCTATGCAAAAAACGTTTATATGCAG
>CAKQRE010000041.1 GCA_934271265.1 uncultured Clostridia bacterium | reverse complement strand
TGACGCAATACTGACTGATAAGGTTGGAAACGATATTTCCCTGAACGATATCCCAATCGGTTTTCGCGTTCGTGATTTCGTATTTCAGAGCGTCGGAATAAGTTCCCGACGAATAGTTGGTATCGAGACGCACGCTCACCGCTTTGCTGTGCAAACGCATATATTCGTCCGCAAGAGCCTGCCAACCGACTTTCGTTCCTTCGAAAACGATAACCACGTCGATTTTACCCGTACGTTGTTCGATATTCTCTTTTTTCGGATAATAATCGGAATTAAAATCGACTCCGAGGTCGAGAGGATCGACTCTTATGGGGTTATCCACCGTAACCTCGCCCGTATTTTCCGAAGAAGATTCCCCGCTCGAAACGGACTCGGACGAACTGCCCGGATTGATCTTTCCCCCGCCGCAACCGGTCAGAGAAAAAGTAAACGCGCTCAACGTTGCCAGCAGGGCACACAAACACTTTCTGATATGTTTTTTCATAAATACTCCTTGTAAAGATATTATTCCGCGACGATTTTAAACGTTCTTCCCGCCGCGCTCTGGGTAAACGCGAACGAATAAGTCAATTTGCCGTTTTCGCATTGCACGCCGTACCCGTCGTATCCGAGTTCGGTCGCAAAGTTATAAACAACCCATTTCCCGTTTACTTTTTCGTAAATTTTAGGAACGACGAGCTTGTCGAAACCCTGCGCCTTTACCGCATAAATAACGTTAGCCGTTTTTGCGGACGTACCGCCTTTGATCGTAAATTCCGCAACGTTGTTTTCGGCTTTTACCGTGGGGATCCAGGCATCCGATCCGACGGTTCCGACCGTTGCGGTTACGCCGAATGCGTTTTTAACGCTGTCGTTATAAACGTTTACTACGTTGTCGCAATTTGTCTGACCGATCGTACCGAACGGAAGCAATATAAGGTTTACGCTTATCGTATCGCCTTTTTTGAAGGAAACGGATTGATCGAGCGTAAGACTTCCGTAATTAAGTTTGCCGAATACGGGATTCGTTCTGAAATCGTTCAAAAACGCAAGTCCCGCGTCTGACTTCTTGCCGTTTACGGTAATTGCGTAATCTTTAACGATACAACCGAAGTTGCCGGTTTCGCCCGTAACGTTCTGCAAACCGTAATATGCGAAATAAGAACCGTTTTTGTTAAGTTTATACAATTTTGCATTTCCGGAAGAGGTAGGATTATTCAGCTCCTTATGTTCGCCGTTCTCGTCGAGATACGCCGATTTCGCATAGGTTCCTTTTCTTCCGTCAAAACCGACGATACTGAACGTCTTGTTGTCCACGTTTGTATCTTTGAGGAAGGTGAAATCTATCGTGTAATAAGTTCTCGATTCGTCCTTTTGCGGCATTTCGACGTGACGCATCGTATACGTATAGGTCCCGTCGTCCGAAACGTAGGAATAATCGAGGTCGGCATAAGTAAGCCCGGACGATTTTATATCCGAACTTATATAATTGCCCATCGTCGCCCCGTTATCGCTCGTAGGCGCATATAACGTTCCCACCGAATTATACTGCGGGTCGCCCGTCTGCTTGTCGACGTCCGCCCACAATTCCGCGCTGCAACCTCTGAAATCGGGCAGAACCCAGGCATATCCGAACGAACCTTTGCTGTAAGCCGAGTAATACGGCGCGATGCAGTTGGTTTCGCTTACGCCCGTGGAAAGATGATAATACGAAATGTAATACTCGATTGACGAAAGTTGTTTAAGGTCGTACTCGTTACCCCATTTCTGATATGCGTTGACGACGGTAAACTTATATTCGGCATTACTCTTCACCGAAAGAGGCATGATCGTCTCGCCGTATTTTGCGTCGGAAGGGTTGTAAATCGGCTCTTCCTTTTCGTGTCCGAAGTTTTTGCCGACCTGCAAGGGAACGGGCAACAGCACGTTCTTTTCACTGTCGGAAAGCGCCGCGCCTTCGAGAGGGAATTCGGTTTTGACGGAAATGTAAACAAGTCTGTCGTCTTTTGCGTTTTTAACGGTTATGTTTTCAAAGTATTTTTTCTGTTGTTTTCTGAAATAAGCGTCGTTGAATCCGTGTCCGTCTATGCGGAAATCATACGAACCCGTCAGACGATTGTAGC
>CAKQRE010000040.1 GCA_934271265.1 uncultured Clostridia bacterium | reverse complement strand
CGTATTAACCTTAAATCTTTTAGATATTTTAAAGTTTTTTGCCTTCTGTACTTTATTTTAAAGTTAAACTCGTTACTAATCTCTTATTATTAATAACTTTCTATGCAGTTGTCAATCTTCTTGTATCTTGCGCCCGCAAGATCGCTCTCAATTGAAAGCCTACCTATAATAACACATTAAAAAGGAGATGTCAAGCGATTTTTTTGAAAAAAGTTAAATTTCTTGATTTTATCCGAAACTTTTTTCAGCCGAAGGAAAACCGCGCCTGCCTCTTTGCGGAAGATCGTTCCTTCCGTGGAGAGGCAGGCGCGGCAAACCGACCGCAATACGGAACGTGCGCGACCGACGCGCCGATCATTCCGCCAGCATTTTATTGAAATTCTCTTTCAGTTCGGCAAGCTCTTTCTCCGCCCTTTCCTTATCCTTGGCGCGCACCGAATAATAGATCTTCAATTTCGGTTCCGTTCCACTCGGACGAAGACAGATAAATCCGCCTATCTGCAATTCGTAATACAGACAATTCACCCCTTTGATATCGAGAGCAACCGTATCTTTCCCGCACGTACGGACGCCGGAGAGATAGTCGCGTACCGCGTCCACGGCAAAAATCCCGATCGAAGAAACGGTTTTTCCGCGCATGCGGTCGACCGCCGCGTTCATTTCGTTCATTGCGGAAAGTCCGGAGTATTTAATGCTGTCCGTTTCGTCCAGCACGTAACCGAACTTCTCGTAAATTTCGCAAAGTCTCCCGTAAACCGTTTTACCTATATATTGATAATAGCAACACATTTCGGCAAAAAGCATGCTCGCCACGACGGCGTCCTTATCGCGGGCGTGCGTTCCGCGGAGATACCCGCAGCTTTCTTCAAACCCGAAAAGGAAGGTCTTCGCTCCCGTTTTTTCGTATTCCTTGATCTTTTCGCCGATAAATTTGAATCCGACGGGCGTTTCGACGAGCTCTACGCCGTACCCCTGACAGATCAGCTTTGCCATTCCCGTGGAAACGAAACTCTTTACGACGACCCCGTTTGCGGGAAGTTTGTTTTCGGTTTTCATCCGCTGCAGGATATAATCGAGCAGAAGGATCCCCGTCTGATTTCCCGTCAGAGCAAAGAACTCTCCCTTGTCGTCACGGATGGCAACGCCGAGACGATCACAGTCGGGATCGGTGCCGAAAACGACGTCCGCCTTGATCTTATCGGCAAGAGCAATTCCCATGGAAAGGGTCTCTTTAAACTCGGGATTGGGCACGGCTACCGTAGAGAAGTTGATATCCGGCTTTGCCTGTTCCTCTACGACCGTCGCGTTGATCTTCATTTTTTTCAGAATGGTCGTCACGGGGACGTAACCGCTGCCGTGAACGGGAGTATATACGATCCTGATTGCTTTTCCGACCTTTTTCACCGCCTTGGGGGAAAGGGTCAGCTTAAGGATCTCGTTGTAATACCCTCTTTCGAAAAATTTCCCGAAAACGACGAGGTTTTCGGAAGAATTGCGGGGAGCGATCCCTTTGATCTCCGCTTCTTTCACCGAAAAATAATCGGTGATGGCGGAAATATATTTCACCACTTCCGCCGTGGCTTCGGGGGACATCTGCGCCCCGTCCTCGCCATACACCTTATACCCGTTATATTCTTTCGGATTGTGCGACGCGGTGATCATGATCCCGGCAAAGGCGTTCGTTTTTCTCACGGCATAAGAAAGCATGGGAACCGGTCTCGGTTCGGGATAAATATAAACTTTGATCCCGTTGGCAAGCAACACCCCGGCGGAAGCTTTCGCAAATTCCGTCGACTTGTTTCTCGTATCGTATGAGATCGCCACGCCGCGCCGCATCGCCTGCGGACCGTTCGCCTTGATAAATTCCGCCAGACCCTGCGTAGCCCGACGCACGGTATAAATATTCATTTTATTCGTTCCGTAACCGATCAACCCGCGCATTCCGGCGGTGCCGAATTCGAGTTCCGCGCCGAAAGCATATTCGATCTCTTTCGGATCGTCTTTGATGGCAGTCAGTTCGGCAAGACCTTCCGCGCACAGATAGGGACTCGTGATCCAATTATCGTAAATGACTCTGTAATCCATGATTCCTCCATATCGGAAAACGGACGGAAATCTCCCTCTCTTTTCCGTTTTATGAATTCATTATATAATAATTTTCGGAAAAAGTCAAAACGAATTGAGAAAATTGAGAAAATTATCCCGAAACCGATAACGAAAGATTTACAAACCGTGCGCGAAATGGTAAAATAACGATATATAAAGCCAAGCGTTGCCGCAAAAGGGTTTCCGCAAAGGAAACCGGCGGAAAATTTTCCGGAACGAAAACCGCAAACTAATTTCCGGAAAAACGATCCCGGCAGCGAAACGATTTCCGGAAAAGGGGGTCCCGAATGACCGAAAAACCTGTAATCAGCATCATCACGCCCGTCTACAACGAACAAGAATCTCTCCCGCGCTTTTTCGGACGGGTGATCCCCGTTATGGAATCCGTAGGGCTTCCCTTCGAGATCATAGCCGTAAGCGACGGCAGCAAGGACGGCAGCGAAGACATGCTCCGCGAATACTGTGCGAAAGATCCGCGCGTAAAAGCCGTTTTCTTCTCGCGGAACTTCGGGCAGCAAGCCGCGCTTCTCTGCGGTTTTAAAAACGCTTCGGGAGACGCCGCGATCTGCATCGACGCCGACCTTCAGGATCCGCCCGAGATCTTCCCGCAGATGATCGCCAAATGGAAAGAAGGGTATGACATCGTGCACGGAAAACGCAACGTGAGAAAAGGCGAGACCTTCCTGAAAAAAATCACTTCCACTCTGTTTATGAAAGTATTGAAGGACTTTTCCGGGTTGGACGTCCCCGCAAACACCGGGGAATTCAAACTGTACGACAGAAAGGTGATCGACGCGATCGTAAACCTTCCCGAACGCTCGCGCTATCTTCGCGCGCAGGCGACCTGGGTCGGTTTCAGAACGGCGGAAGTACGTTTCGACCGTGACGAACGCTTAGCCGGCGAAACGAAATACACCATGAAAAAGATGCTGCGCCTTGCCGAAACCGGCATCGTTCCGTACAGCCCGAAACTGCTGCATATCCCGGGAAAAATCGGGAAACTCGGCATTTTCGCTTCGCTCGCATGTTTCGTCGCGTTTATCGTTCTCGCCTGCATCGGGAAAGCGCTTCCCGTTGCGGCATGGCTCTTCCCCGCGATCGTTTTCTGCTCGTCGGTCGTTCTCGCTTTGTCGGGCATCACGAACGTTTATCTCGGTTACATGTATGAAGAACTGAAACAACGCCCCGTTTACATCGAACGCGAAAAACTGAACTTCGAGGATAAAAATGGTATCGATAGGTAACGATTGGGACGGCATTCTCGCCGATTTATTCGAAAGCGAAAACTATAAAAAGATCCGCGAGTTTCTGAAAAAGGAATACGCGCAATATACCGTTTATCCGTCTATGTACGATATTTTCAACGCCTTTAAACTCACCCCGTATAACAAGGTGAAGGCGGTACTTCTCGGGCAGGATCCTTACCACGAACCGGGACAGGCACAGGGACTTTGTTTTTCGGTGAAAGAGGGAGTTCCGAAACCGCCGTCGCTCGTCAATATTTTCAAAGAAATGAAAAGCGACCTCGGCTACGATCCGCCGGAAAGCGGTGACCTCACGAAATGGGCGAAGGAAGGGGTGCTTCTTCTCAACACCACGCTCACCGTGCGCCGCGCGCAGGCAAATTCGCATAAAAATTGCGGCTGGACGGAATTTACCGACGAAGTGATCCGCAGGCTTTCCGCCCGCGAAACGCCGATGGTGTTTATCCTCTGGGGCGGTAACGCAAGGGCTAAAAAGCCTTTGATCGACGGGGAAAAGCATTTAATTCTCGAATGCGCTCACCCGAGCCCGCTCTCCTGTTACAACGGATTTTTCGGATGCCGCCATTTTTCGAAAACCAATGCCTTTCTGCAGGCAAAAGGGCTCGGCGAAATCGACTGGAAATTGACAAACTGAACGGAATACAATAAAAAATGCCGCAATAATCGACTTATTGCGGCATTTTTATTTCGGTTTAGCATTCGTTATCCTGAGCCTTGCATACCCCTTGTCGCTCCTTACGAAGGATCTCAAAAAATAAATAGCGATAACAAATGCTAAGCAGGCTTGTTATTTTATCACATTTCCGTTTCCGTCGATTTGATACATTCCCGTAACAGAAGTCTTCCAGTCCTTTTTATCTACCCTGTATTTCATTCTGCCGCACCAATATTTCGTTTTTCCTTCGGTAAACGCCTCAGCGTTAAACGATTCACCGATGTTAAGATCGTCGACCGTTTTTTTATCGACCAACGTCATCTGTTCGTAACTGCTGCAGTAAGTATCGGACGAATACAGCTCCAGTTCCACCTTTACCGTAGCGGGGAAAAGAGTAAATTCATTTTTCGCCGTCACCCAGACTTTTCCGTTTCCGCAATCCAATGCAATCGAAACGTTAACGAAAAGACCGCGGGGTTCGACACCCTCTCCCGTAGCAGAGATCCCACACTCATTCCTGAGTCCGGTTTGCGCATGCGCGACGGGCATAGCCGAAGCGGATGCGGCGAGCATGCAGGCGGCGCAAAAAACGCCGAGCACATTTTGAAATTTTTTCAACATAACCTCCCCGGGGGATTATTCCCCCTCTTTTTGATTTTTTACTTTTTTATATTTTCTGAAAAAGCAAACGGCGGCAAACACGCACGCAACCGTTACGATCATCAGAAAAATATCCAGCTCTTTCGTCGCATAAGACGCCGTATGGATAACCTCTATCCCCGTCGTTCGGGAAAACGCCGTAAAAGCGAAAATTACGGCAAAAAAGCAGGAAACAGCCCCGGCAGCCGAAAACAGAATACCAAGGGTCTTCAACAAAACCAATCGTTTCCGTTTTTCATTCTTTTCGTAAAACGCACGAAACGATTTTATTTCTTCCTCCCTCCGTTCGATATCGGCAATCTTCTCCTTTTCCGTAAACTCCTTTTCCGGCTTTTCTACGGCAACATTTTCCTTTTCTATCACGTTTACCGTCTGATTGACGATCAAACAATCGGTAGTCACCTGAAAAATACTGCATATCTTTTCAAGCTGTTTGTCGCTCGGAGCGGTAACGTCGTTTTCCCATTTCGATATTTGTTGTCTCGAAACGCCAAGTTGATCCGCAAGAATATCCTGCGTCATATCTTTTTCTCTTCTTAATTTTACAATTATTTGCCCAACGGTTTCCTGTGGTTGTTTCATTGCGAATTTCCTTTATTCTAAAACAAATCGGCGATCAGTTCCGTAAAACGAATGCCGCTTATTGCGGAACACAGACGATAATTCAGTCCGCTATTGCCGACTTTTCCGCAGCGAATGCCAACCTTTTTACGGCGAATGCCGACCTCTTCACGATAAATGCAAGCCTAGGCTCGGCATTTGTATTTATTTTATCACACTTTCCTTTGTTTGTCTACCCGATCAGCCTATTTTCCGTAAAAAATCCTACATGCTACGCCGCTCAAGTTTGCTATTCGATCGTGTCGTGTAAAACCATATCGTTTTGTCATTCTGACCTGCCTTTCTTGTCATTCCGACCCGACCTGTCATTCCTGTCATTCCGACCCATTCTGCCTTTCTTGTCATTCTGACCCAACCCGTCTGACGGGCTCGGGAAGAATCTCAAAATGATATAGTTCTTCTAACACCTAACAGAACAAAAATATGTCTTGAGATCCTTCATCAGCCGGGCAAGGGGCAGGATCAGGATGACAAGACATGTATTATATCATTTTGTCATTCTGACCCAACAATCCTGACGGGCTCAGGAAGAATCTAAGAAAGGCTTTCATTATGTTTTGCTCTTCGACGCCCCGCCGAGGGGTCTCAAGGCGTATTTTCTGCAAACATAATGCATTCTTTCGGGTAACCGCTTTCCTTTTTCCGAAGAAGGAACAACTGCTTTCCGAGTCCGTTTTCTCCGCAAACATAATGCATTCTTTCGGGTAACCGCTTTCCTTTTTTCGAAGAGGAGACAACTGCTTTCCGAGTCCGTTTTCTCCTCTTCGAGCATCACCTTTTTCCGAGAACTCCGTTTATCCCATGCGAGTTTATCATAACAATAACTTATCGTACGCCCTTAGTCC
>CAKQRE010000039.1 GCA_934271265.1 uncultured Clostridia bacterium | reverse complement strand
CTTATTTCCCGATGATTTTTCCCGATTTCGAGATCGATAGTACTTTATCGTACATCAATAGAGAAATCGGGGAAAAGGGCGGAAAAGAAGCCTTTAAGGTAATTAGTGATGACGAATGCTAAGCCTAACGCAGTATTAGTCAAAAATACGCCGTCAGACCATGGTTCGTATTATTCTTGCCTGGCATACCGATAAAAATCGATTATAAATTAAAGGAAAATAATTATGACGGAAAATAAAATTATCATTAGAAACGAAACAAAAGAAGATTACCGAAAGGTTGAAAATTTAACCCGCGAGGCGTTCTGGAACGTTTATCGCCCGGGCTGCTCGGAGCATTACGTGTTGCATCGCTATCGCGACGATCCCGCATTTGTTCCGGAACTCGACTTTGTTATGGAATTAAACGGCGAGATTATCGGGCAGATTATCTACGTGCGTTCGGAAATCGATTGCGACGACGGGAAACAGTTGCCGATTATGACCTTCGGACCCATCGGCATCGCGCCGGAATATAAACGGCAAGGCTACGGAAAACGTTTGCTCGACTATTCCATGGAAAAAGCCAAAGAAGCGGGCGTTGGCGCGCTTGCGATTACGGGCAATATTCTGTTTTACGGTAAGTCCGGGTTTGTCTCTGCTAAAACAAAAGGCGTGCGCTATGCGGACGATCCCGAGGCGGATTATCTTCTCATCAAAGAACTGATTCCCGGTTTTCTTGACGGCGTTTCGGGTACTTATAAAGACCCCGACGGGTATTTTGTATGCGAGAAAGATCCGGAAGCCTTCGAACGATTTGAAGCGACGTTCCCGAAGAAGGAAAAGAAGAAACTGCCGGGGCAGTTGTTCTGAGCGGGAGAGTTATAACTATGATCGGGTCAAAAATCCGGCAAAGCAAAAAAAGGTGTAAAGAAAATGGCTTCGAGTAAAGAATTTCTTAATTTCATTTTGGAACAGTTATCCGATTCAGACGATATATCTTACAGACCTATGATGGGAGAATATATCATTTATTATCGCGGCAAGATCGTCGGCGGAATCTATGACGACAGATTGCTCGTAAAGAAAATAAAATCGGCTTTAGAACTAATGCCTGCCGCCGTTTGCGATTTTCCGTATAAGGGGGCGAAAGAAATGCTGCTCGTAGAGGAAATCGACAACAAAGAGTTCCTCGCGAAACTGTTTGAAGCAATGTACGACGAAATATGAAAAAATCAATTTATTTGTCGCTGCCTGCTAATATTTGCGGGTAGTTTACGGAACTGCTTTCTCGGAAGACCTGCTTTGGACGAAAAGCGGCGGGTGACTTTTTTGCTTGCTTTTTTCGGAAAAAAATGATATACTGAATAAAACCGAAAAAAATGAGGGAAATATGGCAGATAACGAATCGCAGGAAATGTATCTCGAAACGATCCTGAAATTACAGAAAAAGAAGGGTAACGTGCACGCGATCGACGTTGCGGAAGAACTCGGTTATTCCAAACCGAGCGTTTCCCGTGCCGTCGGCATCATGAAAAAGGACGGATTTATCATCGTCCGGGCGGACGGCGTGATCGAGCTTACGGCAACGGGCAGGAAAAAGGCGGAAGCGATTTTCGAACGGCACAAGGCGCTTACGGAAGCCCTTGTAAAAATGGGTCTCGGTCAGAAAGCGGCGGAGGAGAATGCCTGCCGCGTAGAGCACGTGATCACGGAAGAAGCCTTCGAGGCGATCCGGAAGCATTTTAACGTATAAGATCGGCTATAAGCCGATGAACCCGTTATTCTGAGTGAAACGGAAAAGAAAAAAAGACGAGCACGCTCGTCTTTTTTACTTTTCGGTTTTTTGTCTGATTCTTCGGTTTTCCTGCGATCACGGCAAACGGAAGATCGCCGATACCGCGGTGTGTGAATTTCAGAGCGGTTCCGAAGAATTTTACGATTTGTGGTTGAGACCGTCGCGGTATTTCTTGTAAGCGGAAACGTCATCGCCGGACATTACGCCGACTTTCGTTTTGTTTACGACATTTTCAACGAATTCATACGTTTCTTCGTAGGTGTAGAATTCGTCCTGCGCGTCTTCGTCGGCTTCGTTATACGCCTTTTCCAGAGCGGTCACGTCGATCGCGTAAACATAGGAGCAATAAGCCGTTCCGCTGTAAACGCAGAGGAAATAATCGTTGCCGTTTACGGAAACGACTTCCGGCGTGTACCATCCGGTGTTGACGGAAAGGGTATTGATGCGGAATTCCTTTGCGGTGTTTCCGGCAAGAAGCTCGGTCAGGTTGATCCTGTAATAATTGCTCGAAGAATCGGAGAAATACAGGTAATCGCCTTTTACGAAAAGGATCTTTCCGCCTTTGATCGTAGAGGAATCGTAAAGGGTCGTTACGCCCATATCGGTCGTTGCGTCGTCCTTCTTCTCGTAGTTGTAACGGAGAAGACCGAAGGAAGAATCAATGTAAAGAATGGTTTTTCCGCCGTCAAGGAAGACGGAACCGTCCGCATAGGCGGCAGAACCGTTTTTGTCTCCGCCGTTTACGATCGCCGCGTTCACGGCGGCGAAAGCCGTTTTTTCGGTCAGGTTTTCGTCCTTGATCGCGCAATAGTTGGTGGAAGCGATCGTGCTGTCGAGATAGGTGAAGGAGAAGTACAGGATGCCGTCCTGATGGCGGATCAGATCGAACGTCGCGCCCGTCTGACCGAATTCGCCTTGATTATTGACGGTCATCGCACCCGAGCCGTTCAGAACGATCTCTTCTTTCACGTCGTTTGCTAAGGTGACGCGATGGATCTCCTGATAGCTTTCCTGCTTCGCGCTGTCGTCTTCTTCGTCGTAAACCTTGCTGAGGGGCTTTAAGGTGAAGAAAAGGGACGCGGAGGCGTTATCGGCGTCGAACACCACTTCGTCGATCGCAGGTTTCGTCTTTTCGTAAGAATAGACCTGCTTTCTCGTTCCGGCGTCGTAAATATACAGAGAAGTGCTGTATACGACGAGGTAGACTTTATCGCCCGCCGAGATATAACGGAATTTCGCGTCGCTCGAAAAATCTTTGTCCGCGATCTTGGACGAAGTATCCGATCCGTCGAGCTTGGTGCGGAAGAAGTTGAGCTTGTCGCTCTTTACCGTACCTTTGTTGTTCTTTTCCGCCGAGGGAACGGCATAATAAACGTAATCGCCGTAAATGTAGAAGCCTGCGGTCGTATCGCCCGAAACGATCAGTTTCGAAACGACCGTTTCACAGTCTCCGGAAGCGAGCCCGTCGTTGCCGAGTTTTGCAAAATTGCTCTTCTTCGTTCTCATCAGAGCGGCTTTGGTAACTTTTCCCGTCTTATAGGTCGTGGAATGGGATTCGACGCCGTTGATGAAATATACGTAATCCCCCGTCTCGACGACGAAACCGCCGTTGGTTGCCATGGCGGGCTCTTTGGAAGAATTGTCCATAGAGATCGACACGTTCCCCGTGCATGCGGTAAGACCGACCACGAGGCAGCAGAGGACCGCCAGTAAAGCAGTTAACTTTTTGCCCATTGAAAAAACTCCTTTCAAAACGGCATACGCGGATTCTCCGCCGCATACCATTTAAAATAGAAATATACTTTAATATTATATAACAATTTTCGGAAATACGCAATGATTTAAAGTGATAAATCTGAAAAAAAGGAGATTTTTATCATGGAAAAACTGACTCTTTTCGATCTGATCGGGAAATTCGGCGAAGCTGCGAAAAGCGGCAGAAGTTTTTCCCGCCCGCAAAGCAGGGATGGCGGCGATATCCCCGCGGGGGAAAAACGGGAGAAAACGAGCGGAAACGCGGGGGAGCCGGGCGGAGAGATCCGTCGTAAAAATCCGGGAAACGGAGAGAGCACGGGGAGAGAAAGCGTTTTCGTCGATCCCGGCATCCCTTCGCCGCCGGTCTATCGGATGAACGGTAAAATGACGGCTTTCTGCAAGCGGCACGATGAGCTTTCTGCCGGGATCTCGGCGGCAAACGACGGAAAAAGAAGAAAGGGAAGCAAGACGGGCGCGGCAAAACCCCGCAACGCGGAGAAGAAATCGCCTTCCCGTCAGGCGGGAAAGGGAGAATGATCGGGAGACCGTTCCCGTTTCGGAAAGCGGAGTTTCCGGGAAGAACGATCCCGGAAAGTTCCGGCGTTGCGGCATAAAAGAGAAAAAAGCGCGGCAGAGATCTGCCGCGTTCTTATCGTGTCGTTATTTCTTTTTCTTTATCGCTTTTTTTTGTTTCCGTCTTTCCGCTTTTGCCGCCTTTTTTTCGGCGCGGTTCTTTTTGAAGTCCCGCCAGGTGCAGATCTTGTCCGCCAGAGTCACGATCCAGCTTTCGCGGTACATCGGCAACGGCGGGTTCAGGGGAAACATGTGTTTTCGGATAATATCCCGTTCGATCGCGTTGAGAGAAAACCGCTTTTCGGCGTTTTTCATCGCTTTTGCCGCGTGGTACAATCCGTGCAGTTTGTGGGAAGGATCGGCAACGTGCCAGTCGTAAAGATAAAAATCGTGGAGCAGTGCGCCGCGGATCAGAGAGGACATATCGATCGGTTTTTTGCATTTCAGACCGAGTTCCACGGCGATCTCGGCAACTTGCAGAGAATGATCGAAACAACTCACGTTGCCGTGGTGGGGCAGCGTTTTTTCGTAATTCATCTCCTCGGAGTCGAGTATATCCTGTGCGTAAAGGGAGATCAAAGGGTGCATGGTTCCTCCTGGTATGCCGGACAAGAATAATACGAACCTTGCCCGGCATAGGGATAGCGGGAAAAATCCCGGGCTTCTTGCAACGCCGTTAGCGTTTCCGGAAAAAGAAAAACGGGCAGAGACGATCTGTCAAAACCCGTTTGTTCCGATTTATGCTTTTGCGTTTCTTTCTTTATATTCCGCAAGGGCTTTTGCCAACTGATCGGGGCAGGAAGTGTTGCTGCGGCACTTGATGCCTTTCAACAGCGAGATCACTTCGTCGATATCCTTGCCCTGAACGAGCTTGGAGATCCCTTGAAGGTTTCCGCTGCACCCGCCGATAAATTTGACGTTTTCGACCTTATTATCCGGCGTAACGTCAAACAGGATCTGTCTGCTGCACGTCCCCTTGGTAAGATAAGTTTGCATGGCGTTCCTCCTTTAGTCCACGAGACAATCGTAGATCGTCGCGTAAACGTTTGCAGCCTTCTCTTCCCACTTGCGGTAAATGTTTTTCGCCGTCTGCCTGTTCGGCACGACGAGTTTCAGCTCAAGCAGGGGTTGAGAGGGCTCGATGATTTTCAGATAGACGGTATAGGTACCGTCCTTGTTCATGTAATAATCGGCAACGCATTCCTGGCGTTTGCGGTATTTCATCCGGTTGTTTTTTACGAAAAGCGAGATCTCCTCTCTGAGAGAAGACGGGATCTGCACGTAAAAATCGGCAAGACAAGTCCTGCCGTCCGGCGTGATGCTGTATAAGGGTTCTCCCTGCGTGGAAACGTTGTAAATAAACGAGTGATCGAGCAGCGTTCCGAGCAACGGCTTGCAATCCATATAGGCGATCCAGTTGTTCGAGGAACAGCACATGTCGAGGATCGTGGCTTCCGACAGGGGAACTTCCATCTTGTCAAAGACGAATAAAAGTATTAACTTGTTAACGAGTGCGTCGCCTTTGACCTGCATAACTCCTCCGGGGTAAAAAACAGAACAGATATTCCGCGCGGGAACGGGAAATTACCCGCAAGAAAACGTTCCGATCAGTTTTCGAACTGTTTCAGCTCTGCAACGAGATCGTCGCAATTGTCGCTGTGGATCTCGACGGAAAGGGGTTTCGTAAGGTCGAGGCTGAAGATCCCGAGAATGGATTTCGCGTCCACGACGTATCTGTCGCTGCGGAGATCGATCTCATAGGAATACTTCTGCACGATGGATACGAATGCTTTTACCTGGCTTGCCATCTGAAGCGAAATTTGTACTGATTTCATGATTGATTCCTCCATATATGATCCTTTTAAGAAGCCGCCGTTCGCACGGTCGGCTTTCGTCTTCTTTATTATAACCTTTTCCGCGAAAAAAATCAATAGTTTTCTCTAAATAATTGTGTTGAAAATAAAAATGTGTTATAATTGAACGAGAAAAGGTAATTTTTTCTTCCGTTTTTCGGGCGAAATGCCGAAAAGGAAGGGCGAGGAATTTATGTGGACGAAAGAAAAATCGATCGGGAACTTTAAAAACGCGATGAACGCGCTTATCGAAAGCAAATACATTCTTGCCGATCAGAAGGTCGGCGACGTTCTGAAAGCGATCGCGAGCTCCAGGCTTTTATACGAACTGTTCGAGCACGTGACGAAGGGTTTCGACTATGCGACTTTCAAGAGCGTGTGTTTTTTAAACGGAGAAGACGGCAGGGGAAAATTTTCCATGCCGAAAAAGGACGAGGACGTGCTCGCGTTTGTCTTTCTGCTTCTGATGGAGATCGACAGCCGCCGGGAAGATATCCTCAGGCTCCTGCTCGGTTATTTTTATACGGGAGACAGCAAGCAGCTCTCCTATAACTCCTTTGCCATGCAGGTGCTGATCCCTTTCGAGCTTTTAACGGAAAGAACGGCTTATAAGATGATTAACCCGCAATTCGACGAAGAGACGCCCGCTGTAAACGATGCGGAAGGCGAGAGATCCCGCGCGGCGGAAGAAAAGGGAAAAGAAGCGGATCGCCTTCGCGCCGAAGAAAAACCCGCCGCGACGGGAAAGAGAAAGGGGCTCGAAAAACTGGAATACGTTCTTTCCCGCAACGAGGAAAAGATCGCGAAGGCGAAGGCGAAAGAGGGGATACGCGAAGAGCTTTCCTTCGTGAAGGGAGCGATGTTGAAATATTTCGCCGCTTACGACGACGAAGGGGTCGCGTGCGCGTTTATCGCCTACCGCTGTCTTGTCGAGAAGGTGAAAAAGGCAAACGTCGAACTCGAAGAAGTGACGGAGATCTTAGGGGGCGGACATGGAAAAGAGGATTGACGGCGAAAAGATATATAACGGAAAGATCCTGACCCTTTCGCGGGACGAGATCGAAACGGAAGACGGCAAGCGCGCTTTCCGCGAGGTGGTGCACCATAACGGCGGCGCGGCGATCGTCGCATGCCGGGAGGGGAAGATCCTGCTCGAAAGACAATTCCGCTATCCTTACGGGGAAGAAATTTTCGAGATCCCTGCGGGAAAACGGGAAGGGGACGAGGAATTTATCCATACCGCCCGCCGCGAACTGGAAGAAGAAACGGGGCTTATTCCTCTGAATTTAAAAGAGCTTTTCCGCCTTTATCCTTCGCCCGGGTATACCGACGAGATCATCGCCGTTTTTTATGCCGACCGATTTCAGAAAGGAACCGTTCGTCTTGACGAGACGGAGAACCTCACCTCTTTCTGGGTCGGGCTCGACGAGGCATACGCCATGATAAAGGAAGGCAGGATCCGCGACGGCAAGACGGTCGCTGGGATCTTATATCTGAAAGCGGAGGGGATCGACGGATGACGGAACCTGCGCCGGAAAAAAAACGGGAGATCCGCGGGCTTGAAAAAAGCGCGAAAACGGATCCGAAAGGAATGATCTTTACCGTGGTCCTCTATGCGATCGGGGCGGTTTCGGTTCCGTATGCAAAGCTTGCGGCATGGCTCGGCGGGGGCGAAAGTCTCGAGATGTGGCTCGGTTTTCTCACAAAAACCCTTCTTTCCGCCGTGCCGTTTTATCTGATTTTTCAATTCTCCATGAAAGGGATGTTCGGGGTCGTTCCGAAGTGGAAAACGGGCGTTCTGCTCAGCCTTCCGGCGTTTGTCGTCGCGGCGGATAATTTCCCGATCGTTCCGCAAATCATGGGCGATAGTACGATTAACGTTACATTTTCACAGTTCGTTCCCTATTTTTTATATTGTTTTTCCATAGGGCTTCTGGAGGAATCGATCTTTCGCGGAAACGTGTTCCCCTTGTTTTTGTATGCCTTTCCGCGGAGTAAAAAAGGGATGTTTTACGCGGTGACGTCCTCTTCTGCCGTGTTCGGAGCGATGCATCTTTTAAATTTGTTCGGCGGGTTTTCGCCGGCGGTGTTTCTGCAGGTGGGGTATTCTTTTCTGATCGGCTGTACGTGCGCGATCGTCATGCTGTTTACGGGAAATCTGTTTTTTGCCGTGGCGGTGCATTTTCTTTTCGACCTCGGCGGTTTTTTATACGATTGTTTCGGAACGGGCGTTCTCTGGACAAGGGAAAACGTGATCGTAACGGCTGTCGTATCCGTGATCATGGCAGGGCTTATGGTGTTTTTCTTCTTTAAAAGAGATCTCTCCGCGGTGTACGACAAGTGGAATATACGGGAAAAGTACTCTTCCGGAGACGCCGAAAAAGCTGAAAAGGAAACGAACGGACAAAAAAAATAAATTAATTGAACACAGCGGGCAAAAACCGTTGTGTTTTTTTTTGAAATAAGTTATCATAATAAACGGTGTAATCAAACAAAATAATAAAGCGAACAAAACGAACACAAACTAAAACAAGCAAAGGATGAATTTATGCAGCTCCAGTTTGGTGAAATTTACCAGGTTATATTGTGTATGCTTGCGAGTCTCGGTGCGTTTCTGATCGGATTCAAGATCCTTTCGGAGAATCTTCAGAGCGTAGCGAACAAGGGTTTAAGAAAATTATTCGATCGCACTTCAAAAAGTAAACTTGCGGGCGTCGGGATCGGCGCGGGCGCGACGACGCTCATGCAGTCGAGCGCGGCTACGACCGTTATGGTCATCGGTTTCGTCAATGCGGGCATGATGTGCTTAAGCCAGGCGACGGCTATCATCATGGGCGCGAATATCGGAACCACGATCACCACGATCCTGATCGCGGCGGGGCTTTCGAGTATCGGTCCGTACGCGATGGCGCTTGCTTTCGCCGGGATCTTCGGTTCGATGCTCTGCCACAGAGACAAAGCGAAAAGCTGGTGTCTCGTGCTTGCCGGTTTCGGGCTCGTTTTCTTCGGGCTTACGTTTATTTCGTCCTGCATGAAAAGCGATATCATCCAGAATTCCGTGTTTCTGAAAAACGCGCTTCAGATGAACGTGACCCCTTCGTGGCTGGAGCCGATCGTTCTTCTTCTGATAGGCGTTGTGATCACGGCGATCATGCAATCGAGCACGGCGGTAAACGGCATCATTCTTGCCATGCTTGCCAGCGGAATGCAGATCGGCAGCGGCGGGAACGCTCTCTTATATATCGTTCTCGGCACGAATATCGGAACCTGCGTCACCGCGCTTTTAAGTTCCGTCGGTGCGGGCACGAACGCGAAACGCGCCGCTTTGATCCACTTTTTATTCAATTTTTTCGGCGCGGTGCTTTTCCTGATCATTCTTACCATCTGGAAGGACTTTATGGACGGGTTCTGGACGCAGCTCCTGCCCGGTGACCCGCAGATGCAGATGGCGCTTTTCCACCTTGCGTTCAACTCGATCTGTACGTTGGTTTTCCTGCCGATGACCAATCTTTTCGTTCTTCTGACCGAACTGATCATTCGCGACAAGAAGGAAGAAGAAAAGATCCGCATCACTTATATGGACGATCGTATGCTTGCCACGCCTACCGTCGCGATCGCTCAGCTTCAGAAAGAAGCGGTGTATATGGGTAACCGTTGTATGAAAAATCTTCGGGTCGCCCTGGACGGATTTCTTGAAAAGGACGTGACGGCGGCTTCCGCCGTGGCGGCGGAAAACGAGGAGATCAACATTATTTCCAAACAGATCACCGATTATCTGATCAAGGTCTCGGGCGCGAAAGTCTCCGTGCACGACGATACGAGGATCTCTATTTTGTATCACGCCATTGCCGACATGTTGAGAATTTCCGAAATCTCCGAAAACGTGACGAAATATACGAAAACGGTTGTGGATAAAGGGCTTGTATTTTCCGAGGACGTGATCGAAAAGATCCGCAAAATGGGCGATCAGGTCGATCGTCTTTACGAGCTTGCCATCGCCATTTTCGAAACGAAGAATCGCGACGGTTTCCCGCAACTCGAAAAGCTGGAAGACGGCGTGGACGAAATGAGAAAACAGCTGATCGACGGTCATATCAAACGTCTGAACGAGGGAACGTGCGATCCGGCAAACAGCGCGGTGTTTATCAATCTCGTTTCCAATCTGGAAAGAGCGGGCGATCATATCACGTTTATCGCGCACACGATCGACGAGTTGCAATAAAAGCATTTAATCGGCTTATAGCCGTGTAACGATAAAGTGAGCGAGACTTTTCCGTCTCGCTTTTGTTTCAGCCGCGGGAGGATTTCATTATGAAAGCAGTGGTGCAGAGAGTGAGGGAAACGACCCTTTCGGTCGAGGGAAAACTGATTTCCGAAATCGAAAAAGGTTTTGCCGTGTATTTCGGTGTAAAAAGGGGCGATACGCGGGATAAAGCCGATTACCTCGCCAAAAAGATCGCGGGGCTTCGCGTTTTCGAAGACGAGAACGGTAAGATGAACCTTGCGTTGAAAGACGTCGGCGGAGAGATCCTTCTGATTTCTCAGTTCACGCTGCTTGCGGACGTATCCCACGGGAATCGCCCCGGGTTTACGGACGCGGAAGATCCCGCAACGGCAAACGAAATGTATCTGTATATGGCGGATCGCCTGCGTGAATACGGAATTTCCGTAAAAACAGGAGTTTTCGGCGCGGATATGAAAATTCGGCAGTTTAACGACGGTCCCGTCACGATTCTATACGATATCTGAAAGGAAAACGACGCAAACGGGCGATCTGCGGATCCCGTTCCGGAGACGATAACAACATGAACGAAGAGTTATTGAAAGAAAAATTGCTGGCAGGCGGAGCTTCGCTTGTCGGCTTTTGCAAGATCGATCGCTCGCCGATCGAAGGCATGCCGGAGCTTTGCTATGCCGTTTCGATCGCGTGTAAATTATCGGACGCGGTGCTTGCAACCATCACCGAAGAAAGACCTTCCATTATGTATTTTCAACATTACCGCGCGGTGAACGCCCGCCTCGATCAGCTTGCTTTAACGGCGGTTTTCGAGCTTGAAAAACTCGGTTTTCAGGCTTTTCCGATCGCCGCGTCTCAGAGCACAAATGATGATAAATCGGCTTATAGAGGGGTTTTCCCTCATAAAACGGCAGCGTGTCTGTCCGGACTCGGATACATCGGGAAAAGCGGACTTCTCCTTACCGAACGCTACGGAAGCAAAGTACGCTTTGCAACCGTTCTGACCGATATGCCCCTTTCGCGCGAAGGAGAGAGAAAGGATCTTTCCTGCGGAAACTGCAACGTTTGCCGCGATGCCTGTCCTGCGGGCGCGATCAGCGGGATCGAATACAAAGAGGGAATGCGCCGCGAGGAGTTTTTCGACGCGGAAAAGTGCTCGAACAATATGAAACGGTATAAAGACGTCGGCAGGGGCGCCGTTTGCGGCATCTGTATCCGCGTTTGTCCGAGAAACCGGTCGGAAAGAGAAAACAAGACGGGTCCGTAACGGAAGCCGAAGAATAACGTATAAAAAAGCCTGCGCGTGGAACAATAATAACGGCGGGAAAGATCGTGCCTTACGGGCGGTCTCCCGCACGAAATTTCCATAGCGGAGGCATTTTTATGTCAAAGAAAAAGAAAAACGGGGTCAGAAAAATGACCGATCGGGACTATGCGAATTATATCATGTCTTTAAAAGACGAACGACCGGCGAAAGCGATCGTTCCCGAAGAAGAGGAAAAGGAAAAGAAGTAAAACAAGGGCGCGGAATATTTTTCCGCGCCCTTGTTTTATATCTCGGTCTGTTTTTCGGGAGTTTCCGAAAATGATAGCCTATAAGCTGTTTAATCGTATTTTTGTAACGATAACGCCGCAGAGTGAGTGACGCTTCGTTCTTTCGGAAAGCGATTATTTCGTGCCGAAAATTCTGTCTCCTGCGTCGCCGAACGCCGTTACGATATATCCGTGTTCGTTTAAGGGAGCGTCGGCATAGTGCGCGACGTATACCTTTACGTCGGGGTGATCCTCGGTGACTCTCTTTACGCCCTGGGGCGCGCCGATCAGAGAAAGAAGTTTGATCCTCTTGAATCCTCTTTCTTTGATGAAACGGATCGCCGCGCTTGCGCTTCCGCCCGTGGCAAGGGCGGGATCTACCACGATGACCTGTCCGTCAAGAGTATCTTTCGGCAGTTTGCAATAGTATTCGTGCGGTTCCAGCGTTTCTTCGTCGCGGTAAAGTCCGATATGTCCGATTTTCGCGTTGGGGAAAAGAGAAACAAGCCCGTCAACCATGCCGAGCCCCGCGCGGAGAATGGGAACGATGGTGATCTGTTCGTCGATCACGGGCGAAGGGAAAGAAGACAGAGGGGCCTGGATCGTAACGTCTTTTGTGCGGATGTCGCGGAAGGCTTCATAGCCCATCAGCATGGCGAGTTCGGAAACGATCTCGCGGAATTCCTTGGTGTTGGTGTTCACGTCGCACAGGTGCGTGATTTTATGGTTGATGAGGGGGTGATTGAAAATGGTTACGTTTTTCATGTAGTCTTCCATCGTGGAATACCTCTTTTGATTGATTATTTTTCAACGGATCGGGCAGGCAGAACGTTTGACAACCGCTATCCGTTGTGATATCATTTTATTTGTCAATCCGGATCGTTTTCCGAAAGCGATCCGGTCGCCGGTACGGCAAGGGGTTAAAGCATATGCAGATCAAAACACAAATTATGGACGAGCTCGCCGTAAGACGGGCGATGACGAGAATTTCTTACGAGATCATCGAGCGTTCGCAGGATATTTCCAACGCCGTGCTCGTCGGTATCAAAACGCGCGGCGTGCCTCTGGCGGAAACGATCCGCTCTCACGTGGAGGTGAATACCGGCGTACGCCTGCCTTTGTACGAACTCGATATCACCCATTACCGCGATGACTTAAACCGAGAGATCGAGGTGAAAAGAGAACCGGACACAACTTTTAACGTGACGGGAAAGGACGTGATCCTGGTGGACGACGTACTTTTTACCGGCAGAACGACGCGTGCCGCGATAGATGCTATTCTTGCCGCCGGAAGGGCAAGCTCCATTCGCCTTGCCGTCCTGGTTGACCGCGGACACAGGGAACTTCCCGTCCGCGCCGATTTCGTCGGAAAAAACGTTCCGTCCTCGTTGAAAGAAGAGATCGTCGTAAAGGTGGAAAGCGTGGACGGCGAAACGAGCGTTGCCATATACGAATGAGTTCGAAAATCTGCGCCTGAAAACCATTGCAAGCAAGTTTTCTCGCTATAATTATAACTTAGAAACGTGACAAAACAAATTTTGTCGGCAACTGCCGTTGCCATGCGCTTTGTCTTCGACAAACCGCCGTTTTCGTTGAAATACTGCGCTCCAAAACTCTTGCAAGCAAGTTTTCTCGCTTCTATTATATCACATTTCTTTGCAGGAATCAAGTGCCATGGCGAGGAAAACCGCTTTCGCCGTAAAAAAACGAACCTGCGGCGGAACTTGTCCGAAAAATTTTTCGGACGCTAAGCATAGCGACCGTATATGCCGAGCCTGAGGATAAATGAAATGAAAAGCCCCGACGGGTTTGGGATCGATCCATCCGTCGGGGTTATTTATCGGGGTATCGCGAATTTTTCGTTACGGTCAGCCGAGGGCTACGTCGAGTGTCATCATCAGGCTGAAACCCGCCGCGTAGAACAAAAGCCCCGCGGTACAATTTTCTCCCTCGACCGATTCTGGGATCAGTTCTTTCACCGCAACGTAGATCATTGCGCCCGCGGCAAAGGCGAGAAAATACGGGAGAAGAGGCAGAACGAGACTTGCCGCCGCGATCGTGATCGCCGCGCCGATCGGTTCCACGATGCCGGACGCCGCTCCGCCGAAAAACGCTTTTCCCTTTTTCATGCCGCTTGCGTGCAGGGGCAGCGATACGATCGCTCCTTCGGGAATATTCTGCACGGCGATGCCGAAGGCGAGGGCGAAAGCCGTCGCCTGCGAGATCCCTTCGTTTCCTGCGAGATATCCCGCATAAACCGCCCCTACCGCCATTCCTTCCGGCAGGTTGTGCAGGGTGATCGCGAGGATCGGCAGGGCAATTTTTCCGGAGCGGCGGGATCCTCCGTCCGGAGTTTTGGCTTTCGGGAGAATGCGGAGAAGCCATAAGTCGATCAGCAGGAGAAAGATAATTCCGCCCCAGAATCCGATCAGGGCGGGAAGAAAGGAAGGAACGGCGAGGCTTTCCGTCTGTTCGATCGCGGGGAGAAGAAGGCTCCATACGGAAGCTGCCGTCATCACGCCCGCGGCAAATCCCGCAAGGGCGCGCCGCACTCCGTCGCGGAGTTTTGTCTTCAGAAAAAATACGCACGCCGCGCCGAGCGTCGTGCCGAGAAAGGGGATCAGGATCCCCGGGATCGTTTCCTTCATCCGTGTCTTGCGGATCCTCGTCTGCCAAACCGGTCGCTGAAGCGAATATCTTCTGTCGGGCAGAGTCGGATCCTTTCCTCCTGTCATCTCTGATAGCAGTATATTCCGCAAGAGTGAAAAGCGTGCAAAGAGGCAGCGCGAGGCTGTTTTCAAACAATATAAAAAGACATCTTTTCCGTCCGGGAAAAGATGTCTTTTTGTTCGTCCGGCAACAAGATGCGATAGAACGAATACTAAGCCTATAAGCCGATTATTGTTGTTTTTCGATCAGGTTGAGGAAACTGAAAGTACGGCAGTCCACAAGTCCGCGGTCGGTCAGGCGAACTTCGGGCAGGCAGGCGAGGGAGATGATCGCCATCGTCATAAAGGGCGAGGGAAGGGTACATCCGAGTTCCTTCCAGGCGTTTTCGAGTTCGGCGACTTTCTCATCCGTTTCCTCAAGAGGTTTGTCGCTGATCAATCCCGCGACCGGCAGGGGAACGAGACCGAGTATCTTGCCGTCCTTCACGGCAACGAGCCCTCCGCCGCATCCGATCAGCGTGTTTGCGGCAAGGACCATATCGCTGTCGTTCGTTCCGACTACGAAAAGGTTATGCGCGTCGTGCGCGACCGTCTGAGCCAGCGCGCCGCAACGGATGCCGAAGCCTTTCACGAATCCTTTTCCGATCGATCCGTTTGCATGGTGGCGGTCGATCACGCAGGCTTTCATCAGATCCTGCGAAGGATCGGCGCGGAGTTCCCCGTTTTCGGCTGTCATGTCGACAAGGCGGTCGATCGTGCTCGTTTTTCCGCCGATCACCTCGATTGCGTGCACTTTCACTTTTCCCGCAGCGGGGATCTTAAGGTCTTCTGCGGAAATTTTTCCGCAACGGATCGTCTGATAAGCTTTTTCCGGATAGGTATACGGGGTGAACGTCGCAATCGTCTTTCCGCCTTTCGCCACGAGCTCGCCGTCGATGAAAACTTCGTCTACCACGCAGTTTTCAAGATCGGAAATGAGAACCATATCGGCGCATTTGGACGGAGCGATCGAGCCGAGTTCGTGATCGAGGGCGAAACACTGCGCCACGTTGATCGTTACCATCTGAATGGCGGAAACAGGGTCGATCCCTTCTTCGATCGCGCGTTTTACGATATAGTCGAGATGTCCTTTCGAAACGAGGGTGTGCGGGTGGGTGTCGTCGGAGATCAGACAGGCGAAACGAGTGTCGATCTCATGCTTCGTGACCGCCTTCGCAACTTCCTGCAGATCGTGCCATGCGGAACCTTCACGCAGCATGGCATACATGCCGAGGCGCATTTTTTCAAGCGCCGATTCTTCCGTGGTCGACTCGTGGCAGCATCTTACGCCGGAAGCGACGTAGGCATTCAGCCCCGCGGCGGTGTCCGGCACGGAATAATGCCCCGTTACGACTTTGCCGCCTTTCAGCGTTTCCCCCACGATGTCATGGGTGTGTTTATCGGAAGAAAGGATCCCGGGGAAATTCATCATTTCGCCTAAGCCTACGCATTCGTCCCACTTCATGGTTTCGGCAATATCGGCGGGATGGATCTCTGCGCCGGTGTCTTCGAAACCGGGAACGGCGGGTACGCAGGAGGGAGTGGTGAGCATTGCTTTCAGCGGCGTGCCGGCGGCGTCCTGCAACATATAGCGCACGCCGTCCAGTCCGAGCACGTTGCAGAGCTCATGCGGATCGAAAAATACGCCGCTCGTGCCGTGGGCGATCGCTATCCGTGCGAACTCGTGCGCGGTGAGCATGGAAGATTCGATATGCATGTGCCCGTCCATGAAAGCGGGGGCGAGATATTTTCCTTTTCCGTCAACGACCTTCGTATTTTCGCCGATGCAGGCGGTTGCGTCGCCGACGAGCGCGATTCTTCCTTCCGTTACGGCAACGTCGCGTCCGTCGAGAATTTCGCGGGTGCAGACGTTTATGATTTTCGCATTTCTGATTACGAGATCGGCTTTTTCTCTGCCGAGCGCAACGGCGGCGAGTTTTCTTGTACATTCTTCCAGCGGGTGTTTGCAGAATTTGTTGATCATGTTTTGCTTCGTCTCCTTTTCTGTCCGTTTACTTTGTATCGCCCGGATGTCGCCGGGTTCGGACACGATCGCCCGGCTATGCCCGGGTGGTTTTCCGTTACCGGGTTTTTATATATTATATTACAACCGATCCGTAAAGTCAACGCCGCGTATCGATTTTTTTGTTTTTCGTTAAGTTCCTTTTTCCCGCGATCGGGTAAAAAGAAAGGGCGCGATGTGATCGCGTCCTGCGGGTTGTCGTGATAACCGCGTTTCCGTGCGGCTATCAACAATATAATTCTTGTATTTTCCTTTTTCGATCATTTCGAGAAAGGAACTTTCATGTGAAAGATCGTAAAGAAAAGGTCGAGAACCCAGCAGATCGTGGTGCCGGCAAAAAGCCAGATGATTCCCGCGATAAGCGTTACGATATGCCCTTTGCAAACGCCTTTTACGATACGATAGATCGCCCAAAGGATATCGATCACGGGGAGACAGAAAAGAATCTTCACGATATACGGAAGATCGTCCATAAACTTACAATAACCCATAAATATATCTCCTTTTCGGTCGGAACGTTTTTGCCCGAACCGTTTCAGCTGTAATTATTATATCCGTTAATTGCGCGGGTGTCAACCGAAACGGCAGAAAGGGCGGGATTTTTTAAGAACGAAATCTCCGCGGTTCCCGCTTTCCGTTCCGCATCGTATTGCGGGCATTGCCGCATTGTTTGCGGCAAGACATTACGGGAAAAATCGGAAAGGATCGTGAACGGGAACGCCGTTTTTGCGAGCGGAAGAAACGATCTCTTTCGCGGAGAAATACAGCAGGGAAGAGATCCTTCGAAGATCGCAAAGCGTATTCTCCGTGCATGGTTCGTCGGCAAGCCCGACCGTTCCCCCGATCAACCCAGAAAGTCGGTAGGGCGAAAGAATGGCGGTAAATTCTTCTTCCGTCCGGGCGAAAATATCCCGTATCGCGGGCGGTTCGACGTCGAAGGAATCCCGCATGCTTTTGAAGGAAAACGCCGCTTGTATCGCCGTTTGCCGATAGGCTGCGATCGTCTTTTTGTCCGGAAGTATTTCCCACGGAAGAAAAAGACGGTTTGCTTTTTTGATCGCTCTTTCCTTTGTCTCCGCAAGATCGCGTTCGTCGGGATAGGGGAGAGAAAGCCAGTTGCAGTGATCGTATAAAAGCTCGGATAAAGAGCTTATAGACTCATTTTTCGTTTTTCCGGTACCGTAGAGTTCCGGAGCGGAAGAAAAATAGGCGAAAAAATTTCCGAAGGCGGCGGTAACGATTGGCATGGTTACAGCGAAAGGATGATCTCTTCGAGTTCTTCCGCCGTGTCGGCAAATCTTTTCACGCCGAGATCGACGAGCATCTGTTTCGGACGATATCCCCATAAAACGGCGATGCCGTCCACGCCGGCGTTGATCGCCGTCATGGCGTCGACGTCGCTGTCGCCGACGAAGATCGCTTCTTCCGCTTTTACGGAAAGTTCTTTCAGGACGAAATCGACGCACGCGCGATCCGGTTTCACTTTGATCCCTTCGCGCTGACCGAAAGCATAGTCGAAACAATCGTCCCCGAAAAACTTGCGGATGACCTCCGTCGTGCCGTCCTGCGGTTTGTTGGAGATCACGGCTGCGAGATAGCCTTTTTCCTTCAGATCGGAGATCGCTTTTTTCATGCCGGGGTAAACGTAAGTTTTCGGACTGCCGCAAAAGTTATACGATCGGTTGTAAAAATCGAGCAATTCTTCGAAACGGTCGCACGGCGCGCCTTTTAAGGCGCGTTCGATCAGTTTTCTCGCTCCGTTTCCCACAAATAATTTTGCCTCTTCCACGGTGATTTCGGGGTAACCGAATTTTCTTAACGCGAGATTCACGTTGTCGCAGATATCGAGCGACGTATTGGTGAGCGTTCCGTCGAGGTCAAATATAACGAGTCTTTTTTTCATGTGTAAAACCTCCGAAAAACAGGGTTGATCGGCTTATAGACTGATTTTGATGGAATTAAACGCCGCTTCGGCGAGAAGGGGCGGCTTTTACATTCTTTCCGGCGTTTTGATGCCGAGAAGGGTCAGCGCGTTGGTGAGAACGGTGAGCGTCGCCTCGGAAAGCGCTATGCGGAAATTCTTCGCGTTTTCCTCGCTGCCGAGGATCTTGTGTTCGAAATAGAATTTGTTGTAAAGGGAAGAAAGTTCGATCGCGTAGCGGGTGATGAAGAAAGGTTCGAGCTTATCCGCCGCGGCGGCGACCGTTTCGGGAAATGCCGCAAGGGCGGAGATCAGGGCGTATTCGTCTTCGTTGATCTCGTTTATCGTGTAAGCGCCGCTTTTGCCCGCTTTGCGCAGAACGCTTTTGATCCTTGCGGCGGTGTATTGTACGTAGGGACCTGTTTCGCCGTCGAAATTCAGGATCTTATCATAGCTGAACGCGATATCTTTGATCTTGCTGTTAGAGAGAGCGGCGAAAATTACGGCACCCGTGCCGATCTGTCGCGCGATCTCTTCTTTGCCCTCGAGATCGGGGTTTTTCTTTTCGATGACCTCGAGACATTTTTCGTGGCACTTGTTCAACACGTCTTCCAGCAGAACGACGGTTCCGTTTCTTGTGCTCATCGCGACCTGATTCCCGTTTTCGTCCAGCAAAGACACCATGCCGTAAGCGACGTGGATCAGATCTTTCGCCCAGGGTTTTCCCATGAGTTCCAGCACCTTGAAAATCTGGCGGAAGTGCAGGTTCTGCTGATACGCCACCACGTACAGGCATTTGTCGAAATCGTAAGTCGCCTTGCGGTAGCAAGCCGCGGCGAGATCTCTCGTGGCGTAAAGGGACGCGCCGTCCGAGCGGAGAATGAGACACGGCGGCATACCGTAATCGGAAAGATCGACGATCTTTGCTCCTTCGCTCGTTTTCAGCAGTCCTTTTTCCTCGAGCTCGTCGATCACGGGCTGCATCTTGTCGTTATAAAAACTTTCGCCCGCATAGGAATCGAAGCGAACGTCAAGCTCGTCGTAAATGCGGGAAACTTCTTTTAAGGTGATTTCTTTGAACCGGTTGAAAAGTTCGTTACACTCTTCGTCTCCCTGTTCGATCAGTTTAAAATAGCGGCGCGCTTCGTCGTCCATGGCGGGATTCTTTTCCGCTTCTTTATGATATTTCACGTAAAGACGGGTGAGTTCTTTCACGCCCCCTTTCTCCACGCCTTCTTTCGTCCCCCAGGCTTTGTAGGCGTAGATCAGCTTGCCGAACTGCGTGCCGTAATCGCCGAGGTGGTTGATCCCGACGACCTTATAGCCGAGAAATCCGAAAATGCGATACAGCGCCGCGCCGATCACCGTGGTGGAAAGGTGCCCGATATGGAAGGGTTTCGCCACGTTGATGGAAGAGTAGTCGATGCAGATCGTCTTTCCGTTCCCGGTTTTCGCGGAACCGTATGCGGAGCCTTTCTCCGCAATTTCTTTCAGCGTGTCTTCCGTAAGCCCCTTGCGGTTTACTTTGAAGTTGAGATAGCCGTTTACGGCGGTCGCGCTTTCGATCACGTGGTCGGCGGGATAGCCCGCCGCGAGATCTTCCGCGATTTTGACGGGGGATTTTCTCATCGTCTTCGCGAATTTAAAACAGGGGAGGGCGTAATCGCCCATCGATCTGTCCGGGGGAACGGTGACGGCGGCGGCGATCTCTTCCGCGGGTACGCCGCAATCGGGTAATTTTTTTGCGATGTAAGTTCTGTAATCCATAAATTTCCTTTCCGATCCGTTTTTGTAACGGCGGATCCTCTTTGCCGCCGCCCTTTTCCGGCGCGGCGTTGTCGTTCGGTTGATACGTTCGGTTAAATTTTACCATAAAAATAAAAATAGCGCAACAAAAGATTGAATATTTTCGAAAGTTATTGTATAATAGATAAGTCGTCCGGACGGAGATCTCCGTTTTTCGGCAGACAAATACGTTATTTCGGAGAACAATCATGAAATTAGGAGTGGTAGGCTTGCCGAACGTCGGCAAATCGACTCTTTTCAACGCCATCACCCATGCGGGTGCACAGATGGCGAATTTTCCGTTCTGTACCATAGAACCGAACGTCGGCGTGGTCGCCGTTCCCGACGAGAGACTGGCAAAACTCGCCGCGCTTTACAATTGCAAAAAGATCACGCCCGCCACCATCGAATTCGTGGATATCGCCGGGCTTGTGAAGGGAGCTTCCAAAGGGGAAGGTCTCGGCAATAAATTTCTTTCTCATATCCGCGAGGTAGACGCGATCGTGCACGTCGTGCGGTGTTTCGAAGACGAAAACATCACCCACGTGGAGCAGACGGTCGACCCCGTGCGCGACATCGGTATCATCAATCTCGAACTCATTCTCGCCGACATCGAAACGGTTCAGAAACGTTACGATAAGGCGTACGGCATGATCAAGTCGGGCGATAAAAAATATCAGATCGAAGCCGCCCTTCTGAAAAAAGTGCTCGATCGCCTCGAAGCGGAAAAACCGGTGCGCGGCATGGAACTCGACGAAGACGAGCAGAAATACGTGGACGGACTCTTCCTTCTTTCGTCGAAACCGGTCATCTATGCGGCGAACATTGCCGAAGCCGACATGGGTAAGCCGGAGGACGATATCCCCATGGTGAAGGCGGTAAAGGAATACGCGAAGACGGAAGGGAGCGAGACCCTCGTCATCTGCGCCCGCACCGAAGAGGAGATCTCCGAACTTCCGCCCGACGAAGCCGAAGTGTTCCTCGGCGATCTCGGATTGAAAGAAAGCGGACTGAACAGGCTTGTGAAGGCGTCGTATAAATTACTGGGACTGATCAGTTTTCTGACGGCGGGAGAACCGGAAACGCGCGCCTGGACGATCGCCGAGGGGACGAAAGCGCCGCAGGCGGCGGGTAAGATCCACACCGATTTCGAAAAGGGATTCATCCGCGCCGAATGCGTGGACTGGAAAGTCCTTCTCGAATGCGGAAGCTACACCAAGGCGAAAGAACTCGGCAAAGTTCGTTCGGAAGGAAAAGATTACGTGATGAAGGACGGAGACGTTGTGTTGTTCCGCTTTAACGTATAAGAGAAACGAGGCTATAAGCCGTTTATCGACCTTATTAGCAGAAAAGTCGTTCGGCTTGCCGGAAGGAGAATGAATATGACGATAAATCGCGCGGCGATCGCTTTTGCCGCGGAAACAACGGATTCCGCCGCGCAGGCGGTGACCGGCACGACGCTGGAAGGCGCGCTGAATCGCCTGATCGCGTGGTGCAAAGGACAAGGCGTGAAGATCCTGATCGCGATCTTGTTGCTCGTTGTTTGTTTTGCGATCGTGAATTCGATCTCTCGTTCGATGAAAAAACTGAGCGAGAGGAAGAAATGGGATAAAACGCTGAGCAAAACGCTGATCGCGGTGTTTAAAGTCGGAATGAAAGTTCTGATCGTGCTCACGCTGATGAGTTACGTGGGGATCGATATCTCCGCTCTGACCGCGCTGTTGACGACGGTCGGGCTCGGAATCGGGCTTGCCATGCAGGGCGCTCTTTCCAACGTGGCGGGCGGCGTGCTGATCATCGTGACGAGACCTTTTCACGTGGACGATTACGTCGGCGCGCTCGGCGAAGAAGGATTCGTGGAAGAGATCGGGCTTATTTATACCTATCTCCGCACGTACGATAACCGCATGGTGGCGATCCCGAACGGCACGCTTGCCAATTCCACCGTGGTGAATTATACGAAGAAGGCGACGAGAAGGGTGGAAAGAACGTACACCATCGCTTATTCCGCCGATTTCGGAAAGGCGCAGCAGGCGGTGCTCGAAGTTGCCTCCGCACACGATAAGATCCTGAAAGATCCCGCGCCTTCGTGCAGGATCTCCGAACACGGCAACAGCGCGATCGTCCTTTCCGTCAAGGCGTGGACGAAAACGGACGATTACTGGGACGTTTATTTCGATCTGAACGAGCAGATCAAGGCGAAGTTCGACGAGCTCGGTATCGAGATCCCCTTCAACCAGTTAGACGTTCATCTCGACCGCAAAGGCGACGTTTCCGACGGTGCGGAAAAGGACTGACCGGCGGGGAAGAGACAAAAGAAAAACGCCGACGGGGCAGGGAAAAACGCCGCGGCGGCATAAGAAACAGATGATTCGTAAATATAGAATCCGGGAGGAATCAAATCGAATGAATACAGGCGTATTGATCATCGGGGCGGGTCCCGCGGGTATTTTTACCGCGTTCGAACTCGTCCGTAAAGGTTGCGGAAAGAAAATCACCATCGTGGAAAAGGGCGCACCGGTGGAAAAAAGGGTTTGCCCCAAACACACCACGGGACACTGCATGGGTTGTAAAAACTGCGCCATCACGACGGGCTTTTCGGGCGCGGGCGCGTTTTCGGACGGAAAACTTTCTCTTTCGTCCTACGTCGGCGGGGCATTGCCCGATCAGATCGGACACGACGTCGTGCAGGAATATATCGGCTACGTGGACGGCATTTATCTCGAATTCGGCGCGGACACGAAGATCGAAGGCGTCGATCATCCCGAGGAGATCCGCGAGATCCGCAGAAAGGCGATCGTCGCGGGGTTGAAACTCGTCGATTGTCCCATCCGCCACCTCGGCACGGAAAAAGCGCAAAGCATTTATTATGCGATCGAACAGTATCTGCTCGAACACGGCGTCGAAATGCTTTTCCATACCGATTGCGGCAACGTGATCATCGAGGGCAACGTTTGCAAAGGCGCCGTCGTGACGCGCGCCGGAAAAGAGGAAACGATCTATGCCGAAAAGGTGATCGTGGCGACGGGGCGCAGAGGCGCGGCGTGGCTGGAAACCATGTGCAGCGAGCACGGGATCGAACATCAGCCTTCCACCGTCGATATCGGCGTAAGGGTGGAAGTGAGAAACGAAGTGATGGAAGAGGTGAATAAGGTTCTTTACGAATCCAAGCTCATCGGCTATCCCGCACCCTTCAAAAATAAGGTGAGAACGTTCTGCCAGAATCCGGGCGGCTATGTGGCGCAGGAGAATTACGACGACAATCTTGCCGTCGTGAACGGACATTCCTATAAAGACAGAAAGTCGGACAATACCAATCTTTCCATTCTTTGCTCGCATAACTTCACTTATCCGTTCAATCAGCCCATCGAATACGCGAAAAAAATCGGCGAGCTGACGAATATGCTCGGCGACGGGCATATCCTCGTTCAGCGTTACGGCGATATTCTGGACGGAAAGAGAACGTGGGCAAAGGAACTGATGCAGTCCAACGTCCGTCCGACCCTTCCCGACGCGGTCGCGGGGGATATCACCGCCGCGATGCCTTACCGCACGCTGACGAATATCCTCAATTTCATCAAACAGCTCGATATGGTCGTTCCCGGATTTGCGAGCACGGAAACTCTTCTTTATTCGCCGGAATTGAAATTTTACTCCAATAAAATCAAAATGGACGACGATTTCAACACCAACATCAAAAACCTTCATTGCCTCGGCGATTCCTCCGGGTGGACGCGCGGTCTGATGATGGCTTCCGTGATGGGCGTGATGATGGCGCGCAAATTAAAATTCGACTGATTCCCGATCAGGGTTTTTTCGGATCGAAAAAATAAAAACACCTTCTTCATTCTGCCCCGACGATCCTGACGGATTCGGGAAGATTTTGAGGAAGGTGTTTTTCTTTGTCGGTTGAATCGCTTAGGCAACGTAATGCCGGGCAAGGCTCGTATTAATCTTGTTCGTTATACCTGGCGAGGATCTTCACGAGGGTGAGCAGTCTGTTCCCGAAGGCGGCGCGCTCGAAGTCCGACGGGGCGCGGGCGGAGTATTTGCGGATATCGACGGAAAGTTTGTCGAGTTCGTCTTTCTCGCAAATCGAAAGATTGTAATGCCGCAGCCGTTCGATATAGTAGGCGATCTTATTGTAATTCAGGCGGTCTATTCCGTCAGAAAGATCGTTAATCGGCTTATAGGTTCGTATTTTCTCGATTCGTCTCACGCAGCCGGTTGCGGAAAACGCCCGCGGGATCACGGAAGGGCGAAGTGCTGCTTCCGTCGGATCGACGTCGGTTCCTTCGCGGATCAGTTTCGCTACGATCCTTTTCTCTTTCGGAGAAAGCGTTTCGGGAACGAACCGGCGCAGAAAAAGAAGAATACACATACACACGTCGAGGAAAAGTCCGGTCGCGGCGGCGATTGCGTGAATCTTGTCCGTTACGGGGAGCAGCGGTCCGATCTTCGCCGTTTCGTATATTGCCGCGAGAAGCTCCGCTATCACGGTGAGAAGAAGGAGAATGAGACACCACGTTTTATCTGCCTTCGCGTATTTCGGCGAAAAGATCCCCGCAACGAAGACGATCAGTGCGATCGCGAGATAAATCGCCGCGATCGCGGCGGCGATCTTCCAGAATCCGAACACGGCGAACAAAGATTGTGTTGCCGATTTTAAAAAGAGATACATTTTTCTTATTCTCCTTCCGTGCGGAACGATCGTGATTTCCGACGTTTTTTTATGTCGCGCATAGGCTTTGTAATGCTATCGCCGAATACCTTATAGCTTCTTTCCCGCCCTTTTCCCGGGCTTTCGCCGTAAAACAGTCGGTGACGACGAATGTTAAGCCTATCCGATTATAGCTCGTTTCTTTTTGCGAAATACGGGAAATATTCGCTTTTTTTCCCGTTTTTTGTAAAAAGCGTGCAAACCCGGCTCAAGTCTGCGCATACTTGTTTTATGAAAAAGGCGAAAGGCGAGAGGAGAACAACGAAAAAACGCCGTACGACAAGGCGCGGTACGGCGGCGGAAAAAGCGGCGCGGGCATGGCGGGACGTCAGGGAGTTCTTATCCTTTCTGAAGGACAAGAAGGTCTCTCTTTTTTCCGCGAGCCTTGCGTTTTATCTTCTGCTCGGGGTGGTGCCCCTGTTGTTTGTGATCGCACGTCTGGTTTCCTTTTTCGGATTTTCCTTCCGTCCTTCTCTTGTCCCTTTTCCGGTCGGAACGGGAAGAATGATCGGCGAGATCCTGAGGGAAACAAATTTCTCTTCCGTCTCCGCGGGGGTGCTTTTTTTCTTTACAAACCTTTATTCTTCTTCCGTCTGCTTTTACTATCTCGGAAAAATCGGGGAAGAAGTGTACGGAAAACGTGAAAAAAGGAAAACGGTGTTCCTGCGGGTGCTGTCTTTCGTCGCCGTATTTTTGCTTCTTCTGATCGTCCTCCTTTCCGCAGGGGTCGGCGTCGCGCTCAATTCCGTATTCTCCGCGGGGGCTTTTGCTTCCGTCGCGTCCGCTTTCCTGTCCGTCTGTTCGTCGGTTGTCGTTCTGTTTGTCGTACATCGGCTGGCTTGTCCTTTCCGTGCGGGGATCGGGGATCTTTTCGTCGGCGTGGCGTTCACCTTTTCGTTCTGGGTCGTTTTTACCGTCGGGTTTACGCTGTATCTGCGTTTTTTCCCCGCATACGATCGCCTGTACGGGAAACTTGCCGCTCTGATCGTCTTTCTCGTATGGCTTTACGCCGTAACGCGCGGGCTTGTTTTCGGTATCGTTTTAAACGTTTACGTGCGGGAAAAAAGAGGGGGCCGATCGGTTTTTTGAGACCGGATAAGTAGAATAAAAGTGTAATTATCGGCTTATAGTACGGTTTTTATATTTTTTTCTCGTGGCGATCCCGCCGCGGATATGGCGTTCGGACAGATTGATCGACAAAAGCTCGCGCACGCGGGCGGACAGATCTTCGTCGAGCGAGGGAAGCCTTTTCACCATGTCGTAATGTACGGTAGACTTGCTCACGCCGAAAACTTTAGCCGCCTGTCGCACGGTGGCGCGGAAGCGCACGATATATTCTCCTTCTTTCAGAACCCTTGCGTCGATATCGTAATACAAAAAAGAATCCTCCGGACGATATATCTTTATGTCTTCGCACGGCGGTTTATGCCGGAATACCGCCATGATCGTTCCATCGAATATTGCGATATCGCGGAATATTTTTTTGAAAAACGCTTGCCATGACCGGGGGAATATGCTATAATTTTTACAGGATATAATATATATATCGATTAAATAATATATCGGCGGTGGAAAATTATGGCGGCAATGAACCTTTTGGCGGCAATGAATCTTTTGGCGGGAAGCTCCCCTACGAGTTCCGTTGGCATTCCGGATGCGGCGGCCAAATTGATCGTCATCATCTCTTCTCTGATTTACGTGGTTGCCGAAATATTTGTGTTTATCAAAGTCGGGGAAGCGTGGTGGAAGGCACTGATACCGATTTACGGGCAATTCCTGCTTTTCAAAATAGCGGGGAAACCTTTTCTCTATTGGATAGAATTCATTTTCACGATTCCCTGCATCGCTTTTTCCGCTTATTCCTACTCTACGCCCGCGCTGTTGCTTCCGGCTTTGCTTTGCGCCGTCGTTCTTATAGTCGTTCAAGTGAGATTTTGTCTCGCGCTTTCGAGATCCTTCGGGCATGAAACCGCGTTTTCGGTAGGATTGCTGTTTCTGCCGCATATTTTTCTGTTTGTTCTCGCGTTCGACGGTTCCGTGTATCTCGGAGATTATATTCCGGGCGCGGCGGTCAGAATAGCAAAGAGCAAAGGTTTTTACGAGGATTCGGAGGACGTTCCGTTTTATTACGATACGGAAACTTCCGACGCTTCGGAAAACGCGGACGGTACGGGCAATTCCGAAGACGCGCGAGCCGACGGCGGAACTTGCGCCGCGGACGATACGGATAAACCGGATGAACATGGAGGTTCCGATCCGGAATGATCGGAAAACAAAACAGCAGACAAGCGTCGCCTTCGGGCGGCGTTTTTTTTGTGCCGGGCGAAAAATTTTCCGAAAGAATGTATTGTTTCATTGCCGGGCGGCAATAATCGGATACGGAAACGGAGCGCGAACGGCGGGTTTCCGGAAAGGAGAGATCATGAAAAAAAGAAGATCGCGGCTTTGCTGCATAAGTTCGGCGTTTATCGTCATAATACTGTTGACAATCGCTTGCGGTACGGGGTGCGAACCGTCCGTGAAAACGGAAGAATATCTTCGCATTCACGTCAGGGCAAATTCGAACGACGAAGAAGACCAACGGGTGAAATATCTCGTGCGGGACGCCGTCGTGAGTTATTTAACGCCGTATGCGGCGGAGTGCCGGACGAAGGAAGAGGCGATAAAAACGATCGGAAGCAAGGCGAATACCCTTCGCGCGGTCGCAGACGCCGTTTTAAGAAGAAACGGGTTTTCCTATTCCTCTTCCGTTACGGTAAGGAACGAGAAGTTTCCGACCCGTACGTACGAGGAGACGACTCTTCCGTCCGGATATTACGACGCTCTGATTATCGGGCTCGGCGAGGCAAAAGGGGATAACTGGTGGTGCGTCGTGTATCCGCCCCTCTGTTTTTTGTCGGACAGTCCTGTGGAATACCGCTCGAAGATTGCGGAAATAATCGAACGATTCAAAAGAAAGAAATAGCCCGCGAAAGAACGGCAGACCCGGGAAAAAGGATCCTTGTCGCGCTTTCGGGCGTTTCGAGGAGGTAACATGAATCAGAGAATCATCAGATCGGTCGCTGCGTTCCTGCTTGTCGCAACGGCGATCGCCGCCGGTTCGTTTGCCGTACGTAACGGGGGTAAAAACGAGGAAACGTTTTCCGTTTCCGGAGAGCTTGCGGCGGAGACCCTCGTGTTGCGGCAGGGAAGCCGAGGGGCAACGGTCAGGCAAATTCAGCAAAAACTGAAAAACTGGGGATATTACGGCGGTTCGGTCGACGGGATCTTCGGCGCGCAGACGCGCAAAGCGGTCGTGTATTTTCAGGGGAAAAACGGACTGACGGCAGACGGGATCGTCGGGGCGAAAACGCTTGCGGCTCTCGGGATCGTGGTCACGAATACCGCGCAGAAAGAAAACTCCGCTTATTCGAGCTCGGATACCAACCTTCTCGCGCGGCTTATTTACGCCGAGGCGAGGGGGGAAACCTATGCGGGGCAGGTGGCGGTCGGCGCCGTCGTGCTGAACCGGGTGAAGAGTTCGTCTTTTCCCAATACGATCTCCGGCGTGATCTATCAGCCTTACGCCTTTACCTGCGTGCAGGACGGGCAGATCAACCTAAGCCCGGATCGGACGGCTCTTTCCGCCGCGAAAGACGCGATGAACGGCTGGGATCCGTCTTACGGGAGCTTGTATTATTATAATCCCGCCGTGGCGACGAGCAAATGGATCTTTTCGAGAAAAACGGTCGTCACGATCGGCGAACACGTGTTTGCGTTGTAAAGGAGGTTTGGTATGAACGAAAACAAGAACGGAAGCGGCAAGAAGAACAACGCCGTGGAAAAAGCGGAAAATCTTTCGGCGGAGAAAGAGAATCCCGTCGGAAAGAAAAAAACGACGACGGAACCCGCCGCGGATAAGGCGGGGAAAACGGACGTGAAAGAAACCGCCAAAGGAAAAAACGTGCGGGCGGCGAAAGCCGGCGATAAAATAAGATCGGCACGCAAAGCCGAAAAGGCGAAACGGAGAGAAGAGAAAAAAGTTCGTCTCGCGGAGATCCGCAAGGAGAAGAAAGAGGCGAAGCTGAAGGCAAAACTCACAAAGAAACAGGCGAAATTGCAGAAAAAAGAAAATCTCAGACGGCTTGCCATAGAGAAAAAGGAAGAGCGGCTTGCAAGAAAGGCTTTTCTCAAAAACGAAAGCAGAGAAGACCGCGCAAAGAGGATCGCTTCCGAGAAAGAAGCGAAAATCGCCTATAAAAGGCAAAAGGCAGAGCAGAAACACGAATTGAAACGGGCGAAAGCCGAGCGCAGACGGGAAGAAAAGAAGAGAAAGGCGGAGATTCGCGCCGAGCAGAAACGGGAGAACAAAAAGAGGGGCGTGGGCGGCTGGATCGCCGCGGTGATCTCTCTCGGGTGTTCGGCGCTCGTTCTCGGATCCTTACTGGCGCTTGCGGTATTTACCGACTATATCCACGTCGGAAGATCCGTCGTAAACGACGTTTCCGGGGAACGCGCCTTTTACGATTTTGTTTCTTATGTGGATAACATCGAAACGAATTTGTCGAAATTTCTCGTTTCTTCCGATCCCGAAGGACAACAGAGAATTTTAAGCGACGTGATCGTTCAGAGCAATCTTGCGGATGCGTCTTTGGCGGCGCTTCCCGTGCAGGACGAATCGAAATATTTCACGTCAAAGTATATCAATCAGGTCGGAGACTATGCAAAATACCTGAATAATCGACTTATAGACGGCAAAACACTGACGAATGACGATTATGAGAAAATGGTTTCTCTCTATAACGTCAACGTGAATTTAAAATCTGCGCTTTCCGGGCTTTCCGCCCGTATCGACGAGAATTACGATTTTACCCTGCTCGGGGACAACAATGCGAACGATATTCTGATCGCGCAGTTCAACGACCTCGAATCGCAGGCGGTGGATTACCCCGAAATGATTTACGACGGCGCGTTTTCGGACGGCGCCGAAGGAGGCGAAGTAAAGGGGCTTTCCGGCGAAAAAGTGACCGAAAAAGAAGTGAAGGAAAACTTCCGCTCTCTTTTCGGAGACCGTAAGATCGGCAAGGTGGAAATAACGGGTAAGACGGAAAACGGGAAGATCGACTGTTTCAATGCTTCCGCAATGACCGAAGACGGCACGGAGATCGATGCGAATTTCTCGGTAAAGGGAGGTAAACTCGTTACGTTTTCGAGCTACCGCGAATGCACGGAAGACGTGTTTACCGACGAGGAGTGCCTTGCAAACGCGCGTGAATTTTTAAAGAAGAACGGTTTTGCCGACATGAAATGCGTCTGGCGGTATTCCGACGCTCATAAAACGCACTTCAATTTCGCTTATACGACGGACGGCGTGATCGTTTATCCCGACCTCGTGAAAGTGAACGTGTGCAAAGAAACGGGGATCGTGACCGGAATGGAAGCTTCTTCTTATTATAAAAACCATACGGAGCGGGTTCTCGGAAAGGCGAAGCACACTTTGGGAGAAGCCGCCGAGAAAGTCAACGTGAAACTGGACGTGACGGAAGAAAACGTTGCGGTCATTCCCGCGGGAAACGGAAAAGAGAGGCTTGCCTATGAGTTTGTCGGAACGTATAACGGGGCGACTTACTATGTGTATATCGACGCGAACACCTTAAAGGAAGCCGATATCTTCAAGGTCGTGAAGACGAACGAGGGAACCCTTCTGATCTGACGGAAAAAGAAAACGACCGTGGGGCAGATACGAGTCCTTTTTCGTGAAAACAGTAAAAAGCGAGATGAAAAAAACTTTCACCGTATTTCTATCGCGGCGTCAATCGCTCACCATATCGATGGGGTATAATACAGGCACAAACAAAGACCACACCAAAGTTTTTTCTTGTTTTATAAATTATTTCTCCAAACGTAACGGCGGCTTCCCATCCGGGGAGTCGCCGTTACGTTTTTTTACGCTACCCGTCCCGGTAATTCTATCCGCGAAGGATCTCAACAAGATTTGACAATTTTCGCAACGTTATGGTAAAATGTATTTATCGGCAAGACAAACCGCCCGGGAAAAATCCGGGAAGAATTTAAAATATATCCGAGACAGGGAGAACCGACATGACGGACAGTATTTTACCGGACTATCTGAAAAATATCGCATACGAAGTTGTTCAGAAAAAAGATAAAATTTCCTTTAAAACGAAATGTTCCTGCGGGTGCTGCGAATTTGATTTTTTCAAAAAAAAGATTACCGCGGAAGAGCGGGCAAGAAAGAAATGGGAAGAGGAACTATGGAAAACGTACAACGGAGATTTCTATCATGATAAAGACGGAAATTTCTGGGTGTGTTCAAAATCTTTTCTGGGGATAGGGAAAAAGAAGCTGAAACTCACAAAGCAACAATACGACGATCTGATGACCGAAACCCGAGATATCGTAAAAATTCGTTGCGTGAACTGCGGGAAAGAATATATCCTGTTTGACAGCAGGGAATACGGTTACGACGGCGTTGTCGATTTTCTGAAAAACCCGCAGGGGGCGGATCGGTCAAAGGCGGAATATAAAAACGTGACCGGTCCGGCGGAATGCGCGATCGAAATCAGAAATACTTGTCCGTACAGCGAGTTTGAGGAAGAGTTCGGAGAAGAGGGCAATTACGCTATGTATACGAATGCGTACTCGGATATTAAAATTATGGCGATTACCGCTGAAAAGAAGAAAACGATTTTTTCGGCGGAAACGCAATAAGTTAACCGGAAATGCCAAGCCTTGACGGAAAATCCGAAAATTGCCCTATAACGCGATTAATCCGATATTTTACATGGCTCGTTCTGGTTTTTCGGCTTGCGGATGCTTATACGACAATAGACCAAGGTTCGTAATATTCTTGTCCGGCATAGCAAAATCGCGGCGAAAGAATTTGCCGCGATTTTGCAACGTAAATATTTTTGCGCGGTTGACAAGCTCGTTTTTTTATGTTAGAATGTGGCGGAAAACAGAAACAAAGGGGAAACCACATGGAACGTATCTTAAGAAAGAGCGGTGCACTGCTCGTGGAAGAGAACGAGGAAGGGAAAATACTTTTTTCCGACGTTGAGGAACGGAACACGGCGCATGCGGGGCGGTATGCGGAATATCCTTTCGCCGCGGAATTCGCCTATGAAAAGGACGGCGAGGAGATCCACGGAGATACCGACTGTTTCCGCCTTACGTCCGTCGGAACGCGCGGAAAAACGCTGATAAAAGAATATTCGTCGCAGGACGGGGCGGTGAAAGTTACCGTAAAACAGATTTTCCGGCAAGGGGTTTTATCTCAGATATGCACGATCAAAAACCTCGGCGCCGTGAAGCTTTGCGTCAAAAAGCTGGCAAATCGTTTCGCGGGGATCGGCGGGGCGTGCCTTTCGGACGATTATCTCGGGAGGATCCGGATCGGCGTGGTCCGCGGCGAATGGGGCGGCGAGGGACAACTGCATTGGGAAAGCCCGGAAACGCTCGGGCTCTTCCGCGCGACGGGACATAAAACGGGTTGTTCGGGAGACGTTTCGTCCGTTGCTTCTTATACGACGAGAAAGTTTTCGCCCGTTGTATTTTTCCGCGACGAGACTGCGGGAACGGTGTGGGCGGTTCAGCATTTGCCCGACGGACCGTATAATCTCGAAATTTCTCTGACCGATGCCGAACGCATAGAAGGCAGCATGTATAAGATTACGTGCGGCGCGGGCGACAGCGAGAAACAGGGTTTTCGCCTTTATCTCCGCAAAGGAGCGGAATATCGCTGTGCGGAAAGCTTGTTTACCTGTGCAAAAGATTTTTCTTCCGTATCCGAAACGTTGACGAATTATCGAAGAAAATATCTGAAAAAGCATAAAACCGTTCCGCTGATGTTCAACGATTATATGAATTGCCTCTGGTGCAAGCTCGACGAAAAGGCATGCATTTCTTTGATGGATAAGGCGAAGGAAGTCGGCGCGGAAGGCTATTGTTTCGACGACGGCTGGTACCGCGCGAAAGACGCGAACGGATTTACGGGGCTCGGCGACTGGATCCCCTGCGACGAGCGGTTCGGCGGGCATACGTTTGCGGAAATGATCGGCGAGATCCGTTCCCGCGGAATGGTGGCGGGGCTGTGGACGGAACTGGAGGTCTGCAGCGCGCTGTCTGCCCTTTCGAAATATCCGAAATCGTGGTTTCTGACGAACGAAGGGGAGCGCATTTATCGCTGCGGCAGGTATTATCTTGATCTCGGAAACAAAGAAGTCCGCGAATATCTTCTCGGAAAGATCCGCGCGTTGTACGACCTCGGTATCCGCTATATCAAAAACGATTACAACGGGCATCCCGGTTGCGGGGTGGACAGGAAGAACGCTTCCCCCTACGCGGGGCTGGAGCAGCATTGCCGTCAGGTCAATGCGTTTTATGCCGAAGTCCGCAGAGAATTTCCCGATTTGTATCTGGAAAACTGCGCCTCCGGGGCGATGCGCGCCGACGGAAATACCATGCGGAATTTCAACGTGCAGAGTATTTCCGATTGTGAGGAATACGATAAGATCCCTTCTATTCTGAACGGAACTTTGCTGTCCCTTCTGCCCGAACAGATCGGCGTGTGGACGTATCCCTATCCGCGGGTGTTCTGGGAGATGAACGGCGAGGAATATTTTACCCCCGCGTACGTCGCGGAGAGGAAGGACGGCGAGGAAACGATCTTCAATCTGATCAACGGAATGACGGGAACCATGTATCTTTCCGGAAAGATCGACGTCTGCGACGAGGAAAATCTCTCGCTGATCAGACAAGGCGTTTCGCTGTATAAGGAACTGAGAGAATTTATCGGGGCGAGTTATCCCGTTTATCCCCTCGGTCTTGCAAGGCTGACGGATAAAAACTCCTTTGCCGCGCAGGGACTGAAAAACGGGAAGAAAATCCTGCTTGCGGTATGGCGCAGAGAAAGCGGGAGCGACGAGGTATTTATTCCCGTGAAAAACGTTACCTCCGTAAAAGAAATTTTCCCCTGCCGTTCGTTTGCGGTAAAAAGGGAAAGGGGAGGGATCCGCGTCGGATTCACGAAAAAAAATCAGGCGGTTCTTCTCGAACTGACCCTTTCCGGAAGGATGGAGTAAGTGGCGATCGGGAAAAAGAGAGCCGTATTCCGGACGTAATATTGCGGTAACCATACGGTCACCGATAAGAAAGGAACAAAACGAAAGAAAAAACGCAGAAACGCACGAAAAACGTGTAGAATCTGCGTTTTTTTGTTTGCCGGAAAGGGGAAAAAACAGACAAAAAATTTTCAAAAAAACTATTGACAAACCCCGAAACCTATGTTATACTGTGTTTGGTTATGCGGGTAACCAAACCGCGACCACTCCGAAAATTCCGGGAACGGACGGAGTATTTTTAACGATTCAGAAGGGGAGATCCGAAGGAGTTCGGACAGAAAACGATGACAGACAGAACGATGACGGACGATCGCGTGAGGAGGAGCATATTTCCCGCGCGGATCTTCGGAACCTCCGGCAACATAGAGAACGTATCCGTTCTGAAAGAGCCGGTCGAATTGCAGATCGGGTTGAGCGAAACGCACCTTGCGAAGGTAAACGGCAAAGGATACGTCGTTCTCGATTTCGGCAGAGAATTCAACGGAGCGGTCAGGTTGCTTACGCAGGTCGCCGAAGGCGGCGGGTGCCGGGTCCGCATCCGCACGGGCGAATCCGTTTCCGAGTGTTATGCGGAACCGGGAGAGAAAAACGCCGGCAACCATCATACCCTGCGGGATATCGAAGTAACGTTGCCCATGTATTCGGACATGGAATTTCTTCAGACGGGGTTTCGCTTTGCGAGGATCGATTTTCTCGAGAAAAAGGTCGTTTACGTCAAAGCGATCTTGGCGACGGAGATCAGGCGCGATCTTCATCCCGTCGGCGGGTTTACCTGTAACGACGCTCGCGTAAACCGTATTTTCGAGGTCGCTTCGGAAACGTTGCAGCAGTGCATGCAGACGTATATCTGGGACGGCATCAAGCGCGACCGCCTCGTGTGGATCGGCGATATGCACCCGGAAACCACGGCGATCGCCTGCCTGTTCGGCGAGGACGAATCGGTCGGGCGTTCTCTGGATTACATAAGGGAACATACCCCTCTTCCCGCATGGATGAACAATACGCCGACCTATACGGCGTGGTGGATCGTCATTCTGCACGATTATTACGAACAGAACGCCTGCGCGGAATATCTGAAAAAACAGATCGGGTATCTGAAGGGAGCGCTTGACCTGATCAACGGCGTTGTCCGCGAAGACGGAACGATCGCGGCGGACGGGTCTTTTCTGTTCGACTGGCCGAGCCACGATTCGCCGGACGAGATCGTCGGCGTTTACGCTCTGTGGGTTCTTGCGGCGAAGAAATGCCGCAGGCTTCTCGAGGCGGTCGGCGAAAGCACGGAAACGTGCGACGAAATGCTTTCAAAGCTTTCCCGCAATCATTCGCTTACGGTGAAAAAGCAGAAGCAGTGCGAGGCTTTTCTCGTTTACGCGGGGATCAGACCCGCCGCGGAATCGTATGAATTTCTGACGGAAGGCGGGGCGAAAGGGTTCAGCACTTTCTTAAGCTATTATATTCTGAGCGCGATCGCCGACGGCGGGCATCCGGAACGGGCGGTCGAACTGATGAAGGAATATTACGGCGCGATGCTCGATATGGGCGCCACGACTTTCTGGGAAGATTTCGATCCGGACAGGGTCAAGGGCAGCGCCCCGCTCGATCGCTTGCCGGAAGAAGGGGAGAAGGATATTCACGGCGATTTCGGAAAGCATTGTTACGTAGGATTCCGCCACAGCTTCTGCCACGGCTGGTCGTGCGGTCCCGTGCAGTTTCTGATCAAAAAAATCGGCGGGATCGAGATTCTCGAGGCGGGTTGCGGGAAAATGAGGATAAAACCCGTATCTGCCGGGTTCACGGATTACAGGATCGATTATCCCACGCCTTACGGAAAAGTTACGATCGTTTGGAAAGACGGAAAATTCGATATCGAAGTTCCCGCCGGAGTAGAATTGGTCGACTGAGGGCGTAAAAAGCGGAAGATCGGAAGGGATCCCCTTTTTATTCGTCTACGCGAATAAAAGATCCCTCGGAACAAGATATAAAAAAGGAGAAAAACGATGAAGAAAAAGTGGTTTTATCGCGCTATGGCGGCGGTTCTTTCCGCTGCCGTGTACTGCACGGCGTTTTCGCTTCCCGCTTTGGCGGCGGGCGCGCGCAACGCAGGATCCCCGACGGAACAAGCCGCTTCGGCAGCAAAGAGCAACGCCTTGTTCCTTTCTTCCGTCACGATGGAAAAAACGGGAGAAAACTATACGATCTCGTACGGGTTCGATAAATCCGTCGCGACCGAGGAGAAGGACGTCACGGCTTCGGCGGCGAAATTTTTCGTCGTGAACGGAACCCCTTTATCCGACGTGAGCGGCGCAAAGGTGTGCTACAGACAGAGCGAAAACGGCATGATCGTTTCCGCGACGGTCCCCGTTTCGGCGGGGCTCGTGAAAGAGGACGGCAAGGATCGCCTTTACGTTCTCGGCGGATTTCTCTGCGACAACGGCTACGTGACGACGGTGCGCTATATTTACCGCTTTGCCTCTTCTCTCGGTAAGGGCGAACGCATTTATCGGAGCGACAATATCGACGATTACGCCGAGGTGAGCGTAACGTCCGTTTCCGTGCCCGAGATCCAGGGATCGAACTTCGTCGTTTATATCTATTTTTCGGATACGATCACTCCGAAAAAATATATCGACCTTCAGGTGCGCGACTGGAAGAGCCTGCTCGTGTATCACGGAGATAAAGGGGATAAACAGTATTCCGATTCCGAACTGACCCTTCTTTACCGCTATCAGATCTATTCGAAAGAATGGGAAAACAGCCTGAGTTACAATCTGTGGTTCGGTTGCCAGTCCTTTAACGGGCTGGAAGCCTTCCCCGGAAACAACGGGGGTGCGAAGTACGACATGACCCCGCAGGGCAATGAGGACGGGATCGACTTGTATAACGTATATCAGATCCAGGAACAGGTCGCCGATTCTACGGTATGTTATTATACGGACGCCGCCCATACCGCGGCGGAACAAAACCACGGATCGCTTCAGCCTCTCGCGGTGCAGATCCATATCGAAGGCAATCACATTCAGCTGGTGCTGAAGGGGGATTCCGTCCGCGATCAGATCCTCGCTTCCAACGTGTACGACAGCCTCGGGAAGGATACGGGGAAAACGTCGTTCAACGAAAACATCGCCCCCGACAGAAGAGAGAAGATGGCGATCTCTCTGCGCGGCGGGTTGCTTTTCCCCAACGGGAAAATTCTGAAAAACGATTTCTCTTTCGTGTATCATCCCGCCAACAAGCAGTGGCGCCCCGCGGGGGCCGGCGAGACCGGATTTACGGAGGACGAAACGCTGTCCAATCAGGAAGGGTATACAGACGAAGAACTTGCCGCACGGAAAAACGCGGGCAGATAAGGAGGGAAAAACATGAAAGGAAAATTCGGTAAGATCGTCTCTTTCACGCTTGCGGTCGCTCTGAGCGGCTGCGCGGCGGCAGGCTGCGGGGGAAACAACAATAGCGGTTCGGCTCCTTCGTCTTCTTCGGAATCGACTTCCGCGGGCGACGTGATCGACCTTGACAACGGCTATACCTATACGAAACAGAACAAAGAGGGGCTGATGCAGTTTTACAGCTCGGACGCCGCTCTCGACGAATTTTTAAACGAATACATGCGCCGTCACCTTCGTTACGACGACGAAGCGGTCGGCGATCTCAAGATCGGCGAAGGCAGCACGGTGTGGAAAGAATGGGAAGCGATGTCCGTTATGTGGATGAATACGGCGGGGATCGGCTACAGCCCGAAGGAAAGCATCGGAAACTGGTTCTCCAACATTTATCAGGACGATTTCGGTTATATCTGGGTCGATTCCGGCACTTCTCCCACCGACTGGGGGCAGAGCTGGCAATTCCCGAATATGGCGCATTCCGGCAACGCGACGTCCGGCGTGTATTATAACAGCTCTTATTTCAACGGGCTGAACAACATCCCCGGCAAAAACGGAAGCAACGAGTTGTCTTCGATCTGGAAAGGCGTTTCCGATACCGGAGTGATCGGAACGGCAATGAAGGCTTCCACCGATTATTACGACTACATGACGATCACGGGGTCGGATATGAAATCCGTAACGTTTACCTACGAATCCCCCGCGGACGGCAAAACGCAATACGACGGCGGAACGATCGACGTGAAAAACTTTATGGGTACCCCTTTCTGTTCTCCGTTTCTCGAACTCGACCTGAGCGTCACCGATTTCGATTCTCTCGGTTCCACGAAACAGGTAGAGGACGTGATCGTATCCTGGAAGGGAGGCAGCGGCGTTAAAAATTCCGAATTCGACGAAGCGCACACCGTGAGATACAGCGAGTTTTCCACCAACTATGACCCGGTGTTCAATTCGTCCACGCATATCGTTTTCCCGATGTACGCGCATGAAAACTGGGGCGTTTCCGAAAGTCTGGACGACGCGATCACCGATATGAAGATCGAGATCGTGTTCAAAAACGGCATCAACGCCGAAGTCCGTCTCGAAGAGGTCACGCTCGCCTTCGACGGCAGACAGGTCAACAACAACAGTATTTTCGTCACGGCGGCGGCTTATTATTACCGCTATACGCAGGATAACGAATGGCTTGCGAAGAACATCGACAAGATCCGCAAGGCGATGCAGTTCCTGTTTACTTATTGCATGACGGAAGATTCCGGCGCTCTCATCACGACGGAGAATTTCGTCGGACACGACGGTTCGTCGAACTATGATTATTTCGCGAAAGACGAGAGCGGAAAATTCGGTTACGCGTCGAATAAGGGCGTTGGGCACGGTATCGGCGACGGTTATTGGGACTGCCCGAGCAACCCCGTGGTGAATATGTATACCAACATGTATTATTACAAAGCTCTTGTCGGTATGGATTATCTCGAGCGGATGGCGAAAAGCGGCGGGATCGCAGAGAGCGGAAAAACGATTACCGTAAAGACCGCCGACATGCGTTCGACGGAGAATTATTCCGAAACGACGGAATCGCTTGCGGCGAGAGAGGATCGGTTCGTCAGCCGGTTCCGCGAATATTTCTGGAACGAAGATACGGGGCGCTTCCTGCTCGGCTATCTCGACGAAAACGACGCCGGCGTGAAAGCGGGCGCGCTCGACGTGAAGGTGGATTACGGCTTTACGACGTATAACCAGGAAGCGATCCAGCTCGGTCTTGCCACCGAAGATCAGGCAAGATCGATCATGAACTGGATCAACGGCGAACGCACGGTCGCGGGAGATACCGCGGATAATTCGTCCAAGGCAAAACAGATCTACTATTACACCTTCGCTCCCCGCTGGACGACGAAGGAAAATACCTATCAGTTCTGGTTCCGTTTCGACGGCAAAAAGAGCGGTAAATACGGCTGGAACAAGCAGGTTCAGAACGGCGGAACGGCGGCGCATTGCGCTTATTACGACATGGTTGCCGAAAACGACGTTTTCGGTGCGGACGCGGCGTTCGAAAAACTTCTGAACGTGCGGAAATGGTATAACGACGTGAAAGACGCGGGCGGAAGCGGAAAAAATTTCTACCGCGCATATTACAATAAAAAGGGTATTATTCTGCAAGGCGGCGCAAGTTCGGGCGTGCTCGGGCTCGACTATGAATTTATCGAAGCGACCCTTCTTTACACCACGATTCCGGAAACGTTCTTCGGGCTCGGATCCACGGAGTACAACACGCTGAATATCACCCCCGCGCTTCCTTCTTCGCTTACGTACTGGAAGATGGAAAACCTTGCGTTCGCAAATCTCACGTACGATCTTACCGTCGGCGACGACTGGGTACAGATCAACAGCGTTCAGGGAGACGCGACGGGCAAAAAGGTCTGCGTAACGCTGAATGCGCCGGAAGGTTCGTTCGAAGTAAGGCAGCATAATAAAATTCTTGCCGAAGGCACCGATTATAAAGTAGAAAACGGAAAAGTGATCGTAAACGCACAGTTCCGCAACGGCAGGATCCAGATCGTGAAAAAATAAAAAAGATCTTCGGGCGCGGGGCGAAAATCGCCCTTCCCCGGCGGAAAAGCTTTCGGAAAACGCCCGCTCATGCGGTGCAGTGCGGAAATCAGGAGGAAACACATGAAAAAGAGAACAATGGCAGTGATATCCGGCATACTTGCCGCGGCAACGGTTTTTTCGATGAGCGCATGCAAAGTCGATACCGGCAAAACGGAAGAATCGGGCAAAGGGACCGTGGATCCCGTAAAACCGGAAGAAAACGAGGACGCGGAGATCCGGCTTACCGTCGGCACGCTCGGCAAAACGGACGAACAGAGCCTGATGCAGGCGTGGATCAACGAATATCAGAAACGCAATAAAAACGTGGGGATCAAGATCACGAAAAACATGGGCGGCATGCCGGAGATCATCAACTGGACTTCCGCGGGCACTCTTCCCGATATCGTGTGGACGGCGGGAGATCAGCATTCTCCTTACTCGGGCAGCGGGTATTTCCAGGATCTGTCCGACGAGAGCGTTTTCGACGGCAGCAAAACTTTCTTCGACGGGTTTTACGAATCCATTATCGATTCCACTCATTATTCTTCGGAAGACAACGGGATCTGGTTCGTGCCGAGAGATTACAACAGACTTGTGATCTATATCAACGTGAGCGCGTTCGAGGCGGCGGGCGTGGAAGTGCCCGGCAACGACTGGACGTGGGACGAATTTATTTCTACCTGCAACGCCCTGAAGAAGGCGGGAGCGAAAAAAGCGGTAGAGTGGAAATCGTGGCGCCCCGTTTATACCACGATGCTCACCAACTTCGGCGGTAAATACTTAAACGACGACGGTTCCTTCGCGCTAAACAGCAAAGCCGCCGAAGCCTGCTATGAATTTTACGAGAATTTCTATTCCGCAAAGGCGGAATCGGGCGATCCCGCAGAGACCGCGCTCGCGATCAAGGGCGAGGGCGCGTCGTTCAAGGCGTATGCCGGCACGATCACGGGCAGCATTCCCATGGTCGTAGACGTGCGCCCGCAACTCACGGGGTATATGCAGTCCGCTTACAGCGGAGACTGGACGCTCGACGTGCGCGCCTTCCCCAACTTCACGCAGGAAGGGGGAGCGGCGGGATACGTCGGTACGGGTTGCAGCGGTTACGGCATCACGAAAGCCTGCACGGACGCGAAGAAAAGAGCGGAAGCATGGAAATTCCTGAAATGGTGTATGTCCGAAGAAGGGTATAACGCCGTGTCTTACCTTGGGAACATCGTCCCTGCGATCACGTCCATGCGCGATTCCGGCGAATGGAGAGATTACACTTACGGCGGCATGAGCGTCGACGCGGACGCCTTCGTCGCGGAGAACACGAAGGATATCTTCCTGAACTATTACAACGTTTTACCCAATTCCAAGCAGGATTCTTTCATTCGTCTTACCGATACTTTCTGGGATAACGTAGGCACGGGCAAATCGTTCCGGGCTGCCTGTTCCGACTTTGAGCGCGATTTCAAAGATCTGATGAAATAAAACGACGGACGGATAAGGGAAATGACCGCTTACAAGAAAATGAAACTACGGAAGAACGTGACGGGATATCTGTACGTTCTGCCCGTCATCCTCGGCGTGCTGTTTTTTACGCTGCTTCCCGTCGTGTATGCATTTATCAACAGCTTTTTCGAAACGCCGCTGAAACCCTTTTCGCTTACGGACTGGGGCGTGTTCGTCGGATTCAAAAATTATTATCAGAATTTTACCAACGGGTATTACCGCAGAAGGTTTCTCCGTTCGCTCGGGGTCACGTTTTCCTATGCGGGGATCTACATTCCGCTGTCGCTCGCGCTTTCCTTCCTGCTGGCGGTACTGCTGAATAAGAAGGTGAAGGGGATCCGCTTTTTCAGGGTGTTGTACTATCTGCCCGTTCTGATCCCCGCCGTTTGCAGCGGCATGCTGTGGAACAGGATCACCGATCCCGATTTCGGCATCGTGAACGCCATGCTCGAAAAAATAGGACTGAAGGCTCTGCCGTGGTTTCAGACGGCGAAATCGAGCATGCCGTCTTTCGTGTTCGTAAACCTTTTCACGATCGGCGGAAGCATGATATTGTGGCTTGCCCAGCTTAAAAACGTGCCCGTTTCGCTGTACGAAAGCGCGCGGCTCGACGGGGCGAACAAATTCAGACTGCTGATCTCCATCACCATTCCCATCTGCACGCCGATGATCCTTTATAACGTGATCATGAGCATCATAGGCGTGATGCAGACTTACGCGCAGGTCATCACGCTGACGGGCGGATCCGGCGCGGGAGACAGTCTGCTGTTTTACGTGTTCAATATTTACGATAACCGCGTGCAGTCGTTCGGATATGCATGCGCGCTCAGTTTCATTCTCTTTGCGATCATCGGCGGACTCACCGCGATCGTGATGAAAACGAGCAAATGGGTCTATTACACGGAGGAGGGTTAAAGATGACGGTTCGCGTAACGGAAGAAACTCTTCCCGGAAACGTCGGGGCGAAGCCCTTTCCCGGAAACGGCAGAAAGAAAGCGGGCGGGATCGCCTCGGCGGCGGGAACTTATCTTCTTCTCCTTCTTCTATCGCTGTTTTTCCTCTTTCCGTTTATCGTGATGATATCGCTCAGTTTGCTGAGCGATAGGGAAATACAGTTGCAGGTATTGTTTTCTCCGAGCGGCACTTTGTATCTCGGCGCGTATGCGGGGATCTTTTCGACCGGCTCGAAGTACATGAAATATCTCGCGAACACGCTGACGGTCGCGGCGATCACGACGGTGGGGATCCCCTTCGTGTCCTCGCTCTGCGCCTACGGGTTTGCGAAAATGGAATTCAAAGGCAAAGAATTCGTGTTCGGGGTCGTTCTCGCAACGATGATGATCCCGGCGGTGATCACGATCGTTCCGCTGTACACCATTTACGCGAAACTCGGCTGGATCAACACCCTTTACCCGATGTGGGTGCCCGCCTTATTCGGCGGCGGCGCGACGAACATCTTTCTGATGCGGCAGTTCATGCGCGGCATTCCGAACGATATGCTCAAAGCCGCTCAGCTTGACGGAGCGAACTCTTTCCTGATCTATGCGAGGATCATGGTCCCTCTGTGCAAGCCTATTCTGCTGTATGTCGCGGTAATGTCCTTTATGGGTGCGTGGAACGATTTCATGACCCCTTTCACCTATCTCGATTACGGTTCGGAAAGCATAACGCTCGCGCTCGGCATTTATTACGATTACGGACCGGGCAGCACGAAACTTGCCAACGAGGCGATGGCGGCGGGCAACGTGATGGTCCTGCCCTGCGCCGTGCTCTTCTTCTGTTTCCAGAAATATCTGATCGACGGCGTTGCCGTCACCGGGATGAAAGACTGACCCGCGGAGAGAAAATGAGAGAGAAAAAAAAGACAGCCGTTTCGGTTACGGCGGCGCTTCTCGCGCTGTGCGTTTCGTGCGGGAAAACCCCGGCGGGATCGTCCGACGGCGAAAGATACGAATATTACGATTACACCGCGGTTCACAGATCCGCCAACCGCAACCTTGCGTTTTACAGTTCCGACAAAGGGCTTGACGATTTTCTGAACGATTACCGGGCGCGCCACATGCGCGACGGCGAAGACCGCATTCACACCCATCCGGTGGGGGCGGGTGGCACGGCATGGAAAGAGTGGGAGTCCATGATCGGCAGCTGGTGGGACGCTTCGTCCGAAAACGGCACGATGTCTTCGCAATACGCCACGCAGGACTGGATCCGTCGTTGGCTTGTCACCCCGAAGCAGGATAAGCAGGGGTATATCTGGGCGGACGAAGGAACGGAGCTTGCGTCGTGGGCGATGGGCTGGCAGTTCCCCGATTACAATCAGGGCGGCGCGATGTGGGATTTCACGAAAGAAGGAGACGCGGAAGGCTGGAGCGTTTCGGGCGGCAACGGGGAAGTGAGAGAATCCTGCCTCGTGGCGGTTGCCGACGGGTCTTCCGGCACGCTGGAGATCACCTCTCCGAAAACGGAGATCGGAACTCTCGTTTCTCCCTTTCTGAGAATGTGTTTTTATTTCGTTCCCTCGGGCGGGTGCGAGATAGACGACTTATACGTTTATTACAAAACGGAAAAATCGCCCGAATGGTCGGAAGACAAAAAAGTTTCCTTTTCGCAATTCTGCACCACCGGATACGAGATCGGCGGGAACACCGCGGTCCGGTCGGGATACTTCTTTCCCATGTATCTCGAGGAGCAGTGGGGTGCGAGCGCGAGAAAGCGCGTGACGGGGATCAGACTTTCGCTGAAGGCGAAAGAAGGGAAAAAGGTAAGCGGAACGTTCGTCCTTGATTACATCGGCAGCGATTTCGACGACCGCCAGCCCCTTAACGTGTGCAACTATATTATCGCGGCAAAAAAAATGTGCGAATATTCGCGCGATACGGAGCTTTTAAACGCCGTTCTGCCCCGCGCGAGAAGGGCGATGAATTTCCTTCTCAATCAGCTTCGCGGGAAAAACGGACTGATCGACACCGATTATCTGTCCGGACATTACAACGACGGACTGAAAGGAACGGGAACGGGGCTCGGTAACGGTTATTGGGACGTTCTCGCCTTCCCGAAGGTAAATTTATACTGCAATATTTCTTATTACAATGCTTTGAACGCAATGGCTTATCTCGAAGAGATGAGCGGGAGCTATAACGCGGAAAACCGGGAGGTTTACACCGTAAACGCCGCCATGAACGGTACGGATCGTTACGAAGAAACGGCGGAGAGCCTTAAAAAACTTGCGGAAAAGTGTAAAATCGCCGTCCGGAAAACATTCTGGAACGAAAAGACGGGGCGTTTCCACGTCGGTTTCCGCGACGAGGAGAACACCGTTCAGGATCACGGCTATGCAATGTTCAACGAACAGGTCGTCGCGAGCGGGCTTGCCACGGAAGAGCAGACGAGATCGATCTTAAGCTGGCTCGACGGCACCCGTATCGTGGAAGAGGACAACAGCAAAGGCGAGGATATATATCGCTATGAGTTTGCGCCCCGTTTCAATACGGAAGAGATTGGTTCCGATTTTTATTTCGGCTATTCCGCTTCTTTCGACGGCAACGTGCAGAACGGCGGAACGGCATTGCACCTTGCTTATTACGACCTGGTTGCCCGCGCCGCGCGCGATAAAAACGATTCTTTCGACAGACTGAAAAAAATTCAGAGCTGGTACGAAAAGATAAAAGCCGCGGGCGGATCGGGGTGGAATTTCTACCACGCTTATTACGACAATACGTCGGTCGGGATCCAGGGCGGGCAGTCCTCGGGCGTGATCGGCGTCGATTACGAGTTTCTCGAGGCGGCGCTTCTCTTTGCCGCCGTACCGGATGCCTATTTCGGGCTCGGTACCCGTGCGGACGGCACGCTGACCGTTTCGCCCGCATTCCCCGACGGACTCGATTACTGGAAAATGGAAAACCTGACGTACGGCGGATATTATTACGACCTGTCGGTCGGAAAATATTTTGCCGAGATCTCGGACGTCGCCGAATACAAAGAAGGTTCGGCGGTTGCCGGCACGAAGGCAGAGATATCGTTTCGGAAGCCTTCGTTCGATTTCGTAATTTATCTCGACGGAAAACAGACGTCGGACTACAGGACAGAAGGCGACAGAGTGATCGTGACTTTTGCGTTCCGGAGCGCGAAAGTCGAGATCCGCGAGCGTTCGTCCCGCTGATCCGGCAACGGTTTCACCGGAGAAAATTAAAAACTATTGATAGGAGTGTTTTATCATGATGAGGAAGAACTTAGGCGCGATCTCGCTTGCGTTATTGCTTGCGGCAAGCATGACTGCTTGCGCTTCTACGGGAGACGGAAGCGAAAAGACAAGCGAGAAAACGAGTACCGAACCTGAAGTGGTCTACGTTTCGAAAGAATATTTCGACGTTACCGCGATCAACGGTCTGATCAAGGATCAGATCTACAACCACGAAAAAGTGGAAAAAGAATCGGCAGTGACCGTCGTGGCGGAAGCGACGGAAGGAAACAAATCTTTCGTCGGCTGGTATAAGGGAGACGAGGTGGTCAGCACCGACCTTACATATACGTTCACGCCTGCGGAGAACACCGTGCTGACGGCTGTTTACGGCACGAAGTTCAGCACGTGGAGCGGCGAATATGCCGCGGAAGCTCCGGAAGGCTTTGTGGAGAACACGGAAGAAAAAACGTGGCACATCACCACGGCGGACGGGCTTGCGTACTGGGCGTCCAAAGTGACCGCCAATAAGGACGGCACCGATCCCAACGCGTCCAGATATTCCGCATTCAACTATGCGAATTACGCGCGTATCTTAGCGGGCGTCGGCGGAGACGGAGCTCCTGCGGAAGAAAAGAAAAAAGCTGCCGCGCAGAGCAGAGCGGACGACAACACCTGGACTCTTTCTCTCGAAGCGAACATCGACCTCGGCGGATATGAATGGACGCCTGTCAACGATTGTCAGTGGGCTCTTCACGGCTTTACGTTCGACGGAAACGGTTATATCATCAAAAATCTCAACGCGAAGACGATGGACGTGATCGGTCAGCAGGCGGGCGGATTCTTCGGGCTTGTCTGTAACGAAGACATCACGATCAAAGACGTCACGTTTACCGACGCTACGATCGTCAGCGACGAGGCAAACAAAAAGATGCAGAACCTTGCCGTCGTGATCGGTTTCGTCAATCCGAACCTCCATTATTCGATCTTCGAAACGGCGGAAAACGTTATGTTCGACAACGTGAACGTTTATAACAGCGTCGTCGGCGATAACGTGGCTTATAAAGCCGGTTTCCTCGTCGGTCGTTCGGGCGAATTCGCGACGGGTACCGACTACGTGCAGTATTCCTTCATAAATTGCGAAGTTTCCGGAAACATGATGATCGGTCAGCGTATTTTCGGCGGTCTGATCGGGTATGCGGCGCATGCGGCAGACAGCGATATTTCTCCGCTCGGCGGCGGTCAGCTTACGGTTTATACCTATAACTGCACGGTTACGGACAATACGATCGTCACTTCCTATAAGAATCTGACCGACGGAATTTACAACTTCGGCAGCATCTGCTCGGGCGACGCCGCTTCCGAATTCCCGACCGGCGGCTGGGGCGCGATCAAGTACACGGAAAACCTGAAAGGCATGCAGAACACCCTGATCGACCTTCACTGCGGAAGCGCAAAAGTGGCGACTACCGCCGCTCAGCTGAAAAACGCGCTGGAAGCGGAAGCCGAAGGCGAAGGCGGCGGGCGCGCGAATGCCGAGATCTTCGTTACGGGTAACGTGGATATGTCCGAAGTTGCGGATATGCTCGACTGGGAAGCAAACGACGAACAGACGATCTATCTTGTCGCGGGGGCAAACGTGACGGGTCTCGAACTCGGCGCGAACGTCCGTTATATTGCCGGCGCGCGCGATGCGGAAGGCAAACTGGTCGTAACCGATAAAGACGGCAACGCGATCGGTACCTGGAATATTACCGAAGACGGAAAATCCGGATCCTTTGTTGCGGCGTAACACATGAGCCGTCCGGCTCCGGAAAGTTTCCGGACGGAAAACAATAACGATCGAAGGCGGAACGCGCCGTACAAGAAATTGCGCGGCGGGTTCCGTTTTTCGGTTTTTCGTTTCAGACGGTTGCGGGCAGTGCCCGCCTTGCGGAGGAATGTTATATGATAAAATTGTCGGGAAAGAAGAGAATCGCGATAGCGGTCGCGTCTTTGTTGTGTCTTGTCTGCCTGATCGCGGGCGGCGCAACGATGACCGTACCGACCGCGCAAGCCGCGACCGATAAAACGATCGCGGAATTTCTGAGTACGTTCACGGGGACGAAAAACGCTTCCGTCACGACGGAAGAAGGGATCCTGCGCATCGGCGTAACGGGGGATAACGGTTACGCGGAAGTGCTTACCGATTCGTACGGTTCCGGTTCGCAGTGGTATGTAAAATATCTCACCACGCGGAATACCGTTATGCTGCGCATGAGAAACGATTCTCCCGCGCGGTCGATGAAAATTTATTTCAAAACGAGAACAAAGGCTTTTGCCTCTTCGAGATATATCGAGTTGCCGCTGGAAACGGACGGAGAGTGGCATACTTATTTCGCCGATTTTTCGGCGAATGCGGAAGCGACGGGCGAACTTCGCGGATTGAGATTCCGCCCGGAATGTTCTTCCGGAAGCGTCTATATCCGTCATATTTCTTTCGAGAGAGAAACGCCTTATTACGAATATGCCGGCAGCGTTTCTTCCTGCACGGCAGACGGCGATTTCGTAACGGTGAAAGGCACTCTTTCCGCGGAATATGCGGGCAGTGAAGTCACGGTTTACCGCACGGGCATCGAAAATATGAAAGAATCGCTTTCGCTTGCCGAAAAGATCGGTTCGGTCAAAGCGACGGGGGAGAGTTTCGAATATTCCTTTCCCTATCACGACGGCGAGGTAACGATGTTATCCTCCAAATTTATCGCCGCCGTGGGGGATAAGAAGGTCTCGCCTATGTTCGATATCCGGAACTGGAGGGAACTTACCGACAATCCCTATGCCTTTACCCTTCCCGATTACACCCTTTCCGTTCTCGACGAGGGCGCGCTGGGCGACGCTTATACCGACGATACCGCGGCGATCCAGAGCGCGATCGACAAGGTCTCCGCTCACGGCGGCGGCACGGTGCTTGTCCCGGGGGACGGCGGAAGGTACGGCAGGCGTTACGTCGTTACCACGGTGTGGATGAAAGACAACGTGGAACTTAAGATCGAAGAAGGCGCGATCCTCTGGCAGTCGTGGCGGTACGAAGATTATTCGCACGACTGGTATCTCGGACATGACGTGGAAGGGATCAAATGGGGGCACAACGGGCTTTCTCTCAATTACCCTCTCGTGTACGGGAACGAGGCGGATAATATCCGCATTACGGGCGGCGGAACGATCCGTTTGCAGGATACGGGCAATCAGTCGGAAAAAAACGGTTACCGCCCGACCTATTCGGAATACTGCTCCTCTTTGATGCATCTTGTGCCCGTGGGACTATATAACAGCAAAAACGTCGAGTTTTCCGATATCGCGGTGCTTCGCACCAATTGTTATCACGTCGTGGTGTACGGGTGCGAAAACGTGTATATCGGGAACGTGACTCTCACCGAGGACGACTGCCTGAGCGGCGACGGGATCAGCATCGGGCTCGGCTCGAAAAACGTGATCGTGGATCGGTGCTTTCTTTATACCGACGACGACGCGATCGTTCTTCTTGCGCACAGCATCGCCGATCCGCGCGGGGTCACCTGGTGGAAAACGAAAGCGGACGGGGAAGACAACCGTCTGAGAAATATTACCCTCCGCCACAGCGCGATCGCTCCGGGGAACATTATCGTTCTCATCACCTGGGGTGTGGACGCATCCGATATGACGTGGCAGGCAATGAACGGGTTTTACGTTTACGATAACATTCTCGGCACTTATTACGCGTCCGAAGTCGGACCTTACGAAAATTCCACCTGCATGAATCTTTGCCCCTCGCAGGGGTATCCTTACGGCAATGCCGGCTCGGTACCCGTAAACAACGTCGTTGTGCTCAACAACTCCTACCGCGGAAACGTTTCCAACCTCTCCGCGATGGATAAAACGAACTGGGTGACCGATTGCGGCGACGCCGATACCGTAAAAGACCTTCTCGATACCGGTTTTTCGAAGCAGCTCGGTTTCTGGGAATACGGCGGCGAATACAAAAAGAACGTGAACGTTTCCGGAGCGGAAGCGACGCTCAATCTCTCCCGCGATCTTGCCGCGCGATACGGCGAGCCTTCGCTGTATCAGGGCGTGTATCTCGGAAAAGGGGAATATACCCTTTCGGCAAACGTCTCCTTATCCGGCGGAGCGACGGCAAGGCTGTTCGCGAAACGTTCTTATTACGGAGAGGAGATCGCAAGTCAGACGGTCTCGTCTTCCGCAAACGGCGCGAAAATATCCTTTACCGTGACCACCCCGGGCGTGTATCTGCTCGGCGCGGACGGCGGGGAAAGCAAAGAGGGAACGATCGGTCTTTCGGCGTTTTCCCTTTCGGGCGGCGGCGAACCTTTTGCGCAATGGTTCGAAGAGACTTTCGAGGATGCCGCGGACGAGTTCGAAACTTTCGGCTGGACGAAAGAGACGGCAGGGGAGAGTTCCGTTCTCCGGTCTTCGGGAAAACAGGCGGAGATCGGATTGTCGAATCAATACAAATATTTCGATCTGCGCTATGAGTTTTCCGCCGAAGATACCGGCTCGAAGGGCGACGCGACGGCGTTCGTGAAATTCGGAGGCAAAAAGGACGAATATTATCGCCTGATCTATCGTTATGCGGATAAAACCCTTTCGCTGGAACGCAGAACGAACCATGCTTTTACGACTCTCGCAACCGAAAAGCTTCCCCTCGGAAAGGGAAGATGGGTGCAGATCGGGCTTTCTGCGGGCGAAAAGGAGATCAAAGCGTATGCGGACGGAAAAGAGATCTTCTCCGTCGGACAGGATATCGCGCTTGCGACCGGAAACGTGGTTCTCGGTTTCGGCGGGGAAACGATGCTTCTCGATAACGCGGCGATCGCCGAATACGGAAAACTCACTTTCGGAAAGTGCGAGCGCTGGGAGGAACCGACGCCCGACCCGACGCCCGAGTCCGGATCCGATTCTTCTTCCGGACGGGAATCGGTTTCCGCCGGCGGAGACAAACCGCAGGGCGGCGGATGCAAGGGAACGGCGGAAGGGTGCATTCCCGCCGCTATGACGGGACTTGCGGCGGCCTTCGCGATCTCGAAAAAAAGGAGAAAATAACATGAAAGGGAAAAACATCGTTGCGCTTCTTTTAAGCGCGGTTGCGGCGATCGCCTTTACCGCATGCGCGGGTAACGCGCCGTCCTCCGGGAAGGAATCGGCAGGGGCGTCCGAGCGGGAATCGCTGTCCGAGCGGGAATCGGCTTCGGTTGCGGAAAAGCCGGACGACACGGGGGTGAGATCTCTCTCCTTCGAAAGCGGCGTGCGGGACGATTATATCAACTGGTACGGCAGAGATCTGTATAACGATATCTTTTCTTCCGTGGCGTGCAACAACGCCGCGGCAGGTTTCGAGGTTTCGTTCTGGGGCACGTCTTTATCGGTAGGTTATATCAGCGAAACGGCTGTTAAGGGGTTTATGGACGGGGATTGTTACGTCTGCATTCAGGTGGACGGGGCAACCGATTACTACGCCTCGTTCACCCGTCTGCCCAAACGATCCTCTCCGAAAGAGGTTTCGCTCGTAAAAGATCTCGAGGAGGGCGCGCATACGGTCTCGGTATACAAAGCCACGGAAGACATGTGCGTTTCCTTTGAAGTGTATTCTCTTTCGACGGACGGATTTTTCACCGATCCGCCGGAAAAGCCGGAACTGAAAATAGAGGCTTACGGCGATTCGCTCACCGCGGGCAGAGGAACGATGCGCGAAAACGGCGATAAAGAGACGGACGCGAGCAGTCAGGAAAACGCCTTGCTTACTTATGCGGCTTGCGCCTCGCGGGAACTCGGCGCCGAATACCGCGCTTTTGCCGTGAGCGGCGCGCGGGTCGGGAAATACGATCAGAGCGCGGCAAACGTCATTCCGCAGATGATATCGAAATATTCTCCCACCGCGAACGCGAAAAAAACATGGGATTTCTCATCCTGGCGCCCGGACGTCGTGATCGTCGATCTCGGTACGAACGACGTGGTCGGACACGTGAGAAATCTGTTTACTTCGGAAAACTTCGATGAAGAGCTGAAAGCCCAGTATAAGTCGTTTATCGAACGTTTAAAGACCCTTTATCCCGATTCGGCGATCGTTCTTTGCTGCGGTACTTTCCGTTACTCGCAGATGGATCACGAAAAATATAACCGCCTGTTTGCCGAGGTTGCGGAAAGTTTTTCCGCAGAGAAAAGGGTGTATTGTCATGCGTTCTCTCCCTCGACGAAAGGTCACCCCACGCATACGGAGACCGCCGCGTACGGGGCGGAACTCGCGGCATTTTTAAGAGCGAACGTTCTTCCGGCACAGGCAAAAGGAGAGGCATAAGCGGATGGGAATGAAAAAATTATTCGCGCTTTTTGCGGCTGCTGCCTTCTTTCTCGTCGGGTGCGGCGGGGGCGTTTCATCGGCGGATTCCTCTTCTTTTCCGGAAAGCGTTTCCGAAAGTGCCTCCGACCTTAAGGAAGAAGTGAAAACGCTTTCCTTCGGAAACGGTCGTCGGGACGATTATATCAATTGGTACGGCAGGTGCTATGCGGATGAGAGCGCGGCGCTTGTACATTTTTCCAATGCATCGGCGGGGTTCGAAGTTTCGTTCGAGGGGACGACTCTCGTCGCGTCGATCGTGTCGGACGGCTCTGCTTTTCCGCGGGAAGCGTCCGGTAACGCATGGATCTACGTGTTCGCCGACGGGGCGAAAAATTACAACCGCGCGGTAAGGAAAGAGCTCGGCGGCGGAAACGAAAAGAGAGATTACGTTCTGCTGAGCGGGCTTCCGGAGGGCAGGCATACGGCAAAGGTGCTGAAATGCACCGAAGCGAAATACGGCACGGCGGCGCTGTTTTCTCTTTCGACCGACGGGACTTTTCTTTCTCCGCCCGAAAGAGCGCAGAGAAGGGCGGAGATCATCGGCGATTCGATCATGAGCGGCAGCGAAAGCATGCGGGAAAGCTCCACTACGGACAGTAAACTTTCCGAAAGCGAGAATTCCCTCTCTTCTTACGGCTACGTTGCCGCCGATATGCTGGACGCCGAGGTGAACGCGATCTCCCGTTCGGGCGCGCTTGTCAGCGGGTATCGCGGCTATGCGAGTATTCCCGATTATTACGAAAAATACGGGCAGACGGAAGCGGAAAACGCCGCATGGGATTTTTCTTCTTACCGTCCCGATTTCATTATTCTCGATCTCGGTACGAACGATTCGCTGATCGCCGCGCCGAAGGAGCTGATCTCGGAAAAATATCTGTCCTTTCTTCGCCTGATCCGCGAGAAAAATCCGGGATCCGCGATCTTCTGTTGCGCGGGGGCGATGATAACTTCCGTCAATGCCGTTGTCGAGGAAGCGGTGGAAACGCGGAATCGCGAAGGGGATGAAAAAATATGGTTTTATGCTTTACCCGCGATGTCGAAAGGGGGGCATCCGAAGGAAGAAACGCATCTCGAAAACGGCTACGGTCTTGGGGCGTTTATCATGCAGACCCTCGATTGGGTGCCTGAGTTATAAGACCGAAAGAAAAACGGAGGAAAGAATATGGCGGAAGCAAATAACGGTTCCGTAAAAACAAGGGCGCGTCGCGCGGACGTCGCGCGGGAAGCGGGCGTTTCGCCCGCAACGGTCTCATACGTGCTGAATCATACGAAAAAACTTTCGCCCGAAGTGGAACGGCGGGTATTCGAGGTCGCGGAAAAACTGAATTATCAGCCTGACCGCATCGCGCAGTCTCTTGCGGGCAGTCGCTCGCATATCATCGCTCTTCTTACGTCCGATATCTCCAATGCCTATCAGCTCGACGTGATCAAGGGGATGCAGGCGGAAGCTCTTAAAAACGATTATATCGTGTATATTTTCGACGCTTCGGGAGATGTGAATCTGTATATCAACCACCTGATCTCCAGGCGGATAGACGGCATTTTCGCATCCGTCGCGCCGGACTTTATGTCCGACGAGTTGCTTTGCAGGCTGCGCGACGCGAATATCTGCGTGCTTACGGATTTCTCGAGAAATTCCTATCTGCCGGACGTTTCGTATATTACCACGGATAAATACGGCGGTATGTCCGAGGCGGTGAGTTATCTGAAAAATCTCGGGCACAGAAACATCGGTTATCTGAGTGCGTTCGACGAATCCTGTTCTTACGACGATCGTCTTGCGGCGTTTCGCATTGCGATGAAAAAAGCTTTCAACGAGAACGATCCGAAGGTCGTGCTCGGCACGTGGCCCTACAGCACGTCCGAAGAGCTGGGCGAAAAACTCATGGGGCGCATGCTGGCGGAGCATCCGGAGATCACGGCGGTGATCGCCACGAACGATATTATGGCGATCGGCGCTCTCCATGCGATCGCCGGGGCGGGAAAGAGAGTTCCGGAAGATATTTCCGTCATCGGGATCGATAATCTTGAAAAAAGCGCGACCTGCACGCCGTCGCTTACGACCCTCGATCAGAACGGCAAGGCGTACGGGGCAAAAATTTTCCACGTCCTGCAGGATAACATCACGCAGCATTCCACGGGGAAATACATTATTCCCATGAAATTGATCGAACGCGAATCTACGGGCAAAGCCCCGCAAAAGGGTTGAATCATGGATTTTCCGCAGACTAAAAAAATGCTTGCCGATGAGATCGCAAGCGGCAGGATCGCGGGCGCGTGCGCTCTGGTGTGCAAAGACGGAGAACCCGTTTTCTGCGATTACAAAGGATATACCGGGGCGGACGGAAAAATCAGAATAAGTGAAAACAGCGCGTTCCGGCTCGCTTCCATGACGAAGCCGATCACGGCGACCGCCGTGCTGCTGTGCGCCCGGAAAGGGCTGCTCGGTCTTTCCGACAAGGTGCGTGATTTTATTTCCGGAGCGGGCGATCTGTACGTTGCCGAAAAAAAAGGCGGCGAATGGGTGAAAGGGGAAAAAGCGGACGATATCACCCTGTTTCAGCTGCTGACCCATTCTTCCGGAGTCGGTTGCGGAGAGATCGAAAGCGCCGAATTTGCAAAAGTGAAGCCGGAGAAAGGGGATACCCTTGCCACTGCTACCGCAAGGTACGGCAAAGCGTTGCTCGCCTTCCGCCCCGGCACGGCGCAGGCGTACAGCCCCGTGATGGGGTTCGATCTTCTGGCGCGCGTTGTCGAAGTCGTTTCCGGAACTCCCTACGGCGAGTTTTTGAAAAGGGAAATTTTTTCGCCCCTCCGTATGGATTCTTCTTCCTATCTCCTGTCCGATTTTCGCAGGGAAGACCTGGTTTCTTCCTGTTTGTACGAAAACGGCGTTTTAAGCGGAAGCCTTCCCGAAACGAATTTCGGAGATTTTCCCGTCGGTTATACGGGCGGCGGCGCGGGGCTGGTTTCCACGCTCGGCGATTACGGCAGGTTTGCAAACGAACTGTTGCGCTGTTACCGCGGCGGCGAAGGGATCCTATCCCGGGAAAACGCCGTTATGATGGGAACGCCGCAGCTTGACGAGAAAACGATCCCGGGCGTATACGACTTTTTCAACTGGGGGCTCGGCGTCCGCGCGATGCGCGTCCGCCGCGAATGGCAACCCCTTCCCGCGGGGTCTTACGGTTGGAGCGGTGCTTACGGTACCCATTTCTGGGTGGATCCCGAAAACGGGGTTACGGCGGTATATATGCACAACTCCGGAACTTTCGGCGGCGCGGGCGCGCCGCACACCCTTGCTTTCGAACGTGCCGTCACGGAAGATTTATCGTTATAAAACGGCTTATAAGTTGATAAACGGCAAAAATGTAACCTTCTTCGGGTAATAAGTCGGCATTGCCGCGGGGCGTCGTTTCCGCGGCAATGTCCGGCAAAATCTTTTCCGGAATATTTGCGTTTTATCCCGACAAAAGGAAAGGTTTCCTTTTGTCGGTTTTTTTTCTGCCGATGCTCGAAAAACGCTTGATAGTCCGGAAAAAATGTGCTATAATTGGTTTACAACTCAGATTGTAAACCATATTTCGTTCCGGCACCGGTAAGGCGGGCGGAATCGGCAGTCGGTTTTTTTTGCGGAGAGAAGAGATGATTACGAGACAACAGGTAAAAGACCCCAAAAGGCGAATTCTGATCGTGTGCGTGCAGATGTTTATCGAAAAAGGATTCAAAGCCACCACGATGCTCGATATTATCCGCGAGGCAGACGTTTCGTCCGGTACGTTTCAGAATATTTTTCATACGAAAGACGGCGTATTGCAAACTCTGATCGAATTTATGTTTTCCAATCAGTTCGGCATGGCTCGCGGGGTGTTTGAAAATATACCGGATCCGGTCGCGGTGTATGCGGCGGAAACGGCGCTTCAGCTTGCCATTACCGAGCTGAACGAAAATCTGCGGGAAATTTACGTCGAGACGTACACGCAACCGTGTTTTTCGGAGCTTCTCTATCGGAAAACCGCCGCAGAGCTCGAGAAGATCTTCGGGAAGTATAATCCCGGATGGTCGTCGGGTGATTTTTACGAGGCGGAGATCGGCTCTGCCGGCATGATGCGCGGTTTTATGGCGCGCCCGTGCGATCAGTATTTCACGCTTGCGAGAAAAACGGAAATGTTTCTGAATCTGTCTCTTCGCGCGTATCGCGTGCCCGAGGAAGAGAGGGCAGCCGCGATTGCCGCAGTGAATTCGATCGATCTCGTAAAAACGGCGAACGGCGTGATGGAACGCTTGTTTTCCGCGCTCGAAATGACGTTTGATTTTAAGTTTACAAAGAAGTAACCGATGCGTGAACCATGTCGGAAAGGCAGTTTATCGGCTTATACGCCCCTATTTAGCGAAATATCGTAAAAGGCTTGCCAAAAGCGGAGGGGATAAAGCGGGCGTTGCCGAAAGGATTGCCGAAGATCCGGGATATGAGAAACGAAAAGACGATGCGTCGGGAATAAAAAACACGGAGCTTTAAGCCCCGTGTTTTTTCTTTATCGATTTTTGTCTGCGATCGGAGAATTGTCGGCTTTTTCCGCCTGCGGCATGTTCTCCGTAAGTTGCCGATCTCCCGGAAAAACCTTTTCACTTTTCTTCCGCAATGGGGATCAGGTCGGAAAGGGAAGAGATCGGATAAGTCGTTTTTTCGTAAGTGGCGGCGGAGTTGATGCCCGCCGTTTTCATGCCTGCCGCAACGCCTGCGTCAATGCCGGAGCGCGCGTCTTCCACGACAAGGCATACGGACGGATCGACGTTCAGCTTTTCCGCCGCTTTCAGGAAAACGTCCGGGAAAGGTTTGCTTCGCGTGATGTCCGTACCGTCGGCAATGCGGTCGAAATATTCGGTGATGCCGAGATGGCGTAAAATCGTCTTCGTGTTTTTGCTTGAGCTGCCCACGGCGCAGAGAATGTTGTTTTCTTTCAGCGTCTTCATCAGCGGAAAGAATCCTTCCGCTACGTCCTTTTGCGAAAGGGAGGAAAGAGAACGAACGTAGAGGTCGTTTTTTGCCGCGGCAAGCGCCGCTTTTTCTTCGTCTGTATAAGTCTTGCCTGCCTTTTCGAGAATGATCTCAAGGCTTTCCATACGGCTTACGCCGCGCAATCTGTCGTTCACGGTTTTGTCGAAGGGGATATTTTCCCGATCCGCGATCGCCTTCCATGATTTGTAATGCAGTTCGTCTGTCGATACGATAACGCCGTCCAGATCGAAAATGAATGCTTTGAACATATCCGATAACTCCTCGCGCCCCGGCGTTTTCTTCCGCCGATTTCACGTGCTTTATACTTATTATATCCGTAAGCGAGGGTTTCGTCAACCGTTTTTGCGGAGATTTCCCGAATGGCGTGTTTTTGGGATAAAACGCGCGCCGTTAAAACTTAACGAGGTGACTATAAGGTTGCTTTATAATCCGTTCCCCAGTCAAACATTGCGTCAAGAATAGGTTTTAACGTTTTTCCTAATACGGACAAAGAATATTCCACTCTCGGCGGAACTTCGGCAAAGACTTCGCGTTCGATAAGTCCGTCGTCTTCGAGGGCACGCAAATTATCGGTCAGCACTTTTTTGCTGATTCCGGGTATGGTTTTAACAAAGTCCGAAAACCGCTGTGTTCCGTTATAAATCAGATTTCGCAATATAAGTAATTTCCATTTATTTCCTATCAGTTGAACGGTAGTTGCAACGGGGCATTCCGGAAGTTCTTCTTTTGTCAGCATAAAAACTCCTTATCCTTTTTTACATTATATCAAAACGCCCTTCAAAAGTCAATGGTTTCAAAAAGAAACCAGGTAACAAATCTATTATCGGGTAATAGAAAAGTAACGTTTGTGAAAAACTTTTTTTAACGTGTTATACTTTGGGCGTAATCGATGAGATTGCAAAAAAAATTTCGGAGGAACAATATATGACAAACAACATTCAAAAAGCAAAGGAACTTATCGGCTGTTTTGTGACGGGAGACACGGAAAAAGCAAAATCGCTGTTGAAAGACAATTACATTCAGCACAATCTTGCGTATGCTACGGGAGCGGAAGCGTTCTGCGGTTCTGTTGCATATCTCGGGAGCGCGCCCGTAAAAACAACCGTAAACACGATTCGCGCATTTGAGGACGGCGATAAAGTTTTTATGCAAACCGTATACAACTTTGCCGGTGCAGGCGAACAGGTCGCCTTTGATATTTTCCGTTTCGAGGACGGACTTATTGCGGAGCATTGGGATAACCTCGCGGCAAAAGCGCAGCCGAATCCCTCCGGCAGGACGCAGATTGACGGTCAGATCGAGGCGAAAGACATCGATAAAACCGAAGCAAACCGCGCTCTTGTCAAAAACTTCCTTTATGACGTAATGCAAGGAAACAATCCGCAGAAAACCCCCGATTATTTCGACGGCGACAAATATTTGCAGCACAATACGGGAATAGCAGACGGTCTTTCGGGACTTGGCGCTGCCCTTGAACAACTCGCAAAAGCGGGAATCGCTATGATTTACGATAAAGTTTATCAGGTTCTTGCCGACGGCGATATGGTATTGGCTGTTTCGGAAGGCACGTTCGGCGGTAAACCCACTTCGTATTATGATTTATGGCGCGTCGAAAACGACAAAATAGCGGAGCATTGGGACGTTATGGAAACGATTGCCGATAAATCCGATTGGCAAAACGACAACGGCAAATTCTGATAGTTTTTAAGTCGGGCGCAATCGGGGGTTCGGTTGCGTCCGCACGTTTTTTAATTGCTATGGATATAAACGAAATCTTGCGATTTTTACAAGAGCAAATACACAGCGTAATCGTTGCCACCGTCGATGAAAATTATTTGCCCGTAACGTGTGCCGTCGATAGATCGGAGCGATAAAAAGGAATTAAGTATGGAACAAACGGAAAGAAGAAAACGTCTGATCAAATATTTGCTTGAAGAAAGAAACGAAACGATAAGTATTCCGGGCGACGAAGACTCGCAAAAAAAACTGTTGCGCGCTTTATTAAACGTTCGTCTGCCTGTGCCCGTTTCCGCAGAGTTTTTATCTTTGCAGGACGAATACCTGACGGAAAGAAGAAACGAACGCGGAATAATAGACGTAAACGATTTCGTTTATACCGACGGTATTTCGCTGTTCAAGGGAGATATTACGACACTGAACGCAGACGCGATCGTAAACGCCGCAAACTCCGCAATGCTCGGTTGTTTTCATCCGTTGCACAACTGTATCGACAACGCAATTCACACTTTTGCGGGCGTACAGGTAAGGCTCGATTGTAACGATATTATGAAAGGAACCGAAGCCGAAAACGGCGAAGTTATCGTTACAAAAGCCTACAATTTGCCAAGCAGATTTATATTCCATACCGTCGGTCCGATCGTTTACGGACGCGTAACGAAAGAAAACGAAGCGGATCTGGCAAAGTGTTACCGGAATTGTCTGAAGAAAGCCGACGAGATGAAACTTGACAGCATTGCGTTTTGCTGTATTTCGACGGGCGTTTTCGGCTATCCGAAGGAAGAAGCGGCACTGCTTGCGGTAAAAGCAGTGCGTGAATACAAGGCGCAAACCGCAAGCGATATCAAAATTATATTCGACGTGTTTACGGAGGAAGGCTATGCAATTTACAGACGAATACTCGGAAAAAATAAATAGATCGAAGTCGCTTATCGAAAACGCGGATGCGATCGTGATCGGCGCGGGCGCAGGGCTTTCTGCCGCTGCGGGTTTTACTTATTCCGGTAAACGGTTTCACGAAAATTTTCACGATTTCGAAACGAAATACAACTTTCACGATATGTATTCCGGCGGGTTTTTTCCCTATGATACCTTAGAAGAGCATTGGGCATATTGGTCGCGCTATATATCGATTAATCGCTATTCCGACCCGCCGAAACCCGTTTATAACGAACTTTTCGAACTCGTAAAAGATAAAAACTACTTCGTTATCACGACGAACGTAGACCATTGCTTTCAGAAAGCGGGATTCGATAAAAAGCGGCTCTTTTACACGCAGGGTGATTACGGGCTGTTTCAGTGCAGTGTTCCCTGCCATAATAAAACCTACGATAACGAGAAAATCATTCGCAAAATGGTAGAAAATCAACGCGATATGAAAATTCCATCCGAACTTTTGCCGAAATGTCCCGTTTGCGGAAAGCCTATGACGATGAACCTTCGCAGCGATGACAAATTCGTCGAGGACGACGGCTGGTATGCCGCTTGCGCGCGATACGAGACCTTCCTTTCCGAAAACGAAAACAAAAGGGTTTTATTTTTAGAACTCGGCGTCGGGATGAATACGCCCGGAATTATTAAATATCCGTTTCTGAAAATGACCGCGCGCAATCGGAAGTCTGCCTATGTGTGCGTAAATCGCGAATTATTATACGCGCCGAAAGAAATTGCCGAACGGTCTCTTCTTTTATCCGAAGACATTGCGGACGTGATCGGCGCCCTGAAAACCGACACGTCGGGCATGGTTTAAAAAAAAGAAAGGATGCAAACCCGATGACAGGTTTGCAACCTTTCTTTTTTGATCTGATACGGCGGTTTGTCAGGTAACGTTTGCCGTGTACAGCATATTATAACAGTTTAACGAGACGGGGCTGTCTTTTCCGCCGCCGAAGGGGTAAAGAAGTTCCTCTTCAAGCTCCGGAATATCCGGAACCTTCCCGTCCGCATAGTCGAGCAGGCGTTTTTTCAGGTGAGCGATCCTGCGGATCAGCCCGCCGAGACGGGCGTCCTGCACGTCGAACCCGTAGGGTTTCTTTTCCGTTGCCCAGCACGTTTCGAACGCGGCGTAAAACTCCTCGAGCCGCGCGGAAAGATCCGTATAGTCTTTCAGCGCAAGTTCTTTCAGCGCGGCTTTGTCCTTGCCGCGGTAAAGCTCTCTCGTTCTCACGCCGAGATCGAATTTAACGGCAAGAACGTCGCACAAAGTGCGGATCGTTTTGAATAAGTAGCCGTATAAGTCGTTCTTCTCCTGTTTTTTCAATTGTTCGGAAAGATCGGTGTAATACCGTTCCGACAGACCCGGCTCAATGCATTTATCGAATAGCCCGCAGAAAGGATCGGTATAGAGCATGGTTTTCGAGGGGTTGTGCGTATCCGGTTTTCCGGGTACGGAGCAGATCCTGTCCGGACGTTCCAGCAACATAAAGGCATTAAAGTCCGCTCCGACGATTTTTTTGAATACCTTTTCGATCTCCGCCCGGTCGTAATTGCCTTTTGCATATTCCGAAAGAGTCACGAGGGTCGGCAGAACGCCGAAAGGCGAACATTCGCCGCCGTTGTCTCCCCACATGGTAAAGAAGACGTCGCGAATGCCTTTTTTCACGCAGGCTTTCACCGCCGCGCCCATCGATTCTATGCTGTAGGCGTTATTCGGGCAGAATCCCGTCCACGTCCAGGCGCCGCCCGCGAAAACGACGTTGTCCGAGAGCTTTTTGTGTTTGTCGATCATGTCTTCGTAAAAGCTCTGTTCGGTATGGTAATAATCCCAATAAATAAGGGAAAGATTTTTCGGTACGAGCGGACGCACCTTGTCCGAATCGTCTTTCGTGTGTTCGTAGAAGCCGCCGTAAGCGGACGTGGCGAACATGTCGCTCCACATGCGGCAGTCGAAGCCGTATTTCCCGGCGATCGCAAGCACTTTCTCAAGGTGTTTCGACATGATCTCGGCTCTCGGAACAATGCCGTTTTTGTCCAGAAACCTGCCGTGCCCGAGAGCAAAGGCTTCGTCCATGCCGATGTTGATTTTTCTCGAAGAGAACGCCTTTGCGACCGAAGCGAACATTCTGTCGATCAGTTCGTAGGTCTTCGGGTCTCCCACGAGCAGGATATCGTCGATGTCGCGGATCCCGGCGTATCCGGGATAGCGGAAGATGGAACCGAGGTGGGCGAGCGTCTGGATGCAGGGGATCAGCTCGATGTTTTTCGATTTCGCGTAGGCGTCCATCTCGCGGATCTCCGCGATCGAAAAACGACCGCGCATATAACCGAAGTAAGGTTCGCCCTCCACTTCGTAAGTGTCTTCGGTGTAAAGCATGATCGAATTGTAGCCGAGAGCGGATAAAACGTCGGTCAGCCTGCGGAACGCGGTCATGTTGATCACGGCGTTTCTCGAACAGTCGAGCATGATGCCGAAATTGTCGAACGGGATCGTTTTCATTCTGTGAATTTCCTTCCTTATGATGTCGGTTTTTTTATAATATCGGTTTTTCGCGGGGCGTTTGCGGAAACAAAGCGACGGAAACGTTAAACCGGCTTTATTATAGCATAGAATCCGCGCGAAAGCAAGGGTTTGCCGGAGGGAGAGGGAAAAGAGACGGCGCGGACGTCGATCCCGGAAGACCCGGGGAGGGAAAAGGATCTGCGTGCGGGCGGAAAACGATCGCGGAGGGGAGAGAAAAGTTTCCCGTGACGGAGGAGAAAAAATTTTCATCTTTGCGAAGAGAAAAATTTTCCGAAAAGGTATTGACAACGGTGAAAAGGTATGTTAAAATAGATATGTCATCGGAGACATACGGGCAAAAGTCCGTTTTTTTGCAAGTTTTCCGTCGGTGCATTATTCTATCGCCGACGAAAAGAATTATTTTTTTGCGGAATATGTCCACGAAGACACAAAAGGTGCGGAAATGGTAACGAAACAAGACGTCGCGTCGAAAGCGGGCGTTTCTACGGCAACCGTCGGCAGAGTTCTCAGCGGAAAAGGATATGTGTCCGAAGACGCGAGACACCGTGTGGAAGAAGCCGTAAGATCGCTGAATTATCGCCGGAACACGCTTGCTTACAATTTAAGAAAAAGCAAAAGCAATATCATCGCGGTTCTCGTGGAAGATCTGCTGAATCCTTATTACATGCACCTGGTGGAAGCCATGGTGGAGAGAGCAAAGGAAAAAGATTGCATCATTTCCATGTTTGCGATCAAGGATCGCGACGTGCGTCAGGTTCTGGACGATCTTCTTTCTTACCGTGTGTGCGGCATCGTGAACCTTGCCATGTTCACCTGCGATTTTTCCTGGTACGATATCTTTATCGAAGAGGGGATCCGCCTGATCAACTGCACGAAGAGCGGGGCGAAAGTCGTCGTGGATTATACGGACGGCATGCGGGACGCCATGAACTGCCTGAAAAAAGCGGGGAGAACGAAACCGGCGTTTATCGCGGGGATCGAGGAATGGCTCACGCCGACGGATATGCGCGTGAACTATTTTATAGAAAACGCGGTAAAATTCGGCTTTTGTTACGACGAAACGATGATCTTAAGCGGCAACTATCCGATGGGAAAGGCGCACAAAATCGGTTACGAACTCTGCGAAAAGCTGATAAAATCGGGCAAGAAGTTCGATTCTCTGTTCTGCCTGACCGATATGATGGCGCTGGGCGCGCTGAAAGCTCTGTTCGATCACGGTTATAAGGTGCCGGAGGACGTTTCGGTGATCGGGTGCGACGATCTTGATTTTACGGGGTTTTTCCAGCCCGCTCTCACGACGATCGCGGTGGACAAAAAAGCCGAAGGCTACGCCTACGTAGACCTTATCCTCGATTCGGACGTTACGCCGAACGACGTGAAATACGTAAAAACGAGTTTCGTGGAAAGAAACAGCGTGTAAACAATCGTTCCGCCGGCGCGGAACGGGGAAAAGAAGCTCTTTTTGCCGTTTATCGGACGGAATCTCCGGAAACGGCGCATAATAAAAGAGCGGAATAAAAAGGCAAAGAAATTTGATCGGCGGCGATCCCGCTGCCGACAGGGAGGTTAAATATGAGAAAATTGGCACTGTGCGTCCTGATCGCTCTGATGGCGATGTCGGTCGTTGCAAGCGTTGCCTTCGCCGCACCCGCGGCGGACGGGTTCGACGAGAACGGCTGGTACCAGAACGACAACATGGAGACCCTCGCGACCAACGACGAGGGAGCTTCCGTTATTAAACTTTCCGGCAGCGTGCCGACTTACAACAGAACGGAATTCGATCTTACGAAAGTCAATTTCGTGTATCTGAAAACGACCGCCGGAAACTGGGCGGCGTTGCATCTGATCGACGATTCTACGATCGTGACGAAAGTGGCGGAAGATTGGTATCCCGCGGGGTCGAAGGGCGGACACGTCAAACTTTCCGCGCTGATCCAGGACGGCTCGATGCAGCTCGGTAACGGCTATGCGACAAGCGGCGTGATCGGTACCGACGCGGGAGCGCCCTCGGGAATCTACAGCAAATACGTTAAATTCGCGTTCTATATCGGAACGGGTGCCGAAGGCGACGAATCTTATTTCGAAATAAACGGCACGAAAGTCGTCGGTGAGAGAGGCACGAAACTCAACCTTACGAGAGACAGTTTCGCAAACGGAAAATGTTACGTTGCGGTGCAGACGCTCAGTCCGAATCTTCCGATCTATGCCACGGGCATCAACGAAGAGCCTGACATCGCCCCCGAAGTTTCTTTCCTTCCTCTCGGACTCGGCGCGGGCAATTCCGCAGGATTTATGATCGATAAAAACATCGCGGATATCCCGGAGAGCGGCTATGCGCTCACGCAGGCGAACGCGGTGAACAACGTCACCTTCAACGGCGGTTCGATCGCCGAAGCGCACGCTTTCCTTTACGTTCTCGAAACGGAACTGAACGGCGCGAAGATCCAGAGCCTCGGCTTATTGCCGGAAAGCGGACATACGTTCAGCTGGACGGTCGGAGACGAGATCGTGTTTAAGAAAGGCTTTACGGTATACGGACCGACGGGCAGCGCGATCGGCGTTACCTCGCGCGATTTCGCGTTTTCCGTCGTAGCGACGGAGGGCGGCAACGCGACGTTCGGTCAGCAGATCGGTCTCAGATGGAACGGAAACGCGGGCAACTTCGTTAACCTGGATCTTACCGCTCAGGTACCGTTTACGGCACCCGTCGCGATGCAGAACGTCACGGAGATCACCGTGAACGGCAAGCCTCTTTCTTCCGTCGGATACTTCAACGTGGCAACGAACACCATCGTGCAGATCCTGAAAAACGAAGGAGACTGGGCATGGCAGAAGGGAGACGTTATCCGTCTTCCCAAGGGTTTTGTGTTCTCCTCCGCGGACAACGCGACCTATTGCCTCGACGCCGGATACAAGGCGACTTACGGCGATAACGGATTCGTGTTCGAAAAAGACCTCGGCAACGCATATACGCCGGTCGCGGTCAAAAAAATGGAGATCGGACACTATTCCGTCGATGAAAACAAATACGGCATGCAGATCCACTTCGAACAGGAAGTGCGCGGCGATATCGAAGCGGGCACGGACATTTCCGGCGAAGCCTGGTTCAATAAATACGTAAAAGTAAACGGCAAAACGCTTGCCGAGATCAAAGCGATCAATATCGGCACGGAAGAAAACCCCGTATATCCCAACGTGAGCGCGATCTTCGAAGGCGCGAATTTCATCACGCTGTGGATCGACGGCAGAGCGGGCGTGATCGAACCGGGCAACAATGCTCTCGGCGACGGCAACAAGGTTTCCGTTCTTGCCGGCATCCGTTTCCCCTCCGGTTACGAAACGACGGAAGATAAGTCCTTCGAATGGACGAATCCCGCATGGCACGAGACGGTCATCCTCAAAGGACTTGAGTTCGACGTGGAAGACGGCGGCATGGTAGAAGGCGCGAAGGAAGGCGGCAACGGTTCTCCGTTCATCAACATTTCTTCCAAGGCTCTCGGCGAGCTGTCCAAAGAAGGATTCCCCATCGATATGGTCGAAAGCACCACGAAATACGTGATGTTCAACGGTCAGACTTTCGAACAGATGGTGAAAGGGGAGCTTACGGTCATTCAGTACAGCAACGCGAGCGTGCTGCAGATCAAAACAAATCATTCCGCGTGGAGCGTGGGCGACAAGCTCGTGCTGATGAAGGGAATGAACTTCTATAACGATATCCCGAACAAGGCTTCGGCTTCCGCAGTGGCGGAACTTGCGCACTATTATATTTTCGAATGCGTTTTCGTCGAGACGAACGGCGCGGCGAAATTCAAAGTGACGGTGACCGACAGTTACGAAGCTGACGAAGACATCGCTCTCGAATATGCGGGCGTGAAACAGCTTATCAGCGACGCCGCGAGAAACGCTTACGGCTTCCAGCTCCACTTCTCAAAGAACGTTCGCGGAACGGCTTATGAAAAATACGCGGATATCACGAACGAAGAATGGATCAAATCTTCGGTGAAGATCAACGGAAAGACGATCGACGAACTGCTTGCCGCGAAAGACGCAAACGGTAACGAGATTCCGAACGCCGTTCAGGTCATCTTCGAAAACGATAAATTTATCGCCTTCTACGTGAGCAAAGCGCTTCCCGTCGAAGCGGGCGGCATCGCCTATGCGGACGGAACGCTTGCGGATAAGATCACGATTTCCCTTGCGGACGGTTTCACCCTTCCCCGCGGCGGCGCGATCGCGATGGGGATCTCCTATAAATACGAATTCGGCGGGTGGTGCAGAGACCTTGACCTCTCCGGGCTCGAATTCAGCGAGATCAAAGTCGTTTCGGTCGAAAACCCCGTTTCCGTCGATGATGACGGCAATATCGCATTCAAAATTAAATTCGACAAGAACATCACCGAAGGACCTTATCTCCACATCAACGCAGGTGCCGAATGGCTTTCCGGCGTCGAACTCGGTTACAGCGCGGCGACCCTCGATTATCTTGCAAGCTACGGTTTCATCCGCGACTGCCTTACGAAGATCCGCTATAACGGTATGACGGTCGAAGAACTTATGGATACCGAGAAGAACGCTACCTTCCGCCCGGTCAACGTGATCATGGTTCACTACGAAGCCAACGAGATCCAGCTGGTATTCCGCGCGAAATCGGTCAACACGGAAGACGGAACTTTCGGTAAGCCCGGAAAATACGCGGTCAACGTTGCCGCTCCGGATCCCGACTGGACGATCTCCTTCGCGGAGGGATTCACCGTTCCGAGCCTCGGCAAAACGAGCAGGGAATATACGTTCAAATACAATGCGGGAACGAAGAAATTCGAAGAAGTGATCAAAGAAGACGTGATCACGTCCGTCGAATTCGACGAAGTTTATTACGACGGAACGAAGATCGAAAACGGCGGTACGCTCGAACTTACCGGGGTGACTTCTCTCGATAAAAACGTGTTCACCGTCATCTTCAAAAACGGCGTGGAGGCTCCGTGGGAAATCTCCGGCGGGGATAACCTCGTCGTCGGCGAAAACTCCGTCACGATCACGGCATCCACCACGGACGGCAGCGGTACCACCGCAACGTTCGCCTTTACGGTAAAAGTGACCGAATCCGGAAAGACGGAGAGCACCGCTCAGAGCGGCGGCTGCAAAGGCAGCGCCGATATCGCTTCCGTCGGTCTCGCGCTCGTTACGATGCTTGCCGCGGCTTGCTTCGTACGCATGAAAAGAGGTAATTAATTTATGAAATCCAAACGACTGATCGCCCTCGGTGCGGCAGCTTGCATGCTTTTTGCATGCGGCTGCGGCAACAAGGGAGAAACGACCGCGAAAGAAGACTACGTTTATAAAAGAGAATCGGGGTCTTCCACCATGCTGAAGTTCTCTTCTTCCGACGATGGGCTCGACTCCTTTTTAAACGATTATCTTCACCGCCATCTTCGTTACGACGATATGAGGATCGGCTCTCTTTCGCTCGGTAATTCCGTTATGTTCAATAAGGAATGGGAAGCGATGAGCCTGATGTACTTCGACTCGGAAACCTCCGTTCCGGACGATCGTTATGCCATGATCAAAGACTGGACGACGAGCGTCCCCGTGGATCGCTTCGGTTACGTGTGGTCGAACAAGGAATCGCTCCAGCCGAACCTCGGACAGCCGACTACCTATTTCGGACAGGGTTGGCCCTTCCCCGATTACGCGCTCAGCGGCGGCGAAAGCATGGGTTGGGAATGGAACGATAACGACATGGCGGAAGATTGGACGGTACGCCTGAACGATAAGGACGCGACCGCCGCAGTGACTTCCGGACTGATCTCCGCGGAAAGTTCGAGGATCAGCACCGTGGAGTTCACTTCTCCCGCAACGACCTATATCGTACCGAAACATTCGCCCTTCCTCGAGATCGATATCCGTATGAACGATTTCAAGAACATCGGCGCTACGAGCGGATACGACGATATTTTCGTGTCGTGGCAGAAATACGGCAGCGACGAGTGGCATACCGTTTCTTATAAAGATTTCGCGACTTATCCCACAAACATCGGCGCGACTTTCAATAAAGTGATCTATATGCCGATGTATCTCGACGAGAACTGGGGTACTTCCGACGAATCGAGAGACGCGATCACCCGCATCCGCATTACCGTTAAGGCGAAAGAAGGCGTGAACGTGCAGGGCGCGGTGAGAATGAATTACGTCCGCGGACAGTACGACACCCGTCAGACGAACAACAACGCTCTTCTTTTAAGAGCCGCGAAGACCTATTACGAATATACGGGAGACGACGATTATCTCCGCGAGAATCTCACGCGGTTCAGAAAAGCGGCGGAGTTCCTGATCGACGTGTGCGGCGGTAAGAACGGGCTTATCTCCATGAAGGATTTCTTCGTGGGACACGAGGGCGCGAAAAACACCGACGTCGGCACGAGTATCGGCAACGGTTACTGGGATATCATTTCCTGCGACCCGCAGGGGCTTTACACGAATATTTACTACTACAAAGCCATGGAATCGATGCTCTATCTCGAAAGAATGGCGGAAGCGGCGGGCATCGAAGTCGAAATGCCTTCCGTGGATACGGCTTCCGCAAAAAGCGGAGCGACCTATTCGCAGACTGCGGAAACGCTTTCCGGACTTCTCGGGAAAATCAGGGCCTCGATCCAGGCTCCTCTGAACAAAACGGCGAAAACCGGTTTCTGGGATGAGAGCAAGGGCAGATTCGTCGAAGGGTTCGACTCGAACGGCGAAGTGATCGATTACGGCTTTATCATGTTCAACCTCGAAGCGGTTGCCGCCGGCATCTGCACGGACGAACAGGCGGAAAAGATCATGGACTGGGTGAGCGGTAAACGTATCGTTGCGGAAGACGCCGAAGCGGCGCCCGGCAGTTCGACGGAAGCAAAAGAAGGCAATTACGCCTCCGGCGTGACAGGAACGAGACTCAACGCCGACGGTTCCTTCAAAGACGAAGGGACGCTCGGCATTTACGACTTCGAGTTTGCACCCCGTTCCACCACGGTCAGAAATATCAATCAGTACGTCTGGAACTGGGGCGGAACGAACACGTTCGGCGGACAGGTACAGGACGGCGGCGCCATTATGTACCTCAGTTATTACGACATGATGTCCAGAATTTCCGCTTACGGGGCAGATAACGGCTTCGAAAGGCTGAAAGGTATTCAGTCGTGGTACGAAAAGGTGAAGAAAGTTGCCGACGCCGCAGGCGTCGATTCCTCCAACCCCAAGAACTTCTACCGCGAATATTATTCGCAGATCGGCATCGTGATGCAAGGCGCCGGTACCGCCGGCGGTATCGGGCTTGACGAGGAATTCCTCGAATCCGCCCTGATGCTTGCGACGATCCCGTACGGGTTCTTCGGTATTTCGAGCGACGATTACGACGTGCTCTCCGTCGCGCCCGATCTTCCCGATTCTCTCGACTGGTGGAAGATGGAAAACCTTCGCTATCGCGGCGTCGATTACGATCTCTCGATCGGCGAAGATTTCGTACAGGTTTCCTACGTGAGAGGAAAAACGGAAAACCTGAAATTACAGGTAATATTGAAAAAGAATTCAAAACAGAAGGTTTACGTTGACGGAAAGGAAACGCAGGATTATACGGAAGACGGAGATACCGTCCGTGTGACCGTACCTTTCAGATCGTGCAAAGTTTTCGTCAAATAAACCGGGAGGTCTGATATGAAAAAAATGATCGCGGCCCTTCTTGCCGTTGCAACCTGCTTTTCGTTTGCGGCTTGCGGCAACAACAATCCGTTTGACGAGAACAACGGGGAAGATACTGCCGCAAAGGTTGTGCTGAAGGTCGGTATTTTGGGAACGAGTACCGAGCAGGAGATCTTCAGAAAGTACAAAAAAGGATTCCAGGATAAATATCCCGACGTCGTCGTGAATCTCGATCCCATTGCGGGCGGCTATTCGACGGCGATGGATAACTACGTGCAGAACGATTCCTTCCCGGACGTCGTTTTCACCACGGGCGATCAGCACGCGGCGTATTCTTCGAGAGGGCATTTCGTCGATTTAAGATCGTATGCCGCAGCCGACGCCGATTTTTCCTTCGACGATCTTTATTCCGAAGTCGTCGATTCGACCCACTACGATTCTCAGGACGAAGGAGTGTGGTTCATGCCGAGAGACTATAACCGCGTCGTTACCTTCGTAAACAAAACCATGCTCGCCCTTGTAAAAGGGGAGAACGGAAAGGGTTTTGCCGGTTACGAAACGTTCGACAATCTGAAAGCGGAATGGAACCTCGAGACTTTCTATAAAGTGTGTGACGCGGTGAAAAAACAGATCGATAAAAACATCGCGTCTCCGCAGTCCGTTCCGGACGAAGAAAAGAAGGCGGGGTTGATCAAAGATACCTATGCGGTGGACGCGAGATACAACTGGGCGCCCTCTTACGAAGCGATGGTCCGTCACTACGGCGGAAAGATGATCGATACCTCCAAACTGAACGGTTCGGATACCGATTATTCGCAGGTACTCAGCGTCGATTCCGACGAAACGATGACGGCATTCCGCGAACTGTACAAGGAGCTTTCTAAACCCGGTTACGTCAAGCAGTCTCTTTCCTCGAACGGCGCAAACGCTTTCCCGAACAAGAAAGCGGTGTTCTGGTTCACGTCCCGTCCGTCGTGGGGAGACGTGATCTCGCAGAACGCGGGGTTCGAAGTCGATTTCCTTCCTTTCCCGTACGATTACGTCGGCGTAGGGTGCAGCGGCTATGCGATCGCGAAATCCGCAGAGTCGAAAGTTTCCGAAAACGCGAAGACGAAGGAAGGAACTTCCGAAAAGATGACGAACGCCGATTATGCGTGGCTCTTCCTTAAATATATCGCAAGCGAAGACGGTCAGAATGCTTTCGGCTCCATCGGGATGGGCGTTCCCTCGCTGAAATCGATGAAGACCTCGGGCGAATGGCTGAAATACGGCGGAGAAAACCTGAATCATGCCGCTTTCGTGGAAGACGTGGAAGGGCAGACGGTCATCTCGGTCAACGATATCTACTGTTTCCCCGCGACCGCGCAGAAAACGGTGAGCGACAACTCCATTTCCATCATGACCTACGTCGTGAAGGACGGATTCTGGCCGAGCGATCTCACGCTTGCGATGAACCGGTCCAACTATTCGCAGATCTACGGAAAAGTGCAGCAATATAAAGATACTATGATGGCGAGGATCAACGCCGCCAAATAAATCGGAGATCCCGGGAAGAGGAGTATGCCCCTTTCCGGGAAAACGATTTTATTCCGGGATCTATCCTTCGCTTAAGGAACCATGTCTATGAACAAAGTAACAAAAAAATCAGGGAAGAACGCGTTTCCGGACTGGATCACGTCGTTTGCGTTCGTTCTGCCCGTCGTGGTCGGCATTGCGTTGTTTACCATCGCGCCGATGATCTCCTCCCTCGGATACAGTTTTACGAGAACGTATACCACGGTGAAAGGAATGGGGAAATGGGTCTGGTTCGATAACTATAAACTCATTTTCGGCGCTTACCGGAAACAGATCTTCGAATCGTTCGGCACGACTTTTCTTTACACGCTGATCTCTCTGCCGTTAAATCTTGTCCTCTCTTTCGCTTTGGCGCTTGCTCTTGCGAAAGATATCAAAGGGATCCGTCTTTTTCGGGTGGTCTATTATCTGCCCGTCATGCTTCCCGCCGTCGTAAGCGGTATTTTGTGGTCTTCTCTTGCGAACGGGTCGGACGCGAGCGCGTTCAATATCATTCTGAACGCCATGCACCTGAGATCCTTCGATTTTTACGATTCCGAAAAAACGGCGTTTTTCACCTTTATTTTCATGGGATTGTTTTCGATCGGCGGCAGTATGATCCTGTGGATCGCGCAGATCAAGGCGATTCCCGATTCCATGTTCGAGGTGGCGGATCTCGAAGGCGCGCCCTATTTCGTAAAACTGTTTAAAATCATTATTCCCATGTGCACGCCGATGATTTTCTATAATCTGATCATGGGCATTATCAACTCGTTGCAGGTGTTTTCGAACGTAGTCACGCTGAACATCGAACCGTCCGGCAAGGAACAGCTCGATTTTATCGTGGTAAGGATCTACGATTTTTATAACAGTACGGACCTTTCCGTGGCGTGTGCGCTCAGTTGGCTGCTTTTCCTTGTGATCGCGGCGATCAGCGCGCTTACTTTCCGGTTCAACAAATGGGTCTATTACGGGGAGGAAGCATAATGACGGGATCGATCAAAGCGGTAAAAACCGTTAATCTTGCGATCAAATATTTTTTCCTCGTGCTGTTTGCCGTGATCTTTCTTTTCCCGGTCTCGCAGCTTATTCTGAAGGCTTTCATGTCGGACGATGATATCGTTGCCGGCAAGTTGTTTCCCACGGCGTTTTCCGCTGCCGCGTTTTCCAAGGCGATCGACGCCAAGTATCTGTGGTGGCTGAAAAACACCGTCATCATCGGCGTCGTCAACATGTTCGGCATTACCCTTTCTTCGAGCCTTTGCGCTTACGGGTTCGCGAAACTGAAATTCAAGGGGAGAGATCTCCTGTTTTCGATCGTGATTTCCACGCTGATGCTTCCCGCGATCTGCATGCAGATCCCCCTGTATAAGATCTATTACGGAATGCAGTGGACGAACACGTGGGCTCCTCTCATCGTTCCCGGCTTCTGCGGGGGCGGCGCGCTGAATATTTTTCTGATGCGGCAGTACATGAAGGGGATCCCCGATTCGGTATGCGAGGCGGCTAAGGTGGACGGGGCGAATAAATTGTACGTTTATCTCGTGATCGTCATGCCGATGTGTCTTCCCATTGCGGGGTACGTCATGCTGATGTCCTTCCTCGGTTGCTGGAACGATTTCATGACCCCTTTGCTCTATATCAACAAACAGTCTCTGTATAACCTGTCTCTCGGGCTGTATTACCGCTACGTCAGCAATGCGGGATCCATTCCCCCGGCAAACGTGCAGATGGCGGCGGCTACGGTGATGCTTCTTCCTTGTATCGTGCTGTTCTTCTGTTTCCAGAAGGTTCTTATCAACGGTGTTTCCGTCGGCGCGGTGAAGGGCTGAGCAGTTGTTTTGATGCAAACTTAAGCGGCTATAAGCCGTTTATCAAACGATATTACATGCGTTTTTTAGAGACGATACCAAAACCCCGGCTGCGTTGCGCAGTCGGGGTTTTGCTTGCGGGCAATAGGGTTCAATCTTGTCTTTGGATAAATTTGAGCCAAAGGAGACGTTCCGTTTCGGAAAACTCAGATTAAATTCAGCAGGTAAAAGAAATGCATCAGTGTAAAAGCCACGGTACAACCAAGAAAAAAGCTGATGATGATACCTATGCTATAGTAAGAACGGTTTCGGACAAAAAACGTCGGATAGTGGTTCGTTTTTTGATAGATTTTGTTCTTTTTGGCAGTATTTAGGAAATATTGTCCCAAGAAAACGCCTCCCGATCCCGTAACGATAAACCAGATTGCCAATGGAACAAACAACAAAAAGCTTGGATTTTCGATTTCTTTCGGGAATGAACCGAGGGACAGGCAAAGAATACTGACCGCGGAACAAAGTGCGGTTGTGAGAGCGATTCTTACTTCCAGAATTACAAACTTGTTTTCAAGATATCGCTCGGGCGGTTTGTTTTTTCTGTTTTTTGTAATATCGATGTTTGCAATCTTAACGGGGAAATAAATCAAGCCCATTGCAAAAAGAAAGATAGTGACAAAGAAAGTGAAATATAACAATACGTCAAAAAAATAATTCATATCAAACAGGTCGGGGGGATTCGTCAGAACAGAATAAGGAAAAAGTTTACGATTCTGCGTTTTTCATTATACAAGATCGCATCGTTAAAGTCAAGCATGAAACGGCTGTAAAATTTCAAGCGTCGTTTCTTCACCGGGGATAAACCGCCGATGAAAGCCCGTCCGGAGGCATCGGTCGGCAAAAATTCGGATCCGGAAGGGAAAGACGGCGAAAAGTTTCCGAAAACGTTTGCCAAATAAAGAAAACAAGTGTATAATAATAATAATAAAAGATAGTACGTTTACGAGAGGTTATTATGCTCGATTTGAAACTGATAACGGAAAATCCGGAAAAGGTACAAGCCGCCCTTGCAAAGAAAGGGTGCACGGTAGATTTTACCGACGTGATCGCCAAAGACGCAAAGAAGAAAAAGCTGATGGCGGAGATCGAGGGTCTGAAAGCCGAAAGAAATAAGGTTTCGGCGGAGATCCCTAAGCTGAAAAAAGAGGGGAAACCCGTCGATGAAATTTTTGCCCGCATGAGAGAGATCGGCGATAAGATCGCCGCGGGCGATAAAGAGATCGCCGCATTGAGCGAAGAAGTGACGGATTTCATCGCCCGCCTTCCGAATATGCCGGACGACGATCTTCTTCCCGGTGAAAAAGAAAACAACAAAGTGATCAAGGTATTCGGCGAAAAACCCGAATTTTCCTTTAAGACGAAAAACCACGTGGATCTTTGCAACGGGCTCGGGATCATCGATTACGAGCGCGGCGTAAAGCTTTCCGGCAACGGTTACTGGCTGTATCGCGGCGACGGCGCGCGCCTCGAATGGGCGCTTCTGAATTATTTCGTTTCCACCCATCTTGCAGACGGGTACGAAATGATCCTTCCTCCGCATATGCTCGGGTATAATTGCGGTTTCGGCGCAGGGCAGTTCCCGAAGTTTGCCGACGAGGTTTATTGGGTAGACAGCGAAGACGGCAACCAGAAAAAAGCGAAGTTCATGCTTCCCACGGCGGAAACGGCGCTCGTTAATATGTATGCGGGCGAGATCATCGACGAAGACAAGCTCCCGATGAAGTTTTTCGCTTACACCCCCTGCTATCGGAAAGAGGCGGGCACATATCGTGCGGAAGAAAGAGGCATGATCAGAGGGCATCAGTTCAATAAAGTGGAAATGGTGCAGTACGCTCATCCCGATCACAGCAAAGAGGCGTTCGAAGAACTCGTGAACAAAGCCTGCAAGCTGATGGAAGGGCTCGGGTTGCACTTCCGCCTGAGCAAACTTGCCGCAGGCGACTGTTCGGCTTCCATGGCGAGAACGTACGATATCGAAGTGTGGATCCCCTCGATGGGTATTTATAAAGAAGTTTCTTCCGTTTCCAACGCAAACGATTATCAGGCGAGAAGAAACAACACGAGATTCCGCGATAAAGAGACGGGTAAAACGAGATTCGTTCACACGCTGAACGGTTCCGGGCTTGCCACCTCCCGCGTGTTCCCGGCGATCATCGAACAGTTCCAGAACGAAGACGGATCGATCACGATCCCCGAAGTTTTAAGACCGTTCATGGGCGGACAGGAAAAAATCGAAAAGTAACGAAAACCGTAACGGTGCAGAAGGTTGTCGCAGGAACAAAAGTGCGGCAACCTTCTTTTTGGGTTTTTCCTCCGGGCGGAGGCGTCCGGGCGCGTCATATTTTTGAGCAAATCGGAAAAGAAAGGGCGGAAAAGTTTGCTTTCTTTCCTAAAATGTGTTAAAATAGTGAAGATGGTCGTGGCGGTTTTCGCCGCGTCGGTCGGAATTAATCTGAAAGGGGAGAAAACGGCTTTGTCTATCGCCGTTTTCTTGTTGTGGTGCCATGGAGATACCTTCCCGGATATTAAAACGCGTGGAAAAACCGTCGAGATACATCGGCGGAGAGTACGGCGAACGAAAACTGAAAAAAGACAGATTCAATTACTGCATCTGTTTTCCGGACGTGTATGAAGTGGCAATGAGCAATCTGAGCATTCGTATCGTATCGGAAGTGATCAATCGAGTGGACGGGGCGATCTGCGACCACTGCTTCGCGCCGTGGGTCGATTTCGGGAAAGAGCTGAAGGAAAACGGAATTCCTCTCTGTTCCCTCGGGCTTAAGATGCCCCTTGCCGAATTCGATATGATCGGCTTTACGTTGCAGTACGAAATGAGCTATACCACCATTCTGTATATGTTGGATCTCGCCGGGATCCCTCTCAGACGGGAAGACAGGATCGGAAAGAATTATCCTCTCGTACAGGCGGGCGGTCCCTGCGCGGTCAATCCCGAACCACTTGCCGACTTTTTCGATCTTTTCGTGATCGGCGACGGGGAAGACAGCATGCGGGAACTTGCCGAACTTCGCCTGAAAATAACGGATCGCGACGAGTTCTTAAAAGAAGCGGCGAAGATCGACGGGGTTTACGTTCCCGAATTTATGGAAGTAAAATACCGCGATGACGGGCTTATAGACGGGTTTTCTTTGAAACAACCGATCAGAAAAGCTCTGTGTAAGGATCTCGATTCGGCGGTATATCCCGAGAAAATGATGGTTCCGAACTGCGAGGCCGTGTTCGATCGCGCCGTGATCGAAGTGATGCGCGGCTGTTACCGAGGGTGCAGATTTTGTCAGGCGGGATTCATCTATCGCCCCGTGCGTCCGAGAAAACCGGCAACGCTCGTGCGGCAGGCGACCTCTCTCATCCGGAATACGGGGTTCGACGAGCTCGGGCTGAACAGTCTTTCCACAGGCGATTATCCTTATCTGAAAGAGTTGCTTCCGGCGCTGAAAGAGGCTTTGCCCGATACGGATATGTCCCTTCCTTCTCTGCGGCTCGACAGTTTCGACGGGGAGTTCGTACAGGAAACGAGAAAAAGCTCCCTCACGTTTGCGCCCGAGGCAGGCACGCAGAGACTGCGCGACGTGATCAATAAAGATATCACCGAAGACGACGTGGAGCGCGGGCTCAACATGGCGTTCGATCGCGGGTATACCAACATAAAACTTTATTTCATGATGGGGCTTCCGACCGAGACGGACGAGGATATCGTCGGGATATGTAAGATCGTGGAGAGGATCCGCGAGATTTATTCCGAAAATCCGCAGCGGGCACGGGGGCTCAGGATCTCCGTGAGCGCGTCCACCTTTATTCCGAAGCCGTTCACCCCTTTCCAATGGGAAAGGCAGATCACGGAGGAAGACGTCCGGCACAAAGTCGGTTTGCTGAAGGAAAAACTTTTCTACAGAAGCGTGAACGTCAGCTGGAACGATTTCGCTCTGTCGGAGATCGAAGCCGTGCTCGCACGCGGAGACAGGCGGCTCGGCAAAGTGCTGGAAAAGGCATATCGACTCGGCTGTTATTTCGACGGTTGGTCGGAACGCTTTCATGCGGATCTGTGGGATCGGGCGTTTCTCGAATGCGGGATCGACAAGCGTTTTTACACCCGCGAATGGGGAGAGAACGAGATCCTTCCGTGGGACTTTATCGACATATACGTGGACAAATCTTTCCTCCTGCGGGAAAGGCACAAGGCGTACGAAGGCAAAGTTTCGGGCGGATGTAAGGCGGGGTGTAAAGCCTGCGGAATACAGAAAGTATTCAGGTGCGACGTATGATCCTGATGAAATATTCGAAAACGGAAGGCGCCGAATTTATCTCTCATCTCGATATCCTGCGCCATTTCGGAAAAATATTCCGACGGGCGGGGATAAACGTCGGTATGTCGGGCGGGTATCATCCGCACATGCTCGTGTATCTTTCCGCGCCGATCGGCGTGGGAATGAAGAGTTATTCGGAATACTGCCTTGTCGAAACGGACGAACCGGCGGAAGGCTTTGCCGAAAAATTCAATCGCTTCGCGCCGAGGGGAATACGCTGTACGGGGGTGTATTTTACGGAGAAAAAAGTCGGCGTTGCGAGCGATATCGTAAAAGCCCGGTATCTGATCACCGGGATCCCCGTATTCGACGAGTCGGAATTTCTGAAAAGAGAGGAAATTCTGATCGAAAACAGAAACAAACAACTGAAAAACGTAAGAAATCTGATTTACTCGGTAAAATGCGAAGACGGCGGCGTGAGATGCGTGCTCGGCTTCGGAAACGGGCTTCGCGCGGAAAAATTTGCGGAAGCTTTAGTCGGAATATACGGTGGGGAAGTCGCGGATATCGTAAAAGAAGCGGCATATACGGAAAACGATGAAGAATTGGAAAACACTCTGAGGTAACAGATGTCCGAGAGCATTTACGTTGACAGTTTTGGCGGTAATATCATCGGGGCTTTGGCAGACGGAACGAAACTGATCGAATACAGACTGGAAAAATTAAACAAGACGGTGCCGATAGGAAGTATTTTCCGCGGACGCGTGGAAAACGTGCTCGGGGGAATGCAGGCGGCATTCGTCAACGTGGGGCTGGCGAGGAACGGCTATCTGTCGGCGGGAGACATGCTGATGGATCGCACCGAGCTTGACGGAAAAGTGGAGATCCCTTCCATTCTCGACCTCAGCGAAGGGGACGAGATCATGGTGCAGGCGGTGAAAGATCCCGCCGGAACGAAGGGCGTCCGCTTGACCCGCAACATTTCTTTTGCCGGACGGATCCTCGTCTATATGCCGGGGATCGATTTTGTCGGCGTTTCCCGCAGGATCACGGACGAAAAGCGGAGAGAAAAACTGATGAAGATCGCCGAGGACGTAAAACCGGACAAGGGCGGGCTTATCATCCGTACGGCGGGCGAATTTGCCTCGAAATCGGAGATCAGAAAGGAGCTTTCCTTCCTCGTGAAGCAGTTTGCGCTGATCGAAGACCGTTTCCGCACGGCAAAGGCGGGCGAGTGCGTGTACGAAGAAGGAAATCTCGCGTTTCGTATCGTTCGGGATATTTACAATCCCTCCGTCGAAAAATTTGTGATCGGAGACAAGGATCTTTACGAAAACGTTCTTTCCTATGCGAAACAGGCGGACGACGAGCTGAAAAGCAAACTGCGCCTTTACCGCGGGGATACGGATATGTTCACCTATTACGGGCTTGCCCCCGAAGTGGAAGGTCTCATGAAAAACCGCGTCGATCTGGACAGCGGCGCATATCTGATCATCGATAAGACGGAAGCCCTTACGGTGATCGACGTGAACACGGGCAGTTTCGTCGGTCAGGACAATCTGGAAGAAACGGTTTTTTATACCAACGTTCTTGCGGCGAAGGAGATCGCAAGGCAGCTTCGTCTTCGCAATATTTCCGGCATCATCGTGGTGGATTTTATCGACATGGCGGAAGAAGAACACCGGAACAATGTGCTCGAGGTGCTTTCGGAAGCGGTCTCGCACGACAGGGAGAAATGTTCCGTCGTGGGGATGTCCGGGCTCGGGTTGGTGGAGATCACAAGGAAAAAACGCAGGCGCGAAAGCGTTTCCACTCTCGTGAAAACCTGTCCGTATTGCCAGGGATCCGGGCTGATCCAGTCTAACGACTATATCGTGATGCGCATCCGTACGGGGCTTCTCGATCTTTTTGCCGACGGTTACGAAAACGCCGTGGTAGACTTAAACGCCGAGATCTGCGATTACGTGATCTCGCGCAGATGCCTGAAAAAAGACATCGAGCGGATTTGGCAGAACAAGCGCGTTTATCTGATCCCTCATAAAACCTATCATCAGCATTTCTTTCTGATGAAAGGGGATAACAACAAGGCGATGGAAGTCCCGGATAAAGCGGTTCTGCTTTACTGAGGCAATTCTGTAAGACGATTTACCGAAGTTCGCCTATAAGACGATAAATCAACGTTTTTATAAAATTTATCAGACCGTTATAAGGAAAATATGATCCGATACGAAAAGAAATATCATCTGAGAGCGTCCGATTTCGACCGGCGCAACAATCTGTTTCCCCATGCGATCCTCGATCTGTTTCAGGATATTGCGGGGCTTCATGCAGCCGCGCTTAACATCGGCTACGAAGATCTCATCGCGAAAGATCTGATCTGGGTGTTGGTGAGAAGCCGTTTCGAAGTGCTCGGCGAGATTCCTTTTCTGGGAGAGGTTATGGTGGAAACGTGGCCGCATGCTCCGGGGAAAGTCGATTTCGACCGTGATTACCGCATTTACGACGAAAAGGGAAATCTTTGCGTCCGCGGCTCTTCCAAATGGTGCGTATGCAACTACAAAACAAGGAGAATTTCTCTCGGTACGGCAATTTCTTACGGAGACGACGAATACTGCGAGGATAAAGTGTATCCCGAAGGGATCGGTAAAGTGAAGGAATTTTCCGAAGAGGGACTACCTGCCGAAAGCGGCGAGATCTCTTATTGCGATCTCGATCACAACGGGCATGCGAACAATACGAAATACGCCGTATATATTCTCGATTCTCTTCGGAAAAAAGAAAGCCGCCCTTTAAAAGAATTCGCCATCGACTACGTGCGCGAAATGAAAGAAGGACAGAAGTTTTCTCTTTACTCCGAAAGAGAGGGGAATACTTACTTTTATAAATGTCTCGGCGAGGAGCAATTTTTCCGCGCCGCCGTTACGGTTGCGGAAGAATAATCTTTTTTTTCCGTTTTACGGATCTTCTCGCCCGGAACGAAAAACGGATCGTATCGCTTTTTGCCGTGAAATAATTGACCGGCGTTCCGAATTGTGTTACAATATCGATCGTAACGGGAGTTACGCAAAAAGGAGTAAGATATCATGAAAACGAAAAAATCGCTGACCGCTTTATGCCTCGCGCTGATCCTGGCTTTCGGCATTCTTGCTATTCCCGGATGTTCGGATAAAAATAATTCTCAGCCGGGTTTTCCGAAACATACGATCACGGCTCGATCGACGGAAGAATGTTCCGTGTCGGTCGATAAAGAGCAGGCGGAATTTGCCGAAATCGTTACCGTGACCCTCGACCTGAAAGTTACGGATCAATACGTCGACCGCGTGACCTATAACGGGAAAGAGGCAACTAAACGTTCCGAAAATACTTATGATTTTCTCATGGGTAACGAAGACGTGATCGTTGCCGTCGAGCTGAAACCCTATCAACAGCGTCTTACGGATGCGAACGGATTTGCGACCTTTCTTGCGACAAATCCCATGTCTCTTGCGAAAAACAACGGGATCGTCGATCTGACCGTATCGTTAAACGGCAGCTATATGACGATCCTCGATTGGGAGATCAGATCGACAAACCGGGCGGCAATACCCGGTTCGAGCGTCAAAAATTCTTTCTCGGAGCTTACCGAAACGGGGGCGATCTCCGCAGAGGTTCAAACCGCGAGTCTGAGCAACCTGATAACGGCACTCGTGATAAGCATTGATACCGATAAGATCGAAAGCGGAAAAACTTTTCTTCTGATCGACCTTCGGAACGGCAATACTTCTTCGCAAAAGGCAAGTCTGGTCGTCCCGATCATCGTGGGAGAGGAAATCGTAACCGTCAAATGGCGGGAGAAGTTGATCTTTGACGTTTCCGCCCTTCCGGAAAAAATAAAACAGGGCAAATTCAATATTTACGTTACCGATTATGATTACGTTGCCGGCAGCGACAATAAGGAAAATCAGAGCTTTATGCAACTGGAAGCCGATTCCGACGGAAACGTTGAAATCGAAATAGAATATGTAAATAACCGAAGGTATTACGTTTCGTTCTGGATCGTATACGAGGACGGTTCGTCCATCTGTTACAAACTTCTCGATACGGTCGGTTCCGGTTCGTCCTCTACGGGGTTCAATCAGCTTAAAAACGGCATGCTTACTCTTCTTTCCGACGGGCAGACGCTCAGATTGACCGTCGCAAACGAAATCGTAAACTGAATTTTATATTAAGTCCGGTGTTCCGGATGAGAACGAAAAACCTTGCGGGCAGTTTTCCGCAAGGTTTTTTTAAAAAAACGTGAATTACCGATCCCCTTTGTCCCGTAACGATGCGAGATCCTGTGAAAATAGGCGATAAACGGCTTATAGGGCGATATTTGTGCGTTTGATCCGGTAAGAAGGATCGCGGCGGCGAAAAGGGCGGAAACGACGTGACGTCAAAAATCAACCGCAGGTTGAATAATTTTCTCCGAAAAACGTTGTAATTTATCGCGAGGCGTGCTAAAATGGTTTCATCGGCGGGAAACGGGTGTCTGCCTTTTCCGGGAAGGGAGATCTGCGTTGCCGCCTGCGGAGGAATTATGGCGAATATTTTAGAAATCAAAAACCTGACGAAACGCTACGGGAATTTCACCGCGCTCGACGGGTTGAACATCAAGGTCGGCGGGGGAAAGATCATAGGTCTTCTCGGGCCGAACGGAAGCGGGAAAAGCACGCTGCTGAAATGTGTGGCGGGGCTTCTGACCGCGGAGGAAGGGAGGATCCTTGTGGACGGTATGCCCGTCGGCGTGGAAACGAAAAAAATCGTTTCCTTTCTCCCCGAAAGAACGTATCTCGATCCGTCGATGACGGTGAAAGAATGTCTGAAATTTTTCGGGACTTTTTACGAGGATTTCGACAGGGATAAGGCACTCGGCATGCTGCAGACGTTGCAGGTGTCGGAAGAAGCGAAACTGAAAACTCTTTCCAAAGGCACGAAAGAAAAAGTTCAGCTCGTGCTCGTGATGTCGCGTAAGTCAAAGCTCTTTTTGCTCGACGAGCCGATCGGCGGGGTCGATCCCGCGGCGAGGGAATTTATCCTGAACACGATTTTAAGTTCTTATCGCAACGGGGCGACCGTGATCGTTTCCACCCATCTCATCCGCGACGTGGAAGAGATCCTCGACGAGTACATTTTTCTGCAATACAATCATTTTACCGCTTACGGCAGCGTGAAAGAACTGCACGATAAGGGGCAGACGGTCGACGAGCTGTTCCGGGAGGTGTTCAGATGTTATTGAAAATTTTCAGGCACGAATTTAAAAAACTGCGTTCCGTTTCCTTTATCTTATACGGCGCCATGATTGTTCTCGGGGTGATCATAGGCGTGTCGTCCCGGGCGTTTCTCCGTTCTATGGAATCCGATTCGGCGTCGAACGGATTTCTGGTGGCAACGTCTTCGATGATGATCATGGTCAGCGTTTTAGCGTTGTCGGGTGTTCTCACGGTGGCGGAGATCTGCGTGATCTATCGTTTTTATCGCGCCGTATCATCGGACGAAGCCTATCTCACGTTTACCCTTCCCGTTTCGATGAAAGAGCAATTCTGGGCAAGATTTCTCGTTATGCTCGTATATTCGGTTCTTTCTTCTCTCGCTTTGTCCGTATCGGTCGCATTGTTTGCTCTGATCGCCATTCCTTCGTATGCGATAAACGGTTTTTTTGAAGATATAAAAACGATACTTGCCACGATCGTGCAGAGCGGCAGCGCCGAAATGTGGCTTCTGATCGTCGAAGGGATCGTCTGCGTGGTCGCATATTTCCTGATGAGTCTCGCGGAAACGATGCTTGCCGTCCTGCTTGCGCACAGTTTATCGAGAAAACATAAGGCGGGCGCGACCATCGGTGTACTGATCGGTTTAGGATACGTGCAGGGGATCGTTCTTCGCCTGATTACCATTCCGTTCGCCGTTTCGACTTCGCTCGGAAGGGCATCCATTCACCTGATGATATCGATCACTGCGATCGCGTGCGCCGCGCTTTTTGCGGGAAGCGTTGTCTGGTCGCTCAGATTGATGAATAAAAAATTAAATCTTGACTGAGAAGAAAATTTATGAAACTCGATTTCGAATTGGTGCCGGACGGATGCTGGCACTCCAATCTGCGCAGTTATCTTCCGAAAAAAATGTGGGATATCGTCCGCAGGGACGCTTATGCCCGCGCGGGCGGAAAGTGCATGATCTGCGGCAGAAAAGCAAGTCGGCTCGAAGCGCACGAACGATGGAGCTATGACGAGACCCGCGGAATACAGAAGCTGGAAGACGTGATCGCCGTGTGCCATGCATGCCATTCCGTGATCCATATCGGCAGAACGCAGCTTCTCGGAGACGAAGACAAAGCGATCGCTCATTTCTGTAAGGTGAACCGGTGCTCTTATGCCGACTACCGCAAAGCTCTCGGCGTGGCGAACGAGACCCATCGCCGCAGAAACGAGGTGCCGGAATGGGGTACCGATCTGTCCTGGCTGAAACGATTCGGCGAGGACGAAAGCGAAAAAGATCCACCTGCAAAAGAAACAAGACCGCCCGAGGTATAATTTCGGGCGGGCATGGGAAAAATACTCCTCGCAAGGAAAACGCGGGGAGTATTTTTATGTCGCTGCCGACCGCCGGCACACCCCCGCGGTATGCCGTTTATTCTTGTCCGGCACGCCGGGCAGAAAGAGGATCCCGTCCGATTCCGGCAGGGGAAAAGCGGTCGGAAAGGAGAGAAATGAAAAAAGAACTGACGGTAAACGAAATCGGCGCGATCTCCGATCTTCTCGCGCTCGAAGAAAGCGTCTGCAAAAAGGCAAGGATCTATTCGGAAACGCTGACCGATCCGGAGATCTCGCAGGCGTTGAGAAAGGTTTCGGAAAATCACGGGAAGAGGTTTTGCGATCTCTTTTCCGTGCTCGCGTAAAAGGAGGGGCTATGAACGGGAAAGACAGGAAAACGCTCAACGAAAAAGATTGCCTTACCGATATTCTGACCGGGGAAAAAGAACTTCTCGGTCTCTATGCGCTTTGTCTCGGCGAAACGGAAGGAAAGGAACTCTCCAAGGTTTTGAAAACCGCCCTCGAAAAAACGGCGGAAGATCGCCGCACGCTGTTCCGCGTGGCGGAAAAGAGCGGTTATTGCGAACGAAGACAAGCCGATAAGTCGATTATCGAAGAAAAAGTGAATGTTTTCTCAAAGAGTTTCAGGCAGCTTTCCGAGCTTTGACGGGGAGGTGCAACACGCTTCGTTTGCTGTAAAATGGCAGGCGACGGCGGATGCCCGGCAAGGTTCGTATTATTTTTGCACGGCATGCCGGACATGAAAAAAGGGATTCGCGAAGGAATGCGAACCCCTTTTTGTGTTTCAAGTCGTTTTATTTTTTTGCTACGAGCAACGAAAGGATCGCCGTTTCCACCAGGGGAAGGGCATGCGCTTCCGCAAGCCCCGCGAAGGCGGGCGAGGAGACGACTTCTTCCGACAGGATCCCGTCCGGCGCGACCGGCAGAACGTGAAGAACGATCGCCGAAGGTTTTGCGGCGGCAAGCGCGTCTTCCGTTAAGGTGAACTCTGCCGGAAGATCGCCGTCGGAAACATAAACGACGTCCGCTCCTTTCAATCCTTCGGTTAAATCGTCCGTCACCGGAACTTCGCCGAACTGGCGGCAATAGGCGAGAGAGGCTGCGTCCGGCGTAAGGGATTCGGGACAGACGAAGGTAACGTCGAGCCCGCAGGCGCAAAAGGCGTTGGCGAAGTTTTCCGTGAACGTCGCCGGGTCGCCGATCATCGCTACCTTCAGCGAAGAAAGTGTGCCTTTTTCCTGCCAGATCGCATACAGCGCGGCGAGAGCTTCGCAGGGGCCGCTCTTCGCGTTTGCGTTGATCACGGGAATGTCGAGCCCGCGTTCCATCGCTTCGGCGTCCGTTTCTTCCGAGGTCTGTACGACCACGGCGTTGACCCCGTATCCCGAGATGGCGGACATGGAAAGTTTGTCGTTGATCATCGTTTCGAGCTCCGTCCCGCGGACGGCGCATACGACGGGAGAGCCGGATAACCGCGTTACCGCGGTTTCGAAGGCGATGCGGGATCTGGTGAATCCGTGTTTGGTGATCAGACAGACGAATTTTCCTTTCAGGTCGGCAAGTTTTTCGCCCGCGTTCAGTTTTCTCTCGACGTCTTTTGTTTTATGCAGTATTTCGAGGATCTCCTCTTCTTTATAATTGGTAAGGGAGATCAGGTGTTTCTTTTCGAGTTTTCCCTCGGGGGTAAAGCGGTTGATGTCCATAGCAAACTCCTCCTCATCAGGCGGGCAAAAGTGAAATTGCCCTTTTGGGCACACATATTATATCATTAAGAAAGGAAAAGTGCAATGCTTTTGGGCAGAATGTACAAATTTAATTCCCCGTGCAGACAAATTTTGTGTTAAATGCTATTGAAAAAAATGCCCGGATGCTGTATAATTATTATAACAGAATCGATTGCGGCGGAAATCGCCGGAGAGATTGAGGAGGAAAATAAATGGCAAGCTTATTGCTCAAAGACATTTACAAGGTGTACCCGTCCGGCGTCGTTGCCGTTACGGACTTCACGCTTGACATCGAGGACAAAGAGTTCATCGTCTTCGTCGGTCCTTCCGGATGCGGAAAGTCCACCACGCTGCGTATGATCGCAGGTCTCGAAGAGATTTCCGACGGCGAACTTTATATCGACGGAAAGCTCATGAACAACGTTCAGCCGAAAGACAGAGATATCGCGATGGTGTTCCAGAACTACGCTCTGTATCCGCACATGACCGTTTACGACAACATGGCGTTCGGTCTGAAACTCAGAAAAGTTCCCAAGGCTGAGATCGACGAAAAGGTAAAGGAAGCCGCAAGGATCCTCGGTCTCGAGACTTACCTTCAGAGAAAGCCGAAGGCTCTTTCCGGCGGTCAGAGACAGAGAGTCGCGCTCGGAAGAGCGATCGTCCGCGAACCGAAGGTCTTCCTTCTCGACGAACCCCTTTCCAACCTGGATGCGAAACTCCGCGCCCAGATGAGAACGGAAATCACCAAACTTCACCACAGACTCGCTACGACCTTCATTTACGTCACGCACGACCAGATCGAAGCTATGACGATGGGTACGAGAATCGTCGTTATGAAAGACGGTTTCATCCAGCAGGTCGACGCACCGCAGAAACTTTACGATTATCCGGCAAACCTGTTCGTTGCGGGCTTCATCGGAACCCCGCAGATGAACTTCTTCGACGCTACGCTGACTTCCGACAATTCCGGAAAGATCTACGTAGAATTCGAAGGCAAGAAGGTTGCTCTTCCCAAGGCGAAGTCCGATAAGATCATCAACGCGAAAGAATATATCAACACCGGTAAGCCCGTCGTATTCGGCGTAAGACCGGAAGATCTTCACGACGAAGAGAGCTTCATCAACAATTCGAGAGAGACGGTTATCGACGTTAAGGTAGACGTTGTCGAAAAACTCGGTTCCGAAACCCTTCTTTACTGCGTATTCCAGGAAGACGAGAACGACGGCGTTTCCAACCTGGTAGACGCTACGAAGCAGATGATCGCAAAAGTCGATTCCCGCTCCACCACCGAGAGAGATCAGATCGTAGAGCTTGCGATCGACATCATGCACAGCCACCTCTTCGACAAAGAGACCGAGCTTACCATTCTGGAAGGCGAAGGCACGAAAGCGTATGTTCCCGTTAAGGAACTCGAAAGAAGAGCCGCTGCCGAAAAGGAAGCTCTGGAACATCCCGAACTCGCTGCGAAAAAAGCGAAGAAGGATAAGAAAAAGACGAAATAATACGGCTTGAAACAGCTATGAAAGGCGATGCGCGTAAGGGTTTCCGAAAGCGCGTCGCCTTTTTGTCTGCGTGAAAGTGCCGAACGCTTTTGCCGGTCCCGGCATGCGGGAAGATAAGGAGCGCAAAAACAGCCTTACGGTTTCTTTACCGTCCGAAGAAAGTTTGACTTTTTTCCGACGGGATGATATAATGCAAAAAGAGAAGCGCGGCTTATCGGAAAACGATACGCCGGCTACAGGACGGGGAAACATGACCGTAACGGACGGAGAATTTTTCGAAGAATTTAAAAGGCTTGAAAGGGCGTGCGGAAAACTGAACGGAGAAACTCACGCCGTAAGCCGCTATATCGACGATATGCGTTCCGTCGAAGACTACGGACGGGCGCGGTTAGACAGATACGAGGCAGACTTAAAAACGCTGATCTATCTCAGAAAATTGAGGAACGTTTTGGCGCACGAGTCGAAAGAAGGCGTTTGCACCGTAAGGGATACGGAACGGTTGCGCGAGTTTTGCGGGCGCGTGGAACGGGGAACGGATCCCCTTTCCCTGCTGAAAGGGATCGCGGAAAGGGAAAAAACGGAGGGGAAGGTTCGCGCGGCGCGACCTTCCGTCAGAACCTATTATCCTTCGGACACTTATTATCCTTCGGACGAAGCCGTTGCGGAAAAGCGGGAAAACGTGTTTTCTCGGGCGGAAACGTTTTCGGAAAACGCGGGATCGGGCGAGGGGTTGCAGTCGGTTCGTTTTTCGGGCGGGCTTTTGCAGAACGGCGGCGTGCCCGATGCGGAAAAAGGGACGAAAGAAAAACCGTTCCGTAAAGAACTTTCGTCGAAAACCGAACGCGCGGTCGGAACGGAGAAAAAAAAGAAAGCGGATAAGAGTATAACGATCGTTTTACTGTGTGTGGCGGCGCTCGTCGCGATCTCTTTCGGCGCGCTGCTCATCGCCCGCGTTTTACAATGACCTCTTTTAAGGAGGAAAAGATGGAAAAGAATATTTTATGCCCCGCTTTTAACGAAAGCCTGTTCCGCAAGGGGCAGATCGTCGGGGTGGCGTTATCGGGAGGGAAGGATTCCGTCTGTCTGCTCGATCTCCTGCTTGCCGAAAAGGAGAAACTCGGGATCGGCGTGGTTTGCGTCAACGTGGATCACGGCATTCGCGGAGAGAATTCCGCAAAAGACAGTTTATTTGTAAAAGAATTGTGCGAGAGAAAGGGCGTTCCCCTTTTTTTTCGGAAAGTCGATTGTCCCGCCTATTGCGGGGAACATAAAACGGGTGTCGAAGAAGGGGCGCGGATCCTGCGTTACCGCGTTTTCGCCGAGGCGGTCGAAAGCGGTTTCTGCAACGTCGTCGCAACGGCGCATCATCGGTCCGACGATGCGGAAACCATTCTTTTTCGCCTGTTCAGGGGAAGCGGACCCGCCGGGCTTTGCGGTATAAAAGAACAAAGCGAAGACGGAACGATCGTCCGGCCGTTACTTCGCGCGGGAAGGGACGAGATCGATCGTTACGTGAAGGAGAGGGGGCTTGCCTACGTGACGGACGAAACGAATTCGGACGACGCCTATGCCAGAAACTTTCTGCGTAACGAAGCGATCCCCCTGATCGGAAAACGGTTTCCCGGTGCGGAAGAGGCGATCTGCCGTTTTGCGGAGGTCCTCGCCCGGGACGAGGAGTTTCTTTGCGGCGAAGCGGAGAAATACGTGACGGTTTCCCGCTCGGAGATCTCGGTGAAAAACGGTTTGCCCTACGCCGTATTTTCTCGCGCGGCGCTTTCGGTTTTCAAACGGCTCGGCATCACGGAAAACTACGATAAACGACATATAGACCTTCTTTTTTCGCTGCAAAGCGAACGGAACGGCGCGGAAGCCGATCTTCCGTGCGGCGTTACGGCGGTGAACGATTACGGTAAGATCACCTTCCGCAAAAACGCGGGAAGGGAAAAGCCGGAAACCTGCCGGGACGAAGGGATCCCCTTTGCCGTGCGCTCGTTTTCGGTCGGCGACCAAAAGTTTGCGATAACGGACGCGGAAAAGGGCGAATGGAAGGCGTTCGTTCCGTCTCGCTTAAAAAACGCCGGTTTCTCCGCGCGGAAAACGCTGTTTTTCGACGGCGACAAGATCCCGGACGGGTGTGTGTTCCGCACTCGCCGCGAAGGAGACGTTTTTACTCCCTTCGGCGGAAAAAGAAAAAAACTGAAGGAATATTTCATCGATAAAAAGATCCCCGCGCGCTTCCGCGACGGACTTGCCCTTTTGTGTCGGGGCAGCGAAGTGATTTTTATTTGCGGAATTGAGATTTCCGACGGTATAAAGGTAGACAAAAGCACTTCGAATATGTTAAAATGTTATCTGTTATCACCATCGGAGGAGTTTTGAAATGTACGACAACGTGATCGAAAGAGTTCTTTTTTCGGAAGAAGAGTTAAAGACAAGAATCAAAGAGCTCGGTGCCGAGATCGGCAGGGAATACGCCGGCAGAAAGCCGCTTATGATCGGTATTTTAAAGGGGAGCGTCATGTTCTTCGCCGATCTGCTTCGCGAGATCGAAGGCGATCTCGAAATTGACTTCATGGCGATCTCGAGCTACGGAAACGGAGTGAAATCTTCCGGCGAAGTGAAGATGATCAAAGATCTCGATCACAAAATCGAAGGAAAAGACGTGATCATCGTGGAAGACATCGTAGACAGCGGTTACACGATGAAATATCTTACCGGCATGCTTTCGGCGAGAAATCCCGCGTCGATCCGCATCTGCACCCTTCTCGATAAACCCTCGAGAAGAGAGACGGACGTTCGCGTGGATTATAAAGGATTCGAAGTCGGCGACGAATTCGTCGTCGGGTACGGGCTCGACTATGCGGGGCTTTACCGCAACGTGCCTTTTATCGGAATTCTGAAACGTTCCGTATACGAACACTAAGGAGAAAGGCAGATATGAGTGCGGTTTCTGAAGCGAATAGCGAAAAAACGACGAAAAAAAGCAGGGTCACGCCCGCAAAAGAACTGACGAAAATCGCCGTGCTTACGGCATTGATGCTCGTTTCGGCATTCTTCAAAATCCCGGCTGTTCCCGTTCCGGTCACGCTGCAGTCCTTTGTGGCGATTCTGGCGGGGCTGACGCTCGGCGTGAAAGGGGTGATCGTTCCGGCGGTGTATCTCTTGCTCGGGCTTTGCGGCGTACCCGTGTTCGCCAACGGCGGCGGGGTCGCTTATCTCGTGCAACCGACGTGCGGCTTTACCTTCGGTTTCGTACTGGCGGCGTTCCTTGCGGGCGCGATCGCCGGCAGAAAAAAGGAAAAACGCCTTCCTCGGATGATCGCGGCATGCGCCGTGGCGACCGTTGCGCTGTACGTGTGCGGTATCGCCTATACGCTGTTGCTTAAAACCCTGTATACGAACGAAGCGTTCGATTTCTGGAAGATCCTTTGGGGATATTGGATCGTGTTTATCCCGTCCGATATTCTGAAGGCGGCGGTAGCCATCGCCGTTACGAAGATCCTTGCGAAGGCGCTTCGCGACTGATGCCGGGCAAGAATAATACGAACCATGGTCTGGCATCGTTCCGACAATAATAAACAGAATGCCCGAGGGCTGAGGAGATTTTTCGTTTCCGAAGCCCTTTTGTCGTATTTTTGAGGAAAAACGGTTATTTTCGTTTTGACGATTTTTCTTGATTTCGTCACAGGTAAAAAGATAGTGAAAAAATGCCGAATGGGTTGACATTCTCCGCGAAATAAAGTATACTTAAATAACCATAGGCGGGTCCAAACGCTACGGAAATCTGTGCCCGGGGGGAGAATTTTTCTTTCGAACAGGGCAAAATAATACGGAGATTTTTTTATGAGCGATATGCAGGACGAAAAATTCGTCGGGAAAGAGGGAAATCAGTCGGGTGAAGCTACGGAGCCCGTAAAAAAAGTTGTTTATACGTCGAACGGTCTGAAAAAGAGCCGCAAGAAGAAAAGACTGAACAAGCGCAGCGGATTTAAGAAAGGCCGCGCGGTATACGAAGACGAGGAAGAAGTTTCGGACGAAGAGACCCTGGAGGAAGAAGTTTCCGAAGAGGGATCCGTGCCCGGAACGGAAGTCCCCCTTGAAAACAGCGAGGAAGAGGAAGAAACCGTTCTCGCCGAAGAGGGCAGTTTGGACGGCACCGCGGAAGAGGTGGAAAACGCCGCCGGAGAAACGGACGAAGCGGCTGCCGAAAAGGCAGAAGAAGTAAAAGAGATCGCCGAAACTCTTGTCGAGGAAGAAAACAAGGAAGAAGCGACGGAAAAAATAACGGAAGAAATCGAAAGAGAGACGGAGGCGATCGCCGCGGAACCGGAAACGGAACTTGCGGACGAAGTCGCGGCGGAAGAATCGGTGGAAGAACCCGTGCCGGAAGGGACGGACGAAGTACCCGCCGAACAGCCGATCGCGGAACCTGCGGAGGAAACGACCGGAGAGGAAACGGCGGAAGAAGCCGCCGCCGATGAGATCGTCGCCGAAAAAGAAACCGAGGAAGAAACGATCGGAGAAGCGGCGGAAGAAGTTGCGGCCTCAGAGCAGCCTGCGGAAGAAACGACCGCAGAAGAACCGGCGGAAGAAATTGCCGCCGAAAAGCAGCTTGCGGAGGAACCGGCGGGTGAAAGGGCGGAAAGCGAAGCGGTTGTCGAAGAAGAGACCGCCGAAAAAGCGGAAGAAGTAAAAGAGATCGCCGAAGCCTTAGAAAAAGAGGAAGAAAAAGAAGAAACGGAAGAAGCCGCCGAAGAAGAAACGGCTGTTGCGGAATCCGAAGCCGAAGAGGAAGCGGCTGTCGCGGAATCCGAAGCCGAAGAAGAGGAAGAGACTTCCGAAGAAGACGAAGAGGGGGATGCCGCTCCTGTCGAGGAAGAGGAAGAAGAGGAGGAAGAGGCGCCTGCCGAAGAAGCGGTTGCCCCTGCGGCGAAGAAGGAAGAATTCAAGCTGACCCCTCCCGCGAACCTCGAGGATATTCTTGCGAACATCTGTGCAAAGAGAGCAAGAAAACTGATCTACAGACCGAACGAGATCCTGTTCGAGCATACGGCGCAGGTTCTCGGTACGGACAAGACCAACGAAGAAGGCATCAAGGTGAAAAGCATCATCGATGCCGAGATCAAACAGGGCGTGAAGCTCGGCTATCTCGATAAATTCGACGGATTGAAAACGAGTGAGATCAAGGAAGAATACGAAAACGACGTCGTTTACGAATATGCCGAACAGGAATTCAAGAGAACGGGTCTCGTGCTTGACGGCGATAAGGTAAAGGTTTATATCTACGATTGGGATATGAAGGCATTGCACCACGTCGGCATGCTCGACGAAGAGAGCGTCGCTTTGGTGAGACCCTATCTCGAAAACAAAGATAAATACAGCTTCGACGTTGACGGTATTATCATCGGCGGCAAATTCAAAAAGGTCGTAAAGGATGCCGAAACGGGCAAGATCACGATCGAAAAGGGTAACGACGGCAACCTCGGGTTGGAAGTCGATATCACGATCATCAAGAGAAAAGACTGATTTCAGGTTCCCGTTTCTATGCCAGACAAGAGTAATACGAACCTTGCCTGGCATGCCTGAAACGGCAGGAACACGACAGCACGTGAAAACTCCCGAAGGGTAATTTGCAATTTACCGTCCGGGAGTTTTATATTTTATTGCGGGGTGTGCGGAGATTTACGCAGTAAATCTTTTCGGCAGGAGTATCATGCGGCTTTTCGGTGCGAAGTCAGCCAGGAGACGACGTTGTATTCGTCGCTCAGATAGGCGAGAGAGGGAACGGAGAAATGGTCGGCACCATCAAACGTCGTGAGGGTCGCGTCTCCGCCGGCAGATTTCAGGGCGTTTACGAAATCGATCGAATATTGAGGGGAAACAATGGTGTCTGCCGAACCGACAAATGCCCAGACGGGTATGTTTTTCAACAAAGCGACGTTTTCGTCTGTCGTTTTCAGGCTTCCGCTCATCGGTGCGATGCAGGAGAATACCTCGGGATAGGCAAGAGCGATTCCCCAGGTCCCCGTTCCGCCCATGCTGTGTCCGGTCAGACTGACGCGCGCGGCGTCTGTTTTATAATCGGAGATCGTTTTTCCGATCAGTTCGCGGAGAGATGCCGAAATGTCCGTCCAGCCCTTTTTATCTTTCGGCAGTTGCGGCATGATCACGTAAGCTCCGATATTTCCGAGTTTTTCTTCTTTCACATACTGCGGAAATCCGTCGACCGAATACAAAAGGGAAAGATCGTTGCCTTTTCCGCTGCCGCCGTGAAGGTATACGATAAGCGGCATGTTTTCCGTTGCGTCGGCGGGCGTATACAAAATGTAATTCAGCTCGAGCTGAGACGTCTTTATTTTCTTTTCCTCGAATTTCGACGGGATGTGCTCTTTTTCCGGTTCTTCCGTAGAATTGTATTCGGAATTCTCCGTCGATTCACTTACGGATTCCGTTTCGTTTCCGGAAGAGGGAAGGCTTTCTTCCGTGCTTTCCGACAAACTCTCTTTCGCCGAAAGGTTGCCAGACGATCCGCCGTTTGCGGGATTTCCGCAGGAAACGGCAAGCGAGAATGCAAAGACGGCGGCAAAAATCGCCGTAAGAAGTTTTGTTCGTTTTTCCATATTCTGTAAACTCCTTTTTTAACAAGTATACTTTTTTCGCTGCGGCTTGTCAAGAAAATCGAATGGCAGTAATAAGGATCTGCGGGGATATCGTGTTTTTCGGAAAAGAAAGATTGACAAAAAGACTGTTTGTATGGTATTATAGTTTCGTCGGATTCGGCATTTGTCATCGTTGACCGGTTTTACGGCGAAAAGGAAGGGAATCATGGAAAAATACGCCTGGAAGGCAAAGATCAAAAAGGGTATGGAAGCCGAATACGTGAAAAGGCATAACGAGATCTGGCAGGAACTTGTCGGGGTTTTAAAAAGCGCGGGGATCTGTAACTACACGATCTGGAGAAACGGAGACGAACTGTTCGGTTATTACGAATGCGAAAAAGGGGCGGAATTCGCTTGCCGCACGCAGGCGGAATCTCCCGTGGTGGACCGTTGGAACGAGTATATGAAAGACGTGATGGAAATGGAACTCGATCCGGAAACGGGCGCGCAGCCGAAACTCGTTAAGGTGTTCGAGCTCGATTGATGCGCTATGCCGTTATCAGCGACATTCACGCCAATCCCGACGCACTGAAAGCGGTTCTGGCGGAAATAGATCAATTATCGGCGGATAAGATCATTTGTCTCGGAGATATCGTGGGCGGCGGCGCTTATCCGGAAGAAACGGTAAAGATGATCCGTCGGCGGGGCGATATCGACTGCGTGAAGGGAAATCACGATATTTTTTCCACGATCGATCTTTCTTCCTTCCGTACGGACGATACCCGTCTTCGGCTTTTCCGTTGGCAGCAACGGGTGATGAGCGGCGCGTCGAAAAATTTTCTGGCGTCGTTGCCGTTGTCGAGAAGGTATACCGACTGCGGGCTTACGATCGATTGCCGCCACTATCCGATGAACGAAAAAGGACGGTTTAAGGAGTTGATCCTTTTGCCGACGGAAGAACAGGTGAAGGAGCTTTTCCGCGGCATGAAGGGAGACGTTTTTCTGTTCGGACACGAGCACACCGGCTCGCAGACGGTGATCGGAAACAAATATTATCTCAATTTCGGAACGGTGGGAAACTTCCTTTATCCCGATACGGCAATGTTCGGGATCGTGGATATCGAAAACGGAAAAGTGTCCTATAAGTCGATGAAAGCCCGATATGACGATTCTGCCGTTCGTAGTCGTACGGAAGAAATACATGCGATCTTGTACGGAGAAAGCAAAATCTGAACCAAACGTTAACCGTTTGGTTCTTTTTTTGAGCGGTGCGGTTAAATCCGTCGGTCACGTTCGTTTTCAGATTCCTTTATGGTCGATCTTCCGGTTTAACATGTACGTCAACCCCTTTTATATTCACAAATTTTTCATAAAAACCTATTAAAAATGCTTGCAAATTTTTGTCGCGGGGAGTATAATATTGGCACTGATAGCGAAAGACTGCTAACAGTCTCGCAATTAAATTGCTAAAAATATGAGGTGAAATGATATGAAAAGTTTTAAAACACAATCGAAAAGAGTGCTCGATCTGATGATCAACTCGATCTACACCCATAAGGAAATCTTCCTTCGCGAACTTTTATCCAACTGCAGCGACGCGATCGACAAATTATATTATAAAGGTTTAAAGGAAGGTCTTTCCGGACTTACCAGAAACGATTTTTCAATCAGAATCGGAGTAAACAAAGAGGAAAGAACGCTTACGATCACCGATAACGGTATCGGTATGTCGGAAAGCGATCTCGAAAACAACCTCGGTACGATCGCGCAGAGCGGTTCGCTTGCTTTTAAAGAGGCGAATGCCGACGCGAAGGATAAAGAAGACGTGAACGTGATCGGTCAGTTCGGCGTCGGATTCTATTCGGCGTTCATGGTGGCGGACAAAGTGGAAGTGATCTCCAAAGCCTTCGGCGAAACGGAAGCGCACAAGTGGGTGAGCTCCGGTACGGAAGGATATGATATCCTGCCCGCGGAAAGGGAAGGAAACGGAACGACGATCATCCTGCACTTAAAGCCGGATACCGATGACGACAAGTATTCTTCCTACCTCGAGGAATACGAGATCAGACAGCTTGTGAAAAAATATTCCGACTATATCCGTTATCCCATCGTGATGGCGGTTACCCGCTATAAAGAGCAGACGGAAGAGGAACGGAAAGAGGGGAAGGAACGCGAAAGTTATCTCGAAGACGAAACCCTGAACTCTATGATCCCTTTGTGGAAAAAGCAGAAGAGCGAGATCACGAAGGAAGAATATAATAAATTTTATAAAGACAGTTTTTACGACTACGAAGACCCTCTCCGCGTGATCCATTTCTCCACGGAAGGCGCGGTGAGTTACAAAGCCCTCCTTTATATTCCCGCGAAGGCGCCGTATAACTACTATTCCAAGAATTTCGAAAAAGGGTTGAAACTTTACACCGACGGCGTGATGATCATGGATCGTTGCGAAGAACTTCTGCCCGATTGTTTCAGCTTCGTAAAAGGGCTTGTAGACAGCGAACTCACGCTGAATATTTCCCGCGAAACCATTCAGCACGATCGTCAGCTGAAACTGATCGCTTCCAATCTGGAAAAGAAAATTAAATCCGAACTTCTCGATATGCTGAAAAACGACAGAGAGAATTACGAGAAATTCTACGGAGAGTTCGGGCTGCAGCTTCGTTACGGATTATATTCCGGCTGGGGCATGAACAAAGACCTCCTGCAGGATCTGATCCTCTTCCGTTCGGTGAAAACGGGGAAGTACGTCACCTTGAGGGAATATACGGACGGAATGGCGACCGATCAGAAGTTTATTTATTACGGCACGGGAAAATCGGTCGACGGCGTGAAAGCCCTTCCGCAGAGCGAAAAAGTGCTTGAAAGCGGATTCGATATTCTTTGTTTCACCGACGACGTTGACGAATTTGCCATTAAAATGCTCGGCGAATACGAGGGCAAGTCGTTCAAAAACATTCTCGGCGAAGATCTCGGTTTGAAGGAAGAAGACAACGCGAAGAACGAAGAAGACAAAGATATGCTCGAAGCGATCAAAACCGCTCTCGGAGACAAAGTGTCCAAAGTCAAAGTATCCACGGTGTTGAAGAGTCACCCCGTGTGCCTGTCTTCGGAAGGCGAGGTTTCCATCGAAATGGAAAAGGTGCTTTCGCAGATGCCGAACGCGCAGGGAGACGTTAAAGCGAACAAAGTGCTCGAGATCAACGGCAATCATCCGATCTACGCAAAACTGAAAGCGGTTTATGCCGAAGATAAAGACAAGGTGAAAGACTACGCGGATATCCTTTATGCCGAAGCGAGAATGATTGCGGGGCTCTCGGTAGACAATCCGACGGAGATCGCCGATAAGATCTTCACCTTGCTTGCATAAAGAAAACGGAACGATTCCTTTTTCGCGGAAAACGGAAAGGGGAAATAAAAATACGGAAAACGGTTTGTTTTCCGTATTTTTTTACATAAGCCCGGCATAGACAAGACCATATCGTTTTGGATCCTTCCCGGGTCGGCTTTTTCTGCACCACGGCGGGGGCGTCCCCTTTTTGTCCTTCGGACATTTTTCCCGTTTCATCGGGAAAATTTACAGGTCAGAATGACAAGAAAGGTTAATTTTCGTTAGCCCTACAATAACTAATCTGTCATCCTGAGCCTGCCTCTTGCCCGGCTTACGAAGGATCTAAAATAATTAGTAATTATCAGTAAACTGCTATAAACACAGACAAACTTGCAACTATTTTCATTCTTTTCGGATAACCGCTTTTCTTTTTCCGAAGAAGGAACAACTGCTTTCCGAGTCCGTTTTTCCTTCTTCGGGCATCATCCTTTTCCGAGAACTCCGTTTATCCCATGCAGGTTTGTCATAACAATAAC
>CAKQRE010000038.1 GCA_934271265.1 uncultured Clostridia bacterium | reverse complement strand
TACCGTCGTATTTCGCTTCGGTTGCGGCAAGCTCCGCACAATCCGCGATAAGCGAGGTGTCGAAACTGCAAGACAGAGCGACAGGCACGGGATAAACCGTTCTGTAACCGTGGATTACGTCCAACATGATCGGAAGAGGATCGTCTATCCCCTTTTCCTTGCGCTTTTTGCGGATCGATTGAACCGCTTCGGCGTTCGGAGCGTTTAAAATCGTACCGATATGCCACAACGACTCGCGTTCTACACTGCCTAAACGGCTGAAGCCCGTCACGATCTTTTCCTGATTGTCGTCCAGCTCGTATGAGGGGAACTGCGTTAATTGCAACGCTTTTTCTTCCAAACTCATTTCCGATATCAATTTTTTCAGATCTTTGCGGTTTCTACTCATATTGCTAAATAATTCTCTTATTTCAGGTATTCTTTCGCCATACGCCAGAATTCCGGGCTTTCCACAGGCGCGTCGTCGAGTTCCCAGAACTGAGTCATCGTCCTTTCTTTTACGGGTGCTTTCGCACATTCGGACGTATACGCCTTTAATTCTTCAAGCGTCATGCCGTTTTCGGGGGTAAAATCCTTGCTATTTATATACTTTTTGATAAATTCCGACATCGCAACAGCCGACGGTTCGCCATCGTCAAGTCCCGTAAGATTAAGACCGCACACAAGCAAACTGCCGTTGCCGACTTTTAATTCAAACAAATACGCAAAATCTCTGAGCGTTCTGTCGGGCATAATTTCGGGTAAATTATATGCGTCTTTATACGCGTCGAAACGATCTCTCGAACTTTTATCGATCCCCGAAACAAGTTTTTTCGCCTTGACGGGGAAGTCGTCGAGAATAACCTTATCGCAATCTTCGCTCAACTCGCCGTAATTGAAATCGTAATAATCTTCGCAGGGAAAACCGTATTTTGTAAGCAAGTTTTTGTCATTTATGCCGCCGAAATTCGTACCTCTGTCCCAGATAACGGGTTTGAAGCGGTTCCAACTCGCCTTAAACGCGTATTCCGGGTTTTTCATATCGACATTACTGCGATGTCTTGTCCATTCCGAGCGATACACAAGGCAGACTTTTTTGCCTTGTTCAAGCAAATCGAACGCCTTTTCGATATCATCCGTGATTGCCGCGTTTCCGTTTTCGTAAGAAACAAACTCCCTGTAAGTCTCTTTTTTCGCGGGGCGGTCGTATATCCATAAAGTCCATTCGTTTTCGGAATAAACTCCGCTTTTTGTTCCGAGCCTTAATTTCAAAGCGTAAACACCCGATTCCTTCGGCAATGTTATTCTCGCTTTGCATAATCTGTACGAACCTTTTCTCGATATATCTACATTCCTCATAGAACAATCGACGTAAGTTTTACCGCCTTTTTCGACGGTTAAAGTAAGGTTCGCCCTCTTTTCCGCATCCTCGCCGAGGTTTGAAAAATATACGGGAACGGTTATTTCGTCCGCGCAGAAATAATTTCTCGTTTTTAAGTCCGCCACCAGAACTCTGTCACCGTTGAATTTAAGAAAATCTTCGGGCTTTACGCAGGTTTCGTCGTCGAAACAATCGACAACGCCGTTGGAATTTTCGTAAGCGTCGGTATCGGCGAACTGCAAAAAATGAAAACCGCCTAAGATGGTGCTTTTGCGCATTTCTTCGTAAGCAGTTTTCCAGCAGACAAACTGAAAATGCTTGCTTGCCTTAAACATTTCGGCAAAAGAGGTCTTATACCCTTTTTCTTCGATAAGTTTGATCTCTTCGTCGATCCACCACGGCTCTATCGCTCCGCTTTTTAAAAACTTCTCTTTAAGCGAATAAAAATCTCTTAAAGCCGTGTAATGGCACACCTCGTGCGCGATAAGCGGAACGTTGAAATATAAATCTCTTACGATTTCGCAATTTTCCGTTTCCGCTTTCATCGGCTCGCTTTCGTCTACGTTGGCCGCAAGAAGGTTCTCGGTGTCGTCATACATGCCCGCATGCCTGCCGTAAGGGAAATAATAGCTTAAATGCTGAACGTCCATATCCACGTTCGGACGGTTGTTTTTGCCCCAGGCGCAGGTGTCGAGAAAAAGCCGCGTTCCGTCGAGTTCGTTGATTTTCTCTTTGATTTTGCGAATATCGTCTGAACTCGCGCGTTTTATCTCGTTTCCGATACAATAGACGGCAAAAGAGGGGTGATTGAAGCACTTATCGACGGTTTCTTCTAAAAACTCTTCCGGAACGATCGCGCTTCCCGTCGTAACCATTTCCTCTAAATTGTTGTAAATATCGTGCGGCGGACGAAGTTCGACGTGAACGAGCATTCCCACCTCGTCCGCAGCCTCGAATAACTCCTCTTCGGGAACGACCGAATGAAATCTGACGTAGTTAAACCCGAACTTTTTCGCCTGTCTGAGATTTTTCAGATAAAAATCTTTGAGCGAAAGCCCGAGAAGATTTGCATGGTCGTGCGCCTTTGCGCCGCGGATATAACCTCTTATATAAACGGGCTTGCCGTTTATGGTAATGTTTTTACCGTTCTGCCCAAGCGTTCTGAAGCCAAATTTGCCTTCTTTAACGGAAATTTCGCCGTCAAGGTATTTTATCTCCGCCTTGTATCCGTACAGATAAGGATTCGACAGCGACCACAAAATCGGCATTTCGATAAAGAATTCCCCGCAAAAATCGCCGCCTCTATCCCACTCGTAACTAAATTTGTTACAGCGGTTTGTCTTGTCAATAATTTCAAACCCGACCGACCGAATTTCTTTATGGGATTCGACGAACACCTTGCCGTATCCGGCAAGGTTCGTCGAATCTATTTTTATTATCTCTTGTTGTTTTTGACTTTTCATTGTTTGTAACGATTATCAGCCAACGTTCCAGCTTCCGATTTTGTCTGTTTTTTTGGAAAGTTCATAAACGCTGTCGTATCTCTCGATCCCGCCGTCCTTGATATCCTCTTTAGCCTTGAATATCCATGCGTACTTCTTTCCTTCATTCGCTCCTTTGCTATAACTTATGGTGCCGAAATACTTGTCTTTATTCGGGTTATCGTCCGCAGCAGTTACGTGACAGTAGGTGTAAATGTGGCTGTAACCCGTCGCCTTGAACCCTCCGAGATAACTCTCATCGTTCTTAGCGTAAGACACGTATCTATAACTACCGTAACGCCAATAGGAACACGCGATCGGCATGAACTTACCCGTTACAACGAAAATATTTCTGAAACCGCCTTTGAATTTGCTGTCGTTGGATGCCATGGTAGACGTAAGGTCGTAATGGAACAAAGCCGCCATTTCGGATTCAACGCCTACACTCGCATAATCCGGAAGATTTTCCGTCCCGTTGATATTAACGTATATATCATACATTTCCAGGTTAAAATTACAATATCCCAAAAGCGCGTAGGAGTTTTTATAATAATTTACCGTCTCCACATAAAGGTTACTTAAAACAACCGACCCACCGGAGAGATTGAAAGTTCCTTCACTGCCGGCCAACCCGCAGGATTCCGACTTGTCCGAAAATTCGATAACAAACTTTACGTTCTTTATCGTGGTTCCGTTATAAAAGCCGCCAAAGATGCCTTGCTGTCCGACTTTTGCTTTAAGAGTATGACCTCTTCCGTCGAAAGTCCCGCAGAAATAAGTATCGTTTTGCGAGGCGTTAACGTTATATACGCTTTTGCCTTGCGAAGTAAAATCGATCGCTTCCGTTATATCCGAATTAAGAATATAATATCCGTCTTTTTTCAAATTGCCTTTGCCGAGTTGAAGGGTTTCCGCAATATTATCCTTGTTAAGTTCCACGTCGTAAGCAAATACGTCATCAAAAATAAAACCGCCGACCGAGGTAAGAATAGTCATAGACTCGGTTTCGTCGCCTGCAACGGAAACGCCCTCGATATAATTGAATTCCGTTTTAAGTTCTCTGCCTCCCTGCGATGCGAATAGTATCTTTGCATACTGCGTTCCGAAAATGGTTGCAACGTCAATCGCCTTTGCAGGACAGAAATCAAGCTGACCGGAATAAGTTTCCGTCGGACAGTAAACTTCTATCGGGATCTCCGTTTCATAAACATTACCGTCGGTATGAAGATATTTTGCCGTAAGAATCGCATTCCCTATTCCGGTTGCTATTACGCGAGCCTTACCGTCAGCTATCTTTTCAATATCAAAAAGCATATCGTCGTCAGACGAAAAATCACAGGCATACGTTTTTCCGTCAATCGTCACGAAAGACGAAATTTCCGCTTCGTTCGGATAAGTTTTTCCCTGCCACTCGGGCGCAACGGATATTTCAACCATAGAAGAAGAAACAGTTTCTCCGCCGATAATGATTGAATTATTATATTCCGCGTCCTTTTTAACGTTTATTTTTATATCCGTGTTCAGTTTATCCGACGAAAAATCAAGCCATTTGCCCGTAAATGTTACAGTAGTTTCACCCGCGGTTTTCGCAATCAGTTTTCCGCTAGAATAATCTGCGATGTTATTATCCGACACCGTAAAGTTAACTTCGCAATCATAATATACTTTGTTAAAAAGCACCTTGATTTCCGGCTCGAATTCATCTCCGATTCTCATATTTAACTCATTATCCGAAATATGCAGGACCTTGAGTTCCGGAAGATAATTCCCCATGGAAACGGTTATCTTGCACGACGCGGACGAACTACCCGCGCGCGCGGTAATACTGCAACTCCCCACGCCTACGGTATTAACGGTGCCGTCATCATCGACAACCGCCACCGATTTATCGGAAGAACTCCATTCCACAGAGTTTTGACCACCGTAAAAACATATGATATTTAATTCGTCTCCGAATATCATATCTGCCGAAAGAACCGATAACGAAATTTTTTCTTCCGACTGACTCTGTTGTGTGCCTGAGGAAGAATCGTCCGGCGATTTATTCTTTTTTTTACAGCTTGCAAAAAGAGCTACCGAAATAATCGACAGAATAACCAAAATAAATATACCGATCTTTTTAATTTTCATTTTTCGCTCTTCCTTTATAAACTGTTGATGAAAGGTTCTATACTCGTGAACTCTTTGATGTATTGAATACCGAGAGTTCTGACGTACGTTTTGAAATTCGTCTTTATTTCCGCAAGTTGACT
>CAKQRE010000037.1 GCA_934271265.1 uncultured Clostridia bacterium | reverse complement strand
TTGGAAAATTCGGCGGATACGAAACCGTTCAATGGTATTTGCGCGATTTATTCGCTTCCGTCGTTCGCCCCGTTAAGGAACTGAAAGGCTACGAAAGAGTTTTCTTAAAAGCGGGCGAGGAAAAGCTGATAACTTTTGAAATTACGGAAGAAACGTGGAAATTTTACACCGACGGCGGAGAGTTTGCGGCCGAAACCGGCACATTCGAGTTGTTTTCCGGCGGGAATTCCGAGGATTGCTTAAAAGCCGATTTCGAACTTATCGATTAAAACGAGAAATTCGGATAAGCCCGAAATTTCGGCGTGGCAAAATAATATCCGAAATAAGAGAAGAATTTGAAAGATCTAAAACTAAGGTATAAAACTCCCGCCGAAAAAAGCAACGAGGGGTGGGAAAAATATTCTTTGCCGATAGGTAACGGCTATAGCGGCGCGAGCGTTTTCGGCGGATACGACGTGGAACGCGTTCAGTTTACTACGAACGTTTTCGCAAATCCTTTTCGGCTGGGCGGCGTGTCGAATTTTCTCGAACTTTTTATCGATTTTAACGATAAGGCGAGAGATTACGAACGCGGTCTCGATTTAAGGACGGGTATAGCCTATTCCGGGTATGTTTCCGATTTCGGCTCGGTGAAACGAAAAGCGTTTTTCAGTTATCCCGACAACGTTTTCGTTTACCGGGCGGAATTTTCAAAGCCGAGGGATTTGGGGGTAAAAATCGTGATACCCTATCTCGGCGACAGACCGCTCGACGAGGGCGGAAGAACGGGCGAGGTGAAAACGCGCGGCGAAGAAATCGAAATTTCAGGAACGCTTCCTTCGAGAGACCTTAAATATTTCGCGAAGGTTGCGGTTGTAACCGACGGTGAAAAGAGATGCGAAAACGGAGAAATATCCATAATAAACGCCTTATACGCGGACATTTACGTTGCAATGGGCACTTCTTACAGGCTTTGCTCCGAAGCGTTTTCAACGCATAAGGCGGTCGGGAACGACCCGACGGAAAAGGTTGTCGCAAGGCTTGAAAACGCTTTGAAACTCGGCTATGAGAAGTTGCTTGAAAGGCACGTTGCGGATTTTTCGTCTCTTATGAACAGGGTTGAATTAGACCTCGGCGGTAAAGACGACGGACGGGCGACCGACGAAATTTTACAGTCTTACCGGGAGGGAAATACCGAACCGTATCTGGAAGAAATATACTACCAATACGGCAGATATCTGCTCATATCTTCGTCGAGAAAAGGAACGCCGCCCGCTTCGCTTCAGGGCGTGTGGACGGTACACGACAAATCGCCGTGGGGAAGCGGATTCTGGCATAATATCAATATTCAGATGAACTATTGGCACGCTTTTTCGGCAAACATTGCCGAGGCGTTCGACGCTTACGCGGATTTTTTCAAGGCGTATCTTCCCGAAGCGGAGAAAAACGCAAAGGCGTGGATTGCGGAAACCAACCCCGAAAACGCGGACGGCGACTGCGGCTGGATCATAGGTACGGGCGCGTTTTGTTACGAGGTCGAGGGGAAAAACCCGAACAGCCATTCGGGTCCGGGAACGGGCGGACTTACCGCCAAAATGTTTTACGACGCTTACGACTTCACGCGCGACGAGGAGTTTTTGAAAAATTACGCTTATCCCGCGGTTCACGGCATGGCGAGGTTTTTGAAAAAGACTTTAAGAGATTACGACGGCAGAAAACTTTGTTCGTTTTCGGCTTCTCCCGAGCAGATTTTATCGGGCGAATGGGTAAACGAGCATAAATATCAGCAATATTATCATACGGTCGGCTGTTCTTTCGATCAGCAAATGGTGAAGGAAGTATTCGAGGACGATCTCAGAATGTCAAAAATTCTCGGAATTTCGGACGAAATCACCCGCTACGAAAAGGAGAATATAAATTCGCTCGACGCAATACGGGTGGGCTACAGCGGACAAATCAAGGAATACGACGAGGAGCATTTTTACGGCGAGATAGGCGAGGCGAAGCACAGGCATTTATCGCAATTGGTCGCGCTTATGCCCGGCGAACAGATAACGAGCGACACCCCCGCAACGTTAGATGCGGCGAAAATAACGCTAAACTATCGTGGAGACGAATCGACGGGCTGGGCGCTCGCGCACAGGCTTTGTTCGAGGGCGAGAACGGGCGAGGGCGATCACGCATATATTTTATTGCAAAACCTTCTGAAAACAAGAACGCACCCTAATTTGTGGGACGTTCACCCGCCTTTTCAGATAGACGGTAATTTCGGCGCGACTGCGGGAATTACCGAAATGCTTTTGCAAAGCCACGGCGGATATATTTCCCTTCTTCCGTCGATACCGGAAAAATGGCAAACCATAAGTTTCAAAGGCTTGAAAGCGAGAGGAAATTTCGAGGTTTCGCTCGATTATAAAAACGGAATGATAGAAAACTGCGAGATTATCTCGTTGAAAGGCGAACCGATAACTCTTTATTACGGCGGCGAAACGGACGGAATATCCGTCTGTAATAACGGTTGTGAGATACCCGTAAAACACGCCGACGGCAAGGTGATATTCAATACGACGGTGGGCGGGAAATATTGTCTGTCAGGTTTCAAAAAACGAGCTGATCGACTTATAGCGCGAGATTTTGTTGCAAAATGGCAAAAAAACGGCGTTAAACTCGAGTGGAAAAACGACGGAAACGAATACGATATTTTTCGCGCGGAAAACAGCGAAACGAAATATGCGTTTATAGGAAGATCGAAAAGCGGCGAATTTACCGACGGCGATTTTTCCGAAAGCAACAAGGCAAGGCTTACCTATAAACTCGTTTTATCGGGCAGCGATAAACGCGGCAGAGGAAACGGCGCGTTGGCGGTTTTAAACCCTGCAAGCGAGCTTGAAAAAGAAAGATACGTATACAAACTTAAAGTAAATAACCTTAATATAGAGAAGTAACGAATATGGAGAAAATTATGAAATTCCCCGCGGCGGGGCAAACGTTAACCAATGGGTATCCCGGCGAAATGATTAAGTACACGATTGAAAAACAGTTTTCGGACAAAGAATTATGGAAACTCACGGTCAATCAGTTCAGAACTAAGCCAGACGGCGAAGACGGCGGCTGGCGGGGCGAATTCTGGGGTAAACTTATGCGCGCGGCTTGTCTTACGTATAAGGCTACGGGAAACGCAAAACTTTACGCCGAAATAACCGAAAGCATAAAAGATATGCTTACCACCGAGGAGAAGAACGGCAGATTTTCCACCTATGATTTGCAATACGAGTTCAAGGCGTGGGATATGTGGTCGCGTAAATACGCCATGCTCGGCTTTCTTTACTATATCGATATATGCAAAAACAAAGCTCTCGTCAAAAAAATAACGAAAGCGCTTAAAAAGCACGCCGATTATATTTTGAAAAAAGTGGGAAACGGCAAAGGTAAGGTCGAAATATTCGACACGACGAATATTTACGGCGGCATGAATTCCTGCTCGATTTTAGAGCCGTTCGTAAAACTCTACGAACTTACAGGCGAAAAGAGATATCTCGATTTTTCGGAGTATATCATAAGCACGGGTTTTTCTAAGGATCAGGACATAATAAGCCTTTGTAAAACCAAAGAGAAATTCCCTTTTGAATTCAATCACACAAAAGCATATGAGATGATGAGTTGTTTTGAGGGACTTTTGGAATATTACACCATAAAAGGCAACGAGGGCGACCTCGAAGCCGTAATCAATTTCGTTGACATGGTTCTTGAAAGCGACTATACCGTTATAGGTTGCTGCGGTTGCACGCACGAACTTTTCGACAATTCTACGGTTAAACAAACCGAGCAAACAGAGGGCGTTATGCAGGAAACCTGCGTTACGGTGACGCTTATGAAACTTTGCGCAAGATTGCTTGCGATAACCGGCGATTCAAAATACGCCGACGTAATCGAAAGGTCGGGCTATAACGCGCTTTTCGGAGCGGTGAACAGTGAAAATCAGACAATGAAACGCTCGCAGGGCATAGTATGGGAGGGAAAAACTGCCGTACCCGTCCCGCACGAAGCGTTTCCGTTCGACAGTTACAGCCCGCTTTGTTTCGGTCAAAGGGCAAGAAAGATTGGCGGCTTCAGGGTAATGGAAAACGGCAGATCTTACGGTTGCTGCGCGGCAATCGGCGGCGCGGGAACGGCTATTTTCGGCTTGACCGCGATAGCGAAAGGCGAAAACGGCTATTTTATCAATCTTTATAACGACGGAGTTTACTCGGATAAATCGTCGGGAGTTAATATTTCGGTCAAAGCGAACTTTTATAAAAAAGGCGAAGCGAAAATTACGGTGAAAGCCGCGGGCGAGACAACGCTTTATTTGCGAATTCCCGAATGGGCGAGAGATTTCGCGGTGTCGGCAGGCGGTAAAGAAACAGAATTTGCGGAAGAAAAGGGCTACGCCGTCGTTAAGGTTAAAAACGGCGACAAAATAGTCGTTTCGATGCCGATGAAAACCGAAAGAATAATTTTAAACGGAAAGGTCGGGTTTGAAAGAGGTCCCGTTGCGCTCGCGAGAGACGAGAGGTTCGGCGAAGATTTAAGAAAACCCGTCGCAGTACCGAAAAAATCGGGCAGAGCGATTTCCAAACTCGTTAAAAACGATAAGTTCTACGCGAACGAGACGGTAAAAGTAAAAACGAAAGACGGCGAAATAACCCTTTGTGATTATTCGTCCGCAGGTAAGAATTACGACAGCGAAAAATGCAATATGGCTGTCTGGAACGAAATAAGATAAAGGAAAACAATGAAAATCGTTGCCGTACAAATAGATCTCGGAAGACAAAAAGAGAAAATCGAGTTTGTAAAAAGTTTCGTGGATAACGCCGAAAAGTGGGGCTATAACACGATTATTCTGTATTTAGAGTGTTCGATAAGGACAAAAGTCACGCCTTTTTTCGACGAGGACGACACTTATTCGATGCCCGAAATTAAGGAGATTGCGGATTATATAGAGGGAAAAGGGATGCTCGCAATTCCCGCGTTTGAGAACTTTTATCATATCGAAAAACTATTGCAATACAAAGAAGCCGCGAGCCTTTCCGAATTTAAAGACGAGAGAATTGAAGGCAGAGGCTGGTCTCCCGAACGGTTTAAACGCGGTTCGGTCGGCTGCACAAGTAACCCCGGGTTCAATAAGTTTTTTGACGCATATATTACGGAGATTTGTTCCGTCTTCCATGGAAAATACGTTCACATGGGGCTTGACGAAGTGTTCGAGTTTGCCGAATGTCCGAGATGCAAGGCGCGCCTTAAAGCGGGCGAGACGAAAAAGGATATCTTCTTCTCGCAGGTTATGCATAACTACGAACTCGTGAAAAGCATGGGGAAAACCATGCTTATGTGGGATGACTTTTTCGAGTATTACGACATCGTTGACGCCTTGCCGCGTGATATCATTTTATGCCATTGGAATTACGGCTTTATCGGATCGGAAACAAAAGGACATTGGACGAACCGCGTCAGAAAAGATTGGCTTTCGATTTACGATCGTTTAGGTTTCAATTATATTTTTTGCGCATACGGAAGCAATGCTTCTTCCACTTACAATGTTGACACTTTAACCGATTACGCGTTGAAACATAAGCCTATAGGTTCGTTATTGACGATTTGGGAACGCGCGGCGAGTTTTTATAACGGAATTTATCCCCTTATAGCCCTTTGCGGGAAACTTTGGAACGGACAAATTAAAAATCCCGATGATAAAGTTAAGGTGTATGAGGGGGTAATCGGCGATAGGAAAATTGCAAAACTATTGCTTGAAAATCAGGTATTAACGTCCTGCCTTATCGGTACGAATATAGGCGTTAAAGCCGAGGACGACAATTTCATAAAACAACTTTACAGAAACGTCCTGAAAGATTTTACGGATAAATTGCGGGGCGTTCTCGCGGACGAAAATCGCATTAGCGGCGAAAAACGCGATATTTTACTCGATATTTATGATTTTTCGTTCGAAAAGTACCTTACTTATAAAATAAATTCTTTGGGTTATAAAGTTTTCGACGAGTACGAAAAGGAAAACTTCGGAAACGGCGTCGCCGATTTTTCAGGGATTTTTGCCGAACTTGGCGAAGCGGAAAAGAGCTTTGAAGAAATCAATGAAAACGTCGATTATCTGTGGAAAAAGTACCGCGACGGAATTGTGAGTTCGGGCGGACTTATGGAAGCGGAAAAGACACGCCGAAAAACGCTTGTGTTAAAAATAAAACAATCCGTAGAGCAAAACAAGGGGTGCGGCGTTTTGTATCTCGATACGGTAACGCCCGACGGATTCGGTTCGCCGAAAATGAAGATTATCGTTAAATATGCGGGCGAAAACGCCGAAAGCGAATTGTATTTCGGAAGCGTTAAACCCGAAGCGGTCACGTTTGACCTGGGCGGTGTTGCAACACTTCGTTTCGCTATGAAAAACAAACCCGTCGAATACGTTGTATTAGAGAGTTTCGGCGAAGATTCGATTTTCGTTTCCAGCGTAAGGCTGCTTTTCGGTGGCGTGAAGTATTCCGTTTGCGGCGTTCAGAAGACGGGCGGAAAAGTTATAAACAAACAAAACATCACAAAGTGCGATACTACTTTTGCAGAACTCGGCGAAAGCAGTGGGATTGTTCATTTAGATGACGTTTCGCTTGCGAAGAAGCCGAACGGAGTAAAGTTGTATTTCGGTAAAATAGTTTAATATGAAAAATTTAGAATTTAATTCCGTTTTAACGGACGGCAGGTATCCGAAAGGGTTTAGTTTCCCGGATTATTTAAGAGAAAACGGGAAGTTTTCCCGTGAAAAAACTCTTAAAGAAATAGTAAGAGAAGAATACGGAGAAATCGACGAAAGCGGATTAAAAATAAGCGTAAAGGACGTTACGGACGAGAAATTCGACAGCGATTACGGGTATTTTTTCTGCAACAAGGCAAAACACACGGCTTTGGAGTTTTTGCTTGAAAAAAACGGAAAAAACGCGGCTTTTGTTGCTGATGTGTTTGTCCCGACTAAAATAAAATCGTATAATTTCGTCGTGCATCTCGATTTTATGAAATATCTTCCGACAAAGTATTGCCCGGTGGAAGAACTTATGGACGGCGGAATTGCCGTCGCACACCTTTATTATAAGGAAATTTCTACAGACGACGGCGATTTTTCGAGCGGAATAGCGCCGCTTTTTTGCGATCGCTCGGATAGCTACGCTCCCGGAAAACTGTCGCTTTGGGCGTACGCCGCGAAAATCGTCGGCGAATACCTTATAAACGAGGGGTTGGCGGTTAAAGAGAAATTGTATGTTGCGGGACATTCGAGGCTCGGGAAAACCGCGCTTTTGGCGGCGGCGAAGTACGATATTTTTACAGGCTGTATGGTAAACTGCTCGGGGTGCTGCGGCGCGGCGATTTCCCGTGATAAGCACGGCGAAACAATCAAGGTGATCACGGACGTTTTTCCGTTCTGGTTTACTCCGAATTTCAAAAAATACGCAGAAAAAGAGTACGAAATGCCATTCGATCAGCATTATTTGATGGCGTCCGTCGTTCCGAGAAAGGTTTTTATCGTAGCGGCAAGCGAGGACGACTGGGCTGATACCGACGCGCAATATTTATGCGCCGAAGCGGCGAGCGAGGCATATAAAGAACTCGGCTTAATCGGGCTGAACCCCGCAAAAAAGCCGCTCAAAGTCGGCGAAAAGAACGTCGGAGGAGAGATAGCGTTTTTCGTCCGCGACGGCGTACATTTTTTCAGCCGCGAGGATTGGGCGTTTTATATTGAATGTTTATCAAACCGCTAAAACCGTATAAAGGCAGAATGATTGGAGAGGTTAAATCGTGTTAAAAGGAATTTCAAAAATCGTATCGCCGGGACTTATTAAAACGCTTTGTGAAATGGGACACGGCGATGAAATTGTTATAGCCGACGGCAAGAACGGGCAGATCTTAGCGGCGACCCCGATGAAAAAGTTCGGCGAGATAAGCGACCTTATAGGTTGTTTATTGTGGTTATCAAGCGATAAAGCGAGCGGTTTCGTAACGGGAACGGTCATTCCCGTGGACGGCGGTTTCTCGGCATACAGCGGAGTGTAAAAATTTATTAAAATGATGAAAAAACACGAATTTACATTCAACGGGTACAACGCGACAGTTCTTGTGCCTGATAATTTTAACGGTAAATGGCTTTGGAAAACCGAGTTTTTCTATGCTTTCGACAAAGCGGAGCAAACTCTTTTCGATAGGGGCTATGCCCGCGTGTATTATCAGATAAGCAATATGTACGGCAGCGATCGCGCAGTACGGCTTATGCATAAATTCCATTTGCATTTAACCGAAAAATTCGGCTTTACCGCAAGACCTTGTCTTTTCGGGTTTTCAAGAGGCGGTCTTTATGCTTTTAACTACGCGCTTTATTACCCCGAATATGTGGATAAAATCTATCTCGACGCGCCCGTTCTCAACCTTAAATCGTGGCCGCCGGAAGATAGTGCAGAGCATCTTCAGTTATTAAGCGAGTATCTTTTGGACGAAAACACGTTCCGGATGTACAATTTCAGTCCGATTGACAGATTACCCGAATTTTCCCGAAGCGGACACAAAATTCTTTTGGTTGCAGGACTTAAAGATTCAACCGTGCCGTATAACGAAAACGGCAAAATCCTGGCTGACTATTATGCGGAGAACGGTTTACCGATAACGGTCATTACCAAACCCGATTGCGATCATCACCCTCATTCGCTTGAGAATGTCGAACCTATTATAAAATTCATAGAAAAATGAAAGAAAGATTTGAATGGGTACAAAGTTGGTGCGACGAAGCCTTAAGCGACGATTTGCCTCGCGTGCTTCTTATAGGCGACAGCATAACGAGGCAGTACCAGGATCGCGTAAGAGAGCTGCTTCGTGGTAAGTGTTACGTTGACTATTTTTCGTCGTCTTATGCGGCAGATTCGCCTCTTTACCAAACTCTTATAAAGGCGTTTATCAGAGATTCAAAGTACTCCGTCATACATTTCAATAACGGTTTGCATGGCTTTCACATGGGCAAAAGTGCCTATAAATCCCGACTTAAAAAGATACTTAAGGCGTTTCCGAACGATTGTAAAGTTATTTTGGCAAGTACCACGTTCGTTTTTGAAAAGGGTAATATGATTCCCGATCAGGCGTGGGACAAAAGGGTATCCGAACGCAATGCCGCTATCGACGAACTCTCGGAAGAGTTCGGTTTCTCGATTGATGATCTCTATTCTGTCAGCCAAACAATCGATTCGAATGGACGAAGCAACGACGGTACGCATTTCAAGGAAGAAGGAATAGAAATTCTTGCGAATATGGTAGTAAAGAGTATACTGAACGTTTTGAATAATCGGTAACGGAGAAAGTAAATGAAAGAATTTTTCGGCGAAGATTATCTTCTGCAAGGCGAAAGCGCGAAAAAGATATATTCCGCAATTAAAGATTTACCCATAATCGACTATCATTGTCACATTGACGACAAGGCGATTAAGGAAGATAAAACATTTTCGGATATAGGCGAACTGTGGCTTTCGGGCGACCATTACAAGTGGCGCGCGATGCGGCTTTGCGGAGTTTCCGAGGACTATATAACGGGCAATAGGTCGTTTATCGACAAGTTCAACAAGTTTGCCGAAATTTTGCCGAGTCTTTGCGGCAACCCCGTTTACGCCTGGGCGCATATGGAATTAAAGCAGATTTTCGGTATAACTAGGCCACTTAATCGGGGCACTGCGGAAGAAATATGGAACGAAGCGAACGAAAAGTTGAAAACCTTGAGCGTTCGCAAACTGCTTAAAAAATTCAAGGTGGAATACATCGCCACGACCGACGATCCGTTTTCGCCGCTCGAAAATCACGGCGATATCGACGGCGTAAAAGTTCGCCCGACGTTCCGCGCGGACGCGCGTTTCAACGAAGGAGTTTCCAAGCAGGAACTCGAAAAGCGGCTTGATTATTTTGTGAGTCAGGATTGTAAAATCGCCGATTACGGTTTTGGTTTTGTAAGCGAAAACGACGAAAATCTGTTGTGGCTTATCGAAAATTGCTTCAAGCGCAAAATGATTCTGCAACTGCACTTCGGCACGTTCCGTAACGTCAATTCCGCGGCGTTCAAAACTTGCGGAAAGGACAGCGGATTCGACATTATGCGGGGATCTATCGACGTCGACGCGCTGGTTAAAGTATTGGATAAAGAAAACGTTAAACTCGGCGGACTGCCGACGATTATCGTTTATCCTTTGAACGATTACGACCTTCGCGCCGTTGCAACGCTCACGGGCGCGTTTCCGACGGTTAAAGTGGGAGCGGCTTGGTGGTTTAACGATACGCTCGGCGGTATAAAACGTCAAATAGAAACGGTTGCGGAATATTCGGTTTTAGGCACGCAGTTCGGAATGCTTACCGACAGCCGCTCGTTTTCGTCCTACGTTCGTTTCGATTATTACAGGCGTATTCTTTCGTCGTTTATCGGCGAAAAGATAGACGGAGGCGAGTATGACGAGGCGGCAGCCGAAAAACTTGCAAAGAATATAGCATATTACAACATAAAAGAGGCTTTGAATGGATAGAGTAATACCCGTAGTGGTGATTAAAGACGTAAACGAAACGGAAAAAACGCTCGCCGCGTTGAGATCGGGCGGGGTAAACTGCGCGGAGATTACATTCAGAACCGCTTGCGCGGAAGAGGCGATAAAACTCGGAACAAAACTGTTTCCCGAAATGAACATCGGGGCGGGAACGGTTATAAACGAAGAACAGGCAATCCGCGCCGTAAATGCCGGAGCGAAGTTTATAGTAAGCCCCGGTTTTTTCCGAAAAAGTCGCGCTATATGTTTGTAAACAGGGCATTCCGTATTATCCCGGTTGCGTAACGCCTACCGAGATCATGCAGGCTCTGGATCTCGGAATAACGACGGTCAAGTTTTTCCCCGCGAACGTTTACGGCGGGCTGAAAGCGCTTAAAGCTTTGTCCGGTCCGTTCCCGCAGGTAAAGTTCATTCCGACGGGCGGCGTGGATCTGACCAACCTGAAAGAGTTTTTAGAGTTTGACAAGATTCTTGCGGTCGGCGGATCGTTTATGATGAAAGGCGATATCACCGAAACCTGCAAAAAAGCGTGCGAAATAATCAAAGAGGTGAGTTTATGAAAGCTGTAACGTTCGGCGAGCTAATGCTCAGGCTTGCGCCCGAAAACTATCTGAGATTCGTTCAGAGCGAGAAGTACGAAGCGACGTTCGGCGGCGCGGAAGCGAACGTTGCGGTGAGCCTTGCCAATTACGGCGTGGACTGCGCGTTCGTTTCGAAACTTCCTGCGCACGAGATCGGGCAGGCGGCTGTCAACAGTTTAAGAAAGTTCGGCGTGGATACGAGCAAAATCGTCCGCGGCGGCGCGCGCGTAGGCATTTACTATTGCGAAAAGGGTGCGAGCCAACGCCCGAGCAAGGTGATTTACGACAGAGCGGGTTCATCGATCGCCACGGCGAGCGCAGGAGACTTTGACTGGGATAAAATTTTCGAAGGCGTTACGTGGTTCCATTTCACGGGGATAACGCCGGCTTTATCCGACGAGTGCGCCGCGATCACTCTCGAAGCGTGCAAAAAAGCCAAGGAAAAAGGCATAACCGTTTCGTGCGATCTGAACTTCCGTAAAAAACTTTGGAGCAAGGAAAAAGCAAACGAAATCATGTCGAAAGTCTGCCTATATGTCGATTATTGTATTGCAAACGAAGAGGATGCGAAAGACGTTTTCGGGATCGAAGCGGATAATACGGATATCAATACGGGCAAACTCGACAGAAACGGTTACATATCCGTTGCGAAAAAACTCACCGAAAAATTCAATTTCAAAGGCGTGGCGATCACTCTTCGCGAAAGCCTTTCCGCAAACGACAACAACTGGTCGGGCATGCTTTATACGAACGGCGAAGCGCATTTCTCAAAGAAGTATGCGATGCATATCGTTGACCGCGTCGGCGGCGGCGATAGCTTCGGCGGCGGTCTTATATATTCGTTGCTAAATAACTATGATTCTCAGCGCGCAATCGAATTCGTTGTCGCGGCAAGTTGCTTAAAACATTCTATCGAGGGCGATTACAACATGGTTTTTGTTTCCGAAGTGGAAGCCCTTGCAAACGGCAACGCTTCCGGCAGAGTGCAAAGGTAAGATTAAAAAACTTAAAACAAATGAAATCAGTCCCGTAATAAAAAAAACGAGGTAAGTGCGGGGCTGTCTTGGCTTGCTGAAAGCATTGCCCCTCTTTCCGAGTTTTTGGAAGGAGGGATTTTTTTATGCGTTGGAATTGTTTCTGCGCGCCGTCGCTTATCTTAAGCGATGATCATGAAGTAATCATTTTATCGGGGTAAATCGGCAAACAAGTAAAACAGACCATAGAAATAAAAATCTCTCACTATATGATAAACAATACAATAAAAACGATAACAATGCGTCTATTTGGCAAAGGAAAAGTTTGCTTGATAGGCGCATTTTTGTTTGTCGATTTTTATCAAATAAAAGAAGTAATCGTATAAGAGCTCCTCCCGGTTTGAAATTTGAACTCAAAATCAAATTTCAAATCAAGGAGGATAAAACGGTGAAATACGCACCTAAAAAGTATTTATTTTAGAAAACGGAAACTACAAGGAGATAACTTATAGCGAACTAAAGCAACTCGAATAAGCGGACAAGTCTTATATGGACAAGTTCTTTCTGTCTTTACACGGAATGCTTATGGAAGTGACAAAAGAAACGTATAAGGAGTATTACCGAGATAAACGTCGGCAAAAGTACATAGACGAACGTTCAAAATTAAACGGCGACGTTTCCTATAACGCGTTGGATACTGACGAAACGCTTGGCGAGGATGTTTTTGCGGATGAAAAAACGGACGTGGAGGCAGCGGTCATAAATAAAATGACGGTGGCAGAACTTCGGAAAGCCTTTCTTCTGCTTTCGCCCGACGAACGGGAACTTATTAAAATTTTATTTATCGACGGCGTAACCGAGCGAAAAGCATCGGAAATGTATGGTGTTTCGCAGGTGGCAATACATAAAAGGAAAAATAAAATTTTAGCCAAACTTAAAGAATTTTTAGAAAAGTAAAAATTTAAGGTTATCAAGCCTCTCGCTTTTCGGCATGAATAGTGAGAGGCCTATTTTTCTCTCGAAACAATTGAATAAAAAAACGAGTCTTTTACATTCTCTCTGCCGTCCGCTGAAAACGGACAAGCAACAGAACGAAATGTTCGATCGATTCGGCGCAACCGAGTCGTAGCGAAGAAAAGCAGAGAAAATAATGATACTTGCGTCCAGTCTCAGGTCGAGAGTTGAAGCGGAAGAAATTCCGTGAGCCGTCGCAACTAAAGAGGGCGTCCCGGCGAGAACCGCGGGGAGGTGAAATTCCTATGAGAGTAAAGGCATACTCGGAAGACGAAGTTAATTTTAACAAAAACGATTGATACAAAAGCCGTGAAAATGGCTTTTCAAAGGCGATTGATTGATGGTCCAATCAATCGCTATTACTTAACAGAGAGAAATTATGAAAAGGGGGCTTGACGGTAGAAGAAAATCTGTAAAAAGCGTAGACAAAACCGTGCATTACTACAAAATATCCAAAATATGTAATGGCTATTTTGCTAACAGAAAATGCAAGTGTAAATGCAGGTGTAAATGCAAGTGTAAAAATATCCGCGACGCACAGCAGAGTTTTGGTTTGTAGTCGTATTGTATTCTAACGGAATAGACAGTATGTTTCGGTTGAAAAAATCTTTGCAATATGCTATAATATAATCGAAAGAGTATAAAACGGAGGGCTGATCCGGTTATGTCGAGCAGATTTGAAGAATTGATTGCTCAAGGTGAAGGGATTTCGATCGAATTTAAGGAATGTAAGGATTCGTTACCGAAAAGCATATTCGAGACTTTATGTTCGTTTTTGAATCGCTTCGGCGGAGATATTTTTCTCGGTGTGGCGGATGACGGAACAATTCTCGGTATAGATAGAGAAAAATCTAAAAAAATCAGGGCGGATCTTGTATCTGCTATGAACAATCCTCAAAAGATAAGCCCTACAATATATTTGCCTGTTGATGAAATCGAAATGGGAGGTAAGACCATTTTACATGTTTATGTTCCCGAAAGTTCGCAGGTTCACAACACAAACAGACGGATTATCGACAGAAACGAAGACGGGGATTTCGATATTACGGATAATACCGATTTAGTTGCCGCGATGTATATCAGAAAACAACGCGAATATACGGAAAATACCGTGTTTCCATATGCTGCGGCAAGCGATTTACAACAAGAATTGATTGATCGTGCGAGAACTATGGCAACGAACAGAAGTCCGCACCATCCTTGGGAAAGAATGACGAACGACGAAATTTTGCGTAGTGCAGGACTGTATAAGAAAAATCTTCAAACAGGGGAGAGCGGATATACGCTTGCTTGCATTTTACTTTTTGGAACAGATGAGGCGATTCTATCGGCGTTACCGCATCATAAAACAGACGCTATTTACAGAGTGGAAGAAACGGACAGGTACGACGACAGAGATGTTATCCGTTGCAATCTGATTGAAAGTTACGATCGGCTTATGGCGTTTGTCGAAAAGCATATAGACGATAAGTTTTATATGGAAAACGAAATTCGCGTAAGTGCGAGAAACAAACTTTTCCGCGAAGTAATTGCGAATATGCTGATTCATAGAGAGTATTCAAACGCTTACCCCGCAAAATTGATTATCGAAAGAGATTGTGTGAGAACGGAAAACGGTAATAAAGCGCGCGGACTCGGAGCAATCAGTCTGACGGATTTTGTTCCGTACCCGAAAAACCCCGTTATTGCTTCCGTTTTTAAAGAAATCGGTTGGGCGGAAGAACTCGGTTCCGGCGTTCGCAATATCGTCAAATATAGCAAGGTGTATTCGGGAACAACGCCCGAATTTATAGACGGCGATGTGTTCAAAACGAAAATTTCTTTGAATGAAGCAAATCGTAGCGATGGCGGTGTAAATGGCGGTGTAAATGGCGGTGTAAGTGGCGGTGTAAAACTTTCCGAAATAAATCGTGAGGTTTTAGAGTGTATAAAGGAAAACGGCGAGTTTAATGCCGAAAAAATAGCCGAGAAAATAAAAAGAGGCAAACGTACCGTGGAAAGAGCGATTAAATCATTGAAAGAACAGGGTATAATAGAACGTAACGGCTCAGATAAAGCGGGTAGTTGGCAAGTGATTAAATAAAAATATTGTGGATTTTGTTTAAAATGACAAAAATGGCAATGAAACATAATTAACTTGAAAGTAAATAACCTCAGAGTTAATAACAAAAGAAAAATTTTATGCTCTTAAAAGGGGTAGGAGAAATAAAATATTGACGTAAAAGACGAGAAAAGAGATATATACGATTATTTCAATCTTATCGATCAGGCAAAAACAAAAAAGGAAAGAGAAGGGTATATAGACGAGACTCTTATTTTAGAACCGAATAATTTGCAATTATTGCTTATGAAAAACGAAAAGAATCGGAAAAAACGAGCAGAGTATCTACTGTGTTGAATACGACTTATCAAACTATCGATATTCAGAATTGCTGTTTCCCGTTGTTTATAATGATCAACGTGAGAATAATGTCTTAATGAATATTGTTTGTGATTTTATAGGGCAAATGATTATTGGCATGAGTAATGGGTTAATTGATGCGGATCGTTCGAGATATTTGAGAATGTTTTTGACTAAAGAGTTAAAATAGCAATATCAAAAAGAGTGGAGATTGATTGGGGATGCTGGGCAAAAAATACAAGCACCTGCAATTAAGACTGTTTATTTAGGGGAAAATGTACAAGCAGTAAATGCAAATGAAATGGAAAAATTTTGCAATGAAAATTACATATCATTGAAAAAGTTAAGATACAAAATATGATATACATGAGAAGACAATTAGTTTTGCTAATATAGTCTATATTAATGTAGAGGAGGTAATTTGAAGATTTTTATAGAAATAATTACACTTCTATGGCAAGCCTTTTGGGGAACGATGAAAGCGTTCGGTACGGCCATATGGGATAATTTGCCCGCAATTCTTGAGTTCAAGAAAGTGATGGGGTATTTTACACCCGCAGGAATGATTGCTCTTTACTTGGGTGTTCCTACGATAGTAATCAGCGTATTATTTCTTGTCGTTAGAAAAATAGTAAAAGCCAAATAAACAATAAAAAACCTTGTAAAATACTAACGAGTGTGTGATAATGTATATATTATATTTTGCTCGGAGGTGTTGAGATGACTTTTGCGGAAAAGGTAAAACACGCAAGAACAACGCTAAAATTAAGGCAAGAGAAATTCGCTGCTCTTTTGGGAGTGTCGTTTGCCACTGTGAATCGTTGGGGAAAGGGGTATGCGACGCCAACATATGAAACGCTCGAAAGGTTCAATGCCTTGTGTAAAGAAAAAGGGTATGGTTTAAAATCGGCGTTATCAATGAAAACGGTTATGTTATGATTTTTCTTGACGACACCGTGCTTATACGCAGAAGTCAGGATATGGAAGGGGATTTCTTTCCGGACAAGCGAAAGAACAATACAGACATCTGATTGATGAAGAGAAACTGAAAAGCTCGGAATTCAGATACGGAAAAATCACTAAAAAAGTTGTTATTTATCGCGGAGAAAATACGACTTTGGAAAATGGAATCGAATACAGAAACGTTGAAGAATATCTGAAATCGCTTGTCTGACCTGAAACTGTATAGTTCGGAAACGAAGAGCAAAAAACGAAAAAAACAGAAAATAAAAAACCCGAAATCGCAGACAAACACAGCTTGAACAGACCTTGAAACATGAACCATTGTTGTTCGGTTTCAAGGTCTTTTCATAGGAGAACTCATAGAGGTAGTGTTGTTGCTTACGGTTTTCAGGATGGAGAGAAAAAGCGAAAACCGTTGTCCGCTCGTTGGAATTTGTTGTTTCTGCCTGCGGTTTTGCTTATACTTTTGGTTTTCACAAACGACGTTCACGAGCAAGTATTTTCTTTTGCGGAAGGCTTGCAAAACGCAACAAAGTATATAAGCCTAAGTAAATAGTTTTAAAAAATATTAAAAGGGAAAAGGTCTTTTTTATATAAGCGAAAGAATATCCGAGATTTTTTTGACGGGATAATCGGTCTTTTCATAAACGGATGCGGGACCGATTCCGATTGTTGTAAAACCGCCGCTAAGACCGGCGTCGATACCTGCTTCGGCGTCTTCTACAACGTAACATTCGTCCGGGTTCATATTCAATAATTCGGCGGCTTTTAAAAAAACTTCGGGGTTCGGTTTGGAATGGGTAATCGAATTTCCGTCCGCGACCGCGTCGAAATATCCGGCGGTATCCGTTTTTTCAAGGATAAGCGGAGTATTTTTTGACGACGAACCTATGGCAAGTTTGAATCCTTTGTTTTTCAGTCCGGTCAGAGTGGCTCTGACGTCGTCCGATATGTCGGCAGGGGACATATTGTTCAGAAGCGTGCGGTATTTTTCGTTTTTTTCCGCGGCGAACGCTTCTTTCTGCTCTTGCGTATATTCAACGGAAGATTTTTCGAGAATGATTTCAAGGCTTGCAATGCGCGAAACGCCGCGGAGTCTGTCGTTGACTTTTTCGTCGAACGGTATATTCAGTTTGTCCGCAAGCGATTTCCATGCCGAATAGTGGTATTTATCGGTGAAACATATAACACCGTCTAAATCGAAGATGAACGCTTTTTTCATTTTTTTACTGCTCCTTTTGCGCATGATATTATTTACAAAATTTCACAAAGAATAAATACTTCTTGTGGAATCCCGTATTATTAACTGTGATGGCAGAACGATGTGGCTCTTGTTGGTCGGGTAGTGATGGATAAGCCCGGACAGGACGTTCGTTGCCGTTTCGCCGATTAACGCGGTATTTTGTCTGATCGTAGTCAATTTAATTTCCATAAAGTCGATCATATCGGAAAAATCGTCTTCGTATCCGACGACCGATACGTCTTGCGGAATTCTTTTGTTTATTTTGTTCAAAATTGCAACCGATTTCAGGGTAAGCTGCGAACTTAAGACGATGACCGCCGTCAATCGTTTATTATTTCTGAAGAAGGTTTCGATCATTTTATCCGATTCTTCTTCGGACGGTTCGAACGGTATCGAGAGCGCGTACGCTTTGTGGAACGGGATCGAGAAGCTTTTGATTGCCGAGCGATAGCCGAGAATTCTTTCCGGCACGGAATTATTCTCGTTTGCGGATGGCGATATTATGCCTACGTTTTTATGCCCCATATGCAGAAGGCGGCTCGTTGCGTTTTCAACGTCTATGAAGCTGTTGGAAGAAACGGAAATGAAATTGTCGCCGTATATTTTTGCGTCGATAAAGACCGCGGGAATTTTATTGCTTTTCAGAATTGCCAGCGTTGCCTTGCAATTTACGTTGTTCGCAAGATACATAATAACGCCTTTTGCCGAAGATGAAATGGCTCTGTTCAGACATTCGGCTTCTTTTACGATGCTCTTTTCGCTGCATAAGACGATGACGTTCAATTGATTTTTGAACGCTTCTTTTTCGACGGAACGAATGATACCGTGAATAAATCCGGACGATAAATCCGGAACTATCAAGGCAATGCATTGCGGGGTAATTGCCGAAACTCTGCGGATAAGCCTTTCTGCGTCGTTGGAGATAAAAGCGCCGCTTCCTTTAACCTTATATATATACCCTTTTTCGCGCAGACGCTCGAGCGCCGGGCGGCAGCATTGCCTGCTTACGCCGAGTAATCTGCATAATGCGTTTTCACTCGGAATCCGGAGATTAGCCTCCGCCGAGTGCTGTTTAATGTAATTCAGAACGTATTGTTCTACGATGTCGAGTTTAGTTGTCATTACAAGCTCCTTGAATTAAGTCTAAAATAAATTTTTATAAAAGTCAAACGAAATAACAGACATTAAAAAAATTTTTTAAGTAAAAATCTGTAACTACAAGTTTTTTTAAAAAGGCTCAAAAATGGGGGTAAAACGCCTGAAATGGCAAAAATTGGTCTTTACAAGCAGATTGAAAAATGATATAATTTACCCGGGATATCAAGTGGAAAGATATGCACGTTACAACCTAAAAATCGGAGACAAAATGGAAAAAAGCATAATTGATGATTCAAAATTTCGCCATCGTTTCGGGCTGAAAGGCGTTTCGAGCGCGATTACGGGACAGCGCGTTCTGGGCGAGGCGAAGTGGAAAGGCGCAAAAACCGGACACGTCTGGACACTCAGCGAATGGTCGTCCAAGCATTTATTTCTCGACGAGATGAGCGAGGAAGTCATCGACGGCGGAATTAACTTTTGCAACGAAGCAAAATCGGTCAGGATTTATCCGGGCAAAGGGAAAATTTCGTTGGCACTGGATTCGAGAAAGGAATACGACGGACATAGAAAAGAGGGCGAGACATGGGTACATTTGCTGCTCGAGCAAGCCATTCCGATGGAAAAAAGGGTTCCGCTTGACAAGATTGACAAATTATTTATGGAGCTTGCCGTCTGCATATCCAAATGCGACATACATATGATGCCCGAGGAGTTTAAGCCGGGACTTCATACCGCGCAGGTAAGTTGGTTTTTAACCGTCGAAAACTGTAAGGGCAAGGTGTTTGACATCGAGGGCAGACCGGATTATATGTGGTTCGGCGTTCCGGTGTTCGATTACAGATATAACAAGGTGGAAGGGCCTCAGGTTTTTCTCGATCACGGCACGAAAAAGGTGATTTACGGAATGAACAGAGGCGATTTTTTGCCCGAACCGGTTGAGATCGGCAAAGAATACAAGTTCAAGATCGACGTATTGCCCGAAATAAGAAGGGCCTTTGACATTGCTAAGCGTCAAGGCTGGCTTAAGGGTGCGAGTTGGACCGATATGGCTGTAGGCTCGATGAATCTCGGTTGGGAGATCCCCGGCACGTTCGACTGCGATCTGGATATCAACAAAATCGGAATCACGTATATACCTGTTAAAGACGAATAATAAAGGCGGAGAAAATGATGAAAAGAACGTACGAAAGATGCGAATGTCCGGATGAAGAAATATACGTTTCCGAAAACGACGGATATTATAATCTGTATAAAAAGGAAAAGTATTTCGATGAAAACGCAATAAAAAACGAGCCTTCGAAAAAAAGCGTTCCGGACTCCGAAGGAATAGCGAAAGAGCTTCCCGTGATGATATGGGGCGGACACGATACTGTGATAGCCGCTTATAAATATGCCTGGAAGCTGGCTTTCGAACACGTAAAGTTCCCGACCGAAGAAAACGGCTTCAAAAGAAGTTATATCGACACTTCTTTCAACATGAGCACGTTTATGGGCGATTCGTCGGCAATGATGGAGTTTACCAAATATTCGAATCATTTGTTCGATCTGAGAGGAACGCTCGATAATTTTTACGGTAAGCAACATCTCGACGGCTTTATTTGTCGCGAAATCCGCGGCGATAACGGAAACGACAGGTTTCATCGTTTCGATCCGGTAAGCGTCGGTCCGGTATGGTTTGCTTTAACCGAATGGGATTTATACGAATTCAACGGCGATAAAGAACGCCTTGAAAAGGTTTTTCCTCCGTTGATGGGGCTTCATCGCTGGCTGAAAAAATACCGGACGAATCCCGACGGGAGTTATTGGTATACGGGACTTTCTTCCACTATGGACAACCAGACGAGAGTGCCGGAGGGATTCAGCCTGCGGGTAGACAATGCCGGAATGAGTTGGCTTGACGCAAACCTGAATTTGCTGCTCGACGCAGACGCGCTGATATCGATGGCAGAAGTTCTGGGCAGAGAATCCGAAGTCGGATGGTTGAAGGAAGAGAGAGAGTTTCTTTTAAACTATATCGTTGAAAAGCATTGGGATAAAAAACGCGGATTCTTTTACGACGTGAACGCCGACGGCAGTTTCAACGATTGCAAGTCGATCGGCGCGTTCTGGGCATTGCATGTCAAGGGCATGCCGAAGTATATTGTCGAAGAACTTGTAAGGCACCTTATGAACGAGTCGGAATTTAACAGGCTGAATCCTATTCCGACGATTTCGGCAGACAGTGCGGGGTATTCGCCGAACGGGCTGTACTGGAGAGGCGGCGTATGGGCTTGCACGAACTACATGACGATGCGCGGGCTTATAAAGCAGGGATATCATCGTTGTGCCTACGAACTTGCAAAAAGACATAACGACTGCGTGGTCGGAATGTTCGAGAAAACGGGTACGTTGTGGGAATGCTACGCGCCGGACGAGATGGAGCTTTCGCGCCCGAGTGCGCCGGAGTTCGTCGGTTGGACCGCGCTTTCCGTAATTTCGGACGTATTCGAATTTGTTTTCGGGATAACTTGCGATCCGTTGCAAGGCAGAATAACCTGGCACGTCGAACTTCTTGACGAGCATGGCATAAAGAAACTTCCGTTCGGAAATCGTCTCATCGATTTAAGATGCGAAAAGAGAAATTCCGCGGAAGAAGAGCCTATAATAGAAGCGGATGGCGTAAACGCGGAAATAGTCGTTTTTTGGAACGGCGGTAAAAATAAGAAAATAATTAAGCTTTAATATAAAATTATAAAAAACTCTATTGTGAGGGCAGGCTTATATGAAAAAACTGATCATATCCGTTTTAGCCGTGGTGATTTCCCTGACGACCGTATGGTTCGGCGTTCCGACCGGCAAAGTTATTGCCGCGAACGAGTGGTCCGTTACGGTGAGCAAGGGGGTCATGGACGATCTCGTTCCCATAGGACATATGGGCGGATCCTACGGCAATGCGAGCGAGTACGGCTCGAAACTTATCCCCGTGGCGGAATACGGCTTAAACAGAGGAGTCTGGGAATTGTCTCTCGGCGGCGGCTGGGGATCTCGTTATTATTACGATTACGCGATCGATCTGGACGGATTCCTGATCACTCTCGATTTCGCCAACGCAAACGCGGACAGCGAAATAGCCGTCATTTTCGGTGCTGATAAGGGTGAGTATCTCAACATCGAAAACGGCGGATTCGGCATAAAGATCATAAAACACGACGAGCTGTTTGGCGTCGTGGTATCTAATGCGGAGCATGATAAAACCATTCAGACAATGACTCCGAAGCCGTCTTATCTTCCTTGGGACAGCAGAAACACGGGCTATACCGTAAATTCGGACGGCGGACTTCTTACGATTTCTTTTAACAAGCAAGACGGAGATTTTATTCTGAAACTCAATTCGGAAGAGTTCGTGTTGCCTTCGTCGGAAGTTACCGGCATACTCGGCAGCGATACGAGTAACGTTCACGTCGGGTTCGGCGCCGTGTCCGATCCGACGGAAATAGTAAGAGTCGTAAGGATGAAAGAAAACGTTTCGTCGGCGTATGACAGGACGGTTCCCGGCATAGCGGACGGAATAGATAAGTACGTCAAAGCGGCGTCGGGTGTTCTGAATACGCCCGAAAAAATCGTTGAAGCGGAATCGTTGGGCGAAAACGCAGGATTCGAAAGGCTTTTAAGGCATGATCAACGTTATTTCGCGGAAGAAATTGCCGCCGCCCAAGAAAGAATAGCGACGGCACGCGCGGCATTGTCTGCAGAAGGAAAGATAAAGCTGCTTAAATCCGACGTCGTAAAATTAAAAAAGAAATTAGACGATGCCGTTACGAATTCCGCATTTGACGAAGCGTTGGCGTATGCCGCGAAGATAAAAGAGAAAGATATCGATGCGATTGGCGAAATAAGCGGGGCGGATAAAGAAGAATTCGACGCGGCTGTATCGCTTTACGAAAGCGTTCTGGCAACCACGGAAGCCGCAAGAAAACGCGTCGTCAAGGCGTACGTGACGGAATTCGAAAAACTTGCCGCCGATATGAGCGGCGTCGAAGATCTGAAAAAGGTCGAAAATCTGAGAAACGAAATTTACGTCAATCTTGTAAAGCTTTCCCGGGCGGACAGAAACGAAGTCGCCGTAAATCTCGCCGATATTCAGGAAAGAATTACCGAGCGCATGACTTTGAACGGCTGGACCGCTTCGGACGGAGCTTTGATTTATAACGGCGGAAAATATTTTGAATTTTCTTCCGTCGGCGACGCGGGCAGCGCAACGTACGGTGAAAAAATCAAGGTAAACGACATGAAAATCTCCGTTGCCGTGAAGAACAGCGGCGGCTGGGTTGCCGTTTCGCTTTCCAATAAAGCCGAGCCGTTTCATTACAGTAGCCGGACCGACGCGGACGTGGAAGAAATGCAGAGCAATCCATCGCTCGTTATCATGATGCACGTTATAGGTGACAACAGGCTCGGAATAGAAGTTTTTCTCATAAAGTCTACTCACACGAGCATATACGGCGCGACGAGGGGAAACATGATTATTCCTTATACCGCCGGAGATAACGTAAACATCGAAATCAAGGCGGACAACGAAGCAAACTCCACGTATTCGAATATTTTCATAAACGGACAAAAATTTACCGGAACGCAGGTGAAAAACAGTGAGCTGAAACTTGCGATAGGCAAGGATTTCAAAGGGTATCTGTCCGTAGTCAAAAACGGAAATGCGTCGATCAAAGCGGATAAGATAAACGGTTACGACGCGACTTCCGACAAAATCGCGAATTTACCCGGCTCGGAACCGGATAATCCCGTCGATTCGTCCAAGGGTGATTCGTCCGGCGATAATTCTTCGTCCGGCGAAAATTCTTCGTCCGGCGGAAAGAAAGCCGGGTGTAAATCGCAAATCGCACTTCCGTTCGTAGGCTCGGTCGCGATTCTGATCGCAGGTGCGGTCTGCTTTATGATAAAACGTAAAAACGGAAAAATAAACGATTAAGGAGAAAAAAAGATGAAATTGATAGCGGCTGCATTGTTATGCGTATTATCCGTCGTCTTCGGAATTTCGGGCGTTGCGTCTTTTAACGCCGTGAAAGCGGCAGACGCCGGCTGGGAGCCTACCGTTGTCGGCGGCGTTATGGACGACCGGGTACCTTTGGGACATGTCGGCGGCAATAACGGTGTCGAATCGATTTATGGTTCGAAGCTGATCGAAATACCCGAAGCGGGCGAGAACCGCGGTTGGTACGAGCTTCAGCTTTCCGGCGGCTGGGGGTCCAGGTATACGTTCGATTACCGGGTGAACGTTTGCGATATGGAAATGGTACTGGATCTTTCCAAACTCAACGGAGAGGCAAGTCTTGCGCTTATTTTAGGCGCGGGCAAGGGCAACTATTTTAATGCGGAATACGGCGGATTCGGGCTGAAGATTTATTATAACGATACCAATAATATCAACTCTTACGGGTTGATCGTTTCCAACGTAACGCACAATACCACGATAAGCACGATTACGCCCGCGCCGTCCTATATTCCATGGGATTCCAACAATACGGGATATGCCGTGGTGGCGCCCGATCGGACGCTTAAAATTTCGTTTAAGCAAACGTCTCCCGACGTAATAACGATGACGGCAAACGGCAACGCATACGCTATTCCCGTCGTCGAATTCACGAAAATATTGTCCGATAATCTCGATGAAATATACCTTATGGTAGGCGTAATGAGCGATTCGACCGAAATTATAAGAATGACTTTGACCGATTCGCACACAAAAGAGTACGAATCGAAGCTTGCCGATTACGTTTCGACCGTTACCGCATACGAAGCATCGGCGAACGCAGATCTTTCCGTCGCCGACAATCTTCTCGATGCGGAAACTGCGGGCAGGGCTGTGCGGCTCGATGAGATGAGAAATTACGATCAGGCGTATTATCGTGAAAGAATCGTTGCGGTGGAAAATAAAATCGCGGCGGCAAGAGCGGCTATGTCGGTTGAAAACTTGGTTTCCGTATTCGAAAGCGACGTAACCGAGTTGAAAAAGAATATTGCGTCGGCGAAAGATAACGACGGGCTCGCGTTCGTCGAAAACATGACGGAAAAAATTACGACGAACGATATCGGCGGAATAGAAAAAAAGCTTAACGGTGCGGTTGACGAAAAGTTTAACGCCGCCAAAGCCGAATTCGAAAACGTCAAATCGTTGCTCGAGAAAAAAAGAAAGGAAGTCGTCCTTGCGTATTTCGACTTGTTCAAAGCGGCTATCGGAAACGTTTCGTCCGCTGCCGACGTTCTGAAAATAGAAAAATGCCGTGAAGCGATCAACCTGAATATCAACAAACTTTCGAATAAAGACAGAAGCGAAATCGCAGGCAAGCTTGCCGAATATGCGGATGCGCTCGAAGAACTGACGGCGCATGACGGCTGGACGGATAGCGACGGGTCGATCGTATATAACGACGGAAAAACGCTCGAACTTCTCGGAAGAAGCGCGTTCAACGACCTTTCCGGGTCAAGAAACGGTTCCACGCTCACTTTAAGCGAGAAGATCAAAGCGAACAACTTTTCGACCGAGATCCTCATAACCGCTCAGTCAATGAAAATGTTCGAAAACTGGATCGGCGTTTCGATAACCCGCAAGGCGGACAACTTCTTCTATGCTACGGGAATGAAGGGGGAAGACGAAACGGAAAAGCTTCAGAGCAATCCGGGCATCGTAATGACGTTCGAAAAGCGTGCGGGCAATAAGTTGTACGTAGAGTTGTTTATGGTAAAAGTCACGAGCCAGACCATCTATACGTCAACCAGGGGGCAGATGCTGATAGATTTTAAGGACGGCGATCCGCTCAGAATAAGAATCGAGGCGGACGACGATAAGAACTCGACGTATGCAAAAGCGTATTTCAACGACGTTTTGTTTACGGGAACGAACATTAAAAACAGCGAGATCAAATTGGCGCTCGGCGGGTACGAAGGTTATCTTTCATACTCGTTCGCAAACCCGGGTAGCAGCATCAGAATAAACAAAGTCAACGGAGCAAACCCCGTCGGAGGGGAAGAGCCGCCCGTAATCGAGTCTTCCGATTCGTCATCGTCTTCCGCAAGCTCCGTTTCGGATAAAAACAGTTCCGAAAAGAAAGGGTGCAAATCGAGCTTCGGCGGAAGCGGGGCGACGATTTTACTGTCGGTGATCGCAATTTCTTCGATGAAAAAAAGGAAATTCGATAACAAAAATAAAACTACAGACTGACAAGGAGAAAAATATGTCTGAAAGGGTTCTGAAAATAATGTCTGCCGTTTTGGCGGTAACGCTTGCGAGTTTTACCCTGATGTCCTGCAAAAAGGGGAATAACGCCAAAACGACTATCGTCATAGACGGCGGCGGAGATATCGGTAACTTCAATACTACGGTATCTATGACGAAGTCAGAAGTAAATCCGTTTCCTTACAATACTTTGGAAAAACTTTGCAAGGAATGGGAAGCCGCTCATCCCGATTATAAAGTCGTAGTAAACAAGAACTCGTACGGCGGTTCGACGGGATCCCTTCGTCCGCTGTTTAACGGACATACGGCACCGGATATCGTTTATATGAACGGCACGTCGGTTGAAGAAGATAAGAATAAAGGTTGGTTCGTTCCTTTGAATAAATATCTGATGCAAAAGAACCCTTATGCGACCGAGTACGATAAGTGGATCGACCTTTACGACGTCAAAGAGTATGCCGCGACGAGCGACGGCGAAAGATATTACGTCAACTTAGAAAGAATCCCCATAGGCGTAATTTATAATGCCGATATTCTGAAGGCGGCAGGTTACACCGACGCGTCCGGAAATCTGAAGTCGCTCGTGTCTTATTCCGATTTCAAAGAAGCGCAGAAATGCGTGTCCGAGTATTCGGCAAAAAACAAGAATCTCAGAATAAAAACCTTCCTGACGCCTTATCGCTGGTACGATATATATCTCGAAACGAGTCTTTTCGGCGATTTGCTTAAAACGCGCGACAGAAACGGCGACGGTCATCTCGATACCGAAGAATGGTGCTATGCGTATACCAAAGGATATTGGGGCGTCGATACCCCCGCGTTCAAGACCTATATCGAACTTCTGAAAGACAGATGCGAATACTTCCCCGACGGATACAGCCAGCTTATTCCGCTGACGGAATTCGTAAGCGGAAGATGCGCGTTTATAGAGGGCGTAGGCGGAACTCTGCGCCAGATTTCGGCAAACAGCGCGGTTAATTTCGAATATGCGATCACCGGTTATCCGCAGATTTCCAAAGCGGATATCGAAAAAGCGGGTTTTGATTCTTCGTGCTTTGCGGAAGAGCTGTCGAACGGCAGACGCGGCTCGGCGGGTTACGGAACAAGCTGGTGGATAACGAATTCCGCTATGGATAAAGGGCAGGATACCGTTGACGCTTGTGCCGATTTGCTTATGTTTCTCACTGCGCCCGAGCAGAATAACAGACTCATAGGCGATCTCGGCGGCGGAATTCCTTTGAATCCCGAATCCGAAGAGAGCGTTCCCGAATATCTGCGCCCGGTTCTTAAAATGTATCTCGACGACAGCAAAGACGAAAGTAAATATGCCTGGGGCGTAGCGAACAGCTGGAACTGCTTCGGCGCGGAATACAGTTCGTATTTTCTTAACGCGACTTATTCTTATATAGACGGAGAGAAGGCCAAAGAAACGCTTTTGAGACAGCTTGGCAATCAGGTAAGCGGTCTTGTCGAGCAATTTATCGTTGAAAACGAATACGATACGTCAAAATGGTAAGGAGCCTGTTTGATGAATAATAATAAAGACCGTTCGATAAGCCGTTGTGCCCCGCAAAAAGAGAACGGTATACCCAAGAATAAAAAAAGATGCGATTATAGAGCATTTTTGTGGATTTTGCCTGCGTTTTTGCTGCTTTGCGTTTTCAATTACATTCCTCCGGTGCTTTCGGCGGTTACGTCGTTCTGGAAGTCGAACGGGGTAACGATGATCAAATTCGTAGGGTTCAAAAACTATGCGGACGTGCTGAAAGATCAGTTGTTTCTGACGTCGTTTAAAAACGTTCTGATCATAACGGTATGTACGTTCATTTTTTCACATGCGGCAAATTTGCTTCTTGCGGAGTTGTTAATAAATCTTAAATGGCAAAGGCTGTCGGCAATATACAGAATATTGTTCGTTATCCCGATCGTCGTGCCCGGCATAGTCGGGCTTATGATCTGGCAGAAACTGATTTTCGTTCCTGCCGAAACGGGTTTGGCAAACATCATACTCAGTTGGTTCGGGTTGGATCCTCAGGGCTGGTATTTCAGCGAAAAAACCGTTCTTCTCTCGATAATTCTTACCGGTTTTCCGTGGGCGGGCGGTACGACGATGCTCATCTATATCGCTTCGCTGCAAGGCATATCGCCCGAAATGATCGAAGCTACGAAGCTTGACGGAGTCGGTCCGTTCAAACGTGTGATTTATTTTCATATTCCGATGATGATGGGGCAGATCAAGTATTTTATCATTACGTCGATTATCGGCGGTATGCAAAACTTCAATCTGCAACTGATCGTAACGGGCGGCGGTCCCGGCGTTGACGGCGCGTCGATGGTTCCGGGGTATCAGATATATTATTATGCTTTTACGAAAAGCGATTACGGCAGAGCAAACGCTCTCGGCATCGTCTTGTTTGTGATAATCATGGTTCTCACCATAATAAACAACGTATTTATCAAAAATAAAAATACGGAAGAGGTGGATGCTCAATGAATGAAACGTTTCGTAATCGCGGCATCGGCGTAAAAGCAAGAAGTATAACCGTCGGCGTTGTCATGAACGTCGCGATACTGTTTTTTCTGGTTTTTGCCTGGCTTTCGATGTACCTTATGGTGGTTAAAAGCTTCAAAAGCATCACGCAGGATCAACTTTCTCCGTACACTCTGACCGCGGTGAATTTCAACACGGTATTTCAGAACTATCAGCTTGCCTGGCTCGCGATAAAACAATACATTTTTAACTCGTTCGTAATAACGCTGATACAAACCGCGGGTTCGTTGCTTGTTCCCGTCATGACGGCGTATGCGTTCGTAAGATTCAGATTCCCTGCGAAAAACGTTCTGTTTATGGCGATTCTCGCGCTTTTGATGATCCCCGGAACGCTGACGCTTACAAGCTCGTACGTAATAATCGTTAAACTCGGGCTGCTTAACAGTTTCTGGGGCATAATTCTTCCCGGCATTGCGGGAAGCATTCCCATGTCGCTCTTTTTGCTGCGTTCGTTTTTCGGCGGAATTTCAAGAGAGTTCTTCGAAGCCGGAGAGATGGACGGCGCAAGCGACGCGGTCATGTTGTTCAACATAATGATTCCGTTGTCGATGCCGATAATAACGGTTCTTGCAATCAATGCGTTTATGGGCTGCTGGAACGATTACCTTATGCCCAGTCTCGTGCTGTTGAACAACGAAATGCAAACGATATCCGTCGCATTGGTTTCGTTTACCGATCAATATTACAATATGACGGGGGCGTACAGCGTTGCGTTTGCAGGGTACGTAATCGCGTCTATTCCGCTTGTCGTTTTGTTCTCCGTCGGTTCGAAGCAGTTTATCGCCGGAATTTCGGCGGGCGCGTTCAAGATGTAAAAATCCGAAAAAACAGGAGTAATCGACATTGGGAGAAAGGGATGAATAAAAAAACAAAAAATGCCGCAGGCGCAATTTTAGCGACGGTTCTGGCGGTCGTTCAATTGTTCGGTTGTGGCGGAAAAAGTACGGATGACGAAGCCGAACGCGTTAATTTGCTTATGGATCCGACTTACGCAACGGGATTCGAGGTCGATTCGCCGGGCGTCCCGGTATACGACGATCTGGATAAAGAGGGCTTTTACGCATATCCCTTTTCGGGCGAGTTGGATTATAACAAAACGGCGAAAGGAACCGGTCCGCTCTGGAACGTCGCGCAACATTCGTCGGGCTATTCGCTCGTGGATCCGAAATACAGAACGCCCGCGGTAAAAGACGGCACCTACGTTTATTCCGATCCCGCAAAAACGTTGGCGATCAACCCGGAAACGGGTGCGATCACCTTGGCTATCGACGGAGCGAAAGAGTATTCTTCCGACGACGACAACGACGGAATAAGGGACGGAGTAAATCTTTTGCCGAGAAAAGGCAACGAAAGTTGGGTTCATTTATTGCTTACGTCAACGTTGTATCCGAAAGTAACTTTCGGCGAAATCGAAAAGATCGAATTTGAAATCGATATGACGATGAACAAATGCGACAACGTTCTGGAAGAGCGCGGAATGGCGGATCAATTCAACCCGGGCGCGCATGCCGCGCAGATAACCATGTATTTTATGGTTTACAGCAATGCCGCGGCGGATCAGGGAAAATACTTTTGGTTCGGGGTATCGATGTTCGATGCGAGATACGAAACTCAGAAGCCGAGCGCCGCTTTCGACGCCGGGTCGAATTCCATGATGATCGGTTCGGGTACGGAAGTGATTCTTTCCGAGCCCGTCAGAATCGGCAAAAAGTACGAAATACGTTACGATATGCTGGCGGATATGAAAAAAGGGCTTGAAACCTGTCACGAATACGGAATATTGACCAATACGACGATAAACGACTTATATTTATGCGATTTCAATCTCGGTTGGGAATTGCCGGGCATCTACGACGTTTCCGTATCTTTCGAAAACTTCGGCGTTTACGCCACCTATAGGCAAAATTAACGTAATGGAGACTACGACATGAAAATGAAAAGCAGAACGGTTGCTTTGGCGTTATCGATTTTATTGACGTTTTCGGCTTTCGGTTGCGGTAATGTTCGGGATAACTCGGAGAATTCGGACAAAACGGATTCGGGTTCTTCGTCCGGTGGCGGTCAATCGGAATCTTCGATCGATCCGCCGAAGCCTGAAAAAGAAGAACACAGCTTTTTCTCCGATAGCCATTTCGAAAACGGTATCGGCATTATGGGAATGAGCGCGGTAACCGGAAGAAAAAATTACGGTTATATCGATTACGGCGGAACGGTCGACGCCGAAAAAAACAGCGTCTGGCAGTTGGCTCAGTGGTCGGGCAAATCCGACTTTGCCAAGGATAAAACGGAAACCTTGCTTGACGACGGAAGCTACGAATACGTCGCCGGCGGAAAGAAGGTCGTTGTCAATACGGAAACGGGAAGACTTACTCTTGCGATCGACGCGAGACAGGAATACGACCATCCGAGACAGCCGTCCGAAAGTTGGGTTCACAATCTTATCGAACAGAATTTCAAGCAAAGCATGAACGTCGGCGCGGTGTCGAACATTTACGCCAAGGCGAAATTTACGATCGATAAATGCGATAAGTACATGAGCAAAACAGAGTACAACGCAAATTTTCACAACGCTCAATTGCTGTGGTACATTTCCGTTACCAATAAGCCCGAAAACACCTTTTACGATTCGACGACTCAAACCTGGAGCCGCGGAAAATACGGCGATTATATCTGGTTCGGCGTTCCCCTTTGGGAAGTAAACCGTCTTCAGATAACCGAAGGGTGCAAATACGACGCGGGAACGGGGCAGTTTATTTACGGATTGAACAACGGTTGGTACCTGAACGTTCCCATCGAGCCGGGCGAAGAATGCGAATTCAAATTCGACATACTTCCGTATATCAAAACGGCGTTGCAAACCTGCAAAGAACGTGGCGGAATGGTAAATTGCACTTACGATAATTTGTACGTTACTTACATGAATTTAGGCTGGGAAGTTCCCGGAACGTTCGATTGTTCGGCAACGTTTGATTATTTTGATATTACTTATACGCTTTGACTTTTTTAAAGGACATGACTGAAATAATAAACAATATGGCAAGAAAACAATTGTTATCGGATCCCGCTTACGACGACGGATTCGGCGTTATGGGCGTCAACGACGCGAAAGGAAGAGAAAACCTCGGATATTTTACTTACGGCGGTGCTGTCGACGCAAAAAACAAAAGCGTATGGCAGATAGGTCAGTGGGGCGGAAGCGGAGATTTGTCCGCGCCTGCCGAAAAGGAAATATCGAAAGGCGTATGGCGGTATTCCGCCGGCGGAAAGTGCGTTACGGTGAACCGTAACAGCGGGGCTGTAACTCTCGCCGCCGACGCCCGGAAAGAATATGCGCACCTTCGCAAAAACGGTGAAGGCTGGGTTCACGTGATGATAGAGCAGAACTTTTCCGTCCCCGCGCCGTTTTCTTCTTTGAAGCATCTTTTCGTCACGCTCGATTATTCCATAGATAAATGCGACAATTATTGCGGCGACGGTTACGACAAGGAATTGCATGCCGCTCAGATAACGTTGTATTTTACCTTATGCAATCAACCGGAAAAGACCGAAAAAGATCCCGTTACGGGCGAATGGTCGCACGGCAGATATAACGAGTATCTGTGGTTCGGCGTCCCGATATTCGACAACAGAAAGCCTTATCAGGCGGCGGCTTCGGTTTACGACGCCGGCACTTCGAGTTTTATTTCGAGTATCGACACAAGAAAATATCAGACCGAACAGCCGGTAGCGGGAAAGAGATATCGCATCGAATACGACGTTTTGTCCGACGTATGTTCCGCCGTAAAAATGGCGAAAGACAAGGGCGTTTTAAAAAACGTCGACGAGAAAAATATGGTTTTTACCTATATGAACTTCGGCTGGGAAATTCCCGGTACGTTCGACGTGTCTCTTACGATCAATAAAATCCGCATAGAAGCGGAATAAAATCGGAATTATTGCTTGTTTACGGGCAATAACTAATAAATCATTCCAGGAGGAAGGAAATGAAAACAAAAAATCTCTTTTCAGCACTGCTGGCGGTAATGATGATCTTCGCATTTTCGCTCGGCATAGCGGCACTCGATCCCGTTTCCGCTCAGGCGGCAGCGATAACCGTGAATCTCGGCGAAGCCGTGTGGGGCGGCGGGCAGAACGAAGGCGGCTGGACGAAAACCGCAAACGAAAACGGCTCGGTAACCGTAAAGCAGGCGAGCGGTACCACACATAACCGTTACGATTGCGGTACGGACCTTATTCTCGACGGTTTGTCTCTGGAAGTCAATTTCAAGAACGAATCCGCCGTTGCCATCGGTCAGGCAGACTGGGCTTGTTACGTCACGGACGTTCTCACGTTAAAGGTCGCTCCTTCGGGTGAAAGAAGCTGGCTTATGATCTCGAGAAAGGGTACCGAAGAGGACGCAAAGTTCTATCCCACCGCGGATGACGCGCTCGCCATGACCGAAACCGGAACATGGATAGACGGTGCAAAAAGAGGCGCAGTCCTTTTTGAAGGTACTTCTCCCACGATCAGATTCGATTTCAAAAGATATTCCACGCGCCGTTATCAGCTGACCGTAACCAGCGAGCAGATGTATTCCGGAATGTCGGGCAAGCAAGGTAATTCCGTAACGTATTATCTCAATACCGAAGATTATACCAATCTGTTCCGTAACAGCGAAAATCAGTGCGTGAGGATCAACGCGCTCGGCAACTCCGCAGGAAACGCCGAAATGACGATTTCTGCCGTTCAGGGCGAAGAAAACACGAATATAATCGAAGACGGAGTGGTTCTCAATCCCGCTCTTAATGCAATGCTGACCGAAACCGTCACCGTTACCGATGGCAAGAAGCTCGTTACGTTTACCGATGACGACATTTCTTATAACCCCGGAACCGACAGCGTTGCGGAAGTAAAAGAGAACGGCACCGTATTCGTAAACAATCCTTACAGTACGAATTGGGGCTCGAGAACGGGTATGAACAAAAACCTTCTTCTCGACGGTCTTAAAATTACGGTGTACAACGCTAATTGTAAGCCTGGTAAGCCCGTTTCCGTCATTCTCGGCGACAGCCCGCTCGGATATTACAACAACGGAAATCTCTGCGTCGTAGAGAGAATGCAGGAAGATAATCAGCCTCGTCTTTATATCGGCAGCACGCATAACGTAACCGGCGGCAGCTTCACTTCCTATATGCATAAAACGCTCGACGGCGCGAAAGCAAACAGCAACGATGATAGAGACAGCTGCATTATATTTGAAGGTCCTTCCTTGAAATATTCCATCGAATTCAACAAGGTCGAAGAAGCAATCTATAAGATAACCATAAAGCTTCTCAATCAGAACGAAACCAAGTTCCATTGGGCTCAGGGTTGCACCGATGAAGAAAAAGCCAACGGCGTGGTATATTATCTGAACGTAAACGAAATTCAAAGCATAACCGACGAAGGCGAGAGTATTCAACATCTCTTTACTGCCGACGGATACGTAATGCTTTCGACCGCAACGGCTTACGAACAGGTCGGTTCGCAAATAGCTTATTACGTAGAAACTCCTTTAAGCACCGTTCTCAACGCAGAGATCAATCTCGAAAAAGAAGACTGGGAACTTGTCGAAGGCGGAACGGTGCCCGTTATAACCGAAGTAAAAGCGGACGGAGTTGTAGTTACCGCGGATTGTTACGACGTCGAGTACAGAAACAATACGACCAACGGCGTTGCGACCATGATCATCAAATTCAAGAACGGTTATAACGGCGTATTCACCAGAAATTATAACGTGATCGGCAAGAATGCGTCCGAAGCGGTCGTTACTCTCGAATATACGACAACCGAATACACGACGTTTGCCAACGAACCTGCCGTAACACTCGTAAAGCTCGGGGAAGAAGTCATTCCCGCAAGCGACTATACGGTTTCCTACAAGAACAATATAAACGTCGGTACGGCAAAAGTCGTCGTTACGTTCATGAATAATTATTCCGGAACCGCCGAAGCGTCTTTTGAAATCACCAAGATTCAGCAGAGCGAAGAAGGCGAAAACATTACGCTTGAACTCGCAGACGTAAGCGAAGCCAAGGTGTTCACTCTCGGAAACTCTTATATCTACACGATAACCGATGCGGAAGGAAACGAGATTAACGTATCCGAAATGAAAGCGGGCACCTATAACGTGCTTGCCGTCAAGGAGAGCTCGACCACCGTCAAGAAGGTTACTTACACCGTAACCGTCAATCCCGCGCAGGAATCCGCCAAACCCGTTGACAGCGGCAGTTCCGCCGATTCCGGATGTTTCGGTTCCGTCGGACTGGGCAGCTCGATCATAAGCGTTCTGGGCTTAGCTGCGGTGTTTACCCTGTTTCGCAAAAAGGAAGAAAAATAATCGTCTGTATTAGTCTATAGTAGCCGGTGGTAACGGCGTCGAACGCCGCCTAAACAAATCACGTTGTGTCAGCCCGCTCCGCGGGAGCGGGCTGACGGAAACGTATCCGGAGAAAAAATATGCTTAGATTCAGTAAATCTGCATTATGTGAAACCGAATATATTCTTAGCGACATGCCTAAAAACGCTTCTCTTTTTACCACAGGAAACGGTTATATGGGGGTGCGCGGAAGTCTTGAAGAATTCGGCGAAACCAAAGTTCAGGGTGCCTTCGTAAGGGGAATTTTTGACAGAATCACCGAAATAGTCGACCCGTTTCCCGATAATATTTACATGAAAAAATATTATTTCGACGAAGAAAAATTAAAAAAATTCCAATATCAGGATTCGTGCATCAATTTTCCGGATTTTTTAATGATAAGGATTTTCGTAAGCGGAAAGGCTTTTTATCCGTGGGAAGGAAAAATCATAAAATGGAACAGAAGCCTTAATGCCTGTAACGGCGTTCTGACGAGAGAAGTCGTTTGGGGCGACGGTGAAGGAAACGTATTGAATCTTAAATTCGAAAGATTTGCTTCGTATGACGACGAGCATAAATATATACAGCGTGTGACCGGAGTAGTGAAGGGCGAAGCCGAAATCGGCATACTTGCCGGTATCGACGCAAACGTCCGGACGAACGGTCAGATTATTTCGGAAAAAATTTCCGATAAAGTCGATGAAAACGGCGTCGCGTATTCGTTTCTGGTGGGGAATAAATACCGTTACACCGCGGATATCTGTTCGACCGCCGAAATTTACTCGGACGGAAAACTTTGCAAAACGGAAGCGTTTGCCGATGACGGAATTTACGCCCTGAAAGCGACGTTGGGAAAATGCAAATCTTTTTCGGTCGAGAAAGTAAGCTATGTCTATACTTCCCGCGACGAAAAGAAGATGCCCGCCGAAAAAAAACGGGCGAACTATTCGCAGGAATACGCGCTGCACGTTAAAAAATATAAAAAACTTTTCGGCGCGATCGACGTTAAGATCGACGGCGACGATAAAAACGACCGGGCATTGCGTTTTGCAAACTATCACACGCTCATTTCGGCGGAACCGAACGACAGCGTGCACAGTTTATCGGCAAAAGCGCTGTCGGGTGAGAAATACAATCAGTTCGTCTGGTGGGATTGCGAAATATATCAGATGCCCGTATTCACCCATACTTTGCCGGAAATAGCAAGACATGCGCTGGAATACAGATACAGAATGCTTCCGGCGGCAAAAGAACTTGCAAAAAAACAAGGAATGAAGAACGGGGCGCGGTATCCGTTCGTTTCTTCCGTGGACGGCGACGAGCATGTCTGGATTTATGCCCGTCATCCATTCCTGCAGATTCATATAATGTCTGATATAATGTATGCGGTTTGCGATTACTACGACAACACGTGCGACGACGCCTTTATGGACGAAAAGGGGCTTGAAATGCTTCTCGAAATATCGCGCTGGTGGATGCAGAGAGTGGAAAAAACAGACCGCGGCTATGAAATAAAGAACGTTACCGGCACCGACGAGCATCACGATTACGTCGATAACGACGCATATACGAATTATCTGACTTCGTACGTGCTGAAAAGAACGGCGGACTTTGTTGCCGACGCAAAAACGAAAGGATCAAAGGTAACCGAACGTATCGGTTTCGGTTCGGATGAATTTTTGCGCCTTAAGGATATAGCGGAGAACTTATATTTGCCGGTATGCGAAAGCGGAATGATTCCGCAGTTCGACGGGTATTTCGGATTATCGAGAGAGCTCGAAGTCGACGGCGCGGGGACCGGCAAAAATTTTCAGATGAAACAGGCGGGGCTGTATCACAAAAGTCAGGTAATAAAACAGCCGGACGTCGCGTTGTTGTATTCTTACGTCAACGTCGGCGATCTGCCGTATTTCAACGGCAACTGGGATTACTACGAGAGCATGTGCGAGGCGTCTTCCTCTCTTACGTTTCCCGTTCATGCCGTATGTTCGGCGAAGGCGGGCAGACCGGGAAGTTTTCTGAAGTATTTCGGTGAAACTCTTTTTATGGATATCAAGGATATTCACAATTGTGCGTATCAGGGGATTCATTCGGGTTGTGCCGCGGGCGGCTGGTATTCCGTGTACGCCGGCGTTATGGGATTGTGCGTCAAAAACGGCGTCGTTTACGCAAATCCGAACAAAATGCCCCTCTGGAAATCGGTAACGCTGAAATTCAAGGTTAAAAACACGATTATAAAGGCAACGCTCAAAGGCGACGTATTCACGCTGAAAAAGCTTTCGGGCGAGAGCGTCAAAGTCGTTCTTAGCGGCGAGGAACAAATGCTTAAACGCGAGGCGTCTTGCGTTGCGAAAGCATGACAACGCAAAAACTTATGCCGATTCCGGCAAGGGAGGAAAAATGGTAACGCGCAAACCGCCGATGGGCTGGAACACATGGAATACGCTCGGCTCTGATTACGACGAAGACGTTTTGAAAAAGATAGTCGACGTAATCTGCGAAAAAGGATTGGATAAGTTGGGGTACAAGTACATAATTATCGACGATTGCTGGGCTGAAAAAGTTCGTGACGAACAGGGAAAACTCGTACCGGATCCGAAGAAATTTCCGAACGGAATTTCAAGTTTTTCCGATTACGTTCATTCAAAAGGGTTGAAATTCGGAATGTATTCGTGTTGCGGCAATATGACTTGCGCGGGATATCCCGGAAGTCTTTGGCACGAATTCGAAGACGCGCGGCAGTTTGCCGGATGGGGCGTCGATTACCTCAAATACGACTATTGTCACAGATCTAAGTATATTCCGTCCGAATATATGTACAGGCGCATGGGACTTGCTCTTGCCAATTGCGGCAGGGATATATTGTTTGCCGCTTGCTCCTGGGGTTTTGACGATACCGAAAAATGGATTAAGACCACCGGGATTTCCACGTACCGGAATACCGGAGATATTTTCGACAATTGGGAGTCGATCAAGGCTTTGATAAAAGCGCGCGCGGCATCGGACGTCACTCATTCGCCCAACGGCTATGCAGATATGGATATGCTCGTGGTAGGAATGAACGGAGAAGGTAACGTCGGGCTGTCTAAGGGTTGCACTTCCGAAGAGTATAAAACGCATTTTTCCGTATGGTGCTTTTATGGTTCGCCGCTTATTATAGGTGCGGATTTAAGAATCGCGTCCGACGAAGCGATAGAGATTCTGTCAAACAGAGAATTGATTGCTCTCGACCGCGACGAATCGGGCTGCACTCCGTTCGATATTACGCCGCTTACCCTTAATCCTGAAGTTTCCGTGACGGCAAAACTGCTCGATGGCGGCGATATAGCGGTGATGATGCTCAATCTGTCCGATATAGAGAGCGCGGCGTCTTTCGATGTGACATCCCTTTCGTTAAACGACGCTTCGGTAAAAACTTTTGCAACCGATCTTTGGACGGGTGCGCGTGTCGAGTTTTCAAACGGAATGATTACGGAATCGTTAAAACCGCACGAATGTAAAGTATACAGGGTGTCCGTTTCGTTATTATGAAATGTCTGTCTTGCGGAGGACCTGTCGACGAAACGGCATTTGGATTAAACAAAAAACTCATCGGCAAGAACGTCTGTTCGTTCTATTGCGTAAAATGTCTCGCGGAAAAACTCGAATGCAAAGAAAGCGATCTGTACGGGATGGCGGAGCGGCTACGCAGGACGGGATGCCGGTTCTTTACTCAAAAAAGGTAAATGGTTAGGCTTAACATTCGTTATCACGAACTATTTCTACGGCGAAAAAGAAGCCCTTAAGGTAATTAGTGATAGCGAATGCTAAGCCTGGCGATAAGCCGATATATAAAATAAAATTTACGGAGAAAAAAATGAAAACGAAAAGCAACGCAAAATTCAGAAAGCTGGTATCGTTGGTGCTGTCGTTGGTCGGTCTGGTCAGCGCGCTGACCGCTTGCGGCAAAAATGACAAGCCTGACGATACGCCGAAAGGCAAACACGAATCGATCACTATGACGTCGGTTTTCCCGAACGAGAACGAATTCCTTCTCAAAGTGAAAGAGAAATACCCAGAAATCGACGTAAAATTCGTTGCGCAGAACGAAACGAGCGACGCATCGACTTTCAATTATCCTGCGATGACGAACGATTTGCCCGATATTTACGTAGCGACTTCATATGTCGCTGGGCGCCAGAAATTAAACGAAAACCTTTTGAATTTATCCGGTTACGATTTCGTTTCCGCATACAACGCAGACGTTATGTCCGCGTTGAAAGAAAACGGAGAAGTATATTTGTTGCCTACGTATTTTACTTGCGGCGGCATTACGTATAACAAGACCGTTTTCGAAAAGAATGGTTGGAATTTGCCCGCTTCGCTTTCCGACATGACCGAATTGAAAACGAAAGCCGAAGCGGCAGGTTATAATTTCTGCCTTACGCAGATTGATTCTCCGGACGACGGATTCCGTTATGTTTTCGACATTCTTTCGGCAGGTTATTTCGACGGCGCTGACGGTAAAAAATGGCAGGAAGACTTTATCGCCGGAAATGACTTTTTATCCGGATCGGAAGCGGAACAAGCGTTTTCGGTGCTGGAAAAATGGAAAGAATACGGTTTGTTGAACGGGAACGGAAAAGAGATGAGCGACGCCGACGTCAAGAAGGAAATGGCGAAAGGTAAAACGCTGTTCATGCTCGGCGGAACGAACGAATTTATAAAAGAAGATTCCGAAAGCGAATTCGGACTTATGCCTTATTTGTCCGAAGACGGAAAACGCAACGTCAGCGTAGTCAACATATCGTCTTACGTGGGATTGAATAAAAAACTCGCGACCGACGAAAACAAACAAAAACTGGAAGACGCTCTTCATGTTCTCGAGATTATGTCCACGGTTGACGGAATGAGCAGTCTTAACGAAAACGATAACGTTGTTCTTCCGCTCGACGAATATCAAATCCCCGAAAACGGCATGTATAAAGGCGTTGAAAAAAGCATTAAAGACGGAAAAATCGCAACGTATATTTACAGCGGATGGGAAAAAATCGTATCCGTCGTCGGACAGGCGGCTGTCGGTTATATCTGCGGCGACAAGACTCTTTATGAGTTGAAGAAATGTTTTGATGACAACCGCGACGTTTTAAGCGGAAAGACATCGACGGTCGATACTTCCGTTACAAACGACGATCCTCAGGATTTCCTTCTGAATTTCCCCGCCGTTTTCGTGGGCGAAGGAAAGTATATAATTGAATTTGCCACCATTGAAAACGGGCTCGGTTGGGTTGAAATCAACGGCGAGAAATTCCACACCGCGAATGCCGGCGCACTGGTTACCGGAAAGAATTTCTTCAAAGTGGAAGTTCCCGTTTCGAAGCTGAACTCGGCAAAGAAATATTCCGTTTCGTTCAGAAAAATCGAAAGAAGAACCTCTTATTCGTCCAAGCTCGGCGAAGAAGAGCGTCAGGAATTTATTTTTAAGCCGGTCGAAAAAAAGGATAACATCAAAATTTATCAGGTGGGCGACGTTCATGGCAAAACGGAATTTGCCAAAAAATGTTGTGAATATTTCGGAAACGAAACCGATCTGTTTATTCTGAACGGCGACATGGGCGAGATGGAAGAAATCTGGGATTATTACAGCATAATCGAATTGGCAGGAGAAATATCCAATGCGAGAATCCCCGTTATCTATAACCGCGGAAATCATGAAACGCGCGGGGCGGTGGCGGAATTGGCTCCCGAGTACCTGCCTTCGGTAAACGGTAAATTTTATTATTCGTTCGATCTCGGCGCGATAAGGGGCGTAGTTCTCGATTGCGGCGAAGATAAGCTTGACAGCGACGCGGAATACGGCGGAGTGAATGATTTTGCCGCGTACAGAAGGGAAGAAACCGAATTTCTCAGAGAGCTTGCGGCAAACAACGTACCCGACGGAAACGACGCGCCTTATATCGTAGTTTCTCATACTTGTCCGCTGCTTCCCGACATATACAGAGATCCTCGGTTTATGATCGAAGGCGAAACTTATGCTGAATGGGCAAGGTTGCTCGGGAAACTCGAAACGGATATCATGATTTGCGCTCACGTGCATCAGATTCTTTATTATCCCGTTCATTCCCCGAAATTGGAATGCGACAACACTTTCCCCGTGGTTATTGCCACCGAAGTGACGAATTCTAACCTGTGGGGGCTTGCGCTCGAAGTAAAGAACGGTACTTTCGAAGGCGTGTTTACCGATATCAACGGTTCGAAAAAGCAAGCGTTCAGATATACTTATTCGGCATAATCTTTTGCATTGAAATACGAGAGTATGTGCGAGGCGTCTTCATCTCTTACATTTCCGGTTCATGCCGTATGTTCGGCGAAGACTGGTAGCCCGGGAAGCTTTCTGAAGTATTTCGGCGAGACTCTTTTTATGGATATCAAGGATATTCACAATTGTGCGTATCGGGGGATTCATTCGGGTTGTGCCGCAGGTGGCTGGTATTTCGTGTATGCCGGCGTTATGGGATTGTACGTCAAAAATGGCGTCGTTTATGCAAATCCGAACAAAAATGTCCCTCTGAAAATCGGTAACGCTGAAATTCAAGGTTAAAAACACGATTATAAAGGCGACGCTCAAAGGCGACGTATTCACGCTGAAAAAGCTTTCGGGCGAGAGCGTCAAAGTCGTTCTTAACGGCGATGAGCAAATGCTTAAACGCGAGGCGTTCTGCGTTGCGAAAGCATGACTATGCAAAAAAGCTTGTGCCGATTTCTGTATCGGAGAAAAAAGGTTCTAAAATAAATGTTGGGGTGTAGGAAAAACACCTCAACATTTTTTTAATTTAAGGCACAAAAAAAGTTGAGCGAATATTAAACTTTCCGTATAATATTTTCTACCACAAAAACAAAAGGAAAAGATAATATGCTCAACGAAAACATTATATCAAACTTTCTCGGAATCCGCAACGTTTTAACGGATAAAATCCATGAAACAAGTAAATTTATTAAAATTCATTTATACACGAACAAATCCGGACAGGTTTGTCCGTGTTGTAAGAGCGACGTAAATCGCGTTCACGATTATCGTAAACAAACAATTAAACATTCTGCTTACCGCGGCAAACAAGTACTCCTTGTTCTGAAGAAACGCAGATACGTCTGTCAAAACTGCAATAAACGATTCTATGAAAAATATAGTTTCCTTCCCAAATATTACCGCAGCACCAACATTCTTTACGCAAATATAATAGATAAACTTCACACGAAGTTATCTATGAAAGACATAGCCAAAGAAGAGCATATTTCGCCGAATATCGTTTCCAGAGCATTAAGGTTGGTATCTTTTACGAATAAACCCGAATTGCCCGTTATACTCGGTATAGACGAATTTAAAGGGAATACCGGCGGAGAAAAGTACAATTTGATCCTTACGAATTTACACGACAATAAGATATCAAATTTACTTTCAATTCGTAAAAAGGCAGATATAATCTCATATTTTAAGCGTTATACCATCGAAGAAAGACAAAAAGTAAAGGTCTTTGTGATGGATATGACGAATAATTATAAAGAAATAGCGTGGCTGTTCCCGTCGGCGGAAATCGTGGTAGATAAGTATCATTACGTAAGGCAGGTATATTTTGCTCTGGACGCCGTAAGAAAACGGATATAAAAAGAATTTCCGGATAGGTTATGGTTACAGAAACTTTGAAAATTTCAGAATGCGCATTCTTTTATGCTTCGGTTGACAAATAAATTCTGATATCCGAAAATATTATATTGTGAAATTTTATACCCTACACCCCAACATTTGACATTGAGCCCCTTTATATCCAACACCCCATATTTGAAATTGAACGTAAAAAAGCAACCTTATCCGAAAAATTTGAATAAGGTTGCTTTTGGTGCACCTTCGGGGACTCGAACCCCGGACCCACTGATTAAGAGTCAGTTGCTCTACCAACTGAGCTAAAGGTGCTGGTGATCCATCGGAGACTCGAACCCCGGACAACATGATTAAAAGTCATGTGCTCTACCTCCTGAGCTAATGGACCATATTTACTTTTTTTGGCTGGGGTGGCAGGATTCGGACCTACGAATACCGGAATCAAAATCCGGTGCCTTACCGCTTGGCGACACCCCAATAAAATAATGGGGCGGGAGACGGGAGTCGAACCCGCGACCTTCAGGACCACAATCTGACGCTCTAACCAACTGCGCTACTCCCGCCATAAAGGGTGGTGCGCCTGAAGGGATTCGAACCCCTGACACCCGCCTTAGAAGGGCGATGCTCTATCCAGCTGAGCTACAGGCGCATTTAGCTGTCTCGCGGTAGATACTACTTGCAAAGCGGTTATTTTGGAGCGGGTGATGGGAATCGGACCCACGCAACCAGCTTGGAAGGCTGGTGTTCTACCATTGAACTACACCCGCACCTCATTTACAATGCTCGATTATTTTACCAAAAAACGCAGAGCTTGTCAAATGATTTTGCTATGTTTTTCAAAAATATATCTTTTTTTTTAGCACGTAACGGTTCTGAGAACGGCGGTGCATTTTTTTCCATGTACAACGAGATAGCAGAAAGTCTTTTCGGGTGAAAAAGCGGTCATAGCGCCCGGGTTGATCGTAATAAATCCTTCTTCTTCGTCGATCTCCGCAGCGTGAGTGTGCCCGTACAGTGCGACGGCGCAACCTTCTTCCCGCGCTTTGCGCTTCAGTCTTTCGGTGCCTTGTTTTACCCCGTAAAGATCGCCGTGCGTCGCAAAGATGAGGATCTGTTCTACGGGGAGAATAATTTCCTTTGTCTGTCCGTAATCGCAATTCCCGTGTACGCGATACAGCTTGGAACGGTAACGGGAATAAAAGGGATCCATGTCATCGTAATGATCGCCGAGGTGCACGATCATGTCGCATTCGTCGAGAATGGGAACGATCGCTTCGATCGCCCCGTAATTGCGGTGAGTGTCCGATAAAACTGCGATCGTTGTCATATTTTTTTTAATAAGTCATATAGCGCGCGGGCACGGTGACTTACGGAATTCTTTTCTTCCGCCGTGGCAACGCCGAAGCTCTTTCCGAGGTCGTCGGAGATAAAAAGACTGTCGTATCCGAATCCGTTTTCCCCTTCTTCCGTTTCTGCGATCGTGCCGTATGTTTCGCCTGTTCCGGTAAGGATCGTGCCGTCCGCTTTCCTTAACACGACGGAAGAGACGAATTTTGCTTTGCGGTTATCGTTGCCTTCAAGCTTTTCGAGAAGCTTTTTGCGATTGGCGGCATCGTCTCCGTGATTGCCCGAAAAGCGGGCGGAATAAACGCCGGGCGCACCGTCGAGGGCGTCAACGCAAAGCCCGCTGTCATCCGCCAGGGCGTCGCACCCGAGGGCTTCCGACACCGCCGAGGCCTTTAAAAGAGCGTTTTCGTAAAAGGTGGTTCCCGTCTCTTCCACGTCTTCGTGAAAGCCCGCTTCCGCCATGGAAACGATTTCATATCGATCGCCGAGGATCTCGGCTATTTCCTTCAGTTTGCCTCTGTTGGAAGAGGCTACGATCAACTTTTTCATGTCGCTATTTTACATCGAAACGAAAAATTTGTAAAGCGTTTTGAGCCGTTGCAGGGATGAATATCCGTTTTGGGAGGGATCTTAGGAAGGGGGAAAGTATGCCTTCGTCATCTCAGAATGACAAAAAGATATAATGCTAAGCCTATAGAAAAACGGTTTTGACCGTCGGGGAGAGGAAAATTTCCCCGCGAAGCAATATTTTTTGTGAAAACCGGCAAAATCAGGGGCGTTTTCACAATTCTTTTTCTGTGAAAATAGCGCTATAAGTCGATTATCGCGTTATTATGCTGCTAAATTATCTGAAATGCGCGCCCGTGCGGTTTTTAAATGTGATAGTTTTGTGTTTCTGCATTTTTAGGAAAAATAGCAAAAAAAATGGTTTTGCTACAAAACGCAACCAAACGCAACCAAAAAAGTGACAGACTTTTTCAAAAGTTTATGGTATAATATAAGCGAGGAAACTTGCTTGCAAGGGTTTCCGGGCGAACCGGTTCAACGGAAACGGCGATCCGGTGGAAGAGAAAGATAAGGAAAAGGAGGGCGGGTTGTTATTTGTCGACTAAGATAAGCCTTGTCGTTCTGATCCGGCTATTGCCTTTGCCCGTGAAGAATCTGTTTTTTGTCATTCTGATCCTACCACTAGCCTTACTCAGTGAAGAATCTCAAAAAACATAGGATACGGGATGCTTTGCCGAGGGGGTTCAAAGTATATTTTCTTGCAAACGAAATTCATTCTTTCGGATAACCGCTTTTCTTTTTCCGAAGAAGGAACAACTGCTTTCCGAGTCCGTTTTTCCTTCTTCGGGCATCATCCTTTTCCGAGAACTCCGTTTATCCCATGCAGGTTTGTCATAACAATAAC
>CAKQRE010000036.1 GCA_934271265.1 uncultured Clostridia bacterium | reverse complement strand
GTATTACAAGCGAGTTTAACAAAGATTTTACGAATTTTGCGCCGTTAAAACTTAATGACGTTCGCTTTTCTCTCGGCTGACACAGTCATAAACCGATTTTTCGCCGTAAAAATAGTTAGTGATGGCGAATGCTAAGCCTAAAAATACGAAACGTCTTTCGGAAAAATCGAAATTTCCCGTAAAAATGATTTGACAACGCCGTTGCGATCCGCTATAATTATCTCACACTAAAAGATAATTAAAACGGAGGCAAAAAGTGATCGACGATAAAAAGGCAGACGAAATGCTGATGCTGATCGGAAAAACGATGCGGCGCGGCATTGCGAGAAAGATCGAGTCCGGCACGGCGCTCGGCGAGGGGGCGATGATCGGATTTCTTGCAAATTGCGGGCAGGCGACTGCCGGCGAGATCGCGGAATTTCTCGGCGTAGGATCGGGCAGGGTGGCGAACCTTCTGAAAACCACGGAGAAAAAAGGGCTTGTCGAACGCCGCAGGCACGAATCGGACGGCAGAAAGCTCTGCGTAACGCTGACCGAAGCAGGCAAGGCATGTGCGGAAAGTACGACGAATAAAATGAAACGAAACATACTCGGGATCGCCGAAACGCTCGGCGAAGAAGATTTCGACGAATTACTTCGTTTGTTAAAGAAATTAAGCGAGTATTCCGGAGGAGAACATGATTAAACTATATAGAAATTTACGCCCCGTCGATTGGATGCTGATCGCTCTTCTCTGCGGGCTGACCGTACTTCAGGTGTATTTTACGATGACGCTTGTCGATTACGTTCAGAAAATAATTCAGTCGATCACTTATCTCGACTATCACAATCACCCGGAGAAGTTCGGGGAAGCGTTGTCCGCGTTGGTCGGCACCGTCGGGTGGGACAAGATCGACGGGCAGACCCTTTCCGCTCTCGGCGTTCCCGAAGAGAGGGTTGCCCTTCTCGTTGCCGTGGCGAAAGCTACCGTCGGCGATATCTGGAAAAGCGGCGGTATGATGCTCCTCGTGGCGCTCGGAAGCGCGGCGGCGCAGATGTCCGTCGGGCTGATCGCGTCTTACGTGTCGTCCTCGCTTACGACGAGGATCCGTTCCCGCATTTATGCGAAGATCGACGAGTTTTCCGTTCGCGAGATCGACTCCTTCTCGACGGCGTCTCTCATCACCCGCACGACGAACGACGTTCAGCAGGTGCAGATTGCAAACGTAATGATGCTCAGAATGGTCATTGCGGCGCCGATCACGGCGGTATGGGCGATCCTCAAGATCCGCGCCACGAGCCTCGAGCTTACGGTCGCCACGCTTGCCGCCGTTATCGTAATGATCGTATGTATCGCGTGCATCATGATCGCCGTGCTGCCCACCTTCCGTAAAATGCAGAAACTGACCGACCGCCTGAATTCCGTCACCCGCGAAAATCTGACGGGAACGAGGATCGTTCGCGCATACAATGCGGAAGCGTATATGGAAAACAAGTTCGACGGAGCGAACAGAGAAATCACCGGGAGACAACTTTTCTCGAGCCGCGTTATGGGGTTTATGAGCCCCGTGATGACCCTTGTGATGAACGGCGTTTCTCTCGCGATCTACTGGATCGGCGCGCATCTGATCAATTCCGGCGAAACCGATTATGCAACGGTCACGTCTTTCATGATGCTGGCTTCTCAGATCATTATGTCTTTCATGATGCTGATGATGATGTTCGTGCTGATGCCCCGCGCGCAGGTTTCCGCCGGGAGGATCCACGAGGTGTTGAATTCGTCGTCCGACGTGATCGACCCGCAAACGGAAACTCCGACCGCGGAGACGGGAACGGTGGAATTCCGCAACGTGTCTTTCGGTTACGGCAAGGGGGAGGAAGAAGTGCTCGGAAATATATCCTTCCGTGCGGAGAAAGGACAGACGGTCGCATTTATCGGTGCGACGGGCAGCGGCAAGACGACGCTTGTCAACCTTGTGCCCCGTTTTTACGACGCCACGGTCGGCGAGGTTCTGGTGGACGGTGTGAACGTAAAGGAACTGAAGCAGGAGACTTTGCGCAAAAAAATCGGACTTGTGCCGCAGAAAGGAATTTTGTTCTCCGGTTCGGTAAAAGAAAACATCGCTTTTTCCGATCCCTTTATACCGCAGGAAACAATAGAAGAGGCGGCGAAGATCGCCGAGGCGGATCCCTTTATCCGCGAAATGCCGGAAGGGTACGATTCTCCGATCTCTCAGGGAGGAAAGAACGTGTCCGGCGGACAGAAGCAGAGGTTGTGTATCGCAAGGGCGATCGCAACGGGGGCGGAGATCCTTATTTTCGACGACAGTTTTTCCGCGCTCGATTACAAGACGGATCGTAAGGTGCGCGAGAATCTTGCGGAATACGCAAACGGAACGACGAAACTCATCGTCGCGCAGCGCATCGGCACGATCATGGACGCAGACCTTATCGTCGTTCTCGACGAAGGAAAAGCGGTCGGTATGGGAAAACACAAAGACCTTCTTCGCGATTGCCCTGTGTACAGAGAGATCGCTTTATCGCAACTTTCAAAGGAGGAACTCGGATTATGAGACCGCACAGAGGGCAGACGGGACCCATGAAACCTTTGACGAAAGAAGAAAAAAGAAAAAACAGAAAAGACTTGCTTGCGTCGATGAAGCCGTTCTATAAGTCGATTATTGCAGCATCCGTATTTATTATCGTCTCCACGGTCCTCTCTATTTTCGCGCCGCAATGGCTGAAAGAACTAACCGATACGATCACGGCGGGCGCGGCGATGAGGAATATCGACCTTGCGAAGATAGCGAAGATAGGCTTTATTCTGATCGGGTTTTACGCATGCGGTGCGCTGTGCAATTATCTCGCTTCGTTTATCATGGCGGGCGTTACGCAGAGGTTTGCTTACGGCATGAGAAAGAAGATCTCGCAGAAGATCAACCGCGTACCTCTGAAATACTTCGATTCCCGTCAGTACGGCGATACGCTTTCGGTGGTGACGAACGATATCGATACGGTAAGCCAGTCTCTCGAACAGGCGGTCACGATGTTTTTGTCGGCAGTGTTTATGCTGGTCGGCGTGTTGATCGCCATGTTCGTAACGAGGTGGCAGATGGCTCTTACGGCTCTTCTGATCGTGCCGCTGATGCTTGGTTTCGTCGGGTTTATTACGAAATTCGCAATGCCGCAGTTTCGTAAAAGACAGATCATTTTAGGCGAACTTGACGGCAAGGTGGAAGAAAACTTTACCGGGCTTACCGTGATCAAGGCGTTCGGCGCGGGAAAGAGAAAGAAAGAAGAGTTTGAAAATTCCAACGAGGCGATGAGAAAAGCAATGTTCCGCGCGCAGATGCTTGCGGGGATCATGCAGCCCGTATCTTCCTTCGTTTCCTATTTCGCTTACGCCGCGGTGTGCGTGGTCGGCGGACTGCTTCTGAACGAAGGCATCGTGACGTTCGGTACCATTACCGCGTTCCTTGTTTACGTCAATCTGTTCCAAAGCCCGATGGGCCAGATCGCGCAGGCGATGAATTCTCTGCAGATGGCGGCGGGCGCGGCGAGCAGGGTGAACGAGTTCCTCGCGCAGGAAGAACTTTCCGACGAAAGCGGGAAAACGCGCAGGCTGTTGACGGGAAAGGACGCGTTAATCCGCGGGGAAGTGGAATTCAAACACGTCCGGTTCGGGTACGATCCCGAAAAGATCATCATTCCCGACTTTTCGGCTAAGGTGAAACCGGGTATGAAGGTAGCGATCGTCGGACCGACCGGCGCGGGAAAAACGACGATGGTAAATCTTCTGATGCGTTTTTACGAGGTGAACGGCGGGGATATCACGATCGACGGCGTTTCCGTGAAAGATATGTCCAGAGAAGAAGTGCATGATATCTTCGGCATGGTGCTGCAGGATACGTGGATGTTCGAAGGAACGTTAAGAGAAAATATTCTGTTTTCGAAAACCGGCGTTTCGGACGAAGAACTCGATCGGATCTGTCACGAGGCGGGGATCGCCCATTTCGTTCATACCCTTCCGAACGGGCTTGACACCGTGATGGACGGGGAGTCGAGCGTATCCGGCGGGCAGAAACAGCTGATCACCATCGCCCGCGCCATGGCGGAAAAAGCCCCCCTTCTGATCCTGGACGAGGCGACGAGCAACGTGGATACCCGCACGGAAGAAGTGATCTCTCGCGCGATGGACCGGCTGACGCAGGGCAGAACGAGCTTCGTGATCGCCCACAGGCTTTCCACCATCCGCAACGCCGACCTCATTCTCGTGATGAAAGACGGCAATATCATCGAGCAGGGCACGCATGACGAGCTGATGGAACAAAACGGTTTTTATGCGGGGCTTTATAATTCGCAGTTTTCGGGAGAATAAATATGTTATTCAAAAACCGCCCGCCGAAGGTATGCCGGGCAAGGTTCGTATTATTCTTGCCTGGCATGACGGGCGGTTTTGCTCTTCCGAAACTCCTCGATAAGCCGCGTAAGACCTTTTTCGGGAGCTGACCCGACAGGATTCGGGAAAGTTTTTTCCGTTTTCGGAGAAATTTTTCCGATAGGGTTGAAATTTTCGGCGAGATATGGTAAAATAAATAAAAAAGAGTGCGGGCGCGGGAACGTAGTCTCCGCGCCCGGCTTTGTTTACGGAGGATATCATTGCGTTCCGATCCGATATATAATCTGTTGTTTTCGATCAACCGCGGGTATATTCCGCATTTCAAAACGGCGTTGAATTCCCTTCTGAAAAACAACGAGGATAAATCCTTCCGCCTTTTTCTGATGAGCTCCGATCTTAAGGAGAGCGACTTTTCCGAGATCCTTTCTTCTTTTCGGGGAAGGAACGTTTCGATCGAAAAACTTGACGTCGACGAGAAGATTTTCGAAGGTTTTCCGACGGTGAAACGGTATCCGTTTACGATCTATTATCGGCTTATAGCCCCGCTTTTGCTTCCGGAAGAGGTTGAGAAGATCCTTTATCTCGACAGCGATCTCATCGTGCACGGAGACATTTCGCGCCTGTATGACATTTCGTTCGAGGATCGCTATTACTTTATCGGTTGTACGCAGATCGGAAAGCTGCTTACCGGGATCAACGTGATCCGTCTCGACGCGAAGGACAACGCCGTTTACCTGAACACCGGCGTTATGATGATGAATGTAAAAAAACTTCGCCATGCCGTGAACGTGGCGGAGATCAGAGAGTACGTCACGAAACGGAAAGCCCTTCTCGTTCTCTACGATCAGGATATCGTCTGTCGCTTTTTCGGGGATAAAGTGAAGCTTGTCGATCCGTACGTTTTTAATCTCCCGGACAGGCGTGTGACGGCGAGCGTTATTTTGCAGAACGATGACGTGGATCCGGACTGGGTGGAGAAAAACAATCTGATCATTCACTATCTCGGGAAAAACAAACCGTGGAAGGATAACTATCGCGGACATCTGAAAAATTATTATTTAATGTATAAAATGCAATGAAAAGAAAAAATACGGTCGTATATCTTTCGAGATTCGTCATCATTTTTTTAAGCGTGATCGCGCAGGCGCTCGCGGCGTGGTTCCTGTTGTATACCCTTCAGGAAAAATTTTTGGCGGTCAATGTTTTTCTGATCTTCGTCGGTTCCGTTCTCTTTCTTTCTATCGTGAACAGGGATCAGGCGGCGGTTTATAAACTGCCGTGGGTCATCTTGTTTCTTGCGTTTCCCTTTGCCGGGCTTATGGTATACGTAACGTTCGGCAACGTGAAACTGAGCAAAAAACAACTGAAAAAGTTTCGCGGTTTTTATTACGAACATCTGGACGGCTATTACCGTCAACCGGAAGTTCTCTCTTCTCTCGAAAGCGAGAGCGCGCGTGCGGCAGGGCAGGCGAAATATCTTCGTTCCGTTGCCTATCTTCCCGTTTTCGATCGTTCGGATACCTTATTTCTTCCTACCGGCGAGGAGTTTTACGAATGCCTGAAACAGGAGCTTTCAAAGGCGAAAAAGTATATTTTTCTGGAGTATTTCATCATCGCCGAGGGGGAGATGTGGGACGGGATCCACGAGATCCTTCTCGATAAAGTAAAGGAAGGCGTTAAGGTTTACGTTCTTTACGACGACGTCGGCAGCCTTCCCCGCGTTCCCGCAGACTTTTACAAAAAACTGGACAAAGAGGGGATCTTCGCCGAAAAGTTCAACCCCTTCCGCCCCGTTGTTTCCATTTCGCACAACAATCGCGATCACCGCAAGATCGCCGTGATAGACGGCTTAGTCGGCTTTATGAGCGGCGTTAACATTGCGGACGAATACATCAACGTGACCCATCCGCACGGACGCTGGCGCGATAACGGCGTCAGGATCCGCGGGCAGGCGACGGACAATCTCGTGAGGCTTTTTCTGCAACTTTATAACATGTCTACGAAAAATCCTCTCGAGGAGAACGATTTTATCTCTTCCGAACACGAGGATCATCCGGACGGTTTCATTCTTCCGTTCGGAGACGCTCCCGCGCCGATCAACAACGAACACGTGGGCGAGAACCTGTATATCGATATGATCGACCGTGCCGAACGGTACCTTTATATCGCTTCTCCCTATTTTATCGTGGATACCCCCGTCGTGCAGGCGTTGAAGCGGGCGGCAAGGCGCGGCGTAGACGTAAGGATCGTTCTTCCCGGGGTCGCGGATAAAAAAATCGTCAACGTGATGACGAGGAGCTTTTATCCGTCGCTCCTTTCCGCCGGGGTGAAGATCTATCATTTCAGGGGCGGTTTCATTCATTCGAAAACCGTTCTCTCGGACGGCGATACGGGTGTTACCGGGACGATCAATTTCGACTATCGCTCCTTCGTGCATCATTTCGAATGTGCCGTGTGGATGTATAAAACAAGCTCGTTAAACGACATATATAAGGATTTTTGCGAGCTGTTCGACAACGAATGCGACCGGATCCCGGAAACGTACAGCCTGAAATGGTATGAAAGTTTATTGAAATCCATCCTTAACCTTTTTGCTCCTTTGATGTGAGTTGAAGTCGGGCGGAAAAGCACGGAATTGTTTAAAATTTATAAAAACGTTCACTAATAATAAAGTGAACGTTTTATATTTGCTATTTTTTTTTATTTGTAGTATAACATAAACGAAAGATCGGAAAACCGCAGGAAGGCGGAACGATCGGGGAGTGAATGAAGATGGAATTTAAAGAGATATTATCTCATTTCGACATAAAAGGAGATTTTGTTTCCTGCGAGCCTTACGGAAACGGATTGATCAACAGAACGTATGTGGCTGTGTTTCGTACGGAGAAAGGAAACGTCCGTTATATTGTTCAGAAAATAAATTCAGCCCTCTTTACCAACGTGGAAGCCCTGATGAACAACATTCGTCTCGTGACGGAGTTCAATCGGAGCGAGATCGAAAAGCGGGGCGGCGATCCCGACAGAGAAAGCCTGACTCTCGTTTTCACGAAAGAGGGCAAAGCATATTATAAAACGCCGGAAGGGGAGTATTATCGCGTATATATCTTCATCGAGAACGCGAAGGGATACGACGTTGTGGAAAAGCCGGAGCATTTTTACGAAAGCGCGGTTGCTTTCGGAAAATTCGCCATGCTTCTCGATCGTTTCGACAGTTCGCAGCTTTTCGAAGTTCTTCCCGATTTTCATAATACGGTAAAACGTTTCGCAAACCTGAAAAAGTCGATCGAAAAGGACGCATTCGGCAGGGCGAAAGACGTGATGCCGGAAATCGAATTTGCTTTGAAACACGAGGAAATGACCCATAAGCTCGTCGATCTTCTCGCAAGCGGCGAAATGCAGACGAGGGTGACCCATAACGACACGAAACTCAATAACGTTCTGATCGATACGCGCACGGATAAGGCGGTCTGCGTGATCGATCTGGATACCATGATGCCGGGCAGTATTTGTTACGACTTCGGCGATTCCATCCGTTTCGGATGCAATCCGTGCCGCGAAGATACTCCGGAAACAGAAAAAGTTATTTTCAACATGTCTTTGTTCGAGGAATATACGAAAGGGTATCTCAGCGTTTTCGGCGATACGATCACTGCCGTCGAAAGAGAGAACTTGCCCGTCGGCGCCCTTCTGATGACGTATGAATGCGGGATTCGTTTCCTTGCCGATTATCTGGACGGCGACGTGTATTTCCGTCTGACCCGCGAGAAGCAGAACGTGGACAGGGCGAGAAGTCAGTTCAAGCTCGTTTCCGATATGGAAAAGAGAATGGACGAGATGATGAAGATCGTTATGAAGTATTAAAGAAAAATTGCCGGGGCGGCGTGTCTGCTCCGGTTTTCCTTACGTCAAAAAAGCGGATCGCCCGAACCTTCGGGGATCCGCTTTTTGTTTTAATGGGGGTATAGGTTGATTATCGTTGTTTTTCGTCTGTCGTTCTCTTTGTCCCGGGTCTTCGGTTTTCAGGAAAAGATCCGTCAAGAATGACTTTTATTTTACGATAAAGTTGATAAGTCTACCTTTCACGACGATGCATTTCACGATCTGTTTGTCTCCGAGGATCCTCGCGAACGTTTCGTCCGCAAGGGCGATCTCTTTGATCTCCTCGTCGGAAGCGTCTGCGGGAACGTTGATCTTGCATTTTACCTTGCTGTTTAACTGTACGGCAAGTTCGATCTCGTCTCTTGTGAGGGCTTTTTCGTCGCATACGGGGTATGCGGAAAGGAAAACGGATTCCTTGTTTCCTCTCATCTCCCAAAGCTCTTCGGAAAAATGGGGAGCACAGGGGGCAAGAAGAAGTATCAGCGTATCGATCGCCTTCAGCAACACGGCGTTTATCCTGTTCGGAAGACCGTCGTACTTATAAATTGCGGAAACGAATTCCATCAGTCTCGCAACGGCAGTATTGAAGGAAAAGTCGTTCATGTTGCGATCCACGTTTTTCACGCAATAGTTCTCGGCATAAAGCAGCTCTTTCGCGTCTTTATCGAGGGAATATTCTTTTTCGGGAGCATAGGCGTTTGCCTTTGTGACGATTCTTTCCACGCGGTCGACGAATTTGGCGATCGATTTGATGCCGTTATCGTCCCACGGACCGCCCGCCGTATAATCGAACCCGAACATGAGGTAAAGGCGGAAGACGTCCGATCCGTACGTGTCGATATAGGTGTCCGGCGAAACGACGTTCCCGCGCGATTTGCTCATGCGGTAGCCGTCCGGTCCGAGGATAATACCCTGGTGGGTCAGAGAGCGGAAAGGCTCGTCGAATTTAAGATAACCCATGTCACGGAGAGCTTTCGTGATAAAGCGGGCGTACAGAAGGTGCATGCAGGCATGTTCGGGGCCGCCTACGTATTTATCGACGGGGAGCATTTTATTTACGATCTCGGGATCGAAGGGCATTTTATCGTTTTTACTGTCGGGATAACGGAGATAATACCAGCTCGAGCAGACAAAGGTATCGAGCGTGTCCGGATCGCGTTTCGCGTCCTTTCCGCAGCGGGGACACTTCACGTTCATGAAGGAAGCGCATTTTGCGAGCGGAGATTCGCCGTCCGGGCGGAATTCCACGTCTTCCGGAAGTTTTACGGGAAGATCTTCGTAAGGTACGGGAACGATGCCGCAATCGGGGCAGTGGATCACCGGAATGGGTGCGCCCCAATATCTCTGGCGGGAAACAAGCCAGTCTCTGAGGCGGTAATTCGTCTTTTCGCCGCCTTTCTCCTCTTCGGAAAGTTTCTTTAAAACAGCTTTGCGGGCATCGGCGCTCGTCATGCCGTCAAATTCGCCGCTGTTGGTCAGAACGCCGTCTTCGCAATAGGGAAGTTCGTTTTTGCCCGAAGGATCCTTGATCACGACCTGTACGGGAAGACCGTATTTCTTTGCGAAAAGGAAATCTCTCGCGTCGTGCGCGGGAACGCCCATCACGGCGCCCGTTCCGTAAGAATACAACACGTAGTCAGCCGCATAAACCGGGATTTTTTTACCGGTCAACGGGTTGATCGCGTAAGCCCCCGTGAACACGCCCGTCTTTTCGCGCGTGGTGGACAAACGGTCGATCTCGTTCTGTTTCGCCGTTTCGGCAATATAAGCGGAAACCTCTTTCTCGCGATCTTTCGTCATGAGTTTCTTAACGAGGGGATGCTCGGGCGCAAGAACGACGTAAGACACCCCGAACAGCGTATCTGCGCGGGTGGTGAACACGCGGAAGCTTTCGCCGCTTTCCGTTCTGAAGAGAATTTCGCCGCCCGTGGATTTTCCGATCCAGTTTTTCTGCATCAGTTTGGTCTTTTCGGGCCAGTCCAGACCGTCAAGTCCGTTTAACAGTTCCTCGGCATAATCGGTGATCTTGAAGAACCACTGCGTGAGGTTCTTTTTTACGACCTGCGTTCCGCAACGCTCGCATACGCCTTCCGTAACCTGCTCGTTGGCAAGAACGGTCTGGCATTTCGGGCACCAGTTCACGGGCGCCGCTTTGCGGTAGGCAAGCCCCTTGTCGTAAAGCTTTAAAAAGAGCCACTGCGTCCATTTGTAATAATCGGGCAGGCAGGTTTTTATCTCCGCGCTCCAGTCGAACATCGCGCCCATCGCTTTTAACTGCTTTTCCATCGTTTCGATGTTGGAAAGGGTGGAAATTTCCGGGTGAATGCCCGTCTTGATCGCGTAGTTTTCGGCAGGAAGACCGAAGGCGTCGAACCCCATCGGTTCGAAAACCTCATATCCTTTCATTTTTTTATAGCGGGCAAAACTGTCCGTCAGACCGTAATTATACCAATGCCCGAGATGAAGCTTGGATGCCGAAGGATAAGAAAACATTTCGAGACAATAGAACTTTTTGTCGATATTTTTCTTATTGAAGGTGTAAAGTTTTTCCTTTTCCCATTTCAGCTGCCATTTGCTTTCAATCGATTTCATGTCCATAAGGATAAACCTCCGTTTGCGGGTGGAACCATAGGCTAAGCCCGATGATGTTTCTTTGTCTATTTTAGCACAATCGAAAATCTTTTTCCACTTTTTTGAGGGTGTATTCGGGGAAATTGAAAATTTTTGACGATTCTCCGCTGCGGAACGGGCAGAGTTGTCGGATTTTGCGAAGATTTTCCTGCTTTTTGTGGGGAAATGAGCCGGAGAGAATTTCAGTTTAAGATCCTTCGTAAGTCGGGCAAGGATTGCGCCCTGCGGCGCCGCCCCCTTTTGCCCTTCGGACATTTTTCCCGTTTCATCGGGAAAATTCAAAGATCAGGATAACGAGAAAGGTTTTTTCGTGATCCTATCTTTTCTTTCGGCTGTTATGAGCAGAACCATATCATTTTGTCATCCTGACCCAACAAGAAAAGCATACCCGGGAAGGATCTCAAAAAGATATGGTTCTGCAATTACGGAGATATGCCGGTTCTGAAATAAATGTTGGGGTGTAGGAAAAAACCTCAACATTTTTTAATCTATGGCACATTGAGGAAATATTCATTTTGGCATATGTCGATCAAACGTCAAGCTTATTTATTTCGGTTCTTCGCGTTTTACCGCAATAAAACGGAGCCATTCTCGTCATCCTGAGCCGCCCCCTTGCCCGTCTTCCGAAGGATCTGAGAATGGCAGGAACCGTTTAAATTTCCGAAAATAACGATGCGCCTTGAGATTCTTCATGAGCCGCGCAAGAGGCAGGATCAGAATGACAAGGCACATGATTTTATGGTATAATACCCATTTGTTTTTAAGCCAACTTTACATTCCACCCCCAACATTTGACATTGAGCCGGTTTCGCCAGGGCAAAATGCGATCGACGGCTGCGCCGCGCTCGGTTTCTCAGGCTCGCACAAAAAAAAGAAACCATCGCGAATGCGATGATAGGCGATGAGAAACTGCCGTTTCCCGCAAGCGGGAGCCCCTCGGCAGAATTTTGCCGGGGCAAAATGCGATCGACGGCTTGCGCCGCGCTCGGTTTTTCAGGCTCGCGTAAAAGAAATAATCCCCATCGCGTTCGCGATGGGGATTATTTCTTTGGAGCGGGCGATGAGAATCGAACTCACAACCGAAGCTTGGGAAGCTCCTATTTTACCACTAAACTACGCCCGCAGACGGTTTAGCTTGAATGCTTTACTATTGTACTACATTTTTTTCGATTTGACAAGCGATTTTAATAAGTTTTTCGAAATAAAACCCCGTCTTTTTCCCGGATATCCCTTTTTCCTTTTCCGAAAGGAGCGGAAAACAGCGTTCGCTACGACCGAAAACTTATTTGTAAATGTCCTCGCCCTTGTTGAATTTACCGTAGATCTCGTTAACGCTGCCCACATAGGCAAAGGTTTCGGGATATTTGTTGATGATATTCTGAAACTTGGATACCTGACGGGGAGAAATGATGCAGATAAGAAGACCTTTCTTTTTGTGTTCGAACATGCCTTGCGCGGGAACGACGGTTACGCCGTGACCGAGCGTTTCGATGATCTCCGCCGCAATCTGTTCGCTGTGCTCGGAGATAACCTCGAATTTCAGCGTTTTTTTCGAACCGTCGAGCAGTTTGTCTCCGAATTCGCTGGAAACGAACATGTACACGCAGGAAAGAAGGACGGGCATAAGATTCTCTCTGTAAACGAAGATCGAAACGGCGAGAATGATGCAGTTGACCATGAACAGCATGGAGCCGAAGCTCTTGTGAGGATATTTTTTCTGAAGCATGGCTCCGATGATATCCGCGCCGCCCGTGCTCGAGTTGATTTTAAGAGAAAACGCAATGGATACGCCGTAGCAGGCACCTGCAAGCAAGGCGGAAAGAAAACGAGTGCCGACGTCGGAATCGTCGGATGACTGCGTGATGGAAAAAACGTAGTTCGGATCGATCACGTTGTCGAGAACAAACAAAAATGCGGTCATAAGCACGCTCGTAATCGCCGTTTTTACCACAAATTCGGTGGAAAGCGTCTTTTTCGCCGGAATCAGAAGCAACGAGTTCAATATCAGAATGAGAAAAGGGCTGTAGTCGATACCGCCCGTAGAAACGGACGTGCCGATGCCCGTGATGTGCTTGACCATTGCGACGATGCCCCCGATGCCGCCCGGGGCGAATTTCGCCGTAGCGACGAAATAGTGGAACGCAACCGTGTAGATCAAAGAGGAAAGCACGAGATAAATGCCGTCATGGATCCTCATTTTCTTTTTGTTTACAGGGCGATAGCACGCGTCCTTTTTGATGCCGTAACTGTTCTTTTCCTCGGGATCCGGCTCTGTTGCGACAGAGGCGGTTTCTCCCTCTTCGGAAATATCATCTATGGTATGATTCTGCATAAATAATCCTTTTTTTCTTTTGATATCGCAAGGGGAGAAGAACGGATCTTCCGTCAACGGAAAACAAACTCCCGTAGGCTAAGCCTAAGCTAATGTATCATAACACAATCGGGAAAAAAAGTCATCTGTTTTGAGGGTGTTTTTTATCGCCCGGGGAAATTTTGTTCCCGAAAGCGGCGTCAGGCAGGCGGGAAGGCGCGAGCGAGTTTAAAAATAGAAAAGCGGACGCTTTACGCATCCGCTTTTCGTAAAGGAAATTATTGTTTGTCGATAATTTCTTTCAGTTCGCTTGCCTTTTTGTTCTGCGTGTGTTTTACGGGATCCCATTTCACTTTCTTGAACAATGCCTCCCAGGTGATGGGAAGGTAAGTGAACATGAAAAGGGGGAAAGTGAGCGAATATAAAATGAGTTTCCACGTCGGGCAGATGATCTTTTTTCTTTCCGTGATCAGAACCAATATGCCGTATATCCACATTAAAGCGTACGCATAAACGAAGAAAAAGACAGAAGAGAGAACCAACCCCCACGTAAAATTCCCGGTGACCAGTGCGAAGATAATGTTTGCGATCGCGAGGATGACCTGAGCCGTCGTTAAGATAAATGCGGGCGCGATATACAAAAGCATATCGAGACAGGCGTATTTTCCTTTCATGACCCCTTTGACAAGTTTTCCGCCGTAGGAGTGCAGGATCTGGAAAAAGCCTTTCGACCAGCGTAGACGCTGTCTCCAACTTTGCGAAAACTCGGTGGGCTGTTCGTCGAAGAACATTGCGTCGTGACAATACCCGATTTTTGCCCCGCGGATCATCTGATCGGTCGAAAACTCGATGTCCTCCGTTAAGAGGAAGTATTTCCAACCTTCGTTTTCTCTCGCTACTTTCGACGAGAAGAAGAAACCCGTGCCGGAGATCGAGCAGGACGTTCCGAGAATACTTCTCGGATTGTTGAGATATTTCGCCTCTCTCAAAAACCAGATGGCATAGCCGGAAGAGATCCAGTTGTCCGCAAAATTTTTGGAATTACGGTAGCTCGTGAGCGATTCGTACCCCGCGCAGTGCGCGCGATCCATCTGCGTGATGTAATCGGGCATCAGAACGTTATCCGCGTCGAATACGAAGAAACCTTCGAACGATTCGAAAGAGTACTCTTCGTCGATCTTCTGCATGAGATATTCGAGAGCGAACCCCTTTCCTACCTGATTGTGGTTGAAACGGGTGTATACCTTCGCGCCGTGTTGTTCGGCAACGGCGGCGGTATTGTCCGTACAGTTGTCTGCCACCACGAATACGGTTATATTGTCGGACGGGTAATCCTGATTGTTGATGCTGTCGAGCAGGTTGCCGAGAACGGCTTCCTCGTTTCTCGCAGAGATCAGAACCGCGTATTTTTTGCTCTGATCCGTTTCGGGATATTTTTTCGGTTTCTTCAGCAGCGCGACGAAAATGTAGACGATCTGGTAGAAATACGCTACGGTGAAGATAAGCGCGATGACACGGTTTGCCACCTCGATGAAATGATTCATGTTTCCTCCGATTGCAAATAAGGCGGATAAAGAAAGCCGCGCGTTTTTGCAAAGGACTTCATTATTATATATATCTTATCTTATTTCACAGGAAATGTCAACCGTATAGATGATTTTCTTTCTTAATTTTTTTTGTACTTTTTTCTCAGCTTTGCATAAAGGGGCAGCCCGTTGGCTTTTCTGATTTCCGGGTCTCCCTGAATGAGAGGAAGCGCATAGTCGAAGAATTCCTTTTTCAGGGACGTCCCGTCTTCTCCGATCCATTCCGCGGGGATCTTTTTTTCCTCGTTCGCTACCGCGCCGAGCGGGGTGGATACGAAGGCGATTTCATAGGGGGAAGAGCTTTTTCTCTCATAGCCGATCATGGCGTCGGTCAAACCGTCGATCGCACGTTCTACCGCCTGTTTTCCCGTTTCGAACGCTTCTTCCACGTCCGTTGCGGAAGCGCAATGCGCGGCGCAGCGCTGGAGAATGTTCAGTTCCACGGCTTTGCATTTCACGCCGAGAGAAGAGGAGACGAGCGATTTGAGGTTGCCGCATACGCCCCCTAAGGCGCTGTGTCCGAAAACGTCGGTATTCGATTCGTCCTCGCCGACGTATTTCCCGTTTCCGAAACGGATGCCCTCCGATACGGCGACGACGCATTTGCCGTCGTTTGCCTTCATCACGCGGGAAACGTCGTTCAGGAATTGTTCTTTTGAGAAGGGAACTTCCGGAAGATATACGAGATCGGGACCGTTTCCGTTGATCGACGCGAGCGCGGAAGACGCCGTGAGCCAGCCCGCATTCCGCCCCATGATCTCCACGATAACGACGAGCGGGGTATTATAGATCTTCGCGTCGAGAGAAATCTCCGCGACGGAAGTCGCAATATATTTTGCCGCGCTGCCGAACCCGGGGCAGTGATCCGTGCCTATAAGGTCGTTATCGATCGTTTTAGGAATTCCTATCACGTTGACGGGATAGCCGGCTTTCTTCATGAAGGCAGAGATCTTCATGCAGGTATCCATGCTGTCGTTTCCGCCGTTGTAGAAGAAATATCGGATGTCGTTTTTGCGGAAAACTTCGAGGATCCGCTTATAATCGGTATCGTCTTCTTCGAAAGGTTTCAGCTTATAGCGTACCGACCCCATAGCGGAAGCGGGTGTGTTTTTAAGAGCGAGAAGTTCCGATTCGTCCTCTTCTCCCATGTCGAAAAGTTTTTCGTTCAGAACGCCGCGCACGCCGTGCTCCGCGCAGTAAACTTTTCCGATCTCCTCGCGGCTGAGGGCGGTGAGAATACCGCCCGCGATGCTTGCGTTGATAACGGCGGTCGGTCCGCCGGACTGTGCAAAAATGCAGTTTCCCTTCTGTTTCATAATGACGATCTCCGCCTCAGCAAAGTTTCGCCGCCATGTCGTAAAGATCGTGACGGATAACTTTCTTCTGCGAAAGGGCGTCAGAAATGTCGAGATCTATGATCTTGTTTTCCCGGATGCCGATCACGCGGTTGCTCTTTCCTTCCATAAGAAGTTCTACGGCTCTCGTGCCGAACTGCGCCGCGAGCATTCTGTCCTGCATGGTGGGGGTGCCGCCTCTCTGAATGTGTCCGAGCGTGGTGATCTTGACGTCCGATCCCGAGATGACGGAAATGATCGTTTTGATTTCGTTTTCGTTGCCGGCGCCTTCCGCAAGAACGAGAATGTTGGAGCGTTTCCCTTTTTCCTTGTTTGCTTTGATCTGGTTCGCGATTTCCTGAATGTCGTAGGGGATTTCGGGAACGAGAATGTATTCTGCGCCGCCGCAGATGCCCGCGTAAAGGGCGATGTCGCCGCAACGGCGTCCCATCACTTTAACGAGAGCGACTCTGTCGTGCGAGATCATCGTGTCGCGCAGGGCGTTGATCGCCCAGAGTACGGTATTGACCGCCGTATCGAAGCCGAGGGTATAATCGGTGTAAGCAAGGTCGTTGTCGATCGTGCCGGGAATGCCGACTACGTTGATGCCCTGTTCGTCCGAAAGACATCTCGCGCCGGTGAAAGAGCCGTCGCCGCCGATGACGATCAGACCTTCGATCCCGAGCTGGCGAAGGTTGTCGCCTGCGATCTTTCTCGTTTCGGGATCCTTGAACTCAAGACATCTCGCCGTCTTGAGGATCGTGCCGCCGCGCTGAAGAATGTCGCAGACGGAGAAGGTGTTCATCGGGAAGATCTTTCCTCCGACAAGACCGGTATAACCTCTGTCTACGCCGTAGACTTCGAGTCCGCTGTTCAAAGCGCTTCTTACGCATGCGCGGATCGCCGCGTTCATGCCGGGGGCGTCGCCGCCGCTCGTTAAAATTGCGATTTTTTTCATATTTTGTCTCCTTCGTTGGGAATTTTTACCTGTTTTATTGTTTGTCATAATAATTAAAACACCTGTTTATCGGCTTATATGCGCACATTTGCACGAATACGTACCGTTTTTATTTTTTGCCGAAAGCCAAAACCTCAGGCCTTGAAAAATTTAATGTCTTCTTCCTCCAGAAGAGACAGAAGTTCGTTTACAAGCCCGCGGCATTTTCTTACGCTTTGCGACGCTTTGTAGTTTTTACCGTCTATCTTGAAATATACGCCGACGTCGCCCGGGTAGGTGGTAAGGATATCGAGAAGTTCCTCTTTGTTTTTCGCCGCCTCTCCGCGAAGAACGAGCCCGAGGTATTCTTTTTCTTCCTTCGCTTTTACGGGGTTTTCGTCGTTTTCCGTTTTTTCGTCGTTCAGACTTTCCGCTTTGTCCACGATCACCGTCGCTTTTTCGCCATCTCTCAGCTGAAGCCTTCCCGTTATTTTCACGATTTCCTCCACGTGAAGAATATCGCGGTATTTTTCGTATTTTTTCGGGAAAAACACGCACTCGATCCCGCCGTAAACGTCTTCCACGGTGGCGAAAAGCATATTCGATCCGGAGCGGGTGGTGATTTTGTCCGCCGCGGTGATGATTCCGCCCATATAAACCGCCATGTCGTTTTTCACGCTCGTGTAGGTAATGTTCCCCTCTTCGTCTTCATCGTAATCGGCAAGGAGCTCGGTGGTGAAAGTGCAGTCTTTGAACTTGCCCATATAGCCGTCGAGCGGGTGCCCGGTCACGTAAATTCCGGTCACGTTTTTCTCAAGGGAAAGTTTCGTTTTGCTGTCGTATTCGGGAATATCCGGATAGGATACGGAGAAAGCCGTGTCTTCGCGGATGATATCGCCGAACAGGCTCATCTGATTGCTTTCGCGCTGTTTTGCGATAATGGAAACGCGGTCGACCAGTCCGTCGTATACGGCGATAAGCTGACTTCTCGTCCTTCCGAGACGATCGAACGTTCCGGCGTAGATCAGGTTTTCGACAAGGCGTTTGTTGAGAACCTTGCTTTCGCAGCGGGAAATGAAGTTTTCGAAAGACTGATATCTGCCGTTCTTTTCTCTTTCCGCCACGATACTGTCGATCGCGGAGAGCCCGATGCCCTTGATCGCGGCGAGCCCGTAGCGGATCTTGCCGTCTTTCACGGAGAAAAATCCGACGCTCTCGTTGATGTCCGGCGGCAGAACGGCGATGCCCTCTTCCTTGGCGTACGTCGCGTAGTTTTTGATTTCTTCGATGTTGGTGATACGGTTGTTCAAAACGGCGGTCAGAAATTCCGCTTCGTAATAGCATTTCAGATAAGCCGTCTGATATGTGACGAGAGAGTATGCCGCAGCGTGAGATTTGTTGAATGCGTATTTCGCAAAGTCCTTCATTTCGTCCCAGATCTTATGGGCAACGTCTTCGGGAACGCCGCGTTTCAGGCATCCGTCGATCGCGGTGGAAACTTTGCCGTGCTTGTCGACCGTTTCCGGCTTTCCGTTGATGAAGATGACCTCTTCCTTGATCATGTCGTCGACTTTCTTTTTTCCCATCATACGGCGGACCATGTCTGCCTGACCGAGAGTGTAACCGGCGAGAGCCTGAACGATCTTCATGACCTGCTCCTGATAAACGATACAGCCGTAAGTCTGTTTCAGAATGGGTTCGAGCAGGGGGTGGGCGTAAGAGATCTGCGAAGGGTCGTGCTTGCAGGAAACGAAGCGGGGAATGGAGTTCATGGGACCCGGGCGGTACAGGGACACCGCCGCGACGATGTCTTCGAGACAGGTCGGGCGAAGCTCTTTCATGAATTTCTGGAAACCGCCCGATTCGATCTGGAATATCGCTTTCGTGTTTCCGGAAGAGAGAAGATCGAAAACTTTCGGGTCGTCGTAACTCATGCGGTCGAAATCAATGGAAACGCCGTGGTTTTCTTTAACGGATTCGATCGCCATTTTGATATCGGAAAGGTTTCGGAGTCCGAGAAAGTCCATTTTGAGGAATCCGAGGTGTTCGAGCTCCACGCCCGTATACTGGCTGGTGATGTCGTCGCCGTTTCTGCCGAGAGGCATATGGCGGTCGAGAATGTCTGCGCCGATGATGACGCCGCAGGCGTGGGTGCTTGCCTGTCTCGGAGAATCTTCCAGCTTGATGGCGATATCCACCACGCGTCGGATCTCTGGGTTTTCGTTGTATAAGGCGAGAAGTTCGGGCACGGAATAATCTACGCCGTAATCCTTATCTCCCTGTTTCGGGAAGTATTGTCCGAAAACTTTCTTTAAAATGTACGGGCGTTTGATCTCGATGTCCTCGCCGTTTTTCGTGATCTTGGAAGGAATCGCTTTTGTTACCTTATCGAGTTCGGAATAGGGAACTTTCAGAACGCGCCCTACGTCCTTGATGGCGTTTTTCGCCGCCATCGTGCCGAAGGTAACGATTTTGCATACGCGGTCGTAACCGTACTTCTGCCGGACGTATTCGATCACTTCCTGACGGCGGCTATCTTCGAAGTCGACGTCGAAATCGGGTGCGGATACACGTTCCGGGTTTAAGAAACGTTCGAAATAAAGATCGTATTTGAGGGGGTCGATATTCGTGATGCCGATAAGGTAAGCCACGATCGAACCTGCGCCCGAACCACGCCCGGGTCCGACGGAAATGCCCATGTTGCGCGCGGCGTTGATGTAGTCCCAAACGATCAGAAAGTATTCTACGAATCCTTGCTTGATGATGACGGCGAGCTCGCTTTCGATACGTTCGCGGATCTCCGGCGTCTCTTCGCCGTACTTCTTCTTAATGCCCGCGTCGATCAGCCCGCGGATGTAGGGCAGCGGCTCTTCGCCCGTAACGGGTTTGTAATGGGGGAACATATAGTGCCCGTAAACGAACCCGAAATTGCATTTATCGCAGATCTCCATCGTGTTTTCGAGCGCTTCCGGGTCGTTCGGGAAGATCGCAGCCATCTGCTCGGCGGTCTTTAAATAAAATTCGTCGCACGAGAAACGGAAACGATCGGGGTCGTCGTAATCGGCGCCCATCTGAACGCACATCAGAACGTCCTGCGAAACGGCGTCTTCCTTATCGATATAGTGAACGTCGTTCGTCACGACGAGCTTAACGTCGTATTTTTTCGCATAAAGCCTCAGATACTTGTTGACTTCCGCCTGCTCGGGGATCCCGTGATCCTGCAATTCGAGATAAAAATCTTCGCCGAACAGATTTTTGAACCACCGGACAAGCCTTTCCGCTTCGTCGAAATTACGGTTGATGATGGCTTGCGGAATATCCCCCGCGATACACGCCGAAAGACAGATCAGTCCTTCGTGATGCTGTTCGAGCGTTTTTAAGTCGATACGGGGCTTATAGTAAAAACCGTCCCGGAAGGCGATGGCGTTTAAAAGGGATATGTTATTGTAGCCCGTTTCGTTTTTGCACAGAAGAATGAGGTGGTTCAGTTTGGTTTTTCCGTTCTTTACCGTCAGATCGTCGCATACGTAAAACTCGGTCCCGATGATCGCTTTGATGCCGACCTTTTCGCAGGCATCGAAAAAAGCGACCGCGCCGTACATATTGCCGTGGTCGGTGATGGCGAGAGCGGGCATACCGAGATCCTTCGCTCGTTTGGTGACGGCTGCGATCCTTGCCGCGCCGTCTAATATGCTGTACTCCGTATGAACGTGTAAATGAACGAAATTAGCCATTTAATTCTCCGTAAAAAAGGGGTAAAAATCAAGAAATCTGCCGATAAGTCGTTTATCGCGCGATTATTGCGCAGAATACAAGGGTTTTTCAATCCATGAAACGAATCACGATCTGATTCTGAACGAAGAGGTATTCGGGGCGGATCGAAACCGTTTCCGGGGTATTGTCGAGATATTTCGCCGTATCGTGCAGGGCGGTTTGAAAGCGTTCGTCGAAAGAGACGCCGAACTTTTCGGAAAAATCCTTTTTGTTCACGCCCTTTGCGGTGCGCATGGCAAGCATCACGTATTCGAACATCCTTTCGTCGCCCTCGATCTCTTCCGAGAAGATCTCCGCTACCTTGTTTCGTAAGATACAAGCCGTGTATTCGTCGATACTCTCCGTGTTCGTAAAGCGCCTTTCGCCGATAAAGGAAGAAGCGGAAACGCCGAAGCCGATATATTGCCCTCGTTTCCAGTAGTTTAAATTGTGTTTCGATTCAAATCCGGGTTTTGCGAAATTGGAGATCTCGTAGCGGTAAAACCCGTTTTCCGAAAGATAGTTTACGCCGAAATCGTATAGATCTGCCGTTTCGTCTTCGGAAGGGAGATCGCCGTTCAGATACTTCCCGAACATAGGGGTTCCTTCTTCCGGTTTCAAGGCGTACATGGAAATATGGCTCACGCCGCCTTTGATCGCGAGATCGATCGATTTTTTCACGTCCTCCGCGGTCTGATCTTCAAGCCCGACGAGAATGTCCGCGCTGACGTTTTCTCCTTTTAAAAGTTCCGTCGTTCCGAGAAAATCTTCTGCGGTATGGATGCGGTTGAGTTTGCGGAGGGTTTCGTCGTCCGCCGATTGCAACCCTATACTGAATCGGTTGAACCCCGCTTTTTTGTAGAGGTCAACTTTCTCCTTCGTTACGGTGCCCGGGTTCATTTCGATCGTGATCTCCGCGTCGTTATCGATGCGATAGTAATTTTTCAGTTGTTTCATCGCCCCCGCGATGAACTTGGGTTCAACGAAAGACGGCGTTCCTCCGCCGAAATAAACGGTATCGAAAACGTAGTCTTTCAGCGACTCGGCGCGACCCTTCATCTCGCGGTATAAGCAGCCGAAATAAAGGTCTGCTTTTCCGGTTTCGTGCGGGTAGGAGGCAAAGTCGCAATAGGTGCATTTTTGTTTGCAAAAGGGAATATGAACGTAAATTCCGCTCATCTGTGTTTCTCCGTAAATGTGTTTCGGGAAGAAAAAGGTAATATCGGCGGCTATAGAACGATTAACGCGATATTCTTACTTTTAGTCATCCGAGCTGTCGATTTTTAAAATAGACATGAAAGCCTCGCTCGGAACCTCTACCGAGCCGAGCTGGCGCATTTTCTTCTTTCCTTCCTTCTGCTTTTCGAGAAGTTTTCTCTTTCTCGTGATATCCCCGCCGTAACACTTGGCAAGAACGTCTTTGCGCATGGCTTTTACCGTTTCTCTCGCGATGATCTTTCCGCCTACGGCTGCCTGAATGGGAATTTCGAAAAGCTGACGGGGGATCACGTCTTTCAGCCGTTCCGCGAGCGCTCTTCCGCGGGCGTACGCTTTGTCTTTGTGTACGATGACGGAGAGTGCGTCGCATACCTCGCCGTTTAAAAGCATGTCTAATTTTACGAGATCGCTTTTTTCATATCCCGCGATCTCGTAATCGAAGGACGCGTAACCGCGCGTGCGGCTTTTTAAACCGTCGAAAAAGTCGAAAATGATTTCGTTTAAGGGGAGCTTGTATTTCAGACGGACGCGCTTGGCGTCGAGATAGGTCATATCGGTGAACACGCCGCGTTTGTCCTGGCACAGATCCATGATCGCGCCCACGTAATCGGGCGGGGTAAAAATGTTGGCGTCGATCACCGGTTCCTCCGTCCGTTCGATGTTGGAAACGTCGGGGAATCTGCTCGGGTTATCGACGACGATCATCGTGCCGTCCGTCAGATAGATATGGTAGGAAACGGAGGGGGCTGTCGTGATGATGTCGAGATCGAATTCTCTTTCGATCCTCTCCTGAATGATCTCCATGTGCAGCAGCCCCAGAAACCCGCAGCGGAAGCCGAAGCCGAGGGCGTCGGAACTGTCCGGTTCGAAGGTGAGGGACGCGTCGTTCAGTTTCAGTTTCAGAAGCGCTTCTTTAAGGTCGTTGAACCGAGAACCGTCAAGCGGATAGATCCCGGAGAAAACGACGGGCTGCACCTTTTTATAGCCCGGCAGCGGTTTGGCGGCAGGTTTTTCCACCCCCGTGATCGTATCGCCCACGCTGATGTCTTCGATGCTTTTGATGCTTGCCGCAATATATCCTACTTCGCCCGCGGTAAGCGTTTTTTTCGGCACGAGATGAGGATTGAACGTTCCGACCTCCGTCACGTCGAACTGTTTGCTGCCGGTGAACGTTTTAATTTTCATACCGGGGGAAACCTGCCCCTCCATAATGCGGACGAAGCAGATGACCCCTTTGAAATTGTCGTAATAGGAATCGAAGATCAGAGCCTGAAGGGGCGCATCGTCGTCGCCTTTCGGCGGCGGGATCAGCGTTACGATCTGTTCCAGAACCTGATCGATGTTAATGCCGTTTTTTGCCGAAATGCGGGGGGCGTTCGAACCGTCCAGACCGATCACTTCTTCGATCTCCTTTGCCGTTTCGTCGGGATCGGCGGAGGGCAGGTCGATCTTGTTGATCACCGGCATGATCTCGAGGTTGTTGTCGAGCGCGAGATAGCAGTTTGCAAGCGTCTGCGCCTCGATGCCCTGCGTTGCGTCTACGATAAGGATCGCCCCTTCGCACGCCGCGAGAGAACGGGAAACTTCATACGTAAAGTCCACGTGTCCCGGCGTGTCGATCAGATTGAAAATATAGTCCTTTCCGTTTTTCGCTTTATATGCCATGCGGACGGGCGTCAGCTTGATCGTGATGCCTCTTTCTCTCTCAATGTCCATCGAATCGAGAAGCTGTTCCTCCATATCGCGTTCCGCCACCTGTCCGGTCATTTCCATGATGCGGTCGGCAAGCGTTGATTTTCCGTGATCGATGTGGGCGATGATGCAGAAATTTCTGATGTTTTCTTTTTCGGTGTATGCCATGCTGTTTCCTTGAATAGAGTTTCGTTCCGTTCATTCCTTACGTCCGACGATCGGTTTCGGGCGACCGATCGGTTACGTGCGGGCGGTCGGGAAGTGTTTTGTCGCCGCGGAACACGGAAAACGCCTTTGATAAGGGCGCATAAATCTTCACGATAATTATATAATAAAATCAAAAGAAAAGCAACCTTTTATCCACCCATTTCGGGAATGTTTTGTCTGCCGTTTTCCCGGCAGGGTTTCTTTTTTTGCGGCAATCGGATCTTCGCTTCCGGCTTTTTTTACCGATCGGACGGGGATAGGGGAAATTTGCGGAGGGGAAATGAAAAGATATTCCGGCGAAACGGGTAAAATCATTGACAAAACTTCATGACCGGCGTATAATATTACCGAAAATCCTACCGATTTGGTAGGAAATAAGAATATCGAACGATGACGGATAAGAAGAAAGCGGGCTATGGTCTGACGACGTGTCCCGATTGTTCTCGTCCGGTATGCCGGACAAGAATCATACGAACCATGCTCTGACGACGTGTCCCGTCTGTTTTTGTCCGGCATGAGGAACGCGCCCGGGATCGGGCGGCAAGGAAAAAATGAAGAAAAGCAGAATCGAAAAAGACAGTTGGTTGTTGACCCGACCGATCGCACACAGAGGGTTATACGACGATAATTCACCCGAAAACAGCAGAGCGGCATACGAAAAGGCGATCGAAAAAAACATACCGATCGAAATGGACGTACAATTGACGAAAGATCTCATCCCCGTTTGTTTTCACGACGATAATATTTCCAGGATGACCGGGGTGGACAGCCTGATATGGGATATGACGTACGAGGAGCTTTCAAAGGTCCGCCTCGGCGGAACGGATGAGAAAATCATGACGTTTGCGGAGTTTCTTACCTTCGTGAACGGAAGAACGCCCGTCCTCATCGAGGTGAAAAGCCAGCGGGTGAAAAAAACGGTCGCAGATAAAATGATCCCCTTGCTCGAAAACTATCGGGGAGAGTTTGCCGTGCAGTCTTTCGATCCGCTTATCATGGCGGAATTCGCAAAGAAAAAACCGGAGTGGACGCGCGGTCAGCTCGTCGATAAAGACAGACACAAGGGCAGGATCCCTCTGCTGATCGATTTTATGTTGTGGCACGCGATGTTCAACGTGATCGTTCACCCCGATTTTATCAATATGAATCTCAGGTATCTTCCCGTGAAGAGAATGAGAAAAAAGAGACCGATGCTCTGCTGGACGGTTCGATCCGAAGAAGATCTTGAGATCGCGCGCGAGCATGCGGATAATTTCATTTACGAAAAAATAAGGATATAAAAGTCGGATAAACGACTTATAGCGTGGATTTTGAAGGGTCTGCCCTCGGTGGATCAAAAACGAAAATCCGAGGAGAAATTGGTTATGGAATACAGTTTTACCGTCACCGGAATGACGTGCTCCGCATGCTCGGCGAGAGTGGAGAAAGCGGCGCGCGGCGTGGAAGGCGTGGAGAAGGCGACCGTCAATCTGATTTCCGGCAGCCTTACCGTAAGCGGAAAGGAAGGCGTGGAAGCCGCCGTTATGGAAGCGGTAAAGAAAGAGGGCTACGGCATAAAAAAGGGGTTCGAGCATAAGCGCGGCGGAGACCGTGCGAGAATGCTCGGCAGACATCTGATTTTTTCCGTTCCCCTTGTTCTCTTACTGATGTATGTTTCCATGGGACATATGATCCATGCGCCGATGCCGATGTTTCTGCACGATCCGCTCTGGTCTGCGGCGGTGCAGGCGGCGTTGTGTTTGCCTGTGCTTATCATCAATCGCGGTTATTTCGTCAACGGCTTTAAAAAATTGTTTCGTTTTGCTCCGAATATGGATTCTCTCGTTGCGCTCGGCTCGGCGGTCTCCTTTCTGTACGGTATTTTCGCCGTCGTTATGATCGCGCTCGGCAACGAGGCTTACCACGGCAAGCTGTATTTCGAAGGGGCGGCTATGATCGTAACGCTGATCACCGTCGGAAAGTTCCTTGAGGAAAAATCGAAGGACAAAACAATGGGCGCGGTGGAAAAGCTGATGAAGCTTTCGCCGGATCGGGCTGTGGTGTTGCGTGACGGTAAAGAGGTTGAGATTCTTTCTTCCGAACTCGTGAAAGGAGATATCATCGTTTTAAAACAAGGTTTTTCCGTCCCGGCGGACGGGATCCTGAGGAAAGGCGGCGGCTACACCGAAGAATCCGCCGTGACCGGCGAAAGCATTCCCGTGGAGAAGACGGTCGGGAGCAAACTGATCTGCGGAACGGTGTTTTCGGACGGCTACTGTCTGATGGAAGCGACCGCCGTCGGAGAGGATACGACCCTTTTCCATATCGTAAAATTAGTGGAGAACGCAAATTCGACAAAAGTTCCCATTGCGGGAATCGCAGATAAAGTTGCGTCCGTATTCGTGCCCGTCGTAATTGCAATTTCTCTGATAAGCGGGCTTATATGGCTTTTAACGGGGCATTCGTTTGAGTTCTCCGTCAATATAGCCGTCAGTATTCTCGTGGTTTCCTGTCCGTGCGCGTTAGGGCTTGCCACCCCTGCCGCGCTTATGGCGGGAACGGGAAAGGCCGCAGAAAACGGCATTCTCGTGAAGAGCGGCGAAGCCTTGCAGAATCTTTCCGAAGTGTCCGTTGTCGTGCTCGATAAAACGGGTACGGTGACCTACGGAAGGCCTGTCGTTGTGCGCTTTGCGGTGTTCGGGATCCCGGATGACGAATTTAAAGGGATCTGTCGTGCGGCGGAAAAGGGAAGTTCGCACGTGCTTGCGAAGGCGGTTCTTGCCTTTACGGACGGCGCGGAGGAAAAACCGGCGGACGGATTTATTGCGCGTGCGGGGCTCGGCGTGGAGTGTACGGTCGAAGGGAAAAAGGTTCTTCTCGGCAACCGGAAACTGATGGAAACGGAAAATATCGACTTGTTCTGCAAAGACGCCGTCACCGAAGAAGAAAGTGCCGGCGCAACCGTCCTCATTCTTGCCGTAGATGGGGAAATAAAGGGCTATATGTCGATTAAAGACGAAATTCGTTCTTCTTCCAAACGCGCGGTCGAGGATATGAAAAAGCTCGGGAAAGAGGTTTATATTCTTACGGGAGACAATAAACTTGCCGCAAAAGCGGTAGGAGACGAGCTCGGCGTGAAAGCGATCGCAGAGGTGTTGCCCGAGGATAAGTATAAGTTTGTGGAAGGCAAGAAAGCCGAGGGGAAAAAGGTGATGATGATCGGCGACGGCGTGAACGACGCGCCTGCTCTTTCTTCCGCAGACGTAGGCGTTGCCATCGGCGCGGGAACGGATATCGCGATCGGCAGTGCGGAAGTCATTCTTGTCGGAAACGATCTCGGTGACGCCGTGAACGCCCTTCTGGTCGGTAAGCGGGTAATGAGAAACATCAGAGAAAATCTTTTCTGGGCGTTTATCTATAATATTATATTGATCCCGGTCGCGGCGGGCGTGTTGTACCCCGCATGGAACGTCACGCTGAACCCGATGATCGCATCGCTTGCGATGAGCCTTTCGAGCGTCTGCGTCGTGTGTAACGCGCTCAGGCTCAGACTGATGAAGTTTCGTCCGAAGGAAACGGAGAATAAGGCGTTTCCCGCGGCAAACGCCTCGGACAAAGGGAACGTAACATCGAATAAAGATATTATTTCCGGCGAAAAAACAAATGCCGGAGAAAAAGGAAAGGAGGTTTTTCCGAAAATGATAAAAGTATACGTAGACGGCATGATGTGCGAGCACTGCCGGAAGAGAGTGGAAGGGATCTTTTCTTCTCTCGGGTTGGAAGGGAAAGTCGACCTTGCGGAAAAGGTCGTTTATTGTCCCGATCTGAAAGGAAAGGAAGACGATCTGAAAAAACAGATCGCCGACGCGGGTTACGAAGTCGTGAAGATCGAAGCCTGACGAGTGCGAAGATAGCGAAAGGTTCTCCCGGGAGAACCTTTTCTTTTTGTCTCGGAACCTATGAGTTTTTTGTGAAAATTTCCCGTTTTCTATTGAAATTTTTCCGTTTCCGTATTATAATACTTTTAACGGGCGAAGGATCCCGCCGGGATCGGCAAGGAAGAACGTTCCCTTTCCGGCGTGTTGAGAAAATCGGTCATTCGTATCCGTTAATAAGGGATAAGGTAGGAAAAAGAATGACGGAGACAGGCAAAATCAGGAACGTTGCGATCATCGGGCACAGCGGCGAGGGAAAAACGACGCTTGCCGAAGCGATGCTTTTGTGCGGCGGCGCGATCGAGCGACAGGGCAGAACGGACGACGGTAATACCGTGTGCGATTTCGATCCGGAAGAGATCGCGCGTAAAATATCGGTGTCGCTCGCGGTTGCAAGGTGCGAATATCGCGGTGTCACGTTCAATATTCTGGACGTTCCCGGTTTTTTCGATTTCGAGGGGGAACGGGAGGAGGCGCTTGCCGCGGCAGACGGCGCCGTGATCGTAACCGGAGCTGACGGCACGTTGCCCGTCGGTACGGAAAAAGCGATCGCATACTGCATCGCAAACAAAGTTCCCGCGATCGTATTTATCAACGGGATCGATAAAGAAAACAGCAGTTTTATCCGTACGGTGGGGGCGATCAAACAAAAATTCGGCAATAAGATCGCACCGATGATCATTCCGAATATCGTAAACGAAAAGATGATCGGTTACGTGAAGGTGGCGTTCGGCGTTCTCCGCGACTGGCAGAGAAACGAAAGCCCGATCCCGGAAAATCTTCGGGAGGCTTATGAAGAGGCGCATCTCGCGCTTATGGAGGCGGCGGCGGAAAACGACGAGGCGTTGCTCGATAAATTCTTCGCCGAAGGTTCTCTTACGGGCGAGGAGATCGAAAAAGGATTGAAGATCGGCATCGGAAATTCTTCCACGATCACCGTTCTCGGCGGCAGCGCGACGAAAAACGCCGGCGTTTACAATCTGATGGATAAAATCATTTCCACCCTTCCGTCTCCTGCGGACAGAAAGCCGTTTATCGCGACGGACGAAAAGGGAAACGAGGTGCCTTTATCTGCGGACGAAAGCGCGCCCGCCGTCGTAAGAGTGTTCAAAACGATCGTCGACCCGTTTGTCGGGAAGATGAATTATTTCCGCGTGATCGCCGGGAAAGTCGAGCCGGGCGCGATCCTTACGGACGCGAGAACGGGCGAGGCGGAGAAAGTCGGCGCGCTCTATTTTCCGAGGGGAAAGAAACAGATCCCGACGGAGATCGTCGGCGCGGGAGATATCGGCGCGTTTGCGAAACTGAACGACGTAAAAACGGGAGATACTCTCTGCGCGGGAGCGGTTGTGACCCTTCCGCCGATCGCGATGCCCCCTGCGGAATACGCCATGGCGGTTTCTGCGGCGAAAAAGGGAGACGAAGACAAAGTTTTTGCGGGACTGAAACGGTTGCAGGAAGAAGACGTGTCTTTCCGTGTGGAGAAGAATCGCGATACCGGAGAGATGCTTCTCGTCGGTGTGGGAGATACCCAGCTTTCCGTACTTTGCAGAAAACTGAAAACGAAATTCGGTTGCGAGGCGGTGCTGACCGAGCCGAAGATCGCTTATCGCGAAACGATACGGAAAACGGCGGAGGCGGAAGGAAAACATAAAAAACAGTCGGGCGGCGCAGGGCAGTTCGGCGATTGTTTCGTTCGGTTCGAACCGGGAGCGGTAGACGGCGTTTACGAATTCGTGGACGCGGTCGTCGGCGGCGCCGTGCCGAAACAGTTCATTCCCGCCGTCGATAAAGGGCTTCGCGAGGCGATGAAGGAAGGGGTTCTCGCGGGGTTTCCCGCAGTCAACGTGAAGTGCACGCTGTACGACGGTAAGTATCACCCCGTCGATTCCAAGGAGATCGCTTTCGTCACGGCGGCAAAACTTGCTTATGCCGAGGGAATGAAAAAGGCTTCGCCATGCATTCTCGAGCCAATTCTGCATATGGAGATCACCGTGCCCGACGGCTATACGGGAGACGTGATGGGTGACATGAACAAACGTCGCGGGCGTATTCTGGGCACCTCGTCCGACGGGGAGAATACCGTGGTTTCGGCGGAAGCGCCGCAGGCGGAGATCCTGAAGTATGCGACCGACCTGCGCAGCATGACGCAGGGAAGGGGGTCTTTCGTGACGTGTATCGACCGCTATGAAGAGGTTCCGCCGCAGATCGCCGAAAAGATCATAGCGGAAAAGAAACAGGAGGCGTAAAAACAAATCATGGTATTATCCGTCTGTCCGAATCCGAGCGTCGATTGCACGGTAGAGGTGGAAACGTTGAAAGTCGGCTCGACCAACAGGATCGACAATAAAGTCATAACGTATTCGGGTAAGGCGCTGAACGTGGCGATCGGCGTAGCCCGTCTGAAAGGGGACAGTTTCGCTACGGGGTTCCTTTATAACGGCAACGGGGCGATGTTCGTGCACGTGCTCGACGACGAAGGGGTGAAAAACACGTTTGTCTGGAACGACGGAAACGCCCGCACCAATTACAAAGTGGTAGACAATAAGTCTATGCTGACCGAGCTGAACGACAAGGGTGATCTCGTTACGGAAGAAAAGCAGGAAGAACTGATTTCTATCGTGAAAGAACTCTCGAAACAGGCAAAGGTCGTCGTGATGAGCGGATCTTTGCCGACGGGTGTCCCGGAAGACTATTACCGTCGTCTCGCGTCCGTATTGCCAGAAGGAGTGAAAGCGATCGTGGACGCAACGGGAGATCGCCTGCGCTACGCCCTGAAAGCGCACCCTTATTTCGTGAAGCCCAATCTCGCCGAATTGCAGGAGCTGAACGGCGAGACGTATGCGGATACGAACGATATCTTAAGGGGTTGCCGGAAACTGATCGACGGCGGAGCGGAAAACGTTTTGCTGTCGCTCGGCAGGAAAGGGGCGATTCTGACGGACGGATCTTCCGCCTGGTACTGCAAGAGCGCAAACGTGGCGGTAAACAGTACCGTGGGCGCCGGGGACAGTATGGTTGCGGCGGTCGCGCGGTTTACGGAAGAGGGGGCGGGAAAGGCGGAGCTTCTTCGTACGGCGGTGGCGGCGGGTACCGCCTCGGTCACAACGCCCGGGACTAACCTCTTTTACTACGAGAAATTCCGCGAGATCTATGAGAAGATCTCCGTGGAGAAAATTCCGTGCTGAAAGAAAAAGTCTTACATTATATATAATATTGTTTGAAAAGAGACGGCGGGAAGCGTTTTCCACGTCTCTTTTTTTCTGTTTTTCGAAAAGAAAAGGGGGTTAAGCCGAAACATGCAAAAAACTCAAAAAAAACGAAAAGAAAAATTAAAAATCGATGAAAAACATTTGACATTACTTGAAGAATTTAGTATTATATATAGGCTGTGTTGATATGGGTTGAGACGAAAAGTTACTTGAAACCGTGCTCGCCTTCGGGATCCGGAACCCGGAGAATGAGCGGGAAGATAATTTTCGTTGACAAATGTGAGGGTTTGACCCTTGCGACTAACCGCGGGAAAGAACGGTATTGGTCATTCGCAAAAATACACAGCGGCGAATGATTTTTTATTGCTCGAAGCGCGACACACACGGCAATGTTGACAATATGTTAGTATAAAATCGGAGGTAACACAATGGCAGGTCAGAAAATCAGAATCAAGTTGGCGGCTTACGACCACAAGATGGTCGACCAGGCAACGGAAAGAATCGTGGAAACCATGAAAAAAGCGGGCGCTAAGATCAGCGGACCCATTCCCCTTCCTACGGAAAAGGAAGTTGTAACGATTCTTCGTTCCCCCCACAAGTATAAGGACAGCAGAGAACAGTTCGAGATAAGAACTCATAAGAGACTTATCGACATTTACTCCACGAACGCTAAGATTCTCGACTCGATCCATCTTCCGGCGGGCGTTGACGTAAAGATCAAGCTCTGATACAAATCAAGGTAAAACGTTTTTTAATATACGGAGGTGAACTTTATCTATGAATAAAGCAATCATTGGAAAGAAGTTAGGCATGACCCAGATCTTTTCCGCAGACGGAAAAGTAATCCCGGTCACGGTCGTTGAAGCCGGTCCTTGCCCGGTCGTTCAGATCAAAACGATCGAGAAAGACGGTTACGAAGCCGTTAAAGTCGGTTTCGGCGCGGTCGAAGAGAAAGCGCTCAACAAACCCGAAGCGGGTCAGTTCAAAAAAGCGGGCGTCGCTCCTCAGAAAGTCATGAAAGAGTTCAGACTTGACGATACGAGCGCGTACACGGTAGGACAAGTCATCACGGTCGAAACTTTTGCGGAAGGCGACAAGATCGACGTTGTCGGACAGACGAAAGGTCACGGTTTCTCCGGCGTCATCAAGAGATGGAACCAGCAGAGACTGAAGATGACCCACGGCGTAGGCCCCGTGCACAGAGAAGTCGGTTCTATGGGCGCAAACAGCTCGCCGTCGAGAGTTTTCAAGAACAAGCACATGCCGGGACAATACGGTAACGAAAGAGTGACTGTTCAGAACCTTGAAATCGTCAAGGTAGACGCCGCCAGAAACGTTCTCCTGATCAAAGGAGCCATTCCCGGACCCAAGGGCGGAATCGTAACGGTCGTTAATACCGCGAAATAAGGAGTGTGAAGAATATGCCAAACGTTAAAATTTACAATATGAACGGGAAAGAGACCGGCACGATGGATCTTGCGGACGAATTGTTCGCCATCGAATATAACGAGCCGCTCATTCATCAGGCGGTCGTGACCAGACTTGCGAACAGCCGTCAGGGCACGAAGGGCACTCTTACCAGAACGGAAGTCCGCGGCGGCGGAAAGAAGCCCTGGAGACAGAAGGGCACGGGTAACGCGAGACAGGGTTCGACCAGAGCTCCCCAGTGGATCAAGGGCGGCGTCGTGTTTGCTCCCAAGTCCAGAGATTACAGCAAAAAGATGAACATTACGGCAAAGAGAACGGCGCTTTTCTCAGCCCTTTCTCAGAAGATCTCCGACGGTGAGTTTTACGTGCTCGAGGATATCGCCGTGAAAGAAGGAAAGACGAAAGAAATGGTTGCTTTCCGCAACGCGTTCAACTTTGAGAAAACCGTTCTCATGGTTATGAACGACAACGATCAGCTCGTGATCAGAGCCGCTCGCAACATCCAGGAAATGCAGACCCTTCCCGTCGATCAGCTCAACACCTATGACGTCGTGAAAAACGCGGTGATCGTCATCGCGAAAGGCGCTGTTGAGAAATTACAGGAGGTTTACGGAGAATAATGGAAAGAGATATCATTATTAAGCCTCTTCTTTCCGAGAAGAGCTACGCGACGATCAAAGATAAGAAATATACCTTCGTCGTTGCGAAAAACGCAAACAAAACCGAAATCAAACTCGCAGTCGAAAAGCTGTTTGACGTTCAGGTGGAAAAAGTCAACACCGCGAATTGCCACGGAAAGCTCAAGAGAATGGGCAGAAGTCAGGGATATACTTCCGACTATAAGAAGGCAATCGTCACGCTGAAGAAGGACAGCAAGCCTGTCGCGTTCTTCGAGTCGTTGCAATAATACGGAGGACTTAAATTATGGGTATTAAGAGATATAAACCGACTTCCGCGGCGCGTCGTTTCATGACGGTAAGCACGTTCGAAGAAATTACCTGCACGAAACCCGAAAGATCTCTCGTTGAAGATCAGAGACACACCGCGGGGCGTAACGCTCAGGGTAAAATCACCGTCAGACATCACGGCGGCGGCAATAAGAGAAAATATCGTATCATCGATTTCAAAAGAAATAAAGACGGCGTGAAAGCGGTCGTCAAAACGATCGAATACGATCCGAACAGAACGGCAAACATCGCTCTTCTTTGCTATGAAGACGGGGAAAAGAGATACATTCTCGCTCCCATCGGATTGAGCGTAGGCGACGTGATCGTTTCCGGTGCGGACGCCGACATCAAAGCGGGCAACGCGCTTCCTCTCGAAGCGATCCCCGTCGGTACCATGGTTCACAACATCGAACTTCAGCCCGGTAAAGGCGGACAGATCGCAAGAGCTGCCGGCATGGCGGCTCAGCTCATGGCAAAAGAGGGCAATATGGCGACTCTTAAAATGCCGAGCGGCGAAATGAGATACGTTTCCGTAAAATGCAAGGCGACCGTCGGACAGGTCGGTAACCTCGATCACGAGATCATCCGTATCGGTAAAGCCGGTAAGGTCAGACACATGGGTATCAGACCTACCGTCAGAGGTTCCGTCATGAACCCCTGCGATCACCCCCACGGCGGTGGTGAAGGTAAGTGCCCTGTCGGTCACGCAGGTCCTATGACTCCTTGGGGTAAACCCGCTCTCGGTTATAAGACGAGAAAGAAGAAGAATAAGACCTCTAAATTCATCATCAAGAGAGTCAATTAAGGAGGTTACGGTTTATGAGCAGAAGCGTTAAAAAAGGACCTTTCGTACAGGAAAAACTTCTTGCGAGAGTAGAAGCGATGAACGCCGAGAATAAAAAATCGGTATTGAAAACGTGGTCGAGAAGCTCGACGATCTTCCCCCAGATGGTTGGTCACACGATCGCCGTTTACGACGGAAGAAAGCACGTTCCCGTATATATCACCGAGGATATGGTCGGTTGCAAACTCGGAGAGTTCGCTCCCACCAGAACGTTCAAAGGGCATTCCGGCTCGAAGACGACAGGCTGATCGGAGGTAAGGTACAATGGCTAAGAACATGAAATTGAAAACTCAGAGAATTGAGGAAAACAAAGACAAAAGACCCAGAGCGGTTGCGAAGTATATCAGAATCTCTCCTTATAAAGTCAGAGTGGTTCTCGATCTGATCAGAGGCAAAAGCGTGACCGAAGCGGTGGCGATCCTCGAAAATATCAGCAAAGCCGGTGCGGAACCGATCAAAAAGGTCGTTCTTTCCGCCGGCGCGAACGCGGAACACAACCTCGGAATGAATATGGCGGATCTCAAGATCGCCGAATGTTATGCCGATCAGGGACCGACGCTCAAGAGAATGCAGCCGATGGCTCACGGCAGAGGGTTCAGAATTTTGAAGAGAACCTGCCACATTACCGTCGTTCTCGACGCGATGACCAAGTAAGGAGGCTATTATGGGACAGAAAGTTAATCCGCACGGTTTAAGAGTAGGAATCATCAAAAACTGGGATACCCAATGGTATGCCGACAAGAAAGATTTCGGAACTTATCTGAAAGAAGACTACGAAATCAGAAAATATATCAAATCGACCTATTATGCTTCGGCGATCTCCAAGATCTTCATCGAAAGAGCGGCAGGCAGAATCGCGATCGTTATCCACACGGCTCGTCCGGGCGTGCTGATCGGTAAAGCCGGCGCCGAGATCGAAGTGATGAAGAAAAATCTTTCCAAGATCACGAAAGGCAAACAGGTTGCCGTAAACATCATCGAAGTGAAGAGACCGGACGGCGACGCACAGCTCGTCGCGGAATCCATCGCGGCTCAGCTTGAAAAGAGAGCGTCTTTCAGAAGATGCATGAAGCAGGCGATCACCAAAGCGATGAGAGTCGGCGTCAAGGGTATCAAGGTTATGGTAAGCGGCCGTCTCGACGGCGCCGAGATCGCAAGATGCGAACAGTACCATGACGGTTCTATCCCCCTGCAGACCCTTCGCGCGGACATCGATTACGGTTTCGCTACGGCTCACACGACTTTCGGCGCGATCGGCGTGAAAGTCTGGGTGTACAAAGGCGAAGTTTTAGGCGAAGCAAAGAGAACGGAAGGAGGCGAAGCTTAATATGTTAATGCCGAAGAGAGTTAAGAGAAGAAAGCAGCACCGCGGCAGAATGACGGGTAAGGTCACCAAGGGCAATAAAATTGCTTACGGCGATTACGCGCTCGTTGCCGACGGTTCCGCCTGGGTTTCTTCCAATCAGATAGAAGCCGCACGTATCGCGATGACGAGATTCATCAAACGTGGCGGTCAGGTATGGATCGACATCTTCCCCCACAAACCCATCACGAAGAAACCCGCCGAAACCAGAATGGGTTCCGGTAAAGGTTCCGTCGAGTATTGGGTGGCTGTCGTAAAGCCGGGCAGAGTTTTGTTTGAAATGGCAGGCGTTTCGGAAGCCGACGCGAGAGAAGCTATGAGACTTGCCGGTTACAAGCTCCCCATCAAGACGAAATTCGTCAAGAAAGAGAATAACAACGAAGGAGCGGAAGGTTAATCATGAAAGCACAGGAAATTCACGGAATGACCAACGACGAATTGACGAGCAAGCTCGCCGATTTGAAGGATGAACTTTTTAAATTGCGTTTCAACCACGCCACCGGACAACTCGAAAATCCTAACGTCATCACCACGACGAAGAAGGATATCGCCAGAATCAAGACCGAAATCCGCGCCAGAGAATTGAAGGCGAACGCTTGAACGGAGGAGAGATATGGAAAGAAATTTAAGAAAAGAAAGAGTCGGTATCGTAACTTCCGACAAAATGGATAAAACGGTCGTCGTCAACGTGGAATCGAAGGCGAAACATCCCCTTTACAAGAAGACCCTGACGACTTCCAAAAACTACAAGGCGCACGACGAGAACAACGAGTGCGGCGTAGGCGACAAAGTCAGAATCGTCGAGACGAGAAAACTTTCCAAGGATAAGAACTGGAGAGTCGCCGAAATCATCGAAAAGGCGAAATAATATAGGAGGACGCAGTTATGATACAGCCACAGACCAGATTAAAAGCGGCGGACAACTCGGGAGCTAAGGAAATCATGTGCATCAGAGTTCTCGGCGGTTCGTTCAGAAAGTGTGGAAACATCGGCGACGTGATCGTAGCCAGTGTGAAAACGGCGACTCCGGGCGGAGCCGTGAAAAAGGGCGACGTTGTGAAAGCCGTTATCGTAAGAAGCTCGAAGGGTCTCAGAAGACCGGACGGCACGCACATCAGATTCGACGACAACGCAGCCGTCATCATCGATAACCAGAAACAACCGAGAGGCACTCGTATCTTCGGACCCGTTGCCAGAGAACTTCGCGAAAAGGATTACATGAGAATCATTTCGCTTGCCCCGGAAGTACTGTAAGGAGAGGTCAGAGATGAAAGTTAAAAAGAACGACACGGTATTGGTGTTGACCGGAAAGGACGCGGGCAAAACGGGTAAGGTTTTATCCGCCGCTCCCCAGGATAATAAGATCAAAGTAGACGGGATCAACGTTCAGAAGAAGAGCAAGAAAGCGAGAAGCGCGAACGAAACGAGCGCGATCGTTTCTCAGATCGGCGCGATCGACGCTTCCAACGTCCTCGTCGTTTGCCCCGGATGCGGAAAGGCAACGAGAGTTTCTTATAAAGAAGAGAACGGCAAAAAGATCAGAGTCTGCAAGAAGTGCGGCGCGGCGCTTGACGTCGCTGCGGTAAAGAAAGCCGCTCCCGCAAAGAAAGCGACGAAGACCGCCGCAAAGAAAGAAACGACGGCTAAGAAAGAAACCGCCGCAAAGAAAGAAACCGCTGCGAAGAAAGAAACCGCCGCGAAGAAAGAGACGACCGCGAAGAAAACCGCTACCAAAAAAACTTCCAAAAAAGAAGAAGCCTGAATTTAAAGGAGAATAAAAATGGCAGACAAACAGACTCAGGTTGCTAAGGAAACTGCAACCGATTCCAAGTACGTTGCTAGAAAGAAGAAGATGTACATGGATGAGGTCGTTCCTTATCTCATGAAACACTTCAACTATAAGAACGTGAACGAAGTTCCCAAGATGGTCAAGATCACGATCAACAACGGTCTCGGCGATTCGAAGGACAACGCGAAGAGCGTTCAGATGGCACAGCAGGAGCTTGCGCTCATTGCGGGGCAGAAGCCCGTTCTCACCAAGGCGAAGAAGTCGGTTGCAAACTTCAAAGTCAGAGAAGGCATGAACGTCGGTATCAAAGTTACTTTGAGAAACAACAAGATGTATGAGTTCTTCGATAAACTCGTTTCCATCGCTCTTCCGAGAGTGAGAGACTTCAAGGGTGTTCCCTCCAAGTCTTTCGACGGCAGAGGAAACTATGCGATGGGCGTGAAAGAACAGCTCATCTTCCCCGAGATCCAGTACGACCAGATCGAAAAAGTCAGAGGGTTCGATATTTGCATCGTGACCACGGCTAAGACGGACGAAGAGGCTCGCGAACTTCTCAAGGCAATGGGAATGCCTTTCAAAGCTAATTAAGGAGAAAACGGATCATGGCAAAACTCGCAATGATAAACAAACAGAAAAAGACACCCAAATACTCGACGAGAGGATATACGAGATGTTCTATCTGCGGCAGACCCCATGCCGTTCTCAGAAAATACGGCGTCTGCCGTATCTGCTTCAGAGAATTGGCTTATAAGGGTCAGATTCCCGGCGTGAAGAAGGCAAGCTGGTAAGAGGAGGTAGACGAAAATGACAGATCCTATCGCAGATATGCTCACGCGCATCAGAAACGCGCTTACTGTTAAAATGGATACGGTGGAGATCCCCGCTTCCAACATGAAGAAATCCATCGCGAAGATCCTTCTCGACGAAGGTTATATCGCCGCTTACGACGTTGTCGACGACGGCGTGCAGGGAAAGATCGTAGTGACCCTTAAATACGGACCGAAGGGTGAAAAAGTCATCAACGGTTTAAAGAGAGTTTCGAAACCCGGACTCAGAGTTTATGCGGGATGCGAAGAGCTTCCCAAAGTTCTCGGCGGTCTCGGAATCGCGATCATCTCCACCCCGAAGGGCGTGATGACGGATAAAGAAGCAAGAAAGACCAATCACGGCGGCGAAGTTCTTGCTTACGTTTGGTAAAGGAGGTCTTATATGTCCAGAATTGGTAGAGAACCGGTAGAAATCCCGGCTGGCGTTACCGTTACGACGGATAACGGCGTTATTACCGTAAAAGGGCCTCTCGGCACGCTTACGCAGGATTATGACGCAGCAAACATTTCGTTCGAGATCGCAGGCAACGTCGCTCACGTGAAGAGAGCGAACGACGAAGACGCGATCAGAGCGAAACACGGCTTATACAGAGCGCTTCTTCACAACATGGTCGTCGGCGTAACGAAGGGTTACGAAAAGAACCTTCTCGTAAACGGCGTCGGCTGGAAGATCGCGCAGCAGGGCAAAGACATTTCCCTTTCGATCGGCTTCAGCCACAACGTGGTGTTCAAGGCGAAAGACGGTATCACTCTTACAGCCGTTTCTCCCACGGAAATTTCCGTGAAGGGGATCGATAAGGTTGCGGTCGGTGAAACCGCGGCAACCATCAGAGCGCTCAGAAAGCCCGAACCTTACCACGGTTACGGTATCACTTACAAAGGCGAAGTGATCGAACGTAAGGAAGGCAAGACGGCAGGCAAATAAGGAGTAAACCGATATGATATCTAAAATCGATAAAAATGCAGACAGAAAGAAGAGACACGAGAGAGTCAGAGTGAAAATCTCCGGAACCGCCGAGTGCCCGAGACTGTGTGTGTACAGAAGTCTGAATCACATTTACGCACAGATTATCGACGACGTGAAGGGCAACACCCTTTGTGCTTGCTCGACCGAAGAGAAAGCGGTAAAAGCTCTTCTCGACGGAAAGACGAAGGTCGAACAGGCTAAGATCGTCGGTACGGAACTTGCCAAAAAGGCAACCGCGAAAGGGATCGAAAACGTCGTTTTCGACCGCGGCGGATACCTTTATATCGGCAGAGTGCAGGCTTTAGCGGAAGGCGCCAGAGAAGGCGGCTTGAAATTCTAAGAGGAGGAACGAAAAATGGCGAAAGAAAATAACAGACCTCAAAGAAGACAGGATCGCGACGACGGTCTCTGCAAAAAGCTCATCCAGGTCAACCGCATTACGAAGGTCGTAAAGGGCGGTCGTAAAATGCGTTTCTCCGCACTCGTGGTCATCGGCGACGAAAACGGCAGAGTAGGTTGCGGCGCCGGTAAGGCGAACGAAGTTCCCGAAGCGATCGAAAAGGCAACCGCTCAGGCGAAGAAATCCATGAAGAAGGTAGCTATGGTCGGATCGACCATTCCTCACACCGTGATCGGAAAATTCGGCAGAGGATCCGTTCTCATGATGCCCGCTGCGGAAGGTACCGGCGTTATCGCCGGCGGTCCCGTCCGTGCCGTAATGGAAGCCGCAGGCATCAAGAATATCAGAACGAAGTCTCACGGTTCGAATAACCCCGTCAACATGGTGAAAGCCGTTATTACGGGCTTGAACGAACTCAAGACGGTTGAAGAAGTTGCCGCTCTTCGCGGAAAGACCGTCGAAGAGATCCAGGCGTAAGGAGGAGCTTCCGAATGGAAAATCAGGTAAAAGTAACTCTTGTTAAAAGCACGATCGGCGCGCTTCCCAAACAGAAAGCGACCGTAGCCGCTCTCGGGCTTAAAAAAATTAATCAATCGAAGGTTTTTACCGACAGCGCAACATTGCAGGGACAGATTAAAGTCGTTTCCCACATGGTAAAAGTCGAGAAGATCTAAGGAAGGTAAAACTATGAGAATTGATACGTTACAGCCCGCAGAAGGTGCGAGAACTTCCAAGAAGAGACTCGGAAGAGGCATCGGCTCGGGGCTCGGCAAAACGAGCGGTAAAGGTCACAAAGGTCAGTGGGCGAGAAGCGGCGGCGGCGTGAGACCCGGATTCGAAGGCGGACAGATGCCTTTGACCCGTAAGGTCCCCAAGCGCGGTTTCAACAATCACTTCAGAACAGTATATGCAATCGTTAACGTTGAACAACTTTCCGGCTTTGAATCCGGTACGGTCGTCGATTACGACATGCTTCTTGAATACGGTCTCGTGAAAGAGATCAAAGGCGCATGCGGGCTGAAAGTCCTCGGTAACGGCGAGTTAAACGTTGCTCTCACCGTGAAAGCCGATAAATTCTCGGCGGCTGCGAAAGAAGCCATCGAAAAAGCCGGCGGTACGGTGGAAGAAGCGTAACCTACCACGAAAAAAGCGGAGGGTAGAAAATGTTTGAAACGTTAAAAAATGCCTTTAAAGTCAAAGAGATAAGACATAAGATCTACTGGACGCTGTTATTCCTTTTAATCTACAGAATCGGATGTTTCATCCCCGTTCCCGGTATCGGCGAACACCTTCTGGATTCGGAACAGTTAGCGAATGCGTCTTACCTCAGCATCATGAGTATGATGACGGGCGGCTCGCTTGCAAACGGTACGCTGTTTGCAATGGGTATCGGACCGTATATCAACTCTTCGATCATCGTGCAGTTGCTTGCAGTTGCCATTCCCGCGCTGGAAAGGCTTTCCAAACAGGGCGAAGAGGGCAGAAAGAAGATCGCGCAGATCACGAGATATCTTACGATCGTGCTTGCGGTCATTCAGTCCATCGGTATTCTCGTAAGCTACGGAACCGCTTCGTCTTCCGGTAACTTTGCTTCTCTTTCCGCGATGTATGCGGGCGGCAGCGACAAGGTGAACGGATTCACGAATTTCCTTGCTTACTTTACCGTCATTCTCTTCTACACCGCAGGTTCGATGATCACCGTATGGATCGGTGAAAGAATCACCGATTACGGCGTGTCCAACGGTATTTCTCTCCTCATCTTCACGGGTATCGTGGCTTCCGCCGCAAAATTCTCCGTGCAGGAATTCCAGACGATCTTCCTCGGCAGCGAATTCGACAGAGTCGCTCTTCTGAAATTCGTCGTGTATATCCTCATCACGCTCGTCCTTTTCTTGGCGATCGTATGGGTGGAGCTTGCGGAAAGAAAGATCCCCGTTCAGTACGCGAAGCAGGTGAAAGGCAGAAAGATGTACGGCGGTCAGTCGACCGTTATTCCCATCAAGGTGAATGCAAACGGCGTAATGCCCCTCATCTTTGCGTTCTCCATCCTGACCTTCCCCGAATTGATCATGACGCTCTTCAACGCGACTACAGCGCTTAGTTGGTGGAGCACGTGGCTCGGTTCGCAGTCGAGATATCCCTTCTATTCGATTTTCCTTTGTTTATTCATCTTCGGGTTTGCGTTCTTCTATACGCAGATCCAGTTCAATCCCGAAGATATTTCGAAGACCATTCAGCAGAACGGCGGTTTCATTCCCGGTATCAGACCCGGTAAGCCGACTGCCGATTATCTGAAGAAGATCTCCAACAGGATCACGCTGTTCGGCGCGTTCTTCCTTGCGATCGTCGCGCTTGTGCCGTCTATCGTGCTCAACGCGATCATCAGCAGCGGAGAGGCGAGCGGTGCGTTCAGTGCGACCGGTATGCTCATCGTAGTGTCCGTCGCGATCGAATTCAACAACGCTCTCGAATCGCAGATCATGATGAAGAACTATAAAGGATTCCTGAAATAAGATGAACATCGTGTTATTAGGCGCGCCCGGCGCGGGCAAAGGCACGCAGGCTGTGAGGCTCGCGGAAAAATATTCCGTGCCTCACATCTCTACGGGCGATATCTTCAGAAGCAACATCAAAGAGGGAACGCCCATCGGGTTGGTTGCCAAATCGTATATCGATAAAGGACAGCTTGTTCCGGACGAAGTGACGATTCAGATCGTAAAGGAAAGACTGGAAAAAGACGACTGCAAAAACGGTTATCTTCTGGACGGTTTTCCGAGAACGGTCGCTCAGGCAAAGGCTCTCGACGAATTCTCGGAAGTGGAAAAGGTCGTCAATATCGACGTACCCCTTACCAAACTTCTTAAAAGGATCACGGGAAGAAGAGTCTGTTCGAAATGCGGCGAATCTTATCACGTCGACTACCTGGACGGTAAAACGTCCTGCGGGAAGTGCGAAGGCGATCTGATCCAGCGCGCGGACGACAACGAAGAAACGGTTGCGTCGAGACTCGACGTTTACACGAAGCAGACGGCTCCCCTCGTGGAATACTACGACGGAAGAGGCGTGCTCGTAACGATCGACGGAGACGGCAACATCGACGACGTGTTCGACGCGATCGTCGAAAAGCTCGGCTGAGCTTTCTTCAGACAAAGGTAGCTAAGATGATATACATTAAATCGGATAAAGAGATCGAGCTGATGCGCGCGCCCTGCCGTATCGTCCGCGACGCGCTGTGCGTGGCGGAAGAGAACCTGAAAGCCGGCATGACGACGAAAGAGCTCGATAAGATCGTTCACGAATTTATTTTGTCCACGGGTGCGAAACCGTCCTTCCTCGGATTGTACGGGTTTCCCGCGGCAACGTGCATCTCTATCGACGAACAGGTCGTTCACGGGATTCCGTCCGACAGGATCATCGAAGAAGGGCAGATCGTAAGCGTAGACGTAGGAGCTTATCTCAACGGCTTTCACGGAGACGGCGCGAGAAGTTTTTACGTGGGCGACATCGACCCCGAAAAAAAGAGACTCATCGAAGTGACGAAACAATGTTTTTTCGAAGGGATCAAAGGGATCTGTATCGGAAGCTGTCTCGGCGATATCGGCGCGCAGGTGCAGGAATATGCCGAGAAAAACGGATTTTCCGTTGTGAGGGATATGGTCGGGCACGGCGTCGGAAGACAGATGCACGAAGATCCTTCCGTTCCGAATTACGGTAAGAAAGGCACGGGCATAAGACTGAAAAGAAATATGACCATCGCCATCGAACCTATGATCAACATGGGCGGTTATGAAGTCGACATCGACGGATGGAACTGCGTGACCGCAGACGGGAAGCCGTCGGCGCACTATGAAAACACCGTACTGATCGGTGACAACGGCGTCGAAGTGCTCACCCTTTAAAAACAAGAACACGTATTCCGCAATTCTGATGGTAAAAGTGTAAACTTTTTAACTAAAAGGATGAAGCTGAGGGAATACGGAAAACCGCAGATTGCCGAGTTTTTTCGGCGGTAAAATAAAATTGGAGGAACAAATTGTGTCAAAGGACGACGTTATAGAGGCAGAAGGGGTTATCGAAGAAGCTCTTCCGAACGCCACTTTTAAAGTGAAATTGTCGAACGGGTATGTGATAACCGCTTACATTTCGGGGAAGCTGAGAATGAACTACATCAAGATCATTCCCGGAGATTCCGTCAAAATAGAAATGAGCCCTTATGATTTGACGAAAGGTCGGATCGTCTGGCGTAGCAAAAACTGACAATTTTATTGAATTCAACTAAAATCGGAGGATTGAAAAATGAAAGTAAGACCATCAGTGAAACCTATGTGCGACAAATGCAGAGTCATTAAACGAGAAGGTAAGGTTATGGTTATTTGCTCCAAAAACAAAAGCCATAAACAGAGACAAGGTTAATTACTTTTGAATCAACCGCGGGCGGACGAATAAAACAAACGGTTTCCGCCCCTCAAAAAAAATCTTATTTTATTTTCGGAGGATATTACAAATGGCTCGTATTGCCGGTGTAGATTTACCAAGAGAAAAGCGTGTAGAGATCGGTATCACTTATATTTTCGGTATCGGCAGACCTACCGCGCAGAAAATTTTAAAGGAAACGGGCGTTAATCCCGACACGAGAGTGAAAGACCTCACCGAAGACGATGTTGCGAAACTCAGAGAGTATATCGAACATCACTACAAAGTGGAAGGCGAACTTAAATCGGAAAAGTCCATGGCGATCAAGAGACTGATGGAAATCGGTTGCTATCGCGGCGTGAGACACAGAAAAGGTCTTCCCGTCAGAGGACAGAGCTCGAAGAGAAACGCGAGAACCAGAAAGGGTCCGCGTCGTACCGTAGCCAAGAAGAAGACTGCTACCAAATAATCGAAGGAGGACTTGAAAAATGGCTGTTAAGAAAGTTGTTAAGAAACGTAAAGAGATCAAAAACGTTGATAAAGGTCAGGTTCATATCAAATCCTCTTTCAACAATACCATCGTTACCGTAACGGATGCGAACGGAAACGCGATCGCGCAGTGCAGCGCAGGCGCGCTCGGTTACAGAGGCTCGAGAAAGAGCACTCCGTTTGCCGCTCAGCAGGCGTCGGAAACGGCTGCGAAAGCCGCTATGGAACACGGGCTTCGTTCCGTCGAAGTGTTCGTAAAAGGACCCGGTCAGGGCAGAGAGTCCGCAATCAGAGCTCTCGGCAACTGCGGTATCGAAGTTACGATGATCCAGGACGTGTCGCCCATCCCGCACAACGGATGCCGCCCGCCCAAACGCCGTAGAGTATAATAGGAGGTAACAGTAATTATGGCTAAATATACAGATGCTAAATGCCGCCTGTGCAGACGTGAAGGCGGAAAGTTGTTCTTAAAGGGCGATAAGTGCTATAAGACTTCCTGCCCCTTTGAAAAGAGACCCGTTGCTCCCGGTCAGCACGGAGCGGACAGAAAAAAGGTTTCCGAATACGGCTTGCAGCTTCGCGAAAAGCAGAAGACGAAGAGAATTTACGGCGTGCTCGAAGGTCAGTTCAGAGAGTACTATGTAAAAGCGGATCGTATGAAGGGTATCACGGGTGAAAACATGTTGTCTCTTCTTGAAAGAAGACTTGACAACGTTGTTTACAGAATGGGTATTGCGGTCTCGAGATCGCAGGCTCGTCAGCTCGTAACGCACGCTCACTTCTCCGTAAACGGCAGACCCGTGGACATCGCTTCCTATCAGGTCAAAGTCGGCGACGTGATCGCCGTGAAAGAATCCAAAAAATCCACTCCTTATTTCGAGGCTTTAAAGGGAACCGCGAAGAGCGGCAAAATGCCCAAATGGCTTGATTTCGACACCGAAAAACTGGAAGGAAAAATTCTTGCACTTCCGACGAGAGAGGATATCGATTCGCAGATCTCCGAACAGATGATCGTCGAATTGTACTCCAAGTAATATATACAAAAGCGGAACACTGAAAGGTATATTACAACATTAAATAATCGGGAGGTAATTTTTCCATGATGGAAATTGAAACGCCAAAGATCGAGGTGGAAGAAAGCGAAGACAGATGCTATGCCAAGATCGTTGCCGATCCGCTTGAAAAAGGGTTCGGTTTAACGCTCGGCAACGCTCTCAGAAGAACGCTTCTGTCGTCGCTTCCCGGAGCGGCGGCGCAAGGCATTAAGTTTGCCGCGGGCGTCAAGCACGAATTTTCTACCGTTCCCGGCGTAAAAGAAGACGTAACGGACATCATCCTGAATATCAAGGGCATAGCCTTCAAAACGACGGGCACCGAAGACGATTTCAAAAAGGTTCTCAGACTTTATAAAGAAGGTCCCGCGGTGGTTACGGCAGGCGATATCGCCGACGATGCGGAAGTGGAAGTCCTCAATAAGGACGCCTACATCTGCACGATCGATAACGGCGGCGTGCTCGATATGGAGATCACCATCGGGAGAGGCAGAGGATATAAGGGTGCCGAACATAACAAAACGGACGAGATCGACTATATTCCCGTCGATTCCATTTATACCCCTGTCAAAAAAGTCAGTTACAATGTAGAGAGCACCCGTGTCGGTCAGAACACCGATTACGACAAACTGACTCTCGAAGTATGGACGAACGGCGCGTTCTCCGGCAAGGAGATCGTAAGCCTTGCGGCTAAGATCTTAGACGAGCACATCTCTATTTTTGCAGAGCTTTCCGACGTGATGAAGGGAACGAACATTCTCGTTCAGGCGAAACAGGATCTCGGCAGACAGATCAGAGAAATGAGCATCGAAGACATGGATCTTTCCGTGCGTTCGTATAACTGTCTCAAGAGGGCAAACATTCACACCATTGACGACTTGACGAAAAAGACCGAGGACGACATGCTTAAGGTGAGAAATCTGGGCAAAAAATCGTTGGACGAAGTCATTTATAAATTAGGAACATACGGTCTGTCGTTAAAAGAAAAGGAGGACTAAACAATGCCAGGGAAATTAGGAATGACCACCACGCAGAGAATGGCGGTTTTAAGAAATCAGGCTTCTGATCTTTTATGGTATGGCAGAATCGAAACTACTTTGGGCAGAGCGAAAGAACTCAGATCCTATACGGAAAAGATCATTACGCTCGCTATGAACACCTATGAGGACACGGTAGAATCGACGATCACCACCAAAGACAAGAAAGGGAAAGAAGTTACCGCGAAAGTGTACAAAGACGGCGCTAAGAAACTTGCCGCAAGAAGAAAGATCATGGCTTTGACCTACGATCTTCAGGAACAGAGAGGCAAGGAAACGATGAAGGATTTCAAAGCGAGAACGGAAGGCGTTCAGCATCCGCTCGTGGAGAAGATCTTCAACGAGATCGCTCCCAAGTACGCTCAGAGAGCGGAAGAACTCAAACAGAGAGGCGGTTATACGAGAATTTACCGTCTCGGCGAAAGAAGAGGCGACGCTGCGGAAGTGGCGATCATCGAATTGGTGTAATCCGGACGAAAAGCGAATGCGGGTAATTCCGAGCTTTGTTTCCCGAAAGGAAACGATCCGGTCGGATCATATCGGAAAGAAGCCTGCGGAGAGATCTGCAGGCTTTTTGCGTATACCGCATTCGTTATCACCGGATATAGGATCCATTATGAAAAGCGGTTTAAAAAAGAGAATATCTTCCTTTCAGATCATCCTGCTCGGTTTTGCGGGCGTAATCCTTTTCGGTTCCTTATTGCTGTGTTTTCCTTTTTCCAGCAGGGCAAGAGAATGGACGCCGTTTATCGACACGTTATTTACGTCCGTTTCCGCCGTTTGCGTCACGGGGCTGGTCGTTTACGATACGGCAACTCATTGGTCGCTGTTCGGTCAGATCGTGATATTGTCGCTGATACAGATCGGGGGAATGGGCGTCGTTACGGTCGCTTCGTCTTTTGCTCTTCTCTCGGGAAAGAAAATAGGTCTTTTCACGAGGGAAACGATGAAGGAGGCGATCTCCGCACCGACTGTCGGCGGAATCGTCAGATTGACGGGTTTTATTCTGAAAGGGATTTTTATAACGGAGGCAGTCGGCGCGCTTTTGCTTATGCCTTCTTTCTGCGGCAGATTCGGACCGGAAGGGATCTGGATCTCCGTGTTTACTTCCGTTTCCGCATTCTGTAATGCGGGTTTCGATCTCATGGGCGGAAAAACGGGAAAATTTTCCTCGTTGACGGGATTTGCGGCAGACCCTCTCGTAAACGTGACGATCATGTTGCTGATCGTGATCGGAGGAATCGGTTTTCTTGTCTGGCGTGACGTCCTCAGGTACGGGATCCGATTCCGCAGGTACAGCACGCAGAGTAAACTTGTGCTGATCGCTTCCGGTATTCTGATCGTTGTACCTGCCGTATGCTTTTTCTTTGCGGAGTTTTCGGCTCTTCCGACGGGGGAAAGGATCCTGGCGTCTCTGTTTCAGTCCGTAACGACGAGAACCGCCGGCTTTAATACCGTGGATCTTTCGACGATGAAGGAATCCGGGATCTTCCTCATGATCGGTCTTATGCTGATCGGCGGGTCTCCGGGGTCGACGGCGGGCGGAATGAAAACAACGACGATCGCGATCCTGGTTTGTTCGGCGTATTCCGTATTTCGTCAGAGAAGCGAAACAAACGTGTTGAAAAGGCGTGCGGATCCGGATACCGTCAGGCGCGCGGCGTCCGTATTTCTCGTTTACATGACGCTGTTCTGGTTCGGAGGTATGCTGATCGGCGTGATAGAAAATCTTCCCATGACGGCATGTTTGTTCGAGACGGCTTCCGCCGTAGGTACGGTCGGGCTGAGCCTCGGACTGACGCCGACGCTCGGCATCGCGTCTAAACTCATACTGATCGTTTGTATGTATTTCGGGCGAGTCGGAGTGATGACCCTGATCTATGCGACGTTCGGCAGATATAAATCACAAAATTCAAAGTACCCGATCGACGGTTTTTCCGTCGGTTAAAGGAGTTTACGACACATGAAAAAAAAGTCGATATTGCTGATCGGTCTCGGCAGATTCGGAAAACATATTGCGATCAAGCTGAACGAATTAGGTCATGAAGTGATGGCGGTCGATCGGAACGAAGAACTTGTCAATGCCGTTATGCCATACGTGACGAACGGTCAGATAGGAGACAGTACGAGCGAGCTTTTTCTGAGGACGCTCGGGATCGATAACTACGACGTTTGCATCGTTACCATCGGAGGAGACTTTCAAAGCTCTCTCGAAACGACGAGCCTGCTGAAAGAGCTCGGCGCGAAAAAAGTGATCTCGAGAGCAGAAAAAGACGGTCAGGCGAAATTCTTGTTGCACAACGGCGCAGACGAGATCGTATATCCGGAGAAACAGCTTGCTTCCTGGGTGGCGATCCGCTATAGCTCCGACCATCTGCTCAACTACATCGAACTCGATTCAACCTGTTCCGTATTCGAGGTTTCCGTTCCGGACAGCTGGAAGGGAAAAACGATCCTCGAACTCGACATCCGAAAAAAATACGGGATCAACATCGTAGCGATCAGAACGGACGAAAAAACCGATCCCTACGTCAGACCGGATACCTTGCTGACCGATAAGGTCACGTTGTTCGTGATCGGCGACTATAAAACGATCCGGAAGTGTTTCGATCTTTAACGGTTTTCCATAAACAAAAAAGAAGACGGATACCGGCGGAAAACCGAAATCGGGCGATTTTTTCCGTATAAATGCCGGAAACGAGAGGTTTTTCTTGGTAAAAAATGGCGAAAATCGACTTATAGGGGCACTTATGCGATAAAATCGAAGTCGGTCGTCCCCGTTTTGCGGAAAAGTACCGTCGCGACGGAAACTGTCGGAGAAAGGTCGTGTGAACGACAGATGCGGTTTCTGCAAAAAAAAATATGAAAAATTTTCATTTTTTTCGGCAAAACTATTGAAATAATCGACGAATTGTGATATCATTAATCGTGTATAATAATGTGATATTATATATAATTCGGGACAGGAGTAAAGGTTATGGCAAAAAACATGAGCAAAAGTTGTCTGAAAGCGATGTTTGCAGTGTTGGCGGCGATATGCCTCGTGCTCTGGGGGATCGGTATGTCCGGCAGTTCGTTTGCCCGGGCGGAAGGCGAATCTCCGTGGATCACGGCGTACGACCCGACGCATACATACACGGCGAAAGACGACGAGGATATCCTCACTTATGTGCAGGGGGTCGTCAGAAACCGATACGGCGAACTTCAGACGGCGTCCGGCGTCGTTCTCGATAAAGACGAGTACGCTCTCGTTTCGGCTTCGGCGGAAACGGAACTGAAAATCGCCGGAGCAACCGATTACAACGCGATCGCCGAAGATCTTTTAAACGGTAAAACCGGAATCGCGGGTATCAGGGGGATCTCCGGAAAAGCGATCGAGTTCTACACGCATTACGTTGCGGATTCCGCTTATGCGGAAGGAACGGAGCTCGGTTCTTTGTCTGCGTCCAATCAGACGTCTGTCAAAGCGGAAGCGAAGAAATATCTCGAAGGGTTCCGCCTTTCCGAAAAGAGATTTGTTTCCTCCGATTATTCGTTTACCGTTGCGGAAACCTATTACAACGATTTCTCTTCCGTGCTCGATCGTTACAGAGACGACGATACTCTCGCCGAAAGCGTGGAGAGGAACAAAAAGGTCGTCGAGGCAACGTATGCCACGTACCATACGGAAGACGGTTCCGTCAATCCTAAATATCCGGAAGAGGCGGTTCTCGCGATCGACGGGGAACACTCCAAGGAAGACGTTCTCGCTTCCCTCGACCGCGCGATCACGAAATCGCAGGCGAACGAGATCACTCAGAATTACGTCGATCTCTTCAAAACGGTCAAAACCGTAATGACGGTAGCGTACGAGGAAATCACCGCCGCGGAAGCCGCTGGCGGGTATTCGGTCGGAAAAACGGATGACGCGGAAGTTCAGAACGCCGCTTACGATAAGGCGTTCGCTCTCATGAAGTCCTGCGGGAAAGCCCTTGAGTTTTATTCCGGACTTCCCGAACGGTATCACGATTACGACGATAACGTCAATGCGTCTGAAATACTGAATATATATAAGAAAACCGCAAAAGTCGGCGTGGACAACGAAAAAACGCTGCACGTCGGCGATTACGGCGTCGTGGCGGATCAGGCGATCGCCGGAAATACCGCGATCGCAAAAAATATGATCGACGCGCTCGATAAATCGGGCAAGACGGACGGGGTTTGCGGATACCGCGTCGTAGAGCTTTTCGCCGAATCGTATACCGCGGAAGGCGCGCTCTCCTATAACGGAGAAAGCTCCGTGGTTCCTCAACCGAAAAAATCAACCGTCGTCGGCGAATGGGGAGATTACAGGTTTACCGTTACTTCGATCGGAACGACGAGAGCCGTCGTAAACGATTTCGACGCGGACGCGAGACTCGAGATCCGCGAGGGCGCGCTTCCGTCGATCAGGAGAAATCTCAACGTGATCCTCGGAGGAAAGGATCTCTCGAAGAAGATCTCCTGCGAAAATGCCGATGCGCTGACAAAGGAGCTTGCGGGGAAACACGTCGATCGCTATTTCACCGTAACCGTATACGAAAACGATCTCGTCAGAGAGAATTTCGAAGGCTTCTACCGCGTTACGATCGAGTTCAAATCGGATGACGCGCTTGCAAAATTCAAAGATAAAGTCAACGTCGTTTCGTATTCGCATACGACGATCACGAATGCCGTCGCCTTGTCTGAAATAGAATGGAAAGAGGGAGAAGGAGTTATGTCTATGACTTACACTACCGACAATTTTTCACAGTTTGCGCTCGTTGATAATACGAAGTGGACGGATTGGGCGTTTATCGCGTTGATGATCTTCCTTGCGATCGTGGTCGTGATCGCCGTGATCGCCATCATCGTATCCGTTGCGAGAAACTGGAAGTATTCCGTACGCTTCGACGCAACCAAAGGAAAGGGATCCAAAGTCCTTCACGTCAAGCTCCACGAAAAATTCGCTTATCCCAAGAACCCCGTCAGAAGCGGTTTCGTGTTCATGGGTTGGTATACGGATAAGAAATGCGAATCGAGATTCGCTTCGACCGAACTTGTAACGAAAGGCAACGTGACCGTTTACGCGAAATGGATCACGGAAGAAGAATATAAAATTCTGAAAGAGCAGGAAGCCGCGGCTGCCGCGCAGAAACCGGCTCAGGACGGAGACAGAAAAGACAGACTCGACAAACTTGCCGCCGAAAAACTCGAATACGAGACGAAGAAGGCAGAGGAAGAGAGAAAAGCCGAAGAGGCGAGACTCGAAGCGTTGAAACAGATCGAAGAATCGAAGAACAACGAGGAAGCGAGACTTCAGGCGGAGAGAGAAGCCGAAGAGGCGAAAGCGGAACGCAACGCCGTCATCGCGGAAAGAGATATTCTGATCGAGAAAGCGAGAGAAGACGAACGCAAGAAGTGGCTTGAAGAAAAGCAGGAAAGAGAAGACAGCCTTCGCGCAGAGATCGAAGAAGCGAGAAAGGTTGCGGAAGAAGCGAAACTTCTCGCCGGAAATTCCGGAAGGTTCGGCATTATCGACGCGCCTGCGGAAAGAGTTGTGATCGACGAGGCAAAGATCAGAGCGGAGATCGAAGAGAAAGTCCGCGCCGAAGAAGAAGCGAAGAAGCAAGCCGAAGAAGAAAACCGCAAGTTCCGCGAAGAAGAAAGCGCGAGACTGAGAGCGGAGATCGAAAAGGAACTTCGCGCCGAAGAAGAGGCGAAGAAAAAGGCGGAAGAAGAAAAAGCCGAAATGCGCGCCGAATTGGAAGCGATGCTGAAAAAAGAGCTTGACGAAAGAGCTTTGGCGGAAGAAAAAGCGCAGGACGAACAGGCGTCGGTGAAAGCCGATCTGGAAGCTCTTCTGAAGAAGGAACTCGAAGAAAAAGCTGCCGCCGAAGAAAAGGCGAGAGCGGAAGCCGAGGAAGAAAAGAGACTGAGACTCGAAGCGGAAGCGAAACTTCGCGAGAACGAAGAAAAGCTCCGCGCCGAAGAGGAAGCGAGATTGCAGGCAGAAAAAGAGGAAGCCGAAAGACTTGCCGCCCTGGAAGCCGCAAAAGCTGCCGAAGAGGAGAAATACGATCTCGATCGCGCGTTTGATCTTCTGAAAGCCGAAGTATACAGTTATGCGAAGGCGAACGATCTGCCCTTCTCGCTCGACGCCGTAACGAGAGTTTGCGCGATGAAGCAGACGGAGAACGAGATCGAACTCGAGGTAAACGAAAACCTATCCGACCTTATCGCGAAAGGATATAACGTAAAAGAAGGCGAGATCCTTTCCGCAAAAGCGATCGTGAATAACGAGGAAACTTTTGACGCCGCTCTCGATCTCATCGAGGACGTAATGTTTACGAACGGCATGAAGAAGATCCGGAAAGCCGTTGTGACCGATGCGACCGAGGAAACGAGAAAAGAAGGTTTCGTTTATGAGATAAAGGCGGAAAGAGTCGCCGACAGCGTGGACGATTATTATAAACTCATCCGCGTGTATGCGAAGTCCTTCGTCCTTGCCGATCAGCCGGAAGGAGAAATCGCGGAAAAGAATCTGATCAGAATGTTCATCGCCCGCGGTAAGTTATTCGTGTATCTTGCCGTTGAGAACGACGCTATGATGCAGGCGGACGAAAGCCTTGCCGCGGAAGGTTTGAAATCTCTTCTTATCGTCAATAATGCCGAAGAGTGCAGATCTGCGATCGAGGCGATCGGCGAGATGATGAAAGAGAACGGGCTTGTGAGATATCCGACCGATCATTCGGTAAACGAAGAAGGAACGGAAAAAGGTTTCAATTACGTGCTGAAAGCGTAATCAAAGGATAAGACAAAGGGGCGCCCGTATTTCCGATCGAAAACCGGAAGATACGGGTTTCCCGCGTCTTATGACGGCAAAAAAATAAAACGGGACTTATAATATCCGCCGGTGCGGAGAGTTTCGTTTTTTATGAAGCGGCGGCGTAACGCCCCGAGAACGACAAGAGAGGTTAACTGCAAATTATGAGCGAAAAAGTCATTCTTACCGAAGAAGGCTATCAGGAACTTGAAAAGAGACTCGAGTATTTAAAATTTACCAAGCGCCCGGAGATCACCGAAAGGATCAAAGTGGCGAGAGATTTCGGCGACTTATCCGAAAATGCCGAATATGACGCCGCAAAGAACGAGCAGGCGAGGATCGAGGGCGAGATCATCGAGATCGAAGCTCAATTGAAAGCTGCCGAGATCATCAAAACGAGCGATATCAAGAAAGGTGTCGTATCGGTCGGGTCTAAGGTGAGAGTTTACGACGAAGACGAAAAGGAAGAAACGGTGTACGAGATCGTCGGTACGACGGAAGCCGATATCAAGGTGAATCGTATTTCGAACGTTTCCCCTATGGGAAAAGCTTTGGTCGGAAGCAAGGTCGGCGAGCGCGTTGCCGTGAAGGCTCCTTCCTGCGAATATTTCGTTAAGATCTTGGAGATCGTCGGCTGAATCTGTCCGTAGCAAGTCGGATCTGTTTCGGAACGAGAGAGGGTTTATTAAGCCGCTGGCTGAGATCTTCCCTTTTGCCATATCCCGGAAGGAATAACTCTTGAAAGAACGAGGCTGTCGCTTTCTTCAATGCGCGACAGCCCCTTTTACAATAGAAGATGCGGAATACCGAAGGCATCCTGCGATCGAACACAACGGTTTATCGGGAGATCTTCTCATCGGGCGAGGTTTTTCGCGATCGCGGCAGCGGGCTATGCCGGACCATGGTTCGTATTGCTCTTGCCCGGCATGCCTGACAAGGCTTGTTTGATTCCCGTTCCGGCGCCTTATATGCGAAATAGGAGCCGTTGTAGGTTTTTTCGGTCGGAAAATTAACGAAGAAACAATTACGGAATTTATTTTTTATAACGGCGACCGCGGCGATTTTCGTTCCGCTATGCCGGAAATCTAAATGCCGGAAATACGTTTTCCGCAAAATAATCGAAAGAGAAAAGGAGTTTCGATGGACTTAAAAATAACAAAAAAGCGTCTCGGAAATATGCTGAGCTACGATTGGATCAAGATTCTGATTGTCGTAATCGCGGCGATCTTCATCTGGTCTCTTCTTTTTACCATGACGGCAACGCGCTGTACCGACGGCGAAAACTTCTATCTTGTCGTATATGAAGGGGTCAAAACGACCAATGATTCTTCCAATGCAAAATATCTTGAAGATATGAAAAACGAAGGCGCTTTTTCTTACGACGTGTTGTCCCGTTCGGTAACGGAGATTTCCTCTACGGGTCAGTATTCGGCTTCGTATATGCTCTCTCTTCGCCTTTCTACTCACGAGGGAGACGTGTTCCTGAGCGGGGGCGGAAACGATCTGAAAAAGGCACAGGAAGAAGGAAAAGCGGAAATCGAGACGGTTGCGCAGGTTCAGTATCTTGTCAACAACGGCATTTTGCAGTCGATCGACGATCTTCTTGTCGCGGCGAGAGAGTATTGCACGAAAAGTTTCATTACCGAAAACGGAGACGGAACTTATACCGTGAATGAAAACGAAATCGAAAAATATTTCCGGGAATACCGCATCGGGAGCGCGCGCAACTATAAAAAGACCTATCGCACGGAAGCGCAGATTGCCGAAGGCGTGAAGAAAGAAATCGAAAGGATCGAAACGATCTACAAGAACTACCTTTACATTACTAAGGCGATCGAGACAACCAAGGGCACGGAAAACGACTTTTTATGGTATACCGCGAAAATGTACCGCGAAACGGAAGGCGGCGAAGTGAAATATAAAGATACGAAAGCCTACGGGATCGATCTTTCCAAGGTGAAAGGCGGCAGTGAAGAAGTGGAAAGTCAGTGGTATCTGATCGATGAGGAAGGAAAGATTACGACGGACGGACTTGTGCTTACCGTGTTCGATTACACGCAGTATCAGCCGGATATGCAGTATGAAACCTTATCTTTCTTAGCGCACACATTAAGGAAATTCGGGAATTATGGTGAATAAAAAGGGTGCATTCGTCTCTCTGGAGGGATGCGAAGGATCCGGAAAATCGACGCAGATAAGTCTTTTAAAAGACTATCTGAACGAGAAAGGTACGGAGTTTTTCTTTACGAGAGAACCGGGCGGAACAGAGATTTCGGAAGATATCCGCCGCATTATTCTGAATGGCGCGTATACCGAAATGACGGACGAAACGGAAGCTCTATTATATGCGGCGGCGCGCGCGCAGCTGATACGGGAAAAGATCCTGCCTGCAAGAAAGGAAGGCAAGATCGTACTTTGCGATCGTTATATCGATTCTTCGTTTGCTTATCAGGCATTCGCGCGAGGGCTCGGACTCGATTTCGTGCAATCGGTCAACGTTGTCGCAATGAGAGACTGCATCCCCGATCTCACGTTGTTTTTCGATATCTCCCCGGACGAGGCATTTGCGAGAAAGGGCGGCGCGGATAAGGGCGACCGACTTGAACAAAGCGGTATCGATTTTCATCGGCGGGTGTACGATGGTTATCTTCGTCTTGCGGATCTTTATCCGGAAAGGATCGTAAAGATCGACGCGAGAAAAACGCCCGAGGAGGTCTTCCGCTCCGTCGTCGACACCTTAAAAGATAAAAAAATAATAGTTTAACGGCTTATGAGCAAACTTATCGAACAAACGAACGCCTATAAGATCGTTTCGGGCGATTTAAAAAGAGGGACGCTCTCTCATGCCTATCTGATCGTTTGCGCCGATCGCGACAAGGCGGAAGAGTATGCGAAAAGTTTCGCGAAGGCGATTCAATGCGAGAACGGAACGGGTTGCGGCGAATGCCGCGCGTGCAGACTGATTGAAAAAAACGTTTATTCCGACTGCACCCTTTACCCCGAAAGCGGGGATAAGATCCTTGCAGGCGACGTGGACGATCTTCTTTCCCGCATTGCGTATAAACCGATCGAAAACAAAACGAGGGTTTTCCTTCTCGCGCATGCGGAAAGCATGACAGCGGCGGCACAGAATAAACTGCTGAAAACGTTGGAAGAGCCGCCGGCGAACGTGTGCATCGTTCTCGTTGCCGCGTCCGATTATACCATACTTCCCACCGTAAAATCACGCGTAAAACGGCTCGACATTCCCCCGTTCGGAGAGAAAGCGTTGTTTGACGGCTTGAAAGATCTGATGCCGGACGAAGAGAAACTTCGCAGGGCGATCGCACTGTCCGGCGGAGCGGAAGGAAAAGCCGAGGCATATTATGCGGGAGACAATGCGGACAGAAACGTAGCCTTATGCAAAAGGATCCTTTCGGAGATGACGCGTTCGTCCGACGTGGTGAAATACGTAGGACTGATCGATCAGAACGATATGAAAGGTTTTGTCGCGGCGATGCGGACGGAAGTGTTTGCGCTGTTGAGATCCGTGACCCAGGGAAGCGTGGAAGCGACAGCGAACGGATTCACCGCGGGGGCTTTGCTCGGAATAAACGACAGGCTCGGCGACGCGGAGAAAGCATTGAATTTCAACTCGAACGCAATGATGACGGCAGACGGGATCTTATTCGGAATTTTAGAGGAGAAACACAGATGGCAAAAGTCGTAGGAATAAAATTCAAGCATACCGGCAAAATATATTATTTTGATCCAGGAGAGGAAAATTACGAAAAGGGAAGCGGCGTGATCGTCGAAACGGCGAGAGGGGTCGAATACGGCAAGGTCGTGATGGAACCGAAAGAGGAAGAGGACGATAAGATCGTTCAGCCGCTGAAACCGATCGCAAGGCGGGCGACCGCGGAAGACGAGGCAAAAGTAAAGCGCAACGAAGACAAAGTCCCTTCGGCTATGAGGATCGCCGCGGAAAAAATCGAAGCGCGCGGGCTGAAGATGAAGCTGATCGACGCGGAATTTACATTCGACAACAGCAAGATCATTTTTTACTTCACCGCTGCGGGAAGGATCGACTTTCGCGAACTCGTCCGCGATCTGGCAACGGCTTTCCATATTCGTATCGAATTAAGGCAAGTCGGAATCCGGGACGAAGCGAGGATCTTAGGCGGCATTGCGCCCTGCGGAAGGGTTTGCTGCTGCGCGAGCTGTCTGCCTGATTTCCGTAAAGTAACCATAAAGATGGCGAAAACGCAGGGGCTTTCTCTGAATCCGACGAAAATAAGCGGGCTTTGCGGCAGATTGATGTGCTGTCTTGAATACGAAAACGCCCATTACAGCGAAACGTTCCGTCTCATGCCGAAGGTCGGCAGCGAAGTGCAGACCCCGGAAGGGAAGGCGATCGTGATCTCCAACAACATGCTGAAACTTCTCGTCAAGGTCAAAATGGAAACGACGGACGGAAGCCTTGTTTATAAAGATTTCAAACTTTCCGACGTGAAAGTGAAAAAGGCAAACAAACTTGAGGACGTGGATGAAACTTCTCAGGACGCAAAAGCGGTGAAGGATCTTCTCGATTAAGCGGGTAAGGAAGGAATAACTTCGTCTTTTTACGAAAGTTTTCCGGACATTTACCGAAAACGCTTGTCAATCGGGAAATAATGTGTTATAATAAACGAAGATAAAATTTAAAATACGGAGAAAACGGGTTTATGCTTAATAATCTTTTGGCTATGAACTGGATCTTAATGGAAGCGATCTGCATCCCCCTCGTGGTGATCGCCGCGCTTCTGGCTCTTTTCCTCATAATCGTTATCATGATTCAGCCGAGCAATTCCAACGGCATCAGCGCCCTCGGCGGTCAACAGGAAACTTTCTACGGAAAGAACAAAGGCAAAACGCTTGAAAGCAAGCTGAGAAAACTTACGGTCATCTCGATGATCATTCTCGCTGTGTTTATGTGCGCGTTCTGTGCGGTTCTTTTCCGTTCGGGCAATTTCTGAAATAAACGTGCGGGGGTTATCCCCCGTGAAGAGGAGACTCGGCGCAAATCCGGTTCTCCTCTTTTCTATTTCAGCCGAAACAATCGGTATACGATACGATTCCGACCGTTTCGGCTTGCGATATATTCGGGTACGGAACAAAAATGAATTTATATACGGAACTCAAAGAAAAATTTAACGACGGGACTTTATCCGGGAAAGGGAAAAGAGCAGTGTTTTCCTATACGAACGCCAGATCGGCGTTTGAAAAGGACGCGATAAGCGATATCCTGAAACGGCTTGAAAAAGAGGGTGAGATCGTCATCGAAAACGGCGCGATCCTCTCCGCAAAAGACGCCGGGCTGATCAAAGGCGTTCTTCGCGGGAACGAAAGGGGATTTGCCTTTCTGATCGCGGAAGATCCCTCGGTGGGGGATTGTTTTCTTCCGAACAGAAATCTCCACGGTGCTCTTCATAAAGACGTTGTGCTGGCTCGCAGGGTCCCTTCTCAAAGAGGGTCGAACGACGAGGCGGAAGTCGTGCGCGTACTCTCCCGGGGGATCACGACGCTTTGCGGTACCTATTACCGCGCGAAAACGTTCGGATACGTGCGACCGGACGATAAGAATTATTTCGTGGATATCTGTATCCCGTTCAAAAACTCTCTTCATGCCGAAAACGGCGATAAGGTGTATGCCGAGATCACCTGTTTCCCCGCACACGATAACCCGCAGGGAGAGATCAAGGAGATAATCGGAAGAAGCAACGATCTGAAATCCGAGGAGAATTCGCTGATCAAAGGGTACGGATATCGGGATAGCTTCCTTGCAAAAACAATGGCGGAAGTTGCAAAAATACCGCAGGAAGTGGACGATAACGAGCTTATAGGCAGGCTTGATCTGAGAAATAGAAAGATAGTAACGATCGACGGAGACCACTCGCGCGACTTTGACGACGCCGTCGATATCGAAAAAACGGGAAACGGACATTATATTCTCGGCGTGCATATTGCGGACGTTTCGCACTACGTAAAGGTCGGCGGGAATATCGACAAAGAAGCTTTCGAACGCGCTACAAGCGTGTATTTCCCCGATCGCGTTATCCCGATGCTCCCCGAGCAGCTTTCCAACGGGATCTGCTCTCTGAACGAGGGCGTGACAAGACTTACCCTATCCTGTATTATGGAGATCGACGGAAAGGGTGAGATCGTGGATAAGAAGATCGCGAAATCGGCGATCCGTTCCGCCCACCGTATGACCTATAACGAGGTGCAGGGCATGCTGGACGGAAACGAAACTTATCTTGCCGCGTATCCCGACATGAAGGAAAGGATCCTTCTCATGAAGGAATTGCAGGAAATTCTGACCGCGAGAAGAGACCGTCGCGGAAGCGTGAATCTCGACGTGAAGGAAGCGGAGATCTCGGAAGAGAACGGGAATATTTCCATTTCCCGCAGGACCGCGCCGGACGCATACAAGATCATAGAGGAGTTTATGGTTGCGGCAAACGAAGCGATTGCGGAATACGCTTGCTTTCTCGAAGTGCCTTTTGTTTATCGCGTGCACGAAAAACCCTTGCCGGAAAAAGCGCAGTCGTTTATCGATTTTATCCGTCTTCTCGGCGTGAACGTCAGATGGAAGGCGGAGAATTGCCGCCCGTCCGATTTTTCCGCAGTGCTCGATCAGACGAAAGACACCCCGGCTTTTCCCGTGATCAACAAAGTAATGCTCCGTTCGATGCAGAAGGCAAAGTACACAACCGAGAATCTCGGACATTTCGGCTTGTCGAGCGAATGTTACTGCCACTTTACTTCGCCGATCAGAAGATACCCGGATCTTATGGTGCACCGTGTGATCAAGGCATTGCTTGACGGTAAAATAGGTCAAATAAACGACTTATACGGGGATTTATGTCAGAAAAGCGCATTGCAGTCTTCCGAAAAGGAACGGGCTGCGGATGAAGCGGAACGCACGGTGGACGACCTTTATAAGACGATTTACATGAAAGACAAAGCCGGCATGGAATTCGATGCCGTGATCAGCGGCGTTACGTCTTCCGGCGTTTTCTGCGAGCTTGACAATACCGTGGAAGGTTTTACGGGACTTGAGAATCTGCCGCGCGGTAATTATAAATTCGACGAGAAAACGTTTACCTTGTCGTCCGGAAAGCACAGTTTCCGCCTCGGAGAGAAGGTGAGGATCGGCGTGCTCGGAGCGGACGTCGCCACGCGGCGGGTAGATTTTATCATTTTGTCCAAAACACGTGAAAAGGGAGAGAAACATGAAGATCATCGCAGAAAACAGAGAAGCGTACTTTGAGTATTTTGTGGAAGATAAGTTCGAGGCGGGTATTTCTCTCGACGGCGGGGAAGTCAAATCGATCCGTGCGGGGAACGTCAGTTTAAAGGACGCATATTGTTCCGTTTTTCGCGGAGAAATGTGGATCAAGGGAATGCATATTGCCGTTTACGACAAAGGCGGCAGCTTCAACGTGAAGGACAGTCGTCGGGACAGGAGACTTCTCCTGCACAAGAGCGAGATCACGAAATTACTCGGAAAAATGCAGGAAAAAGGCTATACGGTCGTCCCTTTGAAGCTTTATTACAAACAGGCTCTGATCAAAGCCGAACTCGGGCTTTGCAAAGGAAAACATACTTATGATAAAAAGCAGTCGCTGAAAGAAAAAGATCTCGATCGTTCGGCGGCAAGGGAACTGAAAAATTACCGGTGAGGGAACAGAAATGAAAGGTTTGGGGATCCTCAAAAAAATATCACGTTATTTCGTCGCACCGATGAGTGTTTTTCTCGTTTTTCTGTTCGTTGCGATGCGCGGTGATCTTTATCCCTTCGGATCGAAATCGATCGGCTGGTGCGATATGAACCAGCAGGTGATTCCGATCCTGTGCAATCTGAAGGATATTTTTAACGGAAAGTCATCCTTTTTTATCAGCTATGAAAACGCCGGCGGTATGAATTTTTACGGCGTTTACATGTTTTACGTCTCAAGCCCGCTCAATCTTCTTGTAGCGTTTGTCGAAAAAGAGAATATGAGCCTTTTCGTAAACGTTCTCGTCATGCTGAAAATGATCCTTGCGGGCGGGTTATCCTTCGTTTTCTTTGAATATAAATTCGGAGAGAAGAATTTTCTTTTAAGCCTTGCGTTTTCGGTGCTGTATTCCTTTTCCGGCTATGTGCTCATGTATTTTCAGATCCTTTCATGGCTCGATTGCGTGTATCTGTTTCCCGTGATCATGCTCGGGCTTGAAAAGATGAAAGAGGGAAAGAGTTTCGCTTTGTATACGGCGGCTTTGTCTCTGAATCTGTGGTGCAGTTTTTACATCAGCTATATGGTAGTGATGTTTCTGCTTCTGTACGCAGGCGTTTCCGCATTGATGGAAAAAGATAAGAAGTTTTCCTATAAGTTCGTTATCGGGTCATTTGTTGCGATGCTGATGTCTGCTGTCGTGTATATTCCGGTTACGATACAGTATCTGGCTTCGGCGAGAACGGGGTCTGTGATCGATAACTTAAAAAGCAGCAATCTGATCACGTCCTACACCACGGTTTTGCCGACGGTGTTCTGTCTTTCTATTGTTCTTCCGTTCTTCTTTGCGCGAAAGAGATCGCAGTTATCATCGGTTTATGTCGTTCTTCTGATCCTTACGGCGATCCCTTTAATTCTGGAACCCGTCAATAAAATGTGGCATACGGGGAACTATATGGCATTTCCGTCCCGTTATGCTTTCATTACGATTTTTCTCGGACTTATCGTGGCGGGAGAAAACATTTTCCGTTGCGGGCAGGAGAGCGAGGGAAAAAGCGTTTCCGCGGGGAGAAGAGATATCGTTTTGTCCTGTGTTCTCGGGGGAGTTGCGGTAATAGCCTGCTGTTTCGTCGTGCTTTGGCAGAACAATTATTTTGAAAATCATTCTCATATTCTTACGCGGTATGTAAAATCGCTATGGGGAAACGCCGATTCGTTCAACGGTTTATTGACCGTTTACGTCGTCGTTTTGCTGTTTGCCGTTGCAATAAGGATCCTGTATTCCTTCGGACTTTTAAAGAAAACCTTTGTCTGTGTCGTTCTGCTGATCGCGGTGTTCGGGGAATGTTCCTTTTCTTCGCGCGTGTATATGGAATCCGCCGCGCACGACGATATCTCCTATCGCGAGCGGTTTACGATCGCTGATAAAATCGATGACGACGAATTCTACCGGGTAGGGCTGAAAACCAAGGTGACGGACGTCAATGCGATCGGTGCGCTCGGATATAACAGCCTCGGTCACTATACTTCGCTTACAAACGGCGCATATATGAATATGATGAAGTCTCTCGGGTATTCGTCTTACTGGATGGAAGTCGGACAGTACGGAGGTACCGCATTTACCGACGCGCTTCTCTGTCAGAAATACGTCGCGGGAAGCGGTTCGTCTTCTACGGCGCTGTATTCGGCTGCGAATTGGCATATCAGTAGGAACGAATATTCTCTGCCGCTCGGCATCGCTGTTACGGAAAGCGTTCTTACCGCCGGTTTTTCGGGCGAGCGGGCGGAGATCGTGCAATCGGTTTTCAAAGCCGTCGGAGGGAAAGAAGACCTGCTCGAGATTTATCCGTTTGAAGAGACCGTCGTTTCCGGTATGACTGCCGTGAAGACAGACGGCGTGTATCGCTTTTCCGATCTTTCCTCGCGCGGGAAGATCCTTTATACCGTTCAGGTCACCGGAAAACAGCGACTCTATTTCGATTGTTTCGACCTTTATACCACTGCGTTGAAACAGCATATCAACGATTCGTTTTCCGTCCGGGTGAACGGGCTTACGGTAACGTCTTCCTATCCCACGCAGAGCAAGAACGGTTTTTTGTATCTCGGAACGTTCGAGAACAGAACGATCACCGTTGAGATCACTGTTTTAAAAGAGTTTTACGGGGCTTCTTTCTCCGTGTTCGGCGAGAAAGACGAGGTGTTAAAATCGTTCGTTAACGAAGCGATAGCCGCACATTGCAAGGTGAACGGGAATAAGATCGAAGGGAAGATCGCGGCTGAAACAAACGAATATCTTCTGCTTTCCGTTCCGTATGACAAGGGATATCGGGCTAAGGTAAACGGCAAAAAAGTCGAAACGAAACGGGTACTCGGAGATATGATCGCCGTTCCGCTTTCCGAAGGCGAAAATACGGTATCTTTGTCGTTTATTCCGCAAGGATTTGCCGCCGGGATCGCTATTTCCGTAATCGGAATGATTTTATGGATCGTTTTTCTTGCTTTCGGAAAGAAAATAATGTATAATATGAATACGGAGTGTAATAAGGGAGAAGTCGGTCTCAGGGAGAAGATGCCACGTATCTGTCGGTACGTCTGCTATGGGGCGGGGGCGTTTGCTTTTCTTCTTCTCTATGTTTTCCCTTTGGCAGTTTTCCTTTTTTCCGCATTCTGACAGATTGCCGTAAAAGCGGTTTTTTCTTCGGGTGCGGGTGAAAGAAAATTTCTTACTCAAACAATATATCTCGCCTTTTAAACGGCGAATTTCGGGCGTGTTCCGGATTCGACTGAGCGGAAAGGGGAGGGCATAAGCATACCGTAGCGCCGTGCTACGATAAAAACGGCAAATCTAAATTTATCTGCAGACAACAATAGTCTTGCTTTCGCTGCTTAATTAGCGGCGGTGTCGCCCGCGGGTTTTCCCGTCGGTTCGCGTGTGCGGCATCATTTCAGACGGGCTACGGTTCGGGCGTTTTCGTTGCGGCGCCCCTTCGGCACTTAGTATACGTACGGAAAGTATTGTCGGCTTGCAGATTGTGCTTTCAGGAGATAAAAAGTTCAAGCTAAGTATGTAGAAATCCCTTCGATTTGCGTTCAACACAGGAGTTCGACTCTCCTCACGTCCACCAAGAAAGGACTATCCGAACACTGCTGTATCAAAAAGCGGTATTCGGATAGTTTTTATTTTACCAAAGAGAGGGACGCTGTGAAAAGCGTCTTTTTTTATGTATAATTAGACTTATAGTTGTGAACTTTCGAATATATATCATAACCAATCCATACAAATCGAACAAAAACCACGACAAAACAAAAAGCCGCTCGGTACTACACGAATGACCGAACGGCTGTATCGTAATCTGTTGAATTTTTGCGGCTAATTTACCATAAAAATTAAGCGGATTGAAAAACGTGTAGATCAAAGCCGAAATTCGCTATTAAAACGTGAAATAAATTTACTTATTGGCTATTAAAACGTGTATAAGGCTTGACTTTGGCTTTTTTATTTGATATAATATCTGCAAAAGTATCGGGAGGGTTTTATGGAAACGACCTACTTAAAACGAAAAATAGACGATTTCCTTTTGAAGTGGAAAGGAGATGAAAACAGAAAGCCTTTAATAGTAAAGGGATGCCGCCAAATAGGAAAAACGGAATCCATCAGGCATTTTGCAAAAATTGCGGGCTATGAAAGTTTTATTGAAATCAACTTCGTAAAAGACGAAAAGTATAAAAAAATCACCGTGGACGGATATACCGCTTCGGCGATTGTAAAAAACATTTCGTTGTTAGATCCTTCCAAAAAGTTTATAGACGGCAAAACATTGATTTTTTTCGATGAAATAACCGAGTTTCCGGATATTGCTACGTCTTTGAAGTTTTTTAAGGAAGACGGGCGGTTCGACGTGATTTGCAGCGGCTCTATGCTTGGAGTAAATTACAAAAAAATCGAGAGCAACAGCGTGGGATACAAGACCGACTATGAGATGTATTCTATGGATTTTGAAGAGTTTTTGTGGGCAAAGGGCTACAATGACGATACCGTAGAAGATATGCTTTCGCATATGAAAACATTTACCCCGTTTAACGAACTCGAAATGTCTGTTTATCACGGAATTTTTCTCGATTATGTGGTTCTCGGCGGTATGCCTGCCGTTGTGAAAGATTATATCGAAAAAGGAACGTTTGAGGGTTCACTCGACACGCAACATCAACTTATAGCCGATTACAAGGAAGATATAAGAAAATACGCTCAAGGCGTTGACCAGACAAGAATACTGAACGTTTTCAACAGTATTGCATCTCAACTTGCCAAAGAGAACAAAAAGTTTCAGATTTCAAAAATCGATAAAGATGCAAGATTCCGTGATTATCGCGGTTGCGCAGAATGGCTTGTAGATGCCGGTATCGTCAACGTCTGCTACTGTTTAAGCGATGTTGAATTGCCGCTTTCGGGAAATTGCGACACCGACAAATTTAAATTGTATTTCTGCGATACAGGTTTACTCGTTTCTCTACTGGACGAAGAATCGCAAGAAGATTTGCGTGCGAATAAAAATCTCGGAGTATATAAAGGCGCGCTGTACGAAAATATTGTCGGCGAAGCATTGGTTAAATCTGGTTATAAACTTTACTATTACAAAAAAGAGAACGCCACGCTTGAAGAAGACTTTTTCATCCGTTCGGCAGACAATCTGATACCGGTAGAAGTAAAAGCAAAAGGCGGTCGCTCCAAATCCTTAAGAACGCTGATTTCTTCGGAAAAATATCCCGATATCGCATATGGTTTCAAATTGTCGGCGAATAATATCGGCTACAGCGAGAAGATATATACGTTCCCGTATTTTTGCGCATTCTTGTTAAAAAGATTCATGAAAACGTTTGTGCCGATAAGCGAGTAAATTTCTTCTCGGAGGAAAATGGGAAACGGAATAATATACGCTCGGTTCGGTTCTCAAAGTCAGAACGAGCAAAGTATAGAGGCTCAAATCCGTATTTGCAGTGAGTTTGCTGATATGGTTCAGAATGAGAATGGCGGAATTGATAACATTTTTGTGTTTTTAAACGTAGATAACGAATAATAATGCCGCTCCGGCAAGCATACTTCTGTCGGAGCGGCTTTCCCTGTAATGGCAAACCGATTGCGAGGATATCATTCGGATTTGAATCGGAATTCCTTCGGCGTGAGCCCCGTTTTCTTCTTGAAATAGTTGGAAAAAGACGCTGTATCATAAAAATTAAGAGCTTCCGCCACGGTGTGGGTGGGGGTGTCAACGATGAGCATGGCTTTCGCCCGCTCTATTTTTTTATCCATAATATACTGTTTTACGGATACGCCGAACGTCGCCTTGAACAGATTGGAAAAATATCCGTCGTCCAGAAACATCAGTTCCGCAAGGTCGCTCACGCGGATCTTTTCGGTGATGTTTCTTTCCACATATTCGAGTACCGGCAGAAAACGCTGGGCGTCGAACTCGTTTGCCGAAAGGGAAGCGTTTTCGTCGATCAGACGGGAAAGGAGAAATTTCAGCGCGCTGTCTGCGGAAAACGCACAACTCAATGTGTTTTTTTTGCAATTCTGTGCGATCGTGGTGAAAAGATAATCGGCGATGGTTTTTTCGAGCGGGCATTTTTCCTTTACGGCAAGAATCTTCAGAAGATGTGCCGTTGTGGCGTCCGGGATCATGTGAATGAAATAATGCCCGAGGGCGTTGCACGTTCCGCCGAGTACGGAAAAAGCGGGAATAAAATACATATATCCCTCTTCCAGTTCGATCGTCTTGTTGGTAAGTGTGAGCGTTCCCGAGCCGGAACGCACGTAATACAGGCGATAATAGGTAAAAGATTCCACCATTTTCTCCCATTCTCTGCCAACGTCGAGATAAGCGGCGGTCTCAATCGCAATGTTTAAATTGTGCAATAGTTTAAATTGTTCCTTCTCAGCCATAAAATCCTCATTTTTTGCGATTTCATGTTTTATTTTATAACATTCCGTGAAATTCGTCAAGCGGAATGACGTAATTAATGTGCGATTTATACAATATTATGTGTGTTTAATCTCTTTTCTTTGTTCCGATTTTATGATAAAATAAATCCGAATCGGGAGAAAAGGTTTTTTTCGCCTGCCTGCGCGGCGGGAAGAAGGACTTCTTCCCCGGAAAACCAAGATGAACGGAGACGTTTATGAATCTGAAAAGAGGTATTTGCATGGTATGCCTGGCGGCAGTCGCGCTTTCGTCGGCGGCATGCGGAAACGGCGGTGGAAAAGAGTCCGTTTCCGATCGTTTCGACGCGACGAAACTTCCTTATTACGAAGAGAATATCGACGGTATTTCGTACGATTATTCCGAAAAACAGAGGATCCTTCCCTTCTGGCAGGGCAACGTAATTTACAACGAACAACTGATGATCGTCGACAAAGGCGGCAGGGCGGAAGGTCACCTTTTATACGACGCGCTCCGCGTGATTTCCGTGAAGGACGCAACGCTGAAAACGGAGTATAAAGAGGGGGTGGACTACGTGGTGAACGGAGACACGATCACCCTTCCCGAGGGCAGTTCCATTCCCGTTTTCCGCGACGAATGGGCGAAGGGAAACAACGTCCCCTCTCAGTATCCCCTTGGAAATGCGGGAACGGGATACCAGATGATCGGCGGCGTGATCTACACGGAAACGAGCCTGATCTGGGGCAATTACATTCATGTGACTTACGCTTACGATCCCGCCTCGGTCGACCGCACGACGGTGAAAACGTTCGGCGACGAGCTTTACGGGCTTTCGCAGAAACTCGCGAAAAAAGAAACGATAAAAATGACCGTTTTCGGAGACAGTATTTCCGAAGGTTGTTCTTCTTCCGAAAAGTGGAATCACGACCCGCAATGTCCGCCGTATGCGTCTCTTTTAAAAGAGGGCATCGAAATTCTCGGCGGCGTGACGGTCGAACTCTCGAATCCGTCGGTCGGCGGAAAGGATTCCGTCTGGGCGGCGGAAGAAGAACAGATCTCGCTGATCTCGGCTAAGGCGCCCGATCTCCTCGTGCTCGCTTTCGGAACGAACGATACTTACGTGAACGTGGAAGGCGGCGTTTACCGCAGAAATCTGAAAAAGGTGATTTCCGCCGCGAAAGCAGTGAACAGCGAATGTCAGATCATTCTGATTGCGCCGTTTCCGTCCAATCCGGAAACAAAGACGGACGAAGAGCAGGAAATGCTCGTCAACGAACTGAAAAAACTTTCGACGGAAGACGCGAAAAACGAAAAGTGGATGGACGTTTGCCTGGTGGACATGTATCATGCCGTGAGACCCATGCTCGAAAAGAAGAATTATTACGAGATCGGGGCGAATAACATTAACCATCCGAATGATTTTATTCATCGTTTTTACGCGATGAATCTCTTAAGCGCGATTTTCGATTTCAAGAAATAAAACGCGGTGGATTCCGAGAGAAAACCGATGAAAAAACTATTGAAAATTACAGGGATCGTTTGTCTGGCTATTATGAACACGTTTCATTTCTCATGCGGAAAAAATTCCGGCAACGAAAAACAGGATACGGATATATTTCCTTATCGTACGGCGAAAACAAATGTGAAAACGGACGGTCAGTTATATACGGGCGGAGTGCTCGATCTGCCGTCGTATCTCTGGTCGGAGAGGAAAACGAAAACTTACGACGAACTTGACAAAGGAACCGCAAAGGGGATATTTGTCGAAACGCTCGAAAACGAATACGCTTTCGCATACGTTGCGTTGCCGGCAAACGCAGGTAAGGAAAACAAAGTTCCGGCAGTCGTTCTGGTGCACGGCGCGACGGGTACTGCGTTTTACGACTGGGCTGTCGCATGGGCGGAAAAGGGATATGCCGCAATCGCGATGGATACGGAAGGGAAGATGCCGACTTTGCAGACAAGTATCCATAACAGCAACTACGCCGATTACAGAGAAAGCATCGAAAATCACGGTCCGGAACAGTCGCATTTTACCGACTACGCAAACGACGTTACTTCGCAATGGAGCTATCATGCCTTAGCGGCGGTTATTGCATGCACGACGTATATTTCTTCGCTCGATTGCGTGGACGGGACGCGTGTCGGGATAACGGGCGTTTCTTACGGAGGATATCTGACCTGTCTTGCGACGGCTTACGATGACAGATATGCCTTTTCCGTACCTGTTTACGGTACGCTTGCCAACAGATACGGCAGTAATCCGTTTGCGGAATATATCAACTCAAACAAAGCATACGGGTTTGACGACGAAACGCAGCTTTCGCTCAATCGCACGCCTATGCTTCTGGTAACGAGCGAGAACGATACGCATTTTTCTCTGAATTCTGCCGTGAGAACGGCGCAGGCGGCAAAAGCGGATATCTGTATCGTTCCGGGGCTTGTGCACGGACACAATCAATGCCTCGGGGTTCCCGAAATCTTCGCTTTTGCGGACGAAATATGTTTCGGGAAAACGCCGCTGGGCAGGATCGTTATTCCCGCGGACGAAACGGGGTATATGAAAGTCGCTTTGCCGAAGGGCGTGAGCGTTGCGGGCGCGGATTATTATTACACGTTCGACGAAAACCTCAACGCGGAAACCATTTGGAACAAAACCGCCTGCGACGTGAACGGCGGCGACATATTTGCCGCGGCGGACGAAAAACATAAAAACGGATTTATTCTCGCGGAAGACAGCCGGGGATACCGTCTGGCAAGTTTTACGAAAACTTCCGATCCTATCGATAATTAACGAAAAATATTTTCCCGATTTAGTCGGCGTGATTTTTCCTATATAAGGAATAAACCAAATTACAGGAGGACGAAAATGAAGAACAAAATTCTGGCGGCGGTTTCCGCCGCGGTGCTCTCCCTCTCTCTTTTCGGGGGATGCAAACCGAAGATCAACGAAAAACCGTCGGACGACTACACAGTCAATCTGAACGTGGATAAAAATACGGAAGCGACGCTTTCCGTTATGGTGCCTTCGGGTGACGGCGGGCTGGAAGCGAAATACGTGGAAGCCTTAGCGGAAGGGTTTAAGGAATTATTCCCGAAAGTGACCGTAAAACTCGATTATCGCGACATTTCGGATAACAGTTACGCCGCCTCGGTCAACGCTGCGATCGCGTCCGGTAATCCGCCCGATCTCTTTTACGCCAATACCGGATTCTATTATTATCTCATCTCGAAAAATTGTATCGTGAGCCTCGAGCCATACTATAAAGCGGCAAAAGAAGCAGGGGTTCTCGATCTCGACGCCGATTATTATTCCTCTTTCTTCTCGATGAGCGAATACGACGGAAAACGATATATCGTGCCACGCTCGATGGATTCCGTCGTGACCTATTACAATACGGATATTCTGAAAGCCGCGGGGATCGATCCGGAAACGGACGGGAGATTCAACAATTCCTTTACGTGGGATCAGCTTAACTCTTTGCTTGAGGACGTGAATACCTATCTTACAAGCGCGCAGGCGAGAGCGGACGGGTATTCCGATTGTTATGCGCTCGATCCCTGCTTCGAGTGGGAAGCGGTGTATAACCCGATCATGCAGTCTTACGGGGCGGATATTTTCGATGAAAACGGAAACATTGTCGTCGATTCGGAAAATATGACGAACATGGCTACGATGGTCAACACCCTTTCCAAAAAGGGAAGGATCGTAAAGCCGTATACTTCCGCCTATAACTTCAAGGCGGGCAAATGCGCGTTTTTCTTCTCCTCTTACGGACCGACGAAAATGAACGAGGAACTTGCCGTGAAGGGAAAATTCGACGCTCTGCCGTTCCCGCTGATCGGCGAAAACGGAAAAATCGGTTGCGGTTTCGCGGGCTGGGGGATCAGTTCGAATTCGGACGCGACGCAGCGCGATCTCGCATGGCAGTTCTTAAGTTACATGATCTCCAAAGAAGGTCAGATGGCTCTTATTAACAACGGGCTTGCCACGCCGTCCATCCGCATCGACCTTGCGGAGGAAAAACAGTGGAGCAAGGGGCTTGAAAATCTGAATCTCGACGCATGGCTCGTTTCCGAAGACAAGAAGATCTGTACCGATTATTTCGTGAAATTCGATCCTTCGAAAATGTTCGGTATCCAGAACGCCGTACAGAACTTTATGAAGAATATCAGCGATTTCTCCAAGAATAATTCCGTTACGTATTTTATCGGATCGTTCAAGAGCGATCTTGAGGCGGCGATCGCGCAATGAACGGTAAAACTCTCGCCAAAAAAATCAAGGGGAGCGTAACGGGGTGGCTTTTCCTTTTGCCGATGACCTTCGGTATCTGCGTGTTTACCCTGCTTCCGATCGTGCAGTCCCTCTGGTATTCTTTTTACGATTACGACGTGGTATCGAAATTCGATTTCGTGGGGATAGGCAACTATGCGAAGGCATTCCGCGATCCCGCAATGGGAAAGGTGGTCGGGAACACTCTGTTGTTCGCCGCCGTAAATATCCCCGTGGTTCTGGTCGGATCCTATCTGCTCGCGCTTCTTCTGAACGTCGATCTGAAGGGCGTGAAGACCTTCCGCGTGATCTACTATCTGCCGTGCGTTATGCCGGCGATCGTCGGCGGCATCGTGTGGAGCTATGTGATGCGATACGACGTGACGGCGGAAAGCCCCGGGCTTTTTAACACGATACTTCTTTCCCTCGGGCTGAAGCAACTTAAATTTTTCTACGCCGAGTCTTCATCGGCGATCCTTTCCATCGTGTTCATGAACTTGTGGAGTCTCGGCGGCGGCGTGATCGTCTGGCTGGCGCAATTCAAAAACATTCCGAAACAGCTATACGAGGCGGCTTCGATCGACGGGGCGGGAAAGGCGACATCCTTTTTCAAAATCACGTTGCCGCTTTCCACGCCGATGATTTTTTACAACCTGATAACAACGTTCATCGTTACGTTGCAGTTCAACGGAACGCTTACGTTTGCTCCCAATCAGGGTTTCGGCTACGAAAACTCGGTATTTATGTTCGGTTTGAAAATTTACGACGAAGCGTTCCGTCGCTATAACATGGGGTACGCGTGCGCTCTTGCATGGCTGCTCGTGGCGGCGGTCGGGCTGTGCACGATTCTCGTGTTCAGAACGGATAAGTGGGTGCAGTATGCGAACGATTAAACAAAGGAAAAAAGGGCGGAATATCGCCTTATACGCGGTTTTCGTGTTGCTTGCCGTCATTCTGCTGTTTCCGTATTTCTTCATGATAAACCGCGGATTGATGAGCAACGAATATATCCTTCAGCCGAAAACGAGGTTTTTCCCCGACGGGCTGCACTTTGAAAACTATCCTCTCGCATTCCGCGAAGGGGGATACGGCAAGCCTCTTTTAAACAGCGTGATCGTAACGCTGATCGTAACGGTAACGGTGCCCCTTTCCTCCTTCCTTGCGGCGTATGCGTTCGCAAGGCTGGAATTTATCGGGAAAAACCTCATGTTTTCTCTCATGATGGTCACGGTGCTTCTGCCGTCGATCGTCACGCAGGTTCCGATGTACGTTCTTTATAACGATCTCGGCTTCACGAACACTTTAAAACCTCTCTTTCTGCCGGGGATCTTCTTCGGCGGGGCGATGAACATCTTCCTGAGCAGACAATTTCTTCTCGGGATCCCGAAGGCTCTGGAGGAAGGGGCGAAACTCGACGGGGCAAACGCTTTCGTCCGCTGTTTCGTCATCTGCGCGCCGCTTTGTTTCCCGATCATGATCTATCTCGGCGTTACCGCTTTTATCGGCGCATGGGGAGATTATCTCACGCCGTCCATGTACAACAACTCGGGCGACGCCCCCTATACGCTCGCTTACGCCCTTTACAAAATGACGAGTTCGGAAACCAACTCGAAGCATCCGGAATGGATATTCGCCGCGGCGACCGTCATGTCCGTCGTTCCCACCGTCCTTTACGCGGTGTTCCAGAAATACCTGGTGGAAGGCATTGCCTCCGCCGGACTGAAAGGATAATAAAACGCGGTTGATCGGCTTATACGACAGGATACGAAAAAAATCAATAAAACAATTCAAGGAGAACACATGAATCAGAAGCTGAAAAGAGCAATCGGGATCGCCCTGTGCGCCGTCATGACTTTCTTGTGTGCTTGTAAAAAGGATGGAAAACCGAATATGACTCAGTTGCCCGACGAAAATCAGTTTACGATCGCGAGCTTATCCGGAACGGACAGGCTCGGAAGGGAGATCACGCCGACCGGCGGGGAGAAAAAAGACCGCAAACGTTACGTAGGCGTGTTTTATTTTCTGTGGCTCGGAACGCACGTTACTTCCGCCGGCGTTTACGACTCCACAAAACTTCTCGCAACGGAAAACGGCGCGAAAGCGATCCTCGATACGAATTACAGGATCGGTCAGAAGATTCCCGGAACGAAAAATGCCGAAGCGGGCTATCCGGACGGAATGGAAAGCCCGGCGAATTACGTGCACTGGACGAGCGAGCCCCTTTACGGCTATTATAACACCGCCGACGAATGGGTGATCACGCGGCACATGGAGCTGCTCACGCTCGCGGGGGTGGATTTCATCTATCTCGACGTGACGAACGAAAAGATCTACGAAAAGAACTATCACACGGCGTTCGTGTCCGATCCGACCGATCCGAAAAACGTCGCGCTGTCGAGACCGACTTACACCCTTCTCGATACGATCTTAAAGCTGTATAATCAGGGATGGAACGTTCCGAAAGTCGTGTTTTATACCAACACGCAGTCGGGCGACCGCGTGAACGAAATTTACGATTGCTTCTATAAAGACGGCAAATACGAAGACATCTGGTTCAGACCGACGGGAAAACCGCTGATCGTCGGCACGACGAAGAACAACAAGGGAACGGACGCGCAGGGTACGGCGAGAGTGAATATTTCCGACGAAATGCGCGAGTATTTCGACGTGCGCGAATCGCAGTGGCCCAATCAGAATTATGCGGACAACGGATTTCCCTGGATGGACTGGACGACGGGAGATAATTATTACTATCCGGAGAACAAGGCGGTGAACGTTTCCGTGGCGCAGCACGGCTCGAACGAAACCTCTTATTCGATCTATACGTATATGAAAAACCTTTACGGGAACGATCTTTCGAGATATCGTCTCGACGGGAGAAGTTCCAAGGGGTGGAACGAATCGACCCTGACCGTGGAAGAAAACTGGCAGGCGGGAAAAAACATCGAAGATCAGTGGGAAACGGTGTTCCGCTACGAGGCTTCCGGAAAAGAAGTGGAAATGGTCACGGTAACGGGCTGGAACGAATGGCTCGCCTGGAAGTACTGCCCGGGCGGGAGCGATCATCCCATTTTCGTGGATAATTTCTCCAACGAATTCTCCCGCGATATGGAGATGGATAAAAATACCTATCAGGATAACTTCTATCTTCAGCTTGTGAGAAACGTGAGAAAATACAAGGGCGCGGAGAAGGCGTCCGATTACGAGTGGGAAAAGAAAACGGTGAAGAGTTTCGCCGATCTTTCCGGCGTATCGTCGAAATATTTCGATTTCCGCGGCGATGCGATCGAACGCGATTTCTACGGGTTCGATATTCGCTCCGAGGCGAAAACGCTCGGGCTTTTAGGTTCCTGGTATACCGATCGTTCCGCCCGGAACGACATCGTGTCCGTCACGGTCACGCATGACGACGAAAACGTATATTTCGGCATCGAAACGGCAGAAGCGATCACGGCATACGAGGGAGGAGAAAACTGGATGAACGTTCTTCTCTCCACCAAAAAGGCAAACGCGGACAATTCCTGGGAAGGTTACGATTACATTCTCAATCGTTCTCCCGAAAGCGGGAAGGCTTCGGTGGAAAAAAGCGCCGGCGGCTGGAATTGGGAAAAAGCGGGCGACGCGGCGATGACGATCGAGGGCAATAAAATGCTGATCACCGTTCCGCTGGCTCTTCTCGGGCTTTCGGCAAGCGATTTTTCGTTCGGCTTTAAAGTCGCGGATAACGTGACGAATTATAAAGATATCATGGATTATTACGTGAGCGGCGACAGCGCGCCCATCGGCAGGCTTCGCTATTCTTACGGATATTAAAATCGGAGGAAAATTATGAAAAAACTGTTGGTCTTTGTCCTGTCCGTCGTCATGGCGGTGTGTATGTGCGGTTTTGCCGTAACGGCGTTCGCGGAAGGCGATCCCATTGCGCTCGGACTGCCCGCCGCGCTCGGCGCGGACGAAAACTACTTTACGGCGGAGGTTTCCCCCTCGCTGTATACGGAAGAAGGGGTGATCGAATACGACATTGCGGGCGCTCCTCTCTCTTCCGTTATCCTTTCGGACGGGAGCAAAACGGCTTCGGTCACGCATTTCCGCAACGAACCCGCCATGGGTCGCATGAAGTTTTACGATACGAACGGCTTCATGAATTTCAAAACGGCGGCGAAAGGTTCAACGATCACATTCAAAGCAAACGCGACTTTTACCGATCGAGGAACGACTTATTCCTTTGGCGATAAAGACGTGGTATACGAGTGCGACGGCAACGGCGGCTGGACGAAGAAAGCCGCGGAAAAGGTAACCCTTTCTCCCGTCGCGATCTCTGCGGACGAAAACATGTTCCGTCTTACGGTTTCTCCGTCTTTATATACGGCGGAAGGGGTAAGCGAGTATGACATTGCGGGCGCGCCTCTCTCTTCCGTGGTTCTGTCGGACGGAAGCAAGACGGCTTCGGTCACGAATTTCCGCAACGAGCCCGCCATGGGATGTATGAAGTTTTACGATACGAACGGCTTCATGAATTTCAAAACGGCGGCGAAAGGCGCAACGATCACTCTGAAAGGAAATACGACTTTCATCGATCACGACGCCGTTTACACGTTCGGCGAAGAAGATATCGTTTTTGTGTGCGACGGCAACGGCGTATGGACGAAACGGACGGCGGAAGTCCCCGAAGAAGTGCTCTGGACGACGGACGTTTTATCCGACGGCACGTTGAACGTTCCTTCCTACGAGGGGAATTCCGTTAAGTTCGACGGCGATAAGATCTCCGTCAATCTTTCCAAGGCGACCGCTCCGAATACGGACGCCTACGATATTTCCGCTTCGTTTAACCGTGTTTACAAAGGGGATTTTACCCTTTCTTTCCGGTTTTCTTATCTTTCCCCCGATCACACGGGCGACAGATTCTTCATTTTCTCCGCGGGGGATTATTCCTTCTTGTATTGCCCCTATTGGGGTGACGGCGACGCCTCTCTTCTTGCCGGCACGAATTACAGTTCCGACGGCGCGGGGCGTATCGCGAAGACAAATCCCGGTTCGGAATTTACCGTGAAATTCGTCCGCAACGGCGACGTGCTTTCCTTGTTTATCAACGGTGAACTCCTCGGCAGCGCAAGCGGGATTACCGCGGAAAAAACACAGTTTACGATGAAGGCGCGCAGGGTGATCTGCGAGCTTTCCGGGATCAGGAGCAGCGGCGACGTCGCAGCTCCGGTAAAATCGTGGACGAGCGAAGATTTCGCCGCCGCCGCGATCGACGTTCCCGAGTTTGAAAACAACTCCGTCTCTACCGCGAACGACAAACTTACTTTCGATCTTTCGGCAAATGCCGGCGCGACCGATTTCACGAAAGAGGCGACCGTCTCTTTCAATAAAGAATACACGGGCGATTTCGCGATCGGATATACTTTGAATTACCTTTCGGTTTCAAACACGGGCGTGCGTTACCTCATGTTTACGATCGGAGATTCCTATGCGATGATGTATTGTCCTTACAATGCGGACGTTCAGCTTCTTCAGAGTACGACTTACGATACGAAGAGGGTCGCATCGATGTCTTTCTCCGCAAACGAAGGAACGTTCCGTGTGGTGAGAAGCGGCAACGAACTTTCCTTCTACGTGAACGGAAATAAGCTCGGCGATACGCAGGTTTATGCAAGCGAGACGGCGAAATTCGGTTTCAAAGCGCACAGAGTGACTGCAGAGATCTCCGATTTCAAGGCGGAGGGAGAAGTGAAGGAGGAACCGGTTATTCCCGTCGATCCCGACGCCGGCAAGACCTTCGTGAACTGGGGTACCTCCGATTTTGCCGATTCCGTAAAGAACGTGCCGGAATACGACGGCAACTTTATCGCGGCAGAAGAAGATAAACTCACGATCTCTCTTTCTAAAAACACGGCGGCGGATTCCGCCGACTACGATTCCTCCGTTACCTTCGGAAAGGTTTACGAAGGAGACTTTACGCTCGAATTTACCTTGAACTATCTGTCCGCCGATCACACGGGGCTCAGATACGTCATGTTCACGGCGGGCGGTTACGGCATCGCGTATTGCCCTTACTGCGAAAAGATCCATTTCTATCGCGGGGAAGAGTATCATGGCGACGGGCTGATCGAAGAACCGGAATTCAAGGGCGTTACGCAGTTCCGTTTCCGCATCGTGGCGGAAAACGGCAAACTTAACGTAAAGGTGAACGACACGGCGTTTACAGAACAGGATTATACCGAAACGGAAACGAGTTTCGGCTTTAAGGCGCGCAGAACGATCTCCGGAATTTCCGATTGGAAGATCGCCGGCAGCGTGAAAACGGCAGGTAACGTCGTCTCGACGGACGTGTTCCGCTTTATTACGGCAACAGGTGCGGAAATGCCGACGTTCGCGATCAACCGCAATCTCGGTTCCGTCGCGTTCGCTACGGAAAATGCCGATCTTTCCGCGGTGAAATATATCTCGGTAAGCGGGCAGAAGGTTTCCGTTACGAGCGTGAACTATTCCGTCTCCGCCGCGGGCGACATGATGCCGTCTCTTCTCTTCCTCACGTCCGCAAAGCCTGCCGTCGGCGATAAGATCACGGTGAACGCGGGCTTCTCCTTTACGGCGAACGGCGAAAATATCTCCACGGCGAAAACTTACGTTGCGGAATATACGACCGACGGCTGGACGGGTTCGTATGCTACCGCCGGCGAAACGATTTCGGTTGCCGCGGGCACGGTAACGGTCGGAACGCACACTTCGTCCGACGCTCTCGTGATCGACTTCGGTCTCACGGGCGTGAAGGGGGCTTCCTCTTATTTCGACGACGCGACTTCCGGCTGGCATCAGTACGATCATACGAAAGCCGATCTCCGCGTTTACGAGAAATTCGCCGCGACCGCGATCTTCGTGCGCGACGGGAAGCGGATTCCGACGAGATACGTCCTGTCGCAGGGGAAATTTGCCTTTGTCGGGATCTCCGAATTCCGCGCGGGCGACGGTATTATTCTTCTCAAGGGACTTACCGTTTACGAGATGAACGAGGCGAATTATAACAACGATATGGGTATGGTACGACTCGAAGAGAGTTACGCCCCCGTGTTCGTTCTCGGTGAAAACCTGATTTATCGCTATGACGGCGCGAATTTCGTAAAGGCGCCGGCGGCGACGAGCGCGTCGATCGTCAACGAAGAAGAAATTCTTTCTCTCCGTGCGGGAACGACGGCAAAGATCCGCTGGAGCGTGAACGAAGGTGCTGTCGATTACCCGAAATTCTATTCGGATAACGAAAACGTAGCGACCGTTGACCAGGAAGGCAACGTGTCCGCTCTTACGCAGGGCGACGTGACCTTTAAACTCGTGTTTGCGGAGATCACGAAAACGATCGCCGTTACCGTCGGTGCGGAACCCGCGAAAACGGGAATACGCTACGAACTCGCAACGAGTGCGCAGAGAGACGGCAAGGCTTACTTTGTCGCCTACGTCGGCGAAACGCTCGATCTCGATCGTCTGGTCGCAAATCTCTCCGCGTACTGGATCATGGAAGACGGCGTTGCCGGAACGGAATTTGCCGTGACGAAAGATATGATCGATGCGAGCATGTTTAATAACTCGGTCGCGGGCGAAACGAAAGTCGTTCTCAAAAACGAAGATTTCTCTGTCGACGTTCTCGTTTACGTATATGAGGTTGAAACGGTTGAAAACGTCAATCCGTCCCGCATCGTATCCTTCGGCAGCGCAGTGGACGTATACTTTATCGATTCCGTCGGCGGAAGCGAAACTTCGGACGTGAAATCGTTCAACATCATCGAAAATCCTCTTTACGGTATCCCGACAAATATCGTAACCCTTCGGAAAGCCGCGCTGGACGGCGCCGTGGAATACGCTCTTCACTCCGTCGGGCAGGTATCGAATCTTCAGTGCATTCTCTTCTTCAACGAATTCGATATGTCGGCAAAGGGTTCGATCCCGGTCGGAGCGGTGCTTTCCTTCAATAAAAACTTCCGCTTCTGGCGTTATACGGACGGAACGTGGATCGCCGCCTATAAGTTCAAAAACGACGTATCTTACGTGTGGACGGGTACGGAATGGACCTTGTTTGAAGCAGACGCCGTAGAAGTTACCGTTCTTGAAACTTCTCTCACGTTGCCCGTCGGGGCGGAATATGCGCCCGAATACAGCGTACTGCCCGAAAACAGTTATTACGTTCCCTCTCTCGAATCTTCCGAGCCTAAGGTTGCGACGATCGAAAACGGAAAGATCAGAGCGGTCGGCGAGGGAAGCGCGACGATTTCTCTGAAATTCGGTTCCCGCAAATGCACGATCGCGCTTTCCGTTGTAAAAAAGGAGATCGTCGGTGTAAAACTTGCGGACGAAAGAGTGTATAATCTCTCCGTCGGCGGCTCGCTCGACCTTTCGAAGATCAGCGTTTACGCCGATTACGGCGACGGCATTTACGGCGAAGCGTTTGCTCTTACGGACGACAACGCGTCTTACGAACTCGACACTTCCGCCGCAGGCAAGCAGACGATCGAGATGACCGTTTACGTGGGCGATAAGCCGTTTAAGCTTGAAATTTCCGTCGCTGTGTGGAACGTGGAAGAAGTATATCCCGACAACATCGCCTGCTATGACGATGCCGGCTGGTTCATGGGAACCACAATCGGAATTTTCTTCCGGAAAACGTTCGGCAACATGGCAAACGTTTATCCGTACGATCTGCCGGGAGACGAAGGCAAATTTATGACCGACTACGTGACCTACACCCGTGCGGGCGAAACGGTAGAATGCGATTCTCAGGCATATCTCACGTATATCTTTACGGTCACGCCGAAGATCGGCGGCAAGGGGATCGAAACGTATCTCGTCGGCGATACGATTACTCTGAAAAAAGGCATGGGCTTCTATAAATGGTTCGGCGAAACGGACGCCAACAACGTGCCGCAGGGCGCGGGCGATTACGTAAAAGTGGGCGAACTGAAATACGACATGACCTTTACGTATAACGAAAACAAAAAATTCTTCCTCGAGATTCCCGTTGCGGACGCGAAAGTGCTCGAGGAGACGGTATCCGTCGGTATGGGAGAGACCCATGCGACGAACGTTGTGGCGATCCCCTCTTACTGCTCGAATGCGGAATGGTTCTTCGCGGTATCCGATCCTTCGGTGGCTTCGGTCAGCGCGCAGGGGCTTATCAAGGGGCTTAAGATCGGCTCGACCACGGTTAAGGCGACGTTGAAGACGATCGCGGGAGATACGATCAAGGAATTAACGTACACCGTTTCCGTGACGGATTCCGTTTCCGGAATTCTTATTACATCGGAGAAAGCGGTGGAGCTGACGAAGGGCGAAAAATTCGATTTCGCCTCCGTGAAGGATCGTTTCGGCGTGAAAGCCATCGTTCTGATGGTGTCCGGGGCAACGGGCAAAGAAGTCGATCTGTCCGGCGCGAGAATTACGGGATACGATCCCGATCGGACGGGCGAACAAACGGTGACCTTCCGTATTACCGTTGACGGGAAATCGGTGACCGGCGAATTGAAAGTGACGGTGAAAGAAGAAAAGAGCGGTTGTGGCAGTTCGGTAGATTACGGCATGTTCGTTCTTATCGCTTTTCTTCCGCTCGCGGTTATCACGGTAAAAAAGAAAGGAGAAATTTATGCAGATTAATAATCGTATGGCAACAAGGAAAGGAAAAGCGATGCTGCTTTTGTTCCTTCTTGCCGTACTTGCATCGGCATGTTTCGGAATCGCGCACCCGAGGGCGTCCGCCGCGGACGTTTTCGCGGGGTGGTCGACTTCCGGATGGACGATCTCCGAGGAGGGCGGCGTTGCCGTCCTCCTCGGAAATTCTTCGGCAAGTTTAAACGTTCTGTCATCCGAAGAAAAAGTGAACGCCGACGGTATTTCGTTCGACGTATATATCGATTCCGTTTCCGGCGGCAACGACGGCAACATCGGCGCTGCCTACCGCTGTACGAGCGGATATCAGTATTTCTTCGAATATACCGCAATTTCGAAAACGGCAAAGATCCGCAGGATCGGCGAAAACGGCACGGACGTTACCGTGTCGGAAACCGTTTCCTGCGTTCTTTCCGAAAAGAAATGGTATTCGATGAGAATGACGTTTGCAAAAGACGATCTGAAGTGGTATCTGAACGGAAAGGAGATCCTTTCCTCTTCGAATACCTACGGCGATACCTTTTCGATGGGCTCGTGCTACATCCAGGGGTATTTCGTTTGTCCGAAACTGAGGAACGTGAAGATCGAAAGTGCGGAAGGCTCTGCGCTCAACGACAACGAATTCGATTTCGAATTTACTTCTCCGTCGTCCGTTACCCCGTTCAGGGCGGAAAAAGGAGAGGTTTCCTATGAAAACGGCTGTCTGAAATACACGCTGAAAGAGGAGAACGGCGCGCTGATCTCTCCCGAACTTTACGTCGCGTGCGGTAACCGCTACAGCGCCCGTATCAGTATCCGCAACACGGTTTTCGTCCGCATGAGAAATGCGACTTCCTCTTCCGCGATGAAGGTGTATTTCAAAACGAACGAAACGGAAACGTTTACCGAAGAACTTTCGCGCACCTTCGATCTCGTGAAGGATGACGCGGGCTTTACTTCCTATTATTTCAACCTCTCCGCGCTCACCGATTCCAAAGGTTATATCACGGAACTCAAATTTGTTCCCGTCGGCGCGAAAAACGGCGAGATTTATATCGACGCGATCACTTTTGAGCGCGAAAAGGAATTTTACGATTATGCGGGTACGATCGAATCGTGTATTGCGGACGATTCCGTCGTTACGATCCGTGGAACGCTCGGCGAACGTTACGCGGGAAAAAGCGTAAAAATCTACGAGATCTACCCCGAAAATTATACGGAATCGACGGAAGGGCTTACCCCCGTCGCGCGCGTTCGCTCGAACGGCAAAACGTTTACGGCGACCGTTCCTTTCCGCAAGGGTAACATGACCCGTCTTTCCTCGCTCTTCCTTGCCGTGGTTTCCGGCGAAGAGGGCAACGTAAAAATCGCCGATCGTTTTTCAATCGAAAATTACCGCGATTTCACCGATAATCCGTATGAATTCACTTTGCCGTCTTTAACGGTGGACGTCACCTCTCCCGAATTCGGGGCGAAGGGCGACGCCTTCACGAACGATAATGCGGCTATTCAGAAAGCGGTGGATTACGTTTCGTCGCAAGGCGGCGGAAAGGTCGTGATCCCCGGCGACGATTCTTATTACGGCAGAAGATACGTCGCTACGAACATTAAGATGAAAAACAACGTGGAGCTTCATATCGAAAAGGGAGCGGTGATCTGGCAGTCTCCGAGAGCGGAGGATTACGATTATGACGTTGCGATAGGACACGACGTGTATATTCCCGGCGTAAACTGGACCACGGCTTGTTCCTGCCACAACCTGCCGCTCATTCAGGGTGATTCGGTAAAGAACGTGAAAATCACGGGCGAGGGAACTCTTCGCTGCGTGGATACCGGGGGAGATAACCTCGATACCTTGAGCGGCATTTCCATCTGGCGCGGCTGCGCGGGCAGGATCCATATCATTCCGATAGGTTTCTGGAACTGCGAAAACGTGGAAATCCGCGATATTACTCTGCGCAGAACGAACAATTACCATATCAACATGCGTACCTGCAAAAACATTTACATTGCAAACGTTACGCTGAGGGAAGTCACCTGCGCCGGCGGCGACGGTTTCTCCGCCACGGTCGGTACGAAGAACATGATTCTCGACAGATGTTTTTGTTTCATCAACGATGACGCCGTCACCATCTGTTCCACATATAACGACCCCCGCGGACAGGTTTCACCCTGGTGGAGCCCGAATCCCGGCGGAGATAACTGCATAGACAATCTCGTTGTCAGGCACTGCAATTTCTACGGCGGTCACGGTATAACCTTTATCACCTGGGGTACGGACGCACCGAATCTTTCTATGCAGGAAATCAAAAACGTGGAAGTTTACGATTGCGCGCTTAACGGCACGGCGGGATCCGTCGGCAGTTGGGCGGACAACCCCTATTACGGCGGCGTATACGACGGCTCGGAAGTCGACGATTATTCTCCCGTAAAACAGATTCGCATTCACGATAACGAATATCGCGGCAAAGCCACTATAGATTCCATTAAAGCGACCGATTTCATTTCAGACTGCGGGATCCGCAGCGCGGGCGATTTTCAAAACGGAAATTTCGACCGCGAAGGCGGCAAGGGCGGCTGGATCAGCGGATTCTCGAACTGGTCTTATGCGGGCGATAACGCGAAGTTCTCGGTTGTCCGCGGTGACGACGGCTATGCGGGCAAAATCGTCGGCAACGGAAAACTCTGGCAGGGGCTTTATCTCGGTACGGGCGAACATACTTTCTCGGTAGACGTGAACGTTTCGTCCGGAAAAGCGAAACTCTTTGCGGCAGATGCCGTTACCGGTGAAATGGTCGCCGAGAAAATTGCGGAGCAAAACGGCAGAAACACGCTTACGTTTTCTTTGACGACGGGCAAGACCCTCTATATCGGCGTGGAGCAGACCGAGAACGGCGAGGTGCTTATCGACAACGCTTCTGTCGGCGGAGAAGCCCCCGTATACGCGCGTTATTTTGACGAGTCGTTCGAAACGCTCGACAAGGTTACTTTCGATTATTCCGCATGGGAACTGACCGAGGAAAGCGGAAATCATTATATTTCCATGCTCTCGGGCGGCGGAACGGGATTCACCGATTTCGGTTACGATCACGCCTCTGCGGACATGCGTTTCAACGTCCGCGTGACCAACGTCGTGTCCACGCTCGACGGAAACGTCAGCATAGCGTTTGCCCGCAAGGATTCGGACACGCAATATTATCTCGAGTATAACACCGTGGGAAAATACGCCCGTATCCGTAAGTTTGATAACGGCGCGTCTTCCGTTCTGCAAACGGTGAGCCTCGCATTGGAGAAAAACGTGTGGTACACGTTCGGACTTCGTTTCGGCAACGGCGGTTACGAATTTTACGTGGACGGCAACAAAATTTTGTCCGGTACGGACGAAACGCCGCTTGACGCGGGCAAACTGATGATCGTTACCTATAACACCGCGATCGACCTCGACAACGTGACCCTCGGGGAATACGAAACGGTGAAAGTGGACGAAAAAACGTCCGTCGTTCCCGTGGGAAAGAAATACGTTCTGTCGTTCGACGCAGTCGGCGGCGACGTTCAGCCTGCGGCTCAGGAACTCGCCGAAGGCAATAAACCTACGGAGATCCCGACTCCCGCAAAGGAAGGATACGTCTTCGAAGGGTGGAAAACGGACGACGGAGAAAACTATGACCCGTCTTTGTTCGTTATGCCCGCCCGCGACGTAAAGCTGACGGCTATGTGGCGCAAAACGGACGGCGAAAGCGAAGATCCTTCGCAAAACGATTCTTCTTCGGTCGATTCTCCCGTATCTTCCGCAAACAAAGGCTGTAAGAGCGGAATGAGCGGTTTTGCAGGGCTTTTCGTCCTTGCGGCGGCGGGCGTAGTTCTTGCTGAAAGGAGAAAACGGTATGATCGGTAAAATCAACGGAAAAATTTTCGTGCTCGTCGCACTGTGCTTCTGCCTGCTCGCGGCGATCGTATTCGGACTTCCGGAATCGTTAAAGCCCGCTGAGGCTGCAAATGCGGGAATTACCGCGGAAATTACGTCGGGAGCCACGCGAGACGGGAAGAAATATCACGCCGCTTACGTGGGCGAAACGCTCGATAAAGAACTTATAGCCCGCAATATGGATGTTTATGCAGTCACGGCGAGCGGCGGAAAGGGAAACAAAATTGCCATTTCCGCGGCGAACGTCGGCGACGACGCCGATCTCTCGGAAGAGGGGGAAACATCGGTTACGATCACCGCTTCCGGCGGAAGCGTTTCCGTACCTGTTTACGTGTATCGGACGGAAACGATAAAGCCGCTTTCTTCCGATCATATTTTAAGTTGGGCAAGCGCGTTTAACTTTTATTTCGAATCTCAGATAGCGGGCGGCGAGGCGAGTCGTCTTGCAACGACGAATATTTTGACCGATAAGCAATACGGCATCGACGAAAACCTCGTGATACTGCGAACCCCCGCTTTGCACAACGGAAACGAAGTTTATAAACTTCATACGGTAGGGCAGGCGAGCGAAAAGCAGATGCTCTGCTTCTTTTCGGGGATAAACGCGGGTAATCTTTCCTCTCTCCCCGTAGGTTCGGTTCTCGAATTCAACGATAATTTCCGTTTTTATCGCTATATCGACGAAACGTATATCGCCGCGTATCGGCTTTCCGAGGTTGCGAAATACGTTTGGACGGGCAGCGAATGGGCTGATTTCGTAGCGGATACCACCGATTTTTCTCTGTCGGCAGAAGCGATAGAACTCCCCGCAGGGGCTTCTTATCCGCTTAACGTAAAAATGATTCCCGAAGGGTCGTATATCGCCGCGAGCATGGTCTCTTCCGACGACAGCGTCGCAAAGATCGAAAACGGACTTGTTCGTTGCCTCAAAGCGGGAAGAGCAGAAATCACCGTAACCGTCGGCGAAAAATCGGCTGTGGTTTCGGTTACCGTCACGAACGCAAAAGCAAACGGCTTTAAACTTATGAACGACAGAGTATTCTACGTATCGAAAAACGGAACGTTCGACCTCTCCAAGTTGTCCGTCGCGCCGGATTTCGGCGGCGGCGTTTACGGCAGCGCTTTTTCGCTTGACGGCGATCATGCTTCGATCGCCCTCGATACTTCCGTCGTCGGCAGAACTACCGGAGAGATAACCGTTTCCGCAGGCGGCGTGAACGGCAAAGTTAATGTAACCGTCGAAGTGGTAGACGTAACCGAACAGATCCCGAGCGGCTTTTGGAGCGCGGAAGATTCCGGAAACTTCTTCGGTGCGATCGTAGTGCATTTTTCGGGTACCTTCCGTAACCCCGCAAACGTCTATTTGAGTGACCTTACGGCTGAACAGAAAGCAGGGGTTCTCGGCGGAATAGAGTTCACGAGAAAGGGCGTGACAGCGGAAATCGCAAACGTGGAATTTATGACGAGCCTTTTGACGATAGACGTTAAAATCGACGGAAAGTCGGTGAAAAGTTATCGCGAAGGCGACGTTTTGACTCTGAAAAAAGGGCTTGCGTTCTATTCATGGACGGGCGAGACCGTTCAGGGTGCGCCTAAAGGCGACGGAGATTTCGTGCAGACGGGCGTTGCCGCGTGCGATATCCGTTACGTTTACGGCAAAAACGGTAAGTTTAATCTCGATATTCAGTATACCGGAGCCGTCGTGACGGAAGAAACCATTCATCTCGGCGTCGGTGAAACCGCGCCCGCGAACGTGAAGATAATTCCGTCTTATGCTACGGTCGGCGAGTGGTTCTTTGTTTCGGACGAGCCGTCCGTTGCAGAGGCTGACGTCAACGGCAAAGTAACGGCAAAATCAGCCGGAAAGACCACGATTTACGCTTATCTCGAGGGCGGTACGCTCGGCGAACTTTCCGTATCTTTCAACGTTGAAGTTGCGGACGAAACAGAATCGTTCTTCCTTAACGCGGAATCGATTACGCTTAAAGCAGGTACCGATCTCACGGGCGAATATCTCGCCGCGAAAGGGATTTGCGGATACGTTTCATATCGATCCGGCAGGATTGAAAAAATAAACCTCGACGGCGTTACGCTCGGCGATTTCGATAAAAATGCGGTCGGAACTCAGACCGTTTCCGTCCTTCTGAGCGATGGCGAAAAAACAACTACGTTATATCTCACCGTCGTCGTAAAGGATGATGAACGCGAGGGCGATTCTTCTTCGGATTTCGCCGATTCGACGTTGCAGACCGAAACCGGTTCGGAAGGAAAACCGGGCTGTAAAGGAAGCGCGGCGGGCGTTGCGGCGTTTATGCCGGTCGCTTTATGTGTGATTATGATCATAAAAAGGAGAAATGCGACCGATGATTAATATAAGCCTGTTTTTTCGGGCGGGAGAAGGATTATGATCAAACTCTCCGATATTCTCGTCGATCGGGCAAAAAAGCCTTTTGCGGTTCGTTGCGACAAGCCGTCCGTCGTCTGGCGGGCGGCAAACGAAAAACAGACCGCATATCGCATCGGTGTGGCAAAGTTGCACTATAAGGCGATTAACGGTCAGTTTGACGTTTATGATTCCGGCGTGACCCAAAGCGATGAAACTATCGGGCACGCCGTCGGAACGAAACTCGAACCATGTACAACGTATTACGTGTCCGTTACGATTTACGGGGAAAACGGCGGCAAGGATTCCGCCGTCGTTCGTTTCCGTACGGAACTTTCACCGAACGACTGGAAAGGACACTGGACTTTTATGCCGCTGAATTCGGTCGGCGGCTCGTCGCTTTATCGTAAAAGTATCGTCTTGCCGGGCGAGCCTGTCGAAGAGGCGTTCGCTTACTGCGCCGGCATCGGATGTCACGAACTTTTCGTCAACGGAAAAAAAACAGACGACCGTCTGTTTTCTCCTGTGAACAGCGACTACGAAAAAAGGATATATTACACCGTTTACGAACTTACGGGGCGACTTGTCGCCGGAGAAAACGTGATCGGAGTCGAACTCGCGCCGTGGTGGTACGGCAGTAAGAAACTGATGTTTCAACTATACGTAACACTGAAAAACGGTGAAACCTTTGAACTTCATTCCTCTGCCGGCGACGGCTGGTGGGAGCGCGGCGGCGCGGTTAAAGAGTGTAGCGTTTACGACGGAGAATTTTGCGACGGACGCGTATATGACGATTTTTTACCGCATTGGGCTTCGACGGATTATCGCGCGGGGATCGAAAGCAAATGGGTGCTTCCGATCGTCTCGCGAGGCGATTCCTCGATTCTTTTCCCCGAGCGTATCGATCCGATTCGCGTATGCGGGCGGCTTACGCCCGTCGCTTCTCACCGGGCGAACGACGGCGTGATTTATGATTTCGGCGCAAATATCGCGGGTCGTATAAGCGTTACTGTCTGCGGAGAACGAGGGTCGGAAATTACTATCGTTCACGGCGAACGCCTGACTGCGGACGGGGACGTTAACACGCTCAACCTGCGTAGCGCGAAGGCGACCGACCGTTATATTCTAAAAGGCGAAGAGAAGGGCGAAACTTATTTCCCACGGTTTACGTATCACGGATTTCAGTTTGCAAAGATAATTAAGAAAGGAAACGTGACGGTCAAAAGCGTCGTCGCGGAGCAACTTCACAGCGACGTAGACCTTATCGGCGAATTCTCCTGTTCGGATAAAAAACTCAATTATCTGCACGAAATCGCCGTGAGAACGGAACAAAACAATCAGTTTGGTGTCCTGACCGACTGTCCGCAGAGGGATGAGCGGTTCGGTTGGCTGAACGACCTCGGCGCTCGGCTTTATCAGACTGTTTATAACTTTGATATGTCGCGTTTCTTCCCTAAGGTCGTCGCTGATATTTCGGACGGGCAGTTACCGGACGGCGAAATCGGCGATACTGCGCCTTATTACGTGGGAGGAAGACCCGCAGACCCTGTGAGCGTGGCATATCTTCTCATGCCGTACTATTCTTATCTGTATTATGGTGACGATTCCGTCGTTAAGCGGGAGTATGCGAACTTAAAACGTTGGGTCGATTTTCTTCTTTCCCGAACGGAAAACGGTATCGTTACCTATTCGTATTACGGCGACTGGGTTTTCCCTGCTTGCTTCGGCAAGCCCGCCGATAAGTTGTTTGTTTCCACGATTTCTCTCTATTGGCATTTGCTTATAATGATTAAAATCGCGAAAATCGTCGGAAAGAAAAGCGACGGGGAATATTACGCGAGAAGAGCGGAAGAAGTTAAAAACGCGATAAACGCGAAGTATTACGACCCCGTCGGGAAGAGTTACGCGGGCGGTTCACAGACGGAAAACTCCATGCCGCTTACTCTCAACGTTGCGCCGGAATGTGACAGGTCGGCTATCGCCGAAAACGTCGCTAAAGACGTAATCGCGAAAAATTATCATTCGACGTGCGGAAACGTCGGATACAGGCATTTGTTTTTCGTTCTCGGCGAATTCGGTTATCAGGATCTCGCGGTTAAAATTCTCGAAAATCCCGAATATCCCGGCTGGGGGTATATGGTCGCGAACGGCGCGACTTCGGTGTGGGAGAGATGGGAGAGCGAAATGTCCGACGAAATGGATTCGTTCGATCACCCCATGTTCGGTAGCTACGACGCGTTCTTTTACGCATTCCTCGGCGGCATAACCGTGGACGACGACGCGTTTGCATGCGACAAAATATCGATCGCACCCGTGAAACCATCCGGTATGAGTTACGTTAATTGTAGTATTAACACGATAAGAGGAAAGGTCGTTTCGAACTGGAAAAAGGACGACGAAGCAACCGTTTATCACGTGGAAATTCCTTTCGGGATCACGGCTCGTTTCAAAGCCGACGGCGTCGAAAAAACGCTGACTCACGGAGTGTACGATATAAAAATATAAGGCTATAAGCCGATAAACATGCCGTTTATCGGCTTATAAAATTATGCGTTTTATTCTTTTGGTGTATCTGCGGCATCTCTGTCATACGCAGTATCGTGCGACCGAAGGGGATAAGATTTACGCGACCGCAAGGCAATGCTCGAGTGTTTTCGGGGCGTTCTTTGCACATACCGTGAGCCTTTTTCCACCGGATCGTGTGCATATCGTCGGATCGTGTGTATATCGCAGGATACTGTGTATTTCGCGGGATCGTGTGCATGGCGGGTTTTCCGTTGCAAAAGGAAATATCTTTGATTTTGCAATTACGGGCGACATCGATAATCCCGGCATGTTAAGATAGCGGAACAATTGCGGGATATCGGAAACGTAAGTTCCGCGATGACGGAAATGAGGAAGAAAACTTTCTTAAAACCATATAAAAACGTTTGACAAAACAAAAGAAAAATACTATAATAATTTAGCATTCTGAGATGCGTGGGTCGTTGTTTTTCAACGACGATCTGCCGGGGTCTCGAAGAAGCGTTTTTCTTGTCCGTTTGGATAATCTTTCCGTTTTCGGTATTAAAGAAAAACAATCGAATAATCGATATGCACCATTAGCTCAACGGGATAGTGCGTTGGTCTACGGAACCAAAGGTTGGGGATTCGAACTCCTCATGGTGCACCAAATAAAACCTTACCCGATTCGGGTAAGGTTTTATTTTTGATATAAAGAAAAACCACGCGGTAGTCGCGTGGTAAAGGAAAGGTTTGCCGATGTTTAGTTCTTTTTGCTCTTATACACCCGAGCCTCAAAGGGGCGGAAAGCGGTCGAAAAATCGTTCCCGTCGTTATAATTGCTCAATATATTTTCAAATTCTTTCGGCAAAAGGCAATCCGGCAGAATTACTTCGTTCGGGTGTTCGCCGTTTATCGCCACGACGAATTTTTCATTCCCAAGCGTGCGTTCGTATACGAAGCTTCCCGAGCTTTTCGTTATGTCGTTAAACGCTCCGCGTTTTATCGTTTCGCTTTCGTTTCTTAATTTCAATACCTTTTTGTAAAATTCAAAAACAGACTTTTCCGAGGCTTTGTCCTTTTCGAGGTTGATTTCCTTCGCGCGGGAGGGCGGCGCAAGCCACGGCGTGCCGCTCGTAAACCCGTGGGCGGGCATCTTGTTCGTCCAGGCGACGGGGCGGCGAGTATTATCCCTGCTGCCGTAGTTGATCTCTTCCATAAGTTTTTTGTGCGGCTTTTTACCGAGGTTTTCTTTATAATAGTTCACCGATTCCACGTCGTTGAAATATTTTATATCGTTATAATACGAATTCGCCGAGCCGAATTCCTGCCCCTGATAGATAAACGGCACGCCCTTCAGAAGGTAGATCGCGGCGGCGTATGCTGTGGCGCACTCGTACCGAAACGAGCCGTCGTTTCCGAGCCGTGAAATAAAAAAGGGTTGGTCGTGATTATCGGTAAACAAAACATACAGCAGGTCGTGTTCTGCGGTGAAATTCTGCCACTTGACAAGCGCGTTCCTTATATCGTCGAAGGTATACGGCGCGGGCGTGTATTTATCCGTTCTCCCAAGCCCTATATGCTCGAACTGGAAAACCGATTTCAGCTCGCCTCGGTCTTTGCCGCATATATCGCAGATGCTCTTTGTGTCCGACTGACATTCGCCCACCGTAAATAAGTCTTTAACTTTTTCCCGTCCGAACAGCTCTTTTATATATTCGTGCAGGTGAGGACCGTTCAGCATTTTATTTGCGGCAAAGTCTTTCGAGATAAAGTCGAGAACGTCGCACCGGAATCCGTCTACGCCCATATCCGCCCAGAAATCGACGATACTTTTACATTCGCGTCGCACCTGCGGATTCTCCCAGTTGAGGTCGGGTTGCTGAACCGCAAACGAATGGAGATAATACTCGTTGGTCGCCGCATTGTATTCCCACGCATTTCCGCCGAAGCAAGCCTTCCAGTCGGTGAGCGGCTTTTCCGCCCAGATATAGTAATCGTGATACGGATTATCACGCGAAGTGCGCGCTTCCTGAAACCAGCGATGCTCCGAAGAGGTGTGATTGACAACTAAATCCATTATGATTTTTATGCCGTGTGCGTGCAGTTCGGCGGCGAGGGCTTTCCAGTCTTCGAGCGTACCGAATTCGTCCATAATGTCGCGATAATCGGAAATATCGTACCCGTTGTCGTAGTTGGGGCTTTTATAGCAGGGACAAATCCAGACCGCATTCACGCCGAGCTCGACGAGGTGCGGAATTTTTTGTTTTATTCCGTTCAGATCGCCGATCCCGTCGCCGTCGGAATCAAAAAAACTGCGCGGATATATCTGGTAAACTATCATGTCGAGAAATTTATTTGGTGTTTCGTGCATAGCAGTCTTTTCCTTATTAAAGTATTTTTGGTTTAAGTATAAGCGTTGCGAAAAAGAATAATAACAAGTATTTCGTTTTAAAACTCGTCCGGTGCGGGACATTTGGTTTTGTGCGGGGTCGTTCCGTATTGTTTTTTAAATAGTCTGTGGAAATGCGGAATGCTTTCTATTCCGATCTTATCGCAAATTTCCCGTATCGTGTAGTTCGTTACCGAGAGCAGATAATGCGAATAGTTGATTTTCAGTTCGTTGATTTTTTCGGTAAGCGTAACACCGTAGTTTTCTTTGAATTTCTTGCTTACGTAAGACTTGTTGTATCCGAGATGATCGTATACTTCGTTTATCGCGTTGAAATGCGCGAAGCACGCCGTCAGGATCGTATTGCACTTGAACATAAAATCGTTATGGTAGCCGTTTATTTCCTCATAGGATATTATCGTATGGCTGAGCAGATTTACGACGATGCAATTGTTGTATTTTTCCATTTTTTCTATATCCTGAGAGGAAACGTATGCCTGAGCGTTTTCCTCGAAGTTCTCTATGTCGCTTTTTGAGAATTTATACTTTATATAATGTTCTTTATTCAGTTTTTCCAGTATTTCCTTATCGATAAAATTACAGCATTTTTCGAACAGCGCAGGCGAGATCATATTATCTCTGTGGAAGCATTTTTGTCCGGGGATCCTTTTAAACCCATGCGGAAAGAAGGGCGCGACTATCACCGCGTCGCCGGTTTCCAGCAGGTCTTCCGTTCCGTTTATTTTGTGATAAATGCTGCCTTCCTTTATATAAAAACATTCGTAAAACTCGTGCGAGTGTACGTGTTTGTCGTTGCTTGACGTGAGTGCCGTGCTGAAAGGCAACCCCGATAAATTCAAAGTCTCCATTTATGTTCCTTAAGGCTTTTATTGGTTTAAGTATATATCTTTTATTTATGAAAGTCAACAGAATAAACAAATAAAGAGTACGATTTGATAAAGTAAGAATATTGTAAACGTTTCACCGTTATGGTAAAATATAACCGAAAAAATAAAAACCGGAGAAGAGAGGAAAAAAGGATGAAAAAGATTTTAATTCTTTTGATTACGTTCGTTTTTGCTTCGATAGCGATGGGCGTAGTTACCGGGTGCAATTCCGACGGCGGAGAAAGCACACACGAACACAAGTATGCCGACGCGTATACCTGCCACGACAGAACCTGCACCGAAGAAGGTTGCGGACATGTCGAAAAAGCGACCACGGCGCATAAGCTGGCGGACGAATTCACTTGCCACGACAGAACCTGTGCGGATTGCGGATATGTCGAAAAGGCAACCACCGCGCATAAATTTGCGGACGAATTTACCTGCCACGACAGAACCTGTACGAATTGCGGACAAGTTGAAAAAGCGACCACGGCGCATAAGTTTGCGGACGAGTTTGCCTGCCACGACAGAACCTGTACGGATTGCGGACAGGTTGAAAAGGCAGCTGTCGAACACGCCTGGGGAGAGTGGATCACCGTACGCGAGCCAGATTGCACGGAAAAAGGCGTGAAAACGCGCGAATGCGAAAACTGCGGAGAGACGGAAACTGTCGATCTTCCTGCAAACGGTCATACCTATGCGGACGAATTTACCTGCCACGACAGAACTTGTACCGTTGAAGATTGCGGACATGTGGAAAAGGCTACTACGGCGCATAATTTCGGCGAATGGAGAATCGTTAAAGAGCCGAGCTGTACCGAAGAGGGTTTAAAAGAAAGAATTTGCAGCGTATGCGGCGATAAGGAAAGCGAAAAAATCGCTACCGAACATTCTTTCGGCGAAAACGGCGTTTGCTCGAACTGCAACAAGAACGTTAAAGAGTTTCTCATTACGTCTAAGACCGTTACCGCTACCGTTACCGAAAATATTAAACAAGGTAAGTATAGCATATCTTCTACCGACGCGGGTGCCGTTTACGCAGTGATTCCCGGAAATATTCTTACCGAGTTGAAAAAGGCGGGATATACAACTCTTTCGTTTACCGCAACGAATCCCGCTCCCGGACTTGCGGATGACGGCAGTAAGGTCAAACCTATATTTGTTGCCGCAGACAACGCCGCGAATCTTTGGGATAAAAACACGGCTATAGCGTTTTATTCCTGGAAAGATTTCTGGGATGCCGATAACGCTAACCACCGCATTTATTTCACTATCGATCTTAACGAGTATGCCGGCAGAGATATTTATATCTATACCGAACACGCAGACGTTTATCCTTTGGAACTTGTCGTTTCCGAATTTATTAAAATCGATTATGAAGACAAGAGCGAATGGTTGTTTGCTGCCGCGGGCGACAACGGCGAGGTGACCTATCTCGAAGGGAAAGGCTGGGTGATCGGGAATACGGGAACCGGCCCATGGTATTGCCAGATTTCGGGTAAGATCATGAAGCATTACATCGATCAGGGTTGCACGAGAATGGTTATCACCTACGCGAATAACCTTGAGGGCGACGCGAATACCGATGAGGGCAGTTTCGTAAAAACCGCTTCGAGATTGATTCCCCTTAACGCGGCGGGCGGTAACGACTGGAAGTATCAGGACGCTTATACGCATTCCATCAACGCTCTTCCCGAAGGAAACGGCGGATATCTGTTTACGGTCGATCTGACGGATACGACTCACGATTTCACAAAGGATAATTACTTTTACTTCGAGAATCAGGATACCGACAAAAAAGCCGTTACGCGCGCTTACATTTCCGATATTTCCTTCCAAAAGGGCGAACCCGTAGTACAGGAAGATAAGTCCGGCTGGGTGCTTGGCAGCGCAGGCGATAACGGGGCTGTGCGCTATATCGAAGGAAAAGGCTGGGTAATGAGTCCGGTAAGCGGTTCAGGTGATTTCTGGTGTCTTATTTCGGGTTCGGTCATACAGAAAAAGATTGCCGACGGGTATACGAAGATGACTATCGTCTATGCGAATAACCTTGAGGGTAGCGAAAATACGGATACGGGCTACTTTGTCAACACGCAGTCGAGATTGTACCCTTGTAAAGCGGGCGGCGGATATATTGCCGACTACGTAAGCGGCGCGATCAGTAGTTACTGCGTCCAGAACGAAGCGGGAAATTATGAACACGCTGTTAGTCTGACCGACGAGAGAATCGATTTTACGAAAGATCAGTATGTATATTGCGTGGCTGCCGACAACAACGGAAAAGCCGTTACCCGCGGATACATCGCGGATATCGTATTTTCGAAATAATCCGAATCGGAATAAACAGGCTTATTTTGCAATAAGCCTGTTTATCGGTAAAAACATTTAAAGGAAACGATATGAAAAAAACACTCATTTTAGCGACGTTTGCGTTCGCGTTGATTGTTTCCGTATTCGGCGGAACGACGGCAAGCGCGGCAACTGCGAAAGAGGACGATTATAACGCCTGTATCGTCGCCACGGGCGCGGAATGTCTGACCGAATATTACACGCAGATCGGCGACGGAAACGCGATAGTTACCTTTGATTTGCAGTGGAGAAGCGCGGGCGGATACTTCGGAGTCGTGGCGGGCGATTCGGGAAAACTCGGTAAACTTTCCGAAATGACCGATTATATGCTTTTCGGCGAAGACGTTGTTTCGAGCAAAGCATTGGACGTAAAAACAGACGTGTTCGAGGCAGGATATACTTACCGCGTTAAGTTCGACGCGAAAAACGACGCGTGGACGGTCGATAAAAAGGGTATTTGCGAAAGTGCGGACTCTTTTGCGAACGTTCTGACGGTTGCAAACTCTTTCACGTCGTCGAATACCGTCGGGCTTGCCTGTTATACGAAAGACGAGAGGTCCGCGACGGCGGTTATAGACAATCTCGTTATCACGAACAACAGCGGGAAATACGAGTACGTCAGGAACGCTTTTTCCGGACGCAACACCATAAAAGACGGCAGAATGAAAACGCTTTCCACAAACGCATTAAGCGGCGAAAAATCATCTCTCGGAAATGCGTATATTCAGAACGGTTGGCTGTGTAACGTTCGTTTTGTTTCGGAAGACGGTGAAATTTTAAGCAGTCAGAAGGTTTCCGTGTACGGAACGGCGAGCGCCCCCGTTGCGCCCGCAAAAGAAGGTTATGCTTTTAAATGCTGGAACAAAAGCACGACGGGCATCATTACGGATAGCGTGTTCTATCCGGTTTACGAAGAAAAAATAACGGAACCCGACGATAGTTCTTCTGCGCCCGACAGTTCGGCAGAGCCTACGGATTCTGCCGGTTCGACGGATTCTGTCAGTTCGACGGATTCTGTAATTTCGGCAACGTCGTCAGACCCGGAAAAGACTTCTTCTCGCGGTTGCGGCGGCAGCGTCGCTTCGGCTTCGATCTTGTCGGTTGCGGCGGCAGGCGCTGCAGCGATGGCATGGAGGAAACGTCGTAAATGAAAATCTTAAATAAAATTTTAGTTTTTATTCTGGGAGCTTGCTTGTCTATGGGCGCGGGTTTTACAGGCGGAACGGCGAACGTTTCGGCAAAAGAGGGCTTAAAAAACGACCTGACCGTAAGCGGCGGAACGTTGATGGGATCCGATAACGGTTACAACGGTACGGAGGCGGTAAAATTGACTTTCAACGGCAAAACCTCGGTCTTGCGGGTGAAAAACGACGAAATAAACGCCATGAAAACGTTCGATACGGTCACGGTCGAATTTCGCCTGAAATACGACGGAACGGGGTATAATGATACCCTCAGGGTTTATAATGCCGAGGGGGATCTCGTTGACTACGGTTATCCCGCGAACGCATGGAACAGAGTTCGGTTCAAAACGATGGTCTACACCGAAAACGGAGAAAATTTCGTTAAAATAAAACTTGACTTTGCCGCAAACCAATCGGTGTATCTGTCCGACTTAAAAGTAACCGCAAGCGAAGCGGATAAGCCTCTTCTCGGCGGCGTTAAACTCATTTCACTCGAAAGTATTACCCTTGCCATGGGGTACGTCGTGATTACGCCCGACAATAAGGTTATCGTTATCGACGGCGGCTATGTTGCGGGAGATACGACCATTATGCTGAAATTGCTCAGAACGTTTACGCATAAAGTCGATTACTGGTTTTTAACGCATTTTCATACCGACCATACCACCGTTCCGGCGCAGTTGATCGAAAACGAAGATATCGTAATAGAGAATTTGTATTACGATTTTCCGACTTCGCAGATGGTAAAAGATCTGAGCGGAGACAGTGACTATCCGTTTTGCGATAAATTTAAAGATTTGGTTAAAAATAATCCTCAAAAGGTTAAAAACGTAGTAACGCCGCACTATAAAGACGAGTATAAGTTGGGCGAATACGTTACCATGAAAGTTCTGAACGACGCCTGGTATACCGAAAGGGACGGCAACTACGGCAACAATTCGGGCATCATGTTCAAAATGGATACTCCGGGAGAGTCGGTGCTGTTTACGGGCGATATGGGAGATCGCGGCGACGTATATCTGAAAGACGAATGGACGAAAAAGGAAATCGAAAGTTGCACGATCATACAAATGGCTCACCACGGACAACACGGAACGAGCGACTCTTTTTATAACGCGATAAAAGACATTAAGGTATGCCTTTATCCCGCCGTAGATTGGGTGTACGACAACGATAACGGTTCGGGCTTTAACACCGCCGATCTCGATTCGTTGCATACCCGCGATCTTATGCGCGAAAGAGGAGTTATGAAAATTTATACGAGCGGAATGGGTCGGAAAATAATTCTTTAACGATCCGTCTTAAGAAAAACAACCCGTGCGATAAACGCACGGGCTGTTTTTCATTCGTTGATTTTTACGGCGCGGGTTGCAATCATTTTTACACATATTACGGAAAACGTCCGGCGTTATCCGCACGAAGACGGACTCAACGGAAATCTAATTATGCACGGATGATCCGGAAACGATTTCTTCCGGCGTTTCGGGGCGGGAAGGGAAGTCTTTTGTGGTTTTTCGGTAAACGATAAAGAAATAGATCGCTTCGGAGATCGCGGTGATCGTCCAGGAAAAAACGTAAAGGAGAAACAGCGAGGTAAGCGTTCCGAAGTGGCGGAAAACGGTGTAGATCCATAGGATACGGAAAACGCAGGAACCCAGGATCACGAAGATCGTAGGGATCACGGTTTTTCCAAGCCCTCGCGAGGCGGCGATGGTACAGTCCATAAACACGGAAACCATATAAGAAACGCCCATTACCTGAAGGCGATATTTTCCCGCCTCGATCACGGCGTCGGACGAGGTGAATATGCCGAGGAAAACACGATAGAATTTTGCCAGTCCGAGTCCGAGAAAAGCGCCGAGGGCGAAAGAATACAGCAGACTGATGAAATAGCTGTGCAGGATCATCTTTTTGTTTTTCTGTCCGAAACTCTGCCCGATAAAGCTGGAGCATGCCATGTAAAAAGCGGCGAGAACGTCATAGATCAGCGGGTCGGCGTTCTGCGCGGCAACGATCCCTTCCACCGTGACGTGGTCAAAGGAATTTACCGCCTTTTGAATGAACAGGTTAGCGATCGCAAAAATAATGTTCTGAAGTCCGGCAGGCACGCCGAGCACGAGAACCTGTCTTGTCTTATCCTTGTCCGGTTTCAGTCGGGAAAACCTGAGACAGAAGATATCGTTGCTTCTGAACAGGGAGAAAAGAATGAGAAAAGCGGAAAGGTATTGAGATAGGATGCTCGCAAGCGCAACGCCGGCAACGTCAAGTTTGCATACGATCACGAAAAACAGGTTGAGCGCGATATTGAGAATACCGGAAATCAACAGAATGATCAACGGCTTTTTCGTATTGCCGACGGCAGAATACAAACCGTTGCCGAAGTTGTAGACGGCGACGGCAGGCATACCGATGAAATAAATGCGGAGATAGAGTTCGGCGCCGCCGATCAACTCGTCTTTGGTGTCGAGAATTTCGAGAAGGGGTCTTACGCCGATCATTCCGATCAGGGTGAGGATCAGACCGATGACGGGCGCGAGAAAAGCGGACGTATGAACGGATTTTTCCACGCCTTTTTTATCGCCCGCGCCGAAACAAGTGGCGATCACCACGTTGATTCCGCCGCCGATGCCGATCAGAAAACCCGTGAACAGAGTGACGATCGTAGAAGTGGAACCGACCGCTCCGAGCGCGGTGTCGCCGTCCGAAGCAAATTTTCCCACGATCGCGATGTCCGACATATTAAACAGGACCTGCAACAGATTCGACGCAACCAGCGGAAGACTGAAAAGAAAAATGTTCTTCCAGAGGTTTCCTTTTATCAGATTTTTAGCTTTTGAAACCATAGTTACCGTATTTCCTCATCGTGCAGGATCCTCTCTCTGTCGGCGGGATCCGGAAAAGAAAAGATTGCGCCCGAAGTCCGGACGCAATGCAATTTGCATTAAGTATACAATTTGCAAGGTAGTTTGTCAATCAAATCATCCGCGTTGCGCGTGCCGACGGAAAATATTTTCGAACCGACGGAGAAGGAAGAAAGGCGGTATGCCGGGCAAGGTTCGTATTACTCTTGCCCGGCATAAGTATTTCGGATACGGAAATTTTACGCCATGCATTGCGGGGTTGACAAAAAGCCGTTATTCGGGTATAATATCGGTATGATGAAATACGCGCTTATAAAAGGAAAAATTCTTGACGGCAAAAAAGACATGAAGGTTCGGGAAGGGTTTTGCATCCTTGTCGACGACGGTGTTATCACGGCTGTGGCGGAAGAGAGCCGCACAGACCTGAGCGGATATAAAAAAATCGACCTCGGCGGGAAATACGTCATGCCGGGGCTGATCAACATGCACGTTCACCTGGCGGGTAACGGAAAACCGCAGAAAAAGCAGAAAGACAATGCAAAACTCGTAAAAAAAATCATGAGTACGGCGCTTACGCGGGCAATTGCCTACAAAATGGTAGCGGGATTTGCAAAAACGGAACTTCTCAGCGGCGTTACGACGATCAGGACGATGGGTGGGCTTGCCGATTTCGATTCGAGACTGCGCGACGAGATCCTTGCCGGCAAAAAGGACGGCCCGAGGATCCTGGCGGCGAACCGCGGTATTTCCGTGGAAGGCGGACATATGGCGGGATCTGTGGCGATCGCGGCGAAAAATAAGGAAGAAGCCCTCGCGATCCTCGAAAACAACAGAAAGGAGAAAGTCGATCTCGTGAAGCTGATGATCACGGGCGGCGTGCTCGACGCGAAAGAAAAGGGGGTTCCCGGCGAGGTGAAAATGCCTGCCGATATGGTAAAAGCCGTTTGCGAAAAGGCGCACAAAGAGGGCTATCTCGTTGCCGCGCACGCCGAATCTCCCGCAGGGGTGAAGCTCGCGCTCGAAAACGGCGTCGATTCGATCGAACACGGCGCCGAGCCGACGGAAGAGATCCTCGGGCTTTTTCGCAGTCGCGGTGCGTTTTTGTGCACCACGATTTCTCCCGCGCTTCCGTATGCCTTTTTCGACCGCTCGGTATCGCATGCGTCGGAAACGGAGCAGTATAACGGGAAAGTCGTCTTCGACGGGATCGTTGCCAATTCGAAGGTTGCCTTGAAGCAAGGGATCCCCGTCGTTCTCGGAAACGACGTCGGCTGCCCGTGGATCACACAGTACGATTTCTGGCGGGAACTGTACTATTTTCATAAATATACAGGCGCAAGCAATTCGTTCGCCCTGTATACGGCAACGCTCGCCGGCGCGGAGGCGGCGGGGATCGGCGATATCACCGGATCGATCGAAGAGGGAAAGTGTGCCGATATGATCGTTACGAAGAACAATCCGCTTGACGATCTGCGCGCTCTCGAAAAGGTGGAAACGGTGATCGCCCGCGGAAAGATTTACGATCGTCCGAAAGTAAAGGTCAATAAAAGAGTAAAGGCGGAACTCGATAAGTTTTTGTGATCGGGTTCCGGGATTTGCCGGGGCATTTATGCCAACCGATCAAATGAAATGGCTTGTGTTCCTGCGAGTTGCCGTGTAGGCCTTAATTTTAAGTGTTTTTTAAAAGATTCAGACGGGGAGCGGGAATCTTTCAAGCAATAACGAAATGCGGGAAAGTTGCGGAAAAAGAAAACGGAGACTGGCGAATGTGCCGTCTCCGTTTTTGATTTTCCTGAAATCTTATCGTATCTGCGCAGCGGAAAAAATTATCTGCATTCGTCCGCTTTTCCGGCGCAGCCGAGAACGTCTACGAGCTTGTGTTCCACGATCTTCTGAACGTTCGCTCTTGCGTCGCCGAGGTACTGTCTCGGATCGAAATGATCGGGGTGTTCTACCATGTGCTGACGGATCGCCGCCGTGCAAGCCATTCTCAGATCGGAATCGATGTTGATCTTGCACACAGCCATCGTAGCCGCTTTGCGAAGCATTTCTTCGGGAATACCGATCGCGTCCGGCATTTTACCGCCGTTTTCGTTGATGATCTTTACAAATTCCTGCGGAACGGACGACGCGCCGTGAAGAACGATGGGGAAGTTCGGAAGTCTTTTGCCGACTTCTTCGAGGATATCGAAACGAAGCTGTGGTTTCTGACCGGGTTTGAATTTGTAAGCGCCGTGGGAGGTTCCGATCGCGATGGCGAGAGAATCGATGCCCGTTTTGGTCGCAAATTCGTAAACTTCGTCCGGATCGGTGAACATAGCGTCGTCGCTGTGGACTTTTACGTCGTCTTCGATACCGGCGAGTTTGCCGAGTTCGGCTTCGACGGTAACGTTTCTGTCATGCGCATAGGCAACGACCTCTTTCGTGATCGCAATGTTTTCTTCGAAGGGGTATTTGGAAGCGTCGATCATAACGGAAGTAAAGCCGTTATCGATGCAACTCTTGCAGAGTTCGAAACTATCACCGTGATCGAGGTGAAGAACGATAGGAAGCCCCGTGTCCTCTTCCGCCGCAAGAACAAGGTGTTTCAGGTAAATGGGGTTGGCGTATTTTCTCGCGCCGGACGAAACCTGAAGAATGAGGGGAGCGTTCTGCGCTTTTCCCGCATTTACGATACCCTGGATCGTTTCCATGTTGTTGACGTTGAACGCGCCGATCGCATAGCCGCCGGCATACGCTTTTTCAAACATCTTTTTCGTATTGACTAAAGGCATGATGAATGACCTCCGAAAATATTTTTCAAAAATTATTATACTACTTTTTTTCCTTTCGCGCAATAAAATAAACTTGACAAACGGAAAATATTTTAATATAATTAAATTGTTGTTAATATCGTAAGCTCCGAATCGATGAAAACCTGGATTTCAAGGCGATAATTTCGCGAAGAAAATCCCGGGTGCCGGAGAGGAGGCGCGGAAATTTATGGTTTTTTGGTTTTTGCCGTACTTGCGGTCCTGCGTCCGCCTGTCCGCCGAAAGCCGGACGGTCTCTTCTTTGCAAAGGGAGAGAGATCGGTAACATGGATTTTTTTGCGCATACTCTTTTCCGGAAAAGAAAAGGTATGCTTTTTTTGTGAGGTTTTTTATGAGGATCGCAGTGATCGGAATCGTGATCGAAAAAGACAGAAGTGCTTCTGCCTACGTAAACAAGATTCTTTCCGAATACGGGGAATACGTTCTATCGAGAACGGGCGTGCCCGATTTCGGAAACGAGATTTTCGTGATCAGCGTGATCGTAAAGGCTCCGAACGAGATCATATCGGCGATGACGGGGAAACTCGGCAGGATATCTCACGTTAACGTGAAATCCGCCGTTACGAACGTGGAAATCGGGGAACAGACGGAAAAAGTTCCCGGAAAAGGAGAAAAATCATGAAAAAAATTCTTGCGTTTCTGATCGCCGCCGTAATGGCGATCGCATGCACGTCCTGTCTCGGTACGGGAGACAGCGAGCTTCAGGAAAAAACCTATACCATCGGCGTGGTAGACGGCGCGCCCGCTCTTGCCGTAACCAATCTTTCCGACGGTTATACCTATAAGGGGGCGAGTGAAAACGTTACCGTGAAAACCGAGATCACGAGCAACCCCCAGCAGATCGTTGCGGGAATGAACAACGGAACGTTCGATATGGCGATCGTGCCGTTGAACCTTGCTTCCACCTTATATAATAAGGCTGCGAAGGTCGGCGCGAAACTCGTTTCCGTCAATATCTTCAGCGTGCTGTATGTGGTCGGGCAGACGGAAATGACCGATCTTTCCTCCCTTAAGGGAAAAGTCGTTTACAGCGTAGGGGAAGGCGGAACGCCGGAACTCGTGCTCAAAAAACTTCTCGCCGCAAACAATATCGCCTATGAGGACGGCGAAATTGCGGAAGATCCCGAAAAAGTGTACGTGAAAATGGTTTCCGAAGCGCCTCTTGCGATCGCCGCGCTGAAAAAAGGGAATTACGCCCTTCTCGGAGAGCCTGTCGTTACGCAGGCGATGGCAAAAACGGGTGCCGCATATTCGCTCGATTTAAGCGAAGAATGGGAAAAGGTATACGGCAGCGACAACGCATTCGTTCAGGCGGGGCTTGTCGTGAACGAAAAAGTTGCCGAAGATCTCGGGTTTATCAATGCTTTCGTGAAGAAAATGAGCGAAAACAAGAATTATCTTTATGCGAACGTAAGCGAAATTTCGTCGAAATTGCAGTCGATGGGCAGCAGTCTTTCCGTATCATTTACCGCGGAAACGCTTGACAGATGCCATATCGGTTGCGAAACCGCAAAGAGCCAGAAGAGCAACGTAGAGGCTTTTCTCTCCGCATTCGACGCGTCGAAGATCGGCGGGAAACTTCCCGGCGAAGATTTCTACCTGATCTGATCAAAGACGGTTTTATCGTCTTATAGGCTTATATTTTGACGTTTCGGCGTGTCCGGCTTCGGTATGACGGACGAATATTGGTGCAGATATGAAAAAGAGAATCGCGGAAATTGTTTTACCGATTGCGTCTGTGGCGGTTTTTGTGGCGGTCTGGTGGCTGTTCGCCAAAAAGACGAACAGCGAGATCGTCGCGCCGGAACCTGCGCTTGTCGGCAAAGAATTGATATCCCTGTTGAAAAACAAAACGTTCTTTTCTTCTCTCGGGGGAACGATGAAAAGGGTAACGGCGGCGTTTTCCCTGTCTTTCGCATGCGCCCTGTTGTTTGCCGTTCTTGCCGATCGGTTTTCCCTGCTGAAATCGGCATTCTCTCCCTTTATCGTTCTTATGCGGGCGACGCCGACCATGAGCGTGATCCTTCTCTGCCTGATATGGTTGAAGGAAGCGAAAAGCCCGATCGCCGTATCTTTCCTGGTCGTATTTCCCATGTTGTATTCTGCGATCCTCGGCGTTCTTTCCGGCAGGGATCGTTTGTTGGATGAGCTCGCCGAAGTTTACGGCGTGAAAAAGAGCAAGGTGTTCTTTCTGATGACTTTTCCCTCCGTAGTCGATTCCCTCTTTTCTCAGCTTGTTTCCACTTTTTCTTTCTGTATCAAACTTACGATCGCGGGGGAGTCTCTCGCGGCAACGAAACTTTCTTTGGGAAAAGACATGCACGACGCAAGCGTGAATTTCGAGACGGCAAAACTGCTTGCTTTCACGCTATGCGCCGTGGCGGCGGCTTTTTTAGCGGAAATCCTTTTAAAGCTGCTCTATAAGTCGATAAAGGGGGTAATTTATGGATCTCGCAGTAAGCGGATTAACAAAGAAATTCGGGGGTAAAACTGTTTTTGACCGACTTTCCGTCACCTTTCGGGAGAACAGAATTACAGCTCTTCTCGGCGGATCCGGCGTTGGGAAAACAACTCTTTTGCGTTGCATTGCGGGACTGAACGATTATGAAGGAGAGATTCACGGCGCAGAAGAAGGGGTGGCTTACGTGTTTCAGGAAGATCGTTTGATCCCTCATCTTACCGTTTACGACAATCTGCTTTTTACGGCGGAGAAAAACACGGGAAAGGAAATGATCGCGGAGATCCTTCGCGCCGTCGAGCTGACGGAAGAGGCCGCAAGGCTTCCTTCGACCCTTTCGGGAGGACAGAAGAAAAGAGTTTCTCTTGCCCGGGCGTTTCTCTCGCCGAAAAAAGTTCTTCTGATGGACGAGCCGTTCGGCTCTCTCGATGCGGGGCTGAAGAACAGATTGAAAAAAGTTTTTTTCGGTCTGAACGAAAAATTTCCTAAGACGGTTGTTTTCGTCACGCACGATATCGAAGAAGCTCTCGCTTTTTCGGACGACGTGATCGTGCTCGGACGGGGAGAAATCGCTTACTCGGCGGAGATCCTTTCCGCAAAGGAAAGGAGAGACGTAACGGACGATCGGTGCAATGCGATCCGCCGCGATCTGCTTGCCGTTCTTTCTTAATATATAATACCGGCACAATGACGGGATCACGAAGGGGGCGATAAAAATCGCACCCTTTTATGATACGATGAAGGATAGGACGTATAAAAAAGCTTCTTCCGGTCGAGAATAATAGCGAACCCCTTCCGGTATCGTTTACATATGATACAGTAAGCCGAAAGGCTTTCGTCCGACGGGTCGTCGGAGAATCGTTTTCGGTCGGGGCTGCGGGAAAGCGTTACGGTTTTCCCGCGAAGGAGTCGTCGATCATGATCAGAAGAGGAGAATTGTATTATGCGGATTTAAGTCCCGTCGTCGGGAGCGAACAGGGCGGCATCCGTCCGGTTCTGGTAGTCCAGAACGATATCGGGAACAAATACAGCCCGACGATCATCGCTGCGGCGGTCACAAGCAAGATCAACAAGGCAAAACTTCCCACGCATATCGAATTGAGCGCGGTGGATTACGGTCTTACGAAAGATTCCGTCGTATTGCTCGAGCAAATCAGAACGCTTGACAAACGCAGATTGAAAGAACGGATCGGGGAACTGCCGGCAGGAACGATGAACCGTGTGAACCGCGCGTTGCTGATCAGCCTCGGGTTTGCCGCGAAAAGCGTATAAAAGGGATCTTCGGCACGTCGCCGGAGATCCCTTTTCAAAACGTAACGGCGTCCGACGCGTTCTTTGAAAGCGAGAAAAAAATTTTACGTTTTTTTTCATAATACCCCCTTCAAACGCTTTACATCGCTAAAGCGTTATGTTATAATACAGACACTTTATTAATTTAGCGCGCTAAAGTAAACATAAAAATCTGCGCGTCACCGTCCGCCCGAACGCCGTGGCGGCAGGCAAAAGGAGAGAGAATATGAAAAAAGGATTCGCCGCGGCAGTCGCGGCATGCGTTATGATTTGTTCGGCTATGTTCGGCGGTTGCAAAAAAAACGGACCCACACTCGAAAAAGATACGCTTGTGGTCGGCTATACCATTTATGCGCCGATGAATTATTTCGACGATAGCGGAAAGCTGATCGGGTTCGATACCGAACTTGCGGAAGAAACGGGAAAAGTTCTCGGCAAAAAAATCGAGTTTAAAGAGATCAACTGGGATAATAAGATCTTTGCCCTGAATTCCGGCGAAGTCGACATGGTATGGAACGGCATGACGATCACGGACGAGCTGAAAGAAGCCATGGCGATATCCGATCCTTATATGGAAAACAAACAGGTCGTCGTCTGTCAGAAGGGAGAAAAGGAAAAATACAAAACGAAGGACGATCTGAAAAAGGCGAAAGAGGTACTTGTCGAAAGCGGTTCCGCGGGCGAGGCTGTCGCGAAGGAGATCGAAGGGGTGACCCTTATGACGACGGACGCGCAGAGAAATACCCTGCTCGATGTGAAAACCTTGGCGGACAAGATCGCCGTGATCGACCTTGCGATGGCGCAGGTTTTAACGGGCGAAGGCACTTCCTATACCGATCTGACTTTTGTAGACGTAGGTTTCGAGTCGGAATTGTTCGGGATCGGCTTCCGCAAAAACGATACCGAACTTTGCGTAAAGGTGAACGAAGCGATCGCAAGCCTGAAAGCAAACGGTAAGTTCGACGCGCTCAAGAAAAAATACTTTGCCTGAGCGGATCCGAAAATCCGCCTCGGATAAAAGGAAAATATGGATTTTTTAAACGTTACTCTGAAACTTTTCGAAGGTTTCGTAAAGACTTGCGAAATATTTGCGATCACATTGGTCTCGGCGCTCCCGCTGGGACTTTTGGTCGCTCTCGGCGCGACGTGCCGTTTTAAGTTGTTGCGCGCCGTGATCAAAACTATCATATGGATCATCCGCGGAACGCCGCTCATGCTTCAGGTGATCGTGGTGTATTACGGACCCGCTCTGATGTTCGGGTGGGGGATCCTTCCTCGCATGGTTGCGGTGCTTATCGCGTTCATTATCAATTACGCCTGCTATTTTGCGGAGATCTACCGCGGCGGGATCGAAAGCGTGAACAAAGGGCAATACGAAGCCGGGCTTGTGCTCGGCATGACGAAAGGGCAGATCTTCTTCCGGATCATATTATTGCAGGTGATCAGAAGGATCGTTCCGCCGATGAGCAACGAGATCATCACCCTGGTAAAAGACACGTCGCTTGCCCGCGTGATCATGGTGGCGGAAATACTGAAAGTAGCGCAGGATTTTTCGGCGAAAGGGCTGATATGGCCTCTTTTCTACACGGGTGTGTTTTATCTTGCGTTTGTCGGCATTCTCACGATGATCTTTCATTTCATCGAAAAAAAACTTGCGTATATCAAGGTGTGACATGGCTTATTTCGAAGTGGAAAATATAAAAAAGTCGTTCGATAAAACGGAAGTTCTGAAAGGCGTCGGGTTTACGATGGAGAAAGGGGAAGTGCTGTCCGTGATCGGATCTTCCGGGAGCGGGAAAACAACGCTTCTTCGTTGTATCGACTTTCTGGAGCGGGCGGACGAAGGGAAGATCACGCTGGACGGGGAGGTGCTGTTCGACGCAGGAAACGAAAACGGGAAAGACGTGCGCGACAAACGCCTGAATCTCGGGTTGGTATTTCAGAATTTCAATCTTTTCCCGCAATATACCGTAAAGCAGAACGTGATGCTTGCGCCCGGGCTGCGGGCGAAAGAGAAATCAAAAAAGGAGAAGACGGGGAAGTCTGCATATCGCGAAGAGCTGAAGAAAATCGAATCGGACGCCGAGGCGATCCTGAGCCGCGTCGGGCTGTTTCAGAAAAAGGACAGATATCCCGCCGAACTTTCCGGCGGACAGCAACAGCGCGTGGCGATCGCGAGGGCGTTGGCATTATCGCCGAAGATCCTCTGTTTCGACGAGCCGACCTCCGCTCTCGACCCCGAACTCACGGGCGAGGTCCTCAAGGTGATCGGGGAACTGCGCGGAAGTGAAATGACGATGATCATCGTGTCTCACGAAATGGAGTTTTGCAGGAGGGTTTCCGATCACGTACTGTTTCTGCACGACGGTGCGGTGGAAGAATACGGCACCCCGCAGGAGATTTTCGACGAGCCGAAAAGGGAAGCGACGAGACTCTTTCTGAAAAACTATAAAGAGTCGTTGCTCGGGTGAGAAATATGGAAGATAAATTGAAAAACACGTTGAACGACGAATTGTTCGAAACGATCCTCGGTCTTTCTTCTTTGGAAGAATGTTACGCTTTTTTCGAAGATCTCTGCACGCTGAAAGAGATCGAAGCGATGGCGCAGAGACTGCGCGCGGCGAAACTGCTCGGCGAAGGGAAAACGTACGAGCAGATCATCGGGGAAACGGATATTTCCTCCGCAACGCTGTCACGCGTGTCGAAATGCCTGCAATACGGCGAAGGGTATCGCGCCGTGCTCGCGAGAGAGAGCGGGAAAAAAAATTTTTCGAAAACGAAAAAAAAGTGAACGAAAACGCTTACTTTTTTCGAAAAATCGTGCTATAATATCTGCATAATAACCGCCCGGTTCGGGCGGAAAAGACTGAGATAAAAATCGAGTGGCTTTCAGGCGTAAATCCGGATTTTGCGTCTGAAAGCCTTTTCTTGTCTCCGACCGGGCGGAAAATCCGGAGGTAACATGGAACAAAAAGCAAACAAAATGGGTGTTATGCCCGTAGGAAAACTGACCCTCACGATGGGCTTGCCGTTGATCCTTTCTATGATCCTGCAAGCGCTTTACAACATCGTGGACAGCTATTTCGTATGCCGGATCCCGGGGCAGGGAGACGTTGCGATGAATGCGCTTACCCTCGCTTTTCCAGTGCAAATGCTGATGATCGCCGTCGGCGTGGGAACGGGCGTCGGGGTGAACGCGCTGCTTTCCCGAAGTCTCGGAGAGGGAGACAAAAAGAAAGCCTCGCTCATTGCCGGAAACGCGCTCTTTCTCGGCGTGTGCGTTTACGTTGTGTTTCTTCTTTTCGGCTTGTTCGGCATCGATCTTTATTTCCGATCGCAGACGAGCGACGAAGAAGTGATCGCCGCGGGAACGAATTATCTGCGGATCTGTTCCGTCCTTTCGTTCGGTTCCGTTCTCTACATGATCATCGAAAAACTTCTTCAGGGTACGGGAAAAACGATCGCCGCAACGATCGCTCTCGTGGCGGGGGCGGCGACGAATATCGTACTCGACCCGATCATGATTTTCGGGTATCTCGGTTGCCCCGCACTCGGCGTAGACGGCGCAGCCTGGGCAACGGTGATCGGGCAGTGGGTCTCGCTGATCGTCGGAATGGCGTTTCACTATTTCTCGAATAAAGAAATCGACGGTTCGCCGCGTTATCTTTTGCCGAAAAAGAAGATCATTTCGGAAATTTATCGCGTTGGGATCCCGGCGATCGTCATGCAGGCGCTGATGTCTTTCATGACGTACGGCGTGAACCTCGTGCTTCATCTTCGTTCGGCAGACGCCGTCACCGCGTACGGGATCTATTATAAAATACAGCAGTTTGCTTTGTTTGCCGCATTCGGGCTGAATAATGCGCAGATTCCGATCGTCGGATATAACTACGGCATGCGCGACCCCGTCCGACTGAAACAGGCGATGCTTTACGGGTTTATCGATACGGTCGTGGTGATGGCTGTCTGCATGATCGGATTTGAAATTTTCGCCTCCCCTCTTGCAGGGATCTTCCGGACGAACGAGGATACGAAAAATCTCTGCGTGCAGGCGCTTCGCGTGATTTCTCTCGGATATCTCTTCATCGGTGCAAACGTTTCGTTTCAGGGGATTTTTCAGGCGCTCGGGAGGGGTATGATGTCCCTGATTCTGTCATTCCTGAGACTGATCGGGTTTGATCTTCCGCTTCTGTTTCTTTTTGTGAAAACAGGTGCCGGCGCGTTTATCTGGGCGGCGTTTCCGATTGCGGAGGGTTTGTCTTTTCTGATCGGTTGTTTCATGATGAAACGGGCGTACACCCGGGCGTTATCCGAACTTTGTTAAGAAATTTACGGCATAAAAAAGCCGCTTCGTTAACGGAGCGGCATTTTTGTTTGTTCCGGGAGGATTCAATGCTTTTTCAAACGGATTATTTTGAAAGAAAGCATGGTGATCAATTCGGCAGGCAGACCGATCAGGAATACAAGGGGAGAACATTTCGCATAGCGGGTGAGGATAAGAAAAATCACAAGGATCGTAAGCCACAAAAACAGTGACATGAAAACGAACATGTGCGAACGCCTTCCCCAGATCGCGCTGAAAATAAAGCACACGAGTACGGTCACGGGCAAAGGATAAACGAAACAGAAAACCGCGTTGTATGGGGTGGGGCATATCGATTGCAGGGAGACAAAGGCGATCAGCGACATCACGACGATCGCCGCTACCGTGATAAAGGAAATAAACAGGTGATTGCGCGACCTGACTTTTTTTGCGTAAGTCGACTGTTCGGCTGCGATCTTCTTATCGTCGTGCTCGGTTAAAAGATAGTCGACCGTAACGCCGAAATAATTTGCGATCTTTAAAATGGTCGCAACGTCGGGGATCGAATCGCCGCGTTCCCATTTGGAGACGGCTTTGTCCGAATAAACGATCGCTTCGGCGAGTTCCGCCTGAGATATCCTGGAAATTTTTCTGAGCGCGATCAGGTTCTGAGCAAATATGACTTTCAGGTCTTCCATCTGTTCCTCCGTTTCCGACATGACGAAACAAAAAGCAATATTTCCGAGCTTTTCGTCTAATAAGAATATTTTATCATATTGACCGCCGAAAATCAATCGAAAACACGCAAAAAAAAGCAAATTCTACCGACGGTAGAGTAAAAAATGGAACTCTACTTTGCGGAATCTGTCGGTAGAGTCGTAAATTGAAAGAGTATAGTCGGGAAAAAGATAAGTAGGTTGTGTTTTTCGCCGGGGCAGGGTATACTGAAAACAGATATTTTCGAGCAACGGAAGGAGGCAGAGATGAACGGAAAAGAGAAGAGGATAACCGTATTCGGAGATTCGATCGGAAAGGGCTTTTTTACGGAAAAAGGCAGATTGACGAGAACGAAGGAGAACGCCGTAACGTTATTTTCCGAATACTACGGCGTTTCCGTCGAGAACAGATCTATGTACGGGCAATCCCTCTCCCGGGTGTGGGAAAGGGATCTTGCGGGAAAATACCTTGCGGAGATCGACAAAACAAAAGATAACGTTGCGGTGATCGAACTCGGCGGGAACGACGCCGATTTCGAATGGGCGGAAGTATGCGCCCGTCCGGAAGAGGATCACAAGCCGAAAACGGAGATCGGCAGGTTTGCCGAACGGTTCGGAGAGATCGTCGATCGGTTTATCGCCGCCGGTGTGCGGCTTTACGTGTGCACGATCGTTCCCGTCAGCTCGAAGAAATATTTTGCGAACGTTGTCCGTCGTTTCGGTCACGAAGACGCCGTGATGAAATTCTTTCGCGGCGATTACAATACGATCTCTCGTCATCAGGAAATGTTCAACAACGAGATCCTTATGACCGCCTGCGGAAGGCGAGTTCCCGTGATCGACCTGAGAAGGCGCTTTCTCGATACCAATCGTTTCGAAGAGATGATCTGCGAAGACGGGATCCATCCGAACGAACTCGGGCAGCGAGAAATTTTCGAAGCCGTGAAACAATCGGTCGGGCGTCCGGCTTGCCGGAATGCGTTTTTTTCCTCGTAAAAATATTCGGCGGCAAATGACGGGTCTATTGTTTGACATTCCCGCTTTTTTGGTTTATAATTTAACGCATGAAAGAATATATCTCGAAACTGTGGAAGGATAAACGGGTGAGGTATCTTTTCGTCGGCTGTCTGAATACGGTCGTCGGCGTGGGGATCACCTATCTCGTTTATGTTTTGTGCGGTTATTCCCTTTTTGAGCCGGATTCCATCCCGAGCTCGATCAAGTTTGCGGCTACCCTTTCCGGACAGGTGGTCGGCGGCATCCACAGCTATCTGTGGAATAAGTTTTTTACCTTCCGCTCGCGGAAAAAATCGGTCGGGGAAATCGTTCGGTTTGCGATCGTCTGCCTGGCACAGTATGCGGCGAATTATCTGCTTACCCTGCTCTTTAGTTCCTTTATTCCGTACGCGTGGCTTTATACGGTGGTCGTTACGGCGATCTGCATGGTGGTCAGTTACCTCGGACATAATTTTTTCAGCTTCGGCGGAGGGAAAAAGGAGATCGAAGAGGGCGGAAAGGAAGAGCATAACACGGAGGCGCAGGAAAAATGAAATTTACGGAAATAACCGTTTCCACCACAACGGAGGCGCAGGAACTCGTTGCGGATATTATGTGGCGTTATACCAATTACGGCGTAGCGATCAGCGACGTGAAAGACGTTGTCGAGCTTGTGAACGACCGCAAATCCACCTGGGACTATCTCGAGGACGACGTATGGCAGGAGCTTAACCGCAAAACCACGCTCGTAAAGGCTTATATCGCTCTCGATATTTCGGACGAGACGTGTAAAAAGATCGGCTGCGATTTAGAGGAGCTGAAAAAGAACAGCGAAGGCTTTATCGATCCGGGCAGTCTGGAAACGGTGAAGCGTATCGTGGACGGGGACGACTGGATCGAGATCTGGAGAAAACATTATCGCCCGATCGAACTCGGTAACGTGGTCGTTTGTCCCGCATGGATCGAATACAAAGAAAAGCCCGGACAGGTGAAGGTTCTGATCGACAGCAATATGGCTTTCGGTACGGGCGAACACGAAACGACGTCCATGGTGATCGAGCTTATGCAGAAATACATCCCGTTATCGGAAACGGTGATCGACGTAGGCACCGGCAGCGGGATCTTAGGGATCGCGGCGGCAAAGCTCGGCGCAAAGCACGTGGTGATGACGGATATCGATTACGTGGCGGTGAAGTCGGCGAAACACAATTGCGAAATGAACGGCGTTGCCGACCGTTGCGAAGTCGATCTTAACAACCTTCTCGACGAAAAGAAGGTGAAAGGTCAGCTTCTTCTCGCAAATATCACGGCGGACGTTCTCCTGATCCTTGCGAGATCGGTGGAACCGCACGTGGAGAAGGGCGGCGTTATGGTCATGAGCGGGATCATCCGCTCGCGCGAGGCGGAAGTGATCGAAAAGTACCGTTCGCTCGGATTTGTTCCGGAAGAAAGGAAAGAAAAAGGCGAGTGGGTCGCGCTCGTGATGAGGAAAGCATGAAAGCCGTCGTATTTACCCTCGGGTGTAAGGTAAACAGTTGCGAAAGCTCCTCTCTGATGAACGGGCTGACGGAGATGGGGTATGAAGTTTCTTCCGAACTTTGTCCCGCCGATCTCTATATCGTCAATACCTGCGCCGTTACGGCGGAAGCGGAGAAAAAGTCCCGGCAGGCGATCGCGAGGGCAAGAAAATTCAACCCCGATTGCGAGATCATCGTGACCGGTTGCGCGTCGCAGAAATCGCCGGAGGACTTTTTGAAAAAGAACAACGTGACCTTGGTAACGGGGGCGCAATCGAAGGATAAAATTTTATCGATGATCGGGAAAAAAGGCGCGATAATCGACTCCGAGGGGGACTATTACGAAGAATTTCTCCCCGCGAAAACGGATGGCGTGCGTGCCTACGTGAAGGTGCAGGACGGATGCGATAATTTCTGCAGTTATTGTATCATTCCCTATCTCCGCGGGAGAAACCGTTCGAGAAAAGCGGACAACGTGATCAGGGAGATCGCTTATCTTTCTCCGAAGGAAGCGGTGATCACGGGTATCAACCTTTCCTCCTATGATAAAAAAGGAAAAGGGCTTACCGGGCTGATCGAAGCTCTTTCCGCGGTTGATTGCAGGATTCGTCTCGGGTCGCTCGAAGTGAACGTGATAAACGAGGAGTTTCTCGGAGCACTGAAAAATCTGAAAGATTTCGCTCCTCATTTTCACCTTTCCCTGCAGTCGGGATCGGATGCGGTTCTTAAAACGATGAATCGTCATTACACGACGGAACAGTTTCTCGAAAAATGCGGGCTGATCCGCAAATTTTTCCCGGACGCGGGCATCACGACGGATATCATCGTGGGGTATTCCACGGAGACGGAAGAGGATTTTTCAAACACGCTCGAAACGGCGGAAAAAGCAGGGTTTTCGGATATTCACTGTTTCCCTTATTCGAAACGGGAAGGAACGGTCGGCGCAAAGCTGAAAGAGCTGCCGTACAGCGTAAAAGAAGAACGTATGCACAGGCTTCTTGCGTTGAAGTCGGAAATGAAAGATCGTTTTATCGGTCGGTTGATCGGAAAGACGGAAGAGTTCCTGCCGGAAGAAAGAGAAGGGGAGTATTTTGTCGGATATACGGGCAATTACGTCCGTTGTTACGTGAAAAACGCGGAGATCGGAAAAATGATTTCCGTAAAAATAACCGAACGCTATCTGGACGGAGCGAAAGCCGTTCCGGTAGCGGAGGAATAAAAAGCGAGGATAAGATATGGAAGACTGTTTGTTCTGTAAATTCGTCGGCGGGGAGCTGAAAACGAATATCGTTTACGAAGACGAAGATTTTATTATAATCAGGGATATCGCTCCTAAGGCGAAAAATCACTTTCTCGCGATTCCGAGAAAGCATTTCAAATATCTTGCCGAAGCCACGGAAGCAGACGGCGAACTGATCGGAAGGATTTTGCGCAAGATCGCGTCTCTGACCGATCTTCTCGGTCTGAAAAACGGATATCGGCTCGTGATCAATCAGGGAGACGACGCGGGGCAGACGGTGCCGCATCTGCATATTCACATTCTTTCCGGGCAGAAAATGGGCTGGCAACCGGCATAATCTTTTTTGTTAGGCTTAGCATTCGTTATCACTAACTATTTTTACGGCGAAAAATCGGTTTATGACTGTGTCAGCCGAGAGAAAAGCGAAATTCACCAAGCCTTAAAGCCGTCTTTTTTGCCGGTTGCGGCAAATCTTTGCTTGAAGTACGGCAAGTACGCCTGCGCAAACCTTTACCGCAACCGCCTGAAAAATACGGCTTTAAGGTGCGTAGCATTTTAACGGCGATAAATTCAGGAAAATCGAGGCAAACGAGCGAAGTCATACTTAGCTGTATTACAAGCGAGTTTAACAAAGATTTTACGAATTTTGCGCCGTTAAAACTTGATGATGTTCGCTTTTCTCTCGGCTCGCTCGGCAATATACGGGAGAGTATAATTTTGAGCGTTTGCCTTGTCAAAACACGATTTTTCATCCGTAAAAACGCTTTGCGCCTTAAAGAGCTTATTTTCCGATGGTTTTTCCCGATTTCGAAATCGATAGTACTTTCCGTACATCAATAGAGAAATCGGGGAAAAGGGCGAAAAAGAAGCCTTTAAGGTAATTAGTGATAACGAATGCTAAGCCTATCCGGTTTTCGGTTTTACGGAAGGAATGTATTCCGTAAAACCGGGAATGAGATTTTTCCCGATGTCGGTTCGGAAAACTCGTAAAAAATTTTGTTTTTTTAGAGAAAACCCGTTAAAATCTCTTTACAAATCGAAAGAAATCTGTTAAACTATATAAGCTTTCAACGCACGGGGACGTAGCTCAGTTGGTTAGAGCGCTACCTTGACATGGTAGAGGTCATAGGTTCGAGCCCTACCGCCCCCACCACTTCAAACCTAAAACGAACTTCTTGCCGGAAGTGGGTTTTAGGTTTTTTATTTTTCAATGATTATAGTCCGTAAGCATTTGTAAAATTCGCACGCTTATTTCTGTTTTAGTTGCAGTCGCATTATTCGCGGTATATTTAGTTTCGATATTGATACTTAATCGCAAGAAAATTGAGATGCCGGCAAAACCAGATCCAACTTTGACATATAAAACGATAGGTAATTCTCTTTGCGAACTATCCGACTTCTGTAACGACAGCGATTTAAAACAAGAATTAAAAGCAATTGCCGACGATTTTCGGTTTGTAGACCCGGTTTCAAATGCCGAAACGCACGATATCGAAGACGATATCATAAATCTTATTGAACAAATAAAAGATTGTTTATTGAACGGCAATATTCAATCCTCAACGGAGTTTACGGCAAAATTACGCGCAGCAATATCTACCCGCAATCGTTTATGTAAAAACAATAAATAAATTTCGCATCAAGAGGTACAATATGACTCAAATCGTAAGTCAAAACAACTTTAACGACATAATAAATATTATCGAACAATCGAAAAGCCGCGCGTTAAAAGCCGTAAATGCCGAAATGATCAATATGTATTGGCAAATCGGTAAATATCTGTCCGGACTTTGCGAAAATTCGTCTTTCGGAGATAAGGTTGTTGACGAAGTTGCCGCGTATATCGCAAAAGAAAATCCTGACATCAAAGGATTTAATCGCCGCGGGCTTTATAGAATGAAGCAGTTTTACGAGCTTTATAAGGACGATGAATTTGTGACACCGCTGGTGACACAAATCAATTGGACAAATCATTTGCTTATAATGTCCGGAGCGAAATCATCGGAAGAACGGCATTTTTATATGCAAGCGTGTATTAAAGAACACTATTCGAAACGTGAACTTGAAAGGCAAATGGATAGCGCGTTATATCAGCGATTCACGCTTTCTTCTAAAAAGCCTCTACCGAAAAGCGTTCCTGCTGCCGCTCGCGAAAGTATTCTCGATTCTTACGTTCTCGAATTTCTCGATTTGCCCGAACAATATTCCGAAAATAATCTTAAAAAGGCAATCATTGGCAATCTGAAGAAGTTTATATTGGAGTTTGGTAAAGATTTTACTTTTGTCGGAGAAGAATATCGCGTTCAGGTCGGCGGACAAGATTTTTATATCGACTTGTTGTTCTATAATCGCGCTCTTTTCTGTCTTGTACCGATAGAATTGAAAATAGGTAAATTCAAACCCGAACATATAGGGCAAATTAATTTTTATCTTGAAGTGCTTGATCGCGACGTTAAAAAGCCGAATGAAAACCCGAGCGTCGGCGTAATTCTTTGCGCGTCAAAAGACGATGCTGTCGTAGAATATGCGTTAAGCCGCAGCCTGTCGCCTACAATGGTTGCAGATTACACCTTGCAACTTCCCGATAAAAAATTACTCGAAGAAAAGTTGCGTGAAATTACGCTTTTAACCGAGGAAGAAGAAAAATAATATTGTTTAAGACTAAAACGATTGGCATTGAAATCCGTTTTAGGTTTGACGTGCTCCACCAAACGCAAAAAATACGAACTCCGAAAACTAATCGGGGTTCATATTTTTTTGCAAAGGACTTCTTCGGCGCAAATACCGGGGACAACATCATAATGAGACCGTAACCGCCGGGCGTTTAACCGCCCGGCTTCTTCTATGCTAAAAACAGGTGCCGGTTATGAAAGCCCATGGTTCGTGTTATTCCTGCCCGGCATCGGATTTGAAAGGTTTTCAAACCATACTATCCGAAAAAGCGCCGAAAAGGCGTTATCGAACGTCGTAACGGGTCGTTTTTAAATTTTTCACAAATCAGAATGTGCGAATGCTTGAAAAATGGAAATTTATGTGCTATAATAAAAACGGTTGTCGGATCAAAGAAATAACGAAAAATCGGGAACGACAATTATCGGAAAGAGGCAAAATAAGAGCAGAACCTACAGATCAAAAAATGAAAACCCACGACGGGAGGTAACCGCCTATGAATTGCATTTTGCTTACAAGCGCAGAGAAAGAACTTTTCTCTTGCGCTTTTTTTGTTTTTTCGGTAAAACAAGAGCAGGTCGATCGTATCTCGGACAAAGAAGGAGGGAGATGCTATGAATAACAGATCGAAAAAACCGATCGTCATAATTCTTGTAGCCGCGCTTGCCGTTTTAACGGCAGTCGGTGCAATCGTCGGCATTATCGTGTCGAAGCGTAGTAACGGGCAAGAAGTTACGATTGCTTTTATGACGAACGGCGGAAAGGAAATTGCTCCGATAACCTTAAAGAAGGGAGAAGAACTTACCCTTCCGACGGCAGAAAAAGAGGGCAGGGTTTTTGCGGACTGGTATTACGACGAAGGTTTTACGAGCGTTTGTCCCAAGGTAATAACCGCGGAAAAAAACGAAACCCTTTATGCCCGTTACGGGGCGGTTCTGACCTTCGCGACGAACGGCGGTACGGAAATCGAGCCGAGAACTTACTTCGAAGGGGAGGAGATCGGAGCCCTTCCCGTAACGTATAAAGACGGTTTTTCCTTCGGTGGGTGGTATTACGACGAGGAGTACGGCAAAAGCGTCGGTAAAAAAGACAATATAGAATATGCTCTGACAATATACGCGAGGTTTTCGGAAAAGTCGGAAACGATAAGAAGGCTCACGAGCGTAAAGGGGGTTTCCTTATCTCCCGTTGTCGACGTGAAGACCGAAGGCGTGGTTTTGCACAACGACAACGTATCCGATTACATATCTCTCGTTTCTTCGAGCGGAGAAAAAATCGAAATCGTCTGTCGTCCGTCGGAAAACGAAGCGTTTATCGTCGAACCGGCAAAAACTCTTTCGGAGGGTATGACATACTCCGTCAAATCGCTTTCTTCCCTGGTCAAATTCGTTGCCGTTGACGGAAACGATACGGAAAGCGCAGACGAAGTGACCATAACCACGCATAAAGAAGAGAAAGAAGTGATCGAGAAAAAGCCGTCCGTTCACCTTATCTCGTCCGAAATTGCGGGATGGGAAGAAAACGTTTACGTTTATATGGACGCGGGACTCGAAAAAGAAGTAAACCGGATCGTGGCGAGAACGGAAAAGGAAATTTCCGTCGGTTCGATCGTAACCGTCGGCGAGGAAGCGACGGCGCAGGACACCGATTATATTTGCAAGGTGATCTCCGTTAAAAAGGAGAAAATGCAATACGTTGTCGGTTCCGATATCAGGGAAGACGAATTTTACGTGTCCGACGTAGTTACGCCGAACGTAGACGACGTTTATTACGATATCGACATATACGGGGAAAAACAGGTTCTGCTTGAAGGCGCGGTCAACCTTTCCGCAGAAACGATTGCGGAAAACGTTGAGAAGAACGAGGGCGTTATCATGCTGAAAAACGCGGTCAGAAACGCCGTCGCGCAGTCGCCCACGGTGGCAAATTATACGAAAGATCTTCCCGAACCGGAGAAGGCGGCGGTCGTTGCGGCAGTCGCAGGCTTTGAATTTCAAAAGCCGAAAGTCAAAATCGATATAAGCGGAACGGTTCTTGCATTCGAGATAGAACTCGGCGGCGAGATACAGGTAAAGAATTTCAAAGTGGGCGTTTCCGTCACGATAAAAAACAAAACGCAGGTCGATTATCGGTATACGATATGCAAATCCGGGCTTGTAACGCTGAATCCGCTTTTATGGTTTTATACGGACATACAGGTCGATCTCGCGAACGATTTTTCGATTTCGCTTGCCGCAACGGCGGAATTTACGGACGCCAAGGACGATATTCACGGGATCATTGACATTACCGACGAAGTGGAATACGTCATGGATATCGCCAAAGACGGACAAAATAAGTTTGCCGAAGCGATCACGGGCAGCCCCTTATGGGATGAAAGCGAACTCGAATACGTCGATATTTTCAGCATACCGTTGGGGCAAATTCCGTTGCCGGTGCCCGTTGTTTCGCTTATGCTGGAATTTAACGTGGTAGGCTCTCTTGGCGCGCGCGCCGGTTTATACGTCGAGTTTTCTCATCACTACGTGGAAACCACAACGCTTACAAACGGGATAAGCGCGGCGGGAGATAACGGCAAACCCGTAATGAATAAAGAGTTCAAATTTATGAGAAACACGTCGGCAAACGAAATAGATCTTTCGATCGCGCTCAAAGGTCAGGTCGGTTTCCGTTGCGGACTCGAAGCGAAATTGTCGTTATCGGTTTTAAAACTCAACAACGTTGCCTCGGTATATGTTTCTTTCCGTTTCGGACCGTATATCGAACTCAGCGGTCTCGTCAACTTCCGTTATTCTTACGATGTCGTAAATAAGGTTTCCGAAACGCATCTTTACGGCGGAATGTATCTGGAAGTCGGTTTGTTCGTCAATGCGAAAATCGGGGCAAAATTCCTTGTTTACGACTTAAATACGGACATTTTCGATAAAAAGATTCCGTTATACGGCGTGGGAGACAGACTTATTCCGCTTGGTTTTACCGAACAGTCGAACTCGCCCGAAAATCCCTACGTTACCACTACGCGTTACGGCGGGGTGAAAATGAGTACCGTTCAGATGAGATATCTCGACATAGCGACGGGCGACGACGAGGTTTACGACAGCGCGCTGAGAAACCGATACGGAAAATATCTCG
>CAKQRE010000035.1 GCA_934271265.1 uncultured Clostridia bacterium | reverse complement strand
ATCCTATGTTTTTTGAGACCCCCTCGGCGGGGGCGCCCCCCTTTTGTCTGACTTCGTCAGCCACTTCCTTGCAGGACGCGCCCCATCTGTCGGCAAGCCGACATCTTCCCCGCTATCGGGGAAGTCTACCCCGCTTCAACGGGGGAATCCACCTTCGCGGGTAGGGCTACGGGGTCGGCTCAGGATGACAAGGAAGGTTTCTAGTTAAAAACACTTCCAAGTTTTCGCCCTGCCTGACGGGCTGACAGAGACAAGAAAACGCCACAAATAAATATAATCTGAAAGTTTCAATACCGATAAAGGCTTCGTCCCTTAAGGACTAAGGGCGTACGATAAGTAATTGTTACAACAAACCTGTATGGGATAAACGGAGTTCTCGGAAAAAGGTGATGCTCGAAGAGGAGAAAACGGACTCGGAAAGCAGTTGTCTCCTCTTCGAAAAAAGAAAAGCGGTTATCCGAAAAGAATGAAAATAGTTGTAAGTTTGTCTGTGTTTATAGCGGTTTACTGATAGTTACTAATTATTTTAGATCCTTCGTAAGCCGGGCAAGGTGCAAGGCTCAGGATGACAAAACAGGTAGGGTAAGGGGCAGGCTCAGGATGACAAAATAAGCAGGGCAAGGGGTCGGCTTTGGATGACAAAAAACAAAGCGGCAGGGAGCAGGGGCGGATTAACAATGCATAGACAAAACCATTTTTCGTTTTTTCGTGTGCGGGGCGAGCGGTAAGCCTGAAAGTAAAAATCTGAAATTTCGCTTGAATATTTGAGCAAAGTATGATACAATAAGATCATAAATGGTCGAAATCACTTGTTTTTTCTAAAAAACAGAGGGATGCCGTCGTGTGATCGGTGGTGAGGTGAAGATTCGACCGACGAACGGGAGGAAATAATATGGAAGTAAAAAAAGCACGTTTTATCGTGGGCGTCGTTTTAACGGTGATAGCGGTTGCCGGTTGTGTGTTCGGAACGTCGCTCTGCGTCGGATTTATCGGAAAAGAACCTTCGACGAGTGATCTTGCGCTTATTGTGGTAGTACCCATGACCATTATTGCTTACGGAGCGCAGGCGATTTCGTCGATCGTTGCCGTTTGCTGTATCGCGGGGTATTACAAATGCGGAAAGAAGGGGTATAAAATCGCCTCGATCGTGTTATCCGTTCTGATCGTTCTGATGATAGCCCTGAGTGCGACCGTTTTCATTTTGTTGGCTAAAAGATAACAGGATCGAAGGTTCGTATTATTCTTGGCCGGCATAGTAAAAAAGTAACGCCGTTTTCCTCTTTCTGGAAAACGGCGTTTTTCGATGAGTATTTAACAATTGATTCTGCTAAAAAGGATCATGCGTTTTCTGCGGATTCCGGTTTCGTTTCTTCCGGTTTTGCGGAGCCTGCGGCGATCTTTCCGCCGACAATGCCCGCAAGGAGGGAGCCGATATCGATTCCGGTCGATTCTTTCATGCCTTCCATGATCTGGCTTGCGCTCGACATAACGTCTTTTACGATTTTTGTCGAATTGCCGTCTCCGTACATCACGATCTTGTCGGTGCAGGCAAGAGGCGCGGCGGCGTTCTTCACGACTTCGGGCAGGGCGGTCAGGTACATTTCGAGGACGGACGCTTCGCCCATCTTCTTCTGTGCTTCGGCTTTTTTCTCGATCGCTTCCGCTTCGGCGATACCTTTCGCGCGGATACCTTCCGCTTCCTGTTCCATGGAATAGCGCAATGCTTCCGCTTCCGCTCTCTTGGCTTCCGCTTCCATGATCGCCTGGTATTTCTTTGCCGCAGCTTCCTGCTCGGTAGCAAAGCGGGAGGCTTCCGCCGCTTTCTGGCGTTTTACGAGTTCGGCTTCCGCTTCCTTCGCGATTTTGTAGTTCATGGCGTCCGCCTGTTTGCGGACTTCTGCGTCGAGCTGTTTTTCCTTCAGGTCGATCGCTTTTTCCGCAAGTTCCGATTCTTTCTCTTTTCTTGCGATGTCGGCGTTCGCCTTGGTGATTTCGATCGTTTTACGCTGACTTTCCTGCTGAATGGAATAAGCCGCGTCCGCTTCCGCTTTCTTCGTATCTGCGCGGACTTTCATGGACGCCTGCTGAACGGCGAGTTCGGCGTTTTGTTCGGCGATCTTCTTTTCCGTTTCCACTTTTACCGCGTTGGCTTCTTCCTGCGCATGCGAGGTTGCGATCGCAATGTCTCTCTGTGCGTTTGCCTTGGCGATCTGGGCATTTTTGCGGATCTGCTCCACGTTATCGATACCCATGTTCTCGATCGTGCCGGCATTGTCCTTGAAGTTCTGAATGTTGAAATTCACGACCTCGATCCCGAGTTTTTCCATATCGGGAACGACGTTTTCGGTGATTTTTTTCGCAACGCCCTGTCTGTCCTGAACCATTTCTTTTAAACCGACCGAGCCGACGATCTCACGCATATTGCCTTCGAGAACCTGCGTTACGAGACTGATAAGTTCGGCTTGTTTCATGCCGAGCAGGGCTTCCGCCGCCTTTTTCAGCAGTTCGGGTTTGGAAGAAATCTTGATATTTGCTACACCGTCTACATTCACGTTGATAAACTCGTTCGTGGGGACGGCTTCGCTCGTTTTCACGTCTACCTGCATCACGCGCAGGGAAAGTTTATCCACTCTTTCAAAGAAAGGAATACGTAACCCGGCTTTGCCGATCAGAATGGATTTTCTGAAAGGACCCGAGATGATGAAAGCCGTATCCGGCGGGGCTTTGAGGTAGCCGGCGATCGCAAAGATCGCGATGATTACGGCAACTGCGATGATGATCCATACAAATGGGGGCATCTTTTTCTCCTGTGGGGCGTTTCTTTCCGTTTATACGCCGTTTCGGTCCGACATTCGGCATTCGTTCATGATCGTCCGAAAGAATGCTTTTTCGGTTTCCCCCCTGCGGCGAGGACGGTTAGCCCGTTGTTATAGTACGTGAAAAAGCCTATGCGAAAGCGAAAAAAAAGAACTTTCGACGTAAAGTCAAAAGTTCTTGGTGATTTCGGGGCAAAAAGACTTTCTTCACGCCGAAATTATTGTATCATAAGAGCGACGGAATGTCAATATTTTTGAAGATTTTCAAGGTGAAATCGGAATGAAATCGCTTTATTCCGATCAGTTTTCTGCTTTAAGATCTGCGATGACCGCATTCGCCGTGTTTTCGAGGGCGAGCAGAGAATCGCCGTTCAGGGCGCAGTTGATTTTTGTCTGTACTTCCAGGAATTTCGCACCGCCGAGTGCAGAGAGTTTTTCTTTGAGTTTATTTGCTGTCACCGGCGCCCAGCTTCCGCTTTCCGCAAAGGCAAACGTTCTGTTTTTCAGGTTGTGGGAGATCAGTTCGTTCACCAGATATTCCGTCTTCGGGAAAAGACCCGCGTTGTAGGTGCTGGCGAAAAAGGCGATGTGACTGTAACGGAAGGCTTCCGCAACAAGGTAAGAGGCGTCTGTTTTGGAGACGTCGTATACGGCAAGGTTTTTCACGCCGCCGTCGCAGAGTTTCGCGGCAAATACGTCCGCGGCGTTTTCGGTGTTTCCGTATATGGAAGAATAGCAAACGAGAACGCCTTTCTTTTCCGGTTCGTAATTCGCCCAAAGGGTATAAAGACCGAGAGGATAGGCAAGATCTTTTCTCCAGACGAAGCCGTGAAGGGGGCAGATCGTCGAGATCTCGAGCGTAGCCGCCTTTTTCAGTACGGCGGAAACCTGCGTGCCGTATTTCCCGACGATATTGGTGTAATACCTTCTCATTTCGTCGGTATATGCGGACTTGTAATCGATCTCGTCCGCAAATACGTGTCCGTGCAGGGAGCCGAAGGAGCCGAAAGCGTCTGCGGAGAAAAGAGTTTTACTCGCGCGGTCGTACGTCATCAGAACTTCGGGCCAGTGCACCATGGGCGCCGCCACAAAGGTGAGTTCGTGTTTGCCGAGGGGAAGCGTGTCGCCTTCCTTTACGGGCAGTACGTTTTTTAATACGCATCCGTAGTTTTCCGCCATGATCACCGCTTTCGTATTCAGAACGACGGTTGCTTCCGGGTAGTCTTTCACAATCTCGGAAAGGCATGCGCTGTGGTCGGGTTCCATATGATTTATTACGATATAATCGAGCTTTCTTCCGCCGAGAAGAAAAGCGAGGTTTTCTTTCAGCTGTTTTTCCGCCGAGGAATCGACGGTGTCGAGAAGGCACGTTTTTTCGTCCGAGATGAAATAGGAGTTATACGACACGCCGTCCGGTACGGGATAGAGGTTTTCGAAACGTTCGATACGTCTGTCGTTTACGCCGAGAAACCAGATATCGTCTTCGATTTTTCTAACGTTATACATAATATATATAATTGCCTCCTTGAAGGTGCGGAAGGATATTGCCGACCGCAATGTTCTGTTATCAGTATAGCACATGAAACAAAAAAATAACTGTTGCAATAGCAACAGTTGTGAGATTATTTGTTTTTGTTTCTGCTTTTTTCGAGAAAAGCGAAAAAACTTTCCTTGCTTTTATTGATAATAAGCTCGTCCGGGAAAGATACGGCAGAAAGAACCTTGAAGGCATTTTCGAAATCACCGATGCGATCTCTGCCGTGACTGTCGCTTCCGAGACTTACGTAAACCCCTTTCCGTTTGCATAAGAGGAGCATTTTTATAAGCCCTTCGACGTTCGGTTTGCGGTAACCGCCTGCCGAAAGAGAAACGGAATTGAGTTCGAGGGCGGTGAAGGTTTCTTTTGCCGCGTCCGTCAGGGCTTCGAAATTGATCGAAAAGGTCGGGTTATCGGGGTGACCGACGATCGCGACGTAAGGATTTTGCATCGCGCACACAAGGGCTTTCGTATCGGCGGCTTCGCCGGCGGGGCGGATAACGTCTTCGTGAAGGCTTGCGATCGCATATACAAGCCCGCTCAGAACGTCGGACGGAAGGTCAACGGCGCCTTTTTCGTTCAGAACGTTCAGCTCCGCGCCGTAAAGGATCTCCACGCCGCACTTGCGGGAGGAGGCAAAGCGGATATTACGAAAATAACTTTCCTTTGCCGCGCCGATCATGGCAGGGGCATGTTCGGTGATCCCGAGGTAGGAAAAACCCCTTTCTGCCGCGCCCTTGCAAAGGTCGGTAACCGTATCCGTGGTATGGTGCCCGCTCGCGACCGAGTGGGTATGTAAGTCCGCAAAAACCTTCATAAAACCATTATATACTTTTTTTCTGCGAAAAACAACAAAATTAACATGTTATTTTGAAATTCTTTTGTGAAAACAACAAGAAACAACACATTAAACAAAAAAAATCAAAAAATTTTGTTGTTTTGTGTTGACATTCGCGATAAGATGTATTATAATAGAACCGTAAAACTGCGGGAGGTTGATTTTCGGCTTTTCCCGTGTGTTTGTAAGGCGGAATCTTTCTTCTTTCCGCAAAGGGTAAACAGTATGGATCTGACGGATTTGAACGGAAAAGAAAAAATGCGTATCGTTCAGGAACTTGTTCCCGGTAAACAGATAACGCTCGCGCACGTGATAGCCAATCCGGATCCGATCCTCTACCGCAAGCTCGGGCTGAATCCTTCGGTGGATTATTCCAAGAGCGCGATCGGAATCGTCTGTATGACGCCGGCGGAGTCGGCGATCGTCACGGCGGATATCGCGCTGAAAGCAAGCGGGGTGGAGATCGGTTTTGTCGATCGTTTCTGCGGAACGCTCATTCTTCTCGGTACGGTATCGGAAGTTTCCACTTCGGTAGAGGCGGTACTGCGCTATGCCGAGGAAACGCTTAAATTCACCGTTTGCCCGTTGACGAAAACCTGATATTCCGTTTGTTTGAAAGATGAAGAAACGCATCATGTTCATGGGGCGCAGCGGCGCGGGAAAAACCACGCTTACGCAAGCTCTGTACGGCGAAGATATCGAATATCATAAAACGCAGTACGTAAACTACAGCAAATATATCATCGATCCGCCGGGCGAATATATCGAGGACAAACAGTTTGGTTTCGTTCTTGCCCTTTATTCGTACGAGGTGGATATCGTGGGATATATTCTTGCCGCGAACGAACCGTTTTCTCTTTACTCGCCCTGTTCCACGGCTCAGTCCACAAGGGAAGTGATCGGCATCGTAACGCAGATCAACGACCCGAACGGCGACAGAGAACTCGCCGCGGAGTGGCTCCGGATCGCGGGGTGCGAAAAAGTTTTTTTCGTCGATTCCGTTACGAGAGAGGGGTTGGACAAGCTGATCGACTATCTCGGCTGGAACGAAGAGGAAAAGCAGGACGGCGTAAAAGGGAATACCCCTTTGCCGGAAAAGAAATCCGCGGTCGGCGCGGAGAAGAAGAAAAGAGGAAGAAAGAAGAGATCCGATCTTCCCGCGCGGTGCGAAAATACCGCGGCAGAAACACAAGTGAGTCCGTCGCCTGCGGCGACCGATGATAAAATCTGAATAAAAAACAAGGAGACATAGAATGGTTAACGAATTTGAAATCAAAAAACAAATTTGTGACATCGGCAAACGTATCTATAATCAGGGCATGGTTGCCGCAAACGACGGTAATATTTCCGTAAAACTCAACGATCATGAATTTCTTTGCACCCCCACGGGCGTTTCGAAGGGTTTCATGACTCCCGAATTCATCTGCAAAGTCGATGAAAACGGCAAAGTGATCCAGGCAAACGAAGGATTTAAGCCTTCTTCCGAGATCAAAATGCACATGAGAGTTTACAAAGAAAGACCCGACGTGAAATCGGTCGTCCATGCGCATCCTATTTATGCTACGTCTTTCGCCATTGCGGGCATTCCTCTTACTCAGCCCATCATGCCGGAAGCAGTCATCGCTTTAGGTTGCGTTCCCATTGCGGAATACGGCACGCCTTCGACGGAAGAAATTCCCGACGCGGTTTCCAAATACCTTCAGTATTTTGACGCCGTACTCCTTGCGAACCACGGGGCTCTTACCTATTCGGACAGCCTGATCAACGCATACCACAAGATGGAATCCGTCGAATTCTATGCGAAACTTCTGTTCAACTCGAGACTTCTCGGCGGACCGAAGGAACTTTCCGAAGAACAGGTTCAGAGATTGTATCAGATCCGTCGTCAGTTCGGTCTGAAGGGCAAACACCCCGCCAACATCTGCCTGAACAACAAGGAAGGCAAATGCAGCTGCCACAATTGCGGCGGAAACTGCACCGAACTCGACAATATCATGAATGCCGGTAAGAAAGAATCGACCGACACCGATATGGTCGCCGAAATCACCAAGAGAGTGATGGAGCAGCTTAACCTCAACAAATAATTCAAGGGAGACTTGAAATGCAACTCAACGAATCCGAAATTTCCGCTCTCGTACAGCAGGTCGTAGCGAAGATGCAACTTGAAAAACCCGAGGCAAAACTCGGTATCTTCGACGATATGAACGATGCGATCGCCGCCGCGAAAAAAGCGCAGCAGGTCGTTCGGAATATGCCTCTGGACGCAAGAGAGAAAGTAATCGCCAATATCAGAAAAAAGACGATCGAAAACGCGGAAATTCTCGCTCGAATGGGTGTGGAAGAAACGGGAATGGGCAACGTAGGACACAAGATCCTCAAGCACAAACTCGTTGCCGAAATGACTCCCGGTACGGAGGATATCAAAACCGAAGCCTGGTCCGGAGATAAGGGGCTGACCCTTATCGAAATGGGACCGTTCGGCGTGATCGGCGCGATCACCCCCTGTACGAACCCGAGCGAGACGATCATCTGCAATACGATCGGTATGTTTGCCGCCGGTAATACGGTTGTTTTCAACCCGCATCCGGCAGCCATCAAAACGTCTAATTTTGCCGTCAATATGGTAAACGAAGCGTGTGTGGAAGCGGGCGGCCCCGCGAACATCGCGTGCTCGCTGAATCATCCCACGCTCGAATCGAGCAATATCATGATGCACCATAAAGACATTCAGCTCATCGCCGCAACGGGCGGCCCCGGCGTTGTGACAGCCGTTCTCTCTTCGGGTAAGAGAGGTATCGGCGCGGGCGCAGGCAATCCTCCCGCTCTCGTCGACGAGACCGCCGATATCAGAAAAGCGGCGGAAGATATCGTAAACGGGTGTACGTTCGATAACAACCTTCCGTGTATCGCGGAAAAAGAGATCGTTGCGGTCGATTCGATCGCGGACGAACTGATGAGTTATATGATCGAAGAGCAAGGGTGTTATCTTGCTTCCAAGGAAGTGCAGGATAAGCTGACCGCTCTCGTTCTCACCCCGAAGGGGCTCAACAGAAAGTGCGTCGGCAGAAGCGCGAAAGCTCTTCTTGCCATGATCGGTATCGACGTTCCCGAAAATATCAGATGCATCACCTTCGAAGGCGAAAAAGAGCATCCGCTCATCGCGACCGAGCTGATGATGCCCATTCTCGGCGTTGTCCGCGCGAAGGATTTCGACGACGCTGTCGAAAAAGCAGTCTGGCTCGAACACGGCAACAGACACTCCGCTCACATTCATTCGAAGAATATCGATCATATCACGAAATATGCAAAAGCGATCGATACGGCTATCCTCGTCAAAAACGGTCCGTCCTATGCGGCGCTCGGTTTCGGAGGAGAAGGTTATTGTACGTTTACGATCGCCAGCCGCACGGGCGAGGGCTTGACCGCCGCTCATTCTTTCACCAAGTCGAGAAGATGCGTCATGGTGGAGAATCTGTGCATCAGATAATAAAGGAGACAATATGGATTCCAATAATATCGAAGAAATCGTAAAGAAAATTTTACAGGACATGCAGGGAGGAAAAATTTCTTCCGCCCCCGCAGCTCAGAAAACGAGCTCTTCCGCGATCCCGCAGAAGGCGAGAGTTGCCATGCTTGTCGAAAAAGGCAGATTCGAACTTCAGGAATATACGCTTCCCGAGATCGGCGACGACGATATTCTTGTAAAAGTAGAAGGATGCGGCGTCTGCGGTACGGACGCTCACGAATTCAAGAACGATCCGTTCAACTATATTCCCGTCGTTCTCGGTCACGAAGGAACGGGCGAAATCGTCAAGATGGGCAAGAACGTGCTGAAAGACAGCGCGGGCAAAGCTCTTCACCTCGGCGATAAAGTCGTTACCTGCATGATCTTCCGTGACGATCCGGAAATCACCATGTACGATCTGAACAAACAGAACGTCGGTCCTGCCGACGTGTACGGTCTGATCCCGGACAGCCCGAAGAGCACTAATAAATTCACCGGTTGGTTTGCCGATTATATCGTGATCAAAGGTGGATCCACCGTATTTAACGTAAGCGACCTCGATCTCGATTCCAGAGTGCTGATCGAACCCTGCGCGGTTCTCGTTCACGCCGTGGAAAGAGCGAAGACGACCGGGATCCTGAGATTCAACTCCAAAGTAGTCGTTCAGGGTTGCGGACCGATCGGTCTTATCTGCATTGCCGTTTTAAGAACCATGGGTATCGAAAATATCTGTGCGGTCGACGGAAACGAGAAGAGACTCGAGTTCGCAAAGCGTATGGGCGCAAGCTACACGGTCGATTTCAGAAATTACAAAGGTGCGGAAGCGCTCGGCGAAGCTGTCAATTCGGCATTCGGCGGACACTATGCGGATTTCGCTTTCCAGTGCACGGGTAACCCCATCGCTCATGCGAATATCTACAAGATGATCAGAAAGGGTGGCGGTCTCTGCGAACTCGGATTCTTCATCAACGGCGGCGACGCTACGATCAATCCCCACTTCGACCTTTGCGCGAAAGAGATCACTCTTGTCGGAAGCTGGGTTTACACCCTCAGAGATTACGGCACGACGTTTGATTTCCTTAAACGCGCGCAGGCGATCGGTCTTCCCATCAAAGAGCTTATCACGCACAGATTCCCCCTCGAGGAGATCAACGAAGCGCTTAAGACAAACCTTTCGATGCAGGGGCTTAAGATCGCTGTAATCAACAAGTAATTTACGGAAGGGTAATTCTTTATGGCTAACGCAGTAGGAATTCTGGAGGTTTTCGGTCTGACGACGGCTTTCGTCGCTGCCGACGCGGCTTGCAAAGCGGCTGACGTTTATCTTGAAAATTTTGATAAAAACAAGCCGGCAAACGCGGATAAACTTCCCGTTCCGTTGCTTGTTACGATCAAGATCCGCGGTGACGTTGCGGCGGTGGAAGCCGGACTGAAGGCGGCGAGAGAAGTCGCCGAAAGCATGACGGGCGTCGTTGCGGAACACATAATTCCGAATCCCTCGGAGGATACGGAAAAAATGCTGAAATTAAGCGGCATGGACAAAAGATAAAAAATCTTATAAAATCAAGATAATTTTCGGAGGATAAAATATTATGGCACTCGAAGCATTGGGAATGGTTGAAACCAGAGGTCTTACGGCTGCGATCGAAGCGGCAGATTCCATGGTAAAAGCTGCTCAGGTAACCCTGATCGGCACGGAAAAAATCGGTAGCGGGCTCGTGACCGTTATGGTCAGAGGCGACGTAGGCGCAGTGAAGGCTGCCGTTGAAGCAGGTGCTGCCAACGCGAGCAGACTCGGCGAACTCGTTGCGACGCACGTGATCCCCAGACCTCATTCCGACGTTGAGAAAATTTTACCTACTTTCAATAAATAATTGACTTTTTAAAATTTTTGTTATAAAATACCGTTAGAAAGAAAAGGATTTATTGATTATGGGTAAAGCTCTCGGTTTTTTGGAAATATCAGGCGTCGTGGCCGCAGTGGACGCTCTCGACCTGATGGCAAAAGCCGCCGACGTTGAATTCGTCACCTGGGAGAAGAAACTCGGGGGAAGGCTTGTTACCATCATTGTCCGGGGCGAGGTTTCCGCCGTAACGGCGGCAATCGAAGCGGCGTCTCAAGGAGCGATTAAAAAACCCGTTGGCAAGGCGGTCATCGCCAACCCGCACCCGGAGATCGAAAGGATCGTTCAGATGAGTGCGGACAGACTCTATCGTTCGAGACATCCGCAGGTGAAAGAGACTGCAAAGAAAAATACGGATAACGAAAGTTATATCAAAGAAATTTAATTTCGGAGGACATAAAAATGGCACTTGAAGCTTTGGGAATGGTTGAGACCAGAGGTCTTACCGCAGCAATCGAAGCAGCAGATTCTATGTTAAAAGCAGCTAACGTCGTTCTCGTCGGCACCGAAAAAATCGGTAGCGGACTTGTGACCGTTATGGTCAGAGGCGACGTAGGCGCAGTGAAGGCGGCTGTCGAAGCCGGCGCTGCCAACGCAAGCAAGCTCGGTGAGCTTGTCGCTACCCACGTCATTCCCAGACCCCATGGGGACGTTGAGAAAATTTTACCGATCCTTAAGTAATTTTTTCTCGCGGGAAAAATTCGTTTACGATAAGGTGACCGCCTGAAGCGGTCACCTTCGGAGCGAATTTAGTTCTTTCTGTTTCGGCTTTTATGCCGGAAATTTGTGTGTTTTGGCAAGTTGCCAAGGCTCTATTTTGTTATACGATTCCGTAAAGATGTAATGTTTATCGGTTGCGCGTTTTTTTGCGCGCATTCTGTACGGGAATAACGGAATCAATAAATTGCGGGAAGGTGTGATCGTGGAAATTAACGAAATCGAAAACATCACAAGAATCATATTAGAGAGCATCGAGAAGAAAAAGCAGTCGCAGAAGGGATATATGGTCCCCATCGGCGTCTCCGCAAGACACATTCATCTCACGCAGGAAGACGTGGAAACGCTCTTCGGTAAAGGCTATCATCTTACGAAAAAGAAAGATCTTATGGGCGGACAGTTCGCTTCGAACGAAACGGTCACGATCGTCGGGCTTAAGCTTCGCGCGATCGAAAACGTAAGAATTCTCGGACCCGTAAGAAAGGCTTCCCAGGTGGAGATCTCCGCCACGGACGCAATCAAACTCGGAATCAAAGCTCCCATCAGGGAGTCGGGAAATATAGCGGGATCGGCGCCGATCGCGGTCGTGGGTCCCTGCGGCGTATTGTACCTTAAAGAGGGGTGCATCGTCGCAAAACGTCACATTCACATGTCTCCGAACGACGCGCTTGCCGCGGGAGTGAAGAACGGAGATATCGTTTCCGTCAAGGTAGACAACGAACGCGCGACCGTTTTCAATAACGTGACCATCCGCGTGGATCCTTCGTTTACCCTTGAAATGCATATCGATACGGACGAAGCGAATGCGGCGAAGATCTCTACGGGTATGACCGCGGAGATCGTGAAAGATCTCGGTATCTGAAGAATACGGGGCGTGCCTTTCCGTTCTTCGTCGATCCGAGCCGGACGGAAGGCTTTCGTCATGTGTTCCGGTCTGCCGGAATAAGCCGAAAAAAAAGGAATCATAATGTTAATCGGTAAAGTAGTGGGTTATGTCGTATCCACGAGAAAATGCGACAATCTCGTTGGCAATAAGTTTATGATCGTCGAACCGATCCCGAGCCTTAAGATCGATACCCGTATCGTGGCTGTAGATAAGGTCGGCGCGGGGATCGGAGAGCTTGTTCTTGTTGCCCAGGGCAGCGCGGCGAGGATCGGCTGCGGGGTAGAAAAAGCCCCGATCGACGCGGCAATCGTCGGTATTATCGACGAAGGTCAGAATCTGGAGATTTAAAGTATGGAACTTACAGATTTAAGTACAATATTGAAAGAAAACGGTATCGTCGGAGCGGGCGGTGCCGGATTCCCGTCTTACGCGAAGCTCAGTCCGAAGGCGGAAGTCGTTCTGCTGAACTGTGCGGAGTGCGAGCCTTTGCTCGAACTTCACAAGCAGCTTTTACAGCAGTGCACGACGGACGTTCTCGACGCTTTTGAACTCGTTCGCGAGACGGTAGGCGCAAAGGAAGGAAAAATCTGCATCAAAGCGCATTACGAGAGCACGATCGCGGCGATAGAAGGCGTTCTGCCGAAATATCCGCATCTGTCGATCTGCAAACTCGATTCGATCTACCCCGCGGGAGACGAAGTCGTTACCGCATACTGCGCGACGGGTAAAGTCGTGAGACCGGGCGGGCTTCCCATCGAGATCGGCGTAATCGTTTACAACGTGGAAACGATGTACAACGCTTATCACGCCGTGAAAGAAGGAAAACCCGTAACGAGCAAACTCATCACCGTTTCGGGTGACGTAAAAACGCCGAAAACGGTCAGGGTACCTCTCGGAGTTACTCTTCAGGAAGTCGTTGCTCTGGCAGGCGGACCGACGATCGAGAATTATACCTACTGGGTCGGCGGACCCATGATGGGCTTCGAACAGAAACCGACCGATCTCGTCAAGAAAAACACGAACTCTATCTTTATTTTCCCGAAGGATCATTATCTTCTGAGGCGTGCGCACAGCGACGTTACGATCGAGGCGGCGAGAGCGGCTGCGAGCTGCTGTCAGTGTCAGATGTGTACCGATCTTTGCCCGAGACACAATCTCGGTCATCCCATTCAGCCCCATCTTATTATGAGAGCTACGGCTTGCGGGCACATCAACAATCCGACCGATTTTACAAACGCGTTTTATTGCTGCGCCTGCGGCGTATGCGAAAATTACGCTTGTCCGCAAGGGCTTTCGCCGAGAAAGATCATTCAGAAGGTCAAGGCGGGTTTGAGAGCCGCCGGCGTAAAACCTTCACCGGACGTTACGGCGGCACCCGTCAATCCGATGCGCGATTTAAGGCAGGTTCCGATCGACCGGCTGATCGCAAGACTCGGCGTTACCGAATACGAGCTTGCCGCTCCGCTCGATAACGAAGAGGTGACCGGATTCAAAACGGTCAGAGTTCTTCTTTCGCAGCACATCGGCGCGCCCGCTAAGGCGGTCGTTGCGGCAGGGGATACGGTAAAGAAAGGTCAGGCGATCGCGGAAGCGGCGCAGGGACTTTCGGTCAATATTCACGCTTCCATCGACGGACTTGTCACGGAAGTAACCGATCGTTATATCGAAATTAAGGCTAAGGCTTGAGGTAGACAATGAGTAAAGCAATTGGAATGGTAGAATACAAGACGGTTTCGGCAGGCGTCAGTGCGACCGATCTCATGGTTAAAACGTCTGACGTCGACATTGTGGAAGCTCAGACGGTCTGCCCGGGCAAATATATTTCCATCATCACCGGAGATCTCAGCGCGGTAAGAGCCGCCGTCGACGCTGCGAAAATCGCTTATGAAACGCAGCTGATCGACAGTTTCGTTCTCGGTAATCCCGATGAAACGATTTTCCCCGCGATCACGGGTACCACGCTTGTGAGTTCCGTCAACGCGCTCGGCGTGATCGAAACGTTCGACGCGTCGCAGATCATCGTTGCGAGCGATAACGCCGTGAAGACTTCGGAAGTGGAACTTATCGAGATCCGCCTTGCAAGAGGTATGTGCGGAAAATCATACGCCATGCTTACGGGTGAGGTCGCGGCGGTGGAAGCTGCGATCGAAAGAGCGAAAGAAGTCGTTATGCCGAGCGGAATGATGCTTGACAGCACGGTGATCGCTCGTCCCGACAGAAAGCTGATCGAGAAAATTCTTTAATATTAAAACGAAAGGAAACTGAAAACCCGTTTTGCGGCGAAAGAAACGCAAGCCGGGCAAAGCCCGTGTGTTTTTCATGCGGGTAAGGTTTCCTTTTTCCTTAGGCTTAGCATTCGTTATCACTAACTATTTTTACGGCGAAAAATCGGTTTATGACTGTGTTAAACGCTCGGCAATATACGGGAGAGTATAATTTTGAGCGTTTGCCTTGTCAAAACACGATTTTTCATCCGTAA
>CAKQRE010000034.1 GCA_934271265.1 uncultured Clostridia bacterium | reverse complement strand
ATTTTCCGTTTGCGTTCGGCGTTATTTTAAAGTTAAGTTTATCGAAAGCGGCGGTTTTAACGGCAGATTGTACCGTTGTTTTGTTCAGATTTTCCGCGTCGGTTTTTACATTGAAAGTAACGCCGCTTCCTACAGGCATGACTTCGGAAATGTCTTTTTCGATGTACTCTTCGGATACGACGGGCTTAGGTTCGCTGCCTACAAGGCAAAACTCGACGCCGTTTACGAAATATTGTCCTTTCGCCTCGGTATCGGTCTCGGTTTTACGGATAACAAATCCTTCGATATATCCGTCCTCGCCCGCAACCAAAGCGGGATCGATTGCGAGAATTTTATAAACGTTGCCTTTAAGGGTTTTTATTTTGCCCGCGGGTTTTTTAAATTCTGTATCGGTAAGAGCGTAAGCGGTAGTAGTTACCGCGTTGCCCGTATCCGCCCAGTTTCCGATTACGAGTTCGACTTTGATTTTTTCGAAGTACTCCGCCTTTATCTTTTTCGCGAATTTAATCGTGAACGATTCTTCGTGACCCAATCCTTCGGTAAAATTCATCTTGGTGGAGTTATCCGCACCGGGGAAAAGACCGGGAATAGCGTTATCGTCAACCGCGCCCTGGTGTAACTTATTGCTCGTTTTCGAGCCGTCGATTTCAAGCCAGGAATCGACGTCGTTCATATCGACTTTTACGTTTTCCGTAGGAGCCTTTTCTTCCGCAAGAACAAGTTCGACGTAATCGGCAAAAATTTGTCCCGTTTGTTCGGTCATCGTTTCGGTTTTCTTCATAACGAAACCGGAAATATATCCGTCCGCGTCCGCAAGAGTCGCGGCGTCAAGAACAAGATCGACTTGAGCGTTTCCGCCTTTCGTTATTTTTATATTGCCGGCAGACGTAGCGCAAGCGGTATCCGAAAGAGCATAACCGTTAAGAGTAAGTTCGTTCGTGTTGGTATCTATACCGTTCCCTACGACAAGACGAATCCTGACGGAAGAGAAATTCTCCGCTTTATATTTGTTCGCGAGTTTTACCGCAATCAAACCGTTGTTTGCGATTTGCTCGGTAAACATCATCATAGATTCGCCTTTTGCACCCGGGAAAAATCCGTTGGCGATAGCGTTATCCTTATGCAACTGCGCAACTTTAGCGCCGTCCACTTCCAGCCAGGATGAAGTGCCGTCCATATCGAGTACGACGTTAGCCGTCGGCTTTTCGTCTACTGCAGTTTCGGCCGCATACGCTTTTGTCGAAAGCGAAACAAATGCCGACATAGAAAGACACAACGCAAGGATTATTGCGATGAGTACGCTTTTCTTGCTTGAAAATTTATTTACCATATTTCCTCCTACGCCCCTTGAATATTTTTTAGGAACGTTTTTACCGTTAAGAGATTTCTCTTGCTTTGCAAGAGAAACGGGATATATCCCGTCCGAAAAGATTTATCGCGTCGTATCGACCAACCTGTTCTTTACGTTTCAATTATACCTGCAAAACCCTATGAATTCAATATACTGCGGCAATTATTTTATACACTACATTGACATGATTTTCTTGACAAAAGCGTTTTTAGGAGTTATAATGTACACAATATGTATAATTTAAATTTAAGTACCGAGATATTTTCGGATATAAACAAAGAAAACGCCCTCGTTCAGATTACGAGCAAAGGCGACAGATATTATCATTCTCATAATTTTTACGAGTTGTTTTACATAACGAACGGCACGATAAAACACAGCCTTAACAGCGAAACGGACGAACTTTCCATGGGCGACGTGGTTTTCTTGCGCCCCGGCGATATTCATTGCTTTTTGCGCGAACCCGATAATGCCTGCGCACACAGAGACTTGGCACTAACCGTTCCGTTATACGAAAAAGCGGTTGCATTTTTTAAATACAACCCCTTGTCCGACCATACGGCTTATGCAAAAGTGAAAATAGATATAGAAACGCTGAACAAACTCGAAACGGAATTGCAGACGATAGGAAACGCCGACGCCGAAAAAAATCCGTCCTTTTATTTCGCCTTGGCAGAACTTTTCAAAGCGAAGCGCAACGCC
>CAKQRE010000033.1 GCA_934271265.1 uncultured Clostridia bacterium | reverse complement strand
TCAAGCTCGTACTCGCCCAACTTTACCTTCAAGTGCTTTTCGATAATCTCCGAATATCTTTCGCACGTTTTCGTTTTAGACGAAGGCTCTATGTAGTTCGCAAACCATACGTCCAACCATTCTTTGTATTTCATTGAAAACTCCTTTTGGTTTACTGTTAATTATTATAATTTTTCTCACCGTAAATAGGAAATCACCCCTCGAAACGGCATAAAAAAAGAGAGAACTTTTATCCTTGTTCTCTCTTAAAAGATTTATATTAAATTGTAGGTGTCAGGCGGAAATTAAGGCGAAATCGACAGTTCAAACCCCCTTTTTTGAAAAAAGTGCTGAAATGCAGCTCCTGAATTCAAATATTCCGCAAAGTGCGCAAATCACAAAATATAGTAACAAAAAAGCACAAGACCTACTAAATCTTGTGCTTTTTGTGTTTTGTAGCTTTTTCGTACTACAAAGATGGTGGAGCTAAGGGGATTCGAACCCCTGACCTTTTGAATGCCATTCAAACGCGCTACCAACTGCGCCATAACCCCGTCAGCTTTTAATATCATACCATATTTCTTTCCGGTTGTCAATGTTTTTTATATATCTGCGGCAGATTTCTCGAAAACTCTTTTCCCGCAGAGACGAAATCAATCGTTTTTTAAACCCGACCGCCGATTCCGAACGCCGGTCAAAAGTCTAATATTCCGCGGTTTCGACAAAAAAACGTTTTTCCGGCTTTGCGTTATCATTTTTCGACCGACAGAATATATTAGAATAGAGGTGCAATCCACCGTGAACGGAGAGGATCATGAAAAAACCGAAGGTAATATTACTGAGCGAAACGGAAGGATCCGACACCGGAATGCGCGGCGTTGCTACCGTGCATCACGACGCCGAAGGTGCAAAACTGCGGATTTCCGTGATCAACGCACCCGCAGAAAAAACTATCGTCGCCATAGCGGATCCCGATATTAAATTCCATCCTTTTTACGAAGGTTTTTCCGTGCCCGTTACCGAAGGCAACGATCTCGGCATTGCTCTGCTGTCCGAAAAAGACGAAAAGATCACCACACTGTTATACGGCAACAGCGGAAAGACCGCGCCCGGCGCAAAGGAGATGAGAAACGACTATGAGAAGGCTTGTTCACGCCACGGTAACGCGCACGATAGCGAGACGGAAGAAACTTTTTCGCCTGACGAAACAAAAAAAGACAACGAAATGATCGCAGCGGCGAAAACGCCGGATGACAACGCCGCTTCGGAAGGCGACGACGTGACGGACAACGTTACCCCCGGAAAAGCAAACGACGCAGAGATTCCGAAAAAAGCTTTTCCCGAAGAACAAAACAACAGCGATCACACAAAAAAAGACCCCTATAAGCCGATAAACGAACCATATGACGATGAAATCGTAGCAACGGAGAATTACTTTGCATTTACGGAAACGACGGAAAAGGAGATAACCGATGACGGAAACCGAAAGATGGAAAGCCGCGACCCTGACGACCTCTATCGCGAGAAAACGAAAGAAGACCGCAATTTCGAGAGCGATCCTCCGGACGGCGTGGAGCCAACTGCTTTTCGCGGCGATTACTACGAAAGAATCCGCGGAGAGCTCGAAAAGACCTTCACCGCCTTTCCCGAAGAACGAGAACTGACAAACATGATTCCGAACAGCAAATGGGTTCGCATACCGTTTGACGAAAACAAGTATTACGTCGTAGGCGTTTTATACGAAAAAGAAATTCCCAGCTATCTTTGCTACGGTGTTCCGGGCAAATACGGAAAACGCCCGGAAGAACTCGAGCGTTTCTGCACATTTATCCCCTCTTCCCCGTTTTGCCTGAAAAACGACGGATATTGGGTGCTTTATCAGGATGCGAAAACGGGGGTCTGTATCAAACCGCAATAACCCAGTTCCGTTTTCGGATCGGGTTACAAAGGTATCCCGCATCGCGGATCTGTATTCCCGCAACGCCAAAAAACCGATCCGCAAATAGAAATAAGCCGACCCTCGGGCAACGCAAAATCGCCTGAAGATCGGCTTATAGCCTATTATTTTACTCTGTTATCGATGGTTGCGCCGCGTTTCCCGCGGCGACCCGGCATTTTCAAAACCCCGGTGACCTGTTGTCAGAACACAACCGATGACGGAAAGATCAAAGCTGAGGACCCGCTTTTACGAGCGCTTCGCCCGCCTTGTTGGTCTCATACTTCTTGAAGTTCTTGACGAATCTGCCGGCAAGGTCGACGGCTTTCTTATTCCATTCTTCCGCATTCGCGTAGGTATCTCTCGGATCGAGGATCGCGGGGTCTACGCCGGGAAGTTCGGTAGGAACTTCGAAACCGAAATACGGGATCTTCTTCGTGGGTGCTTTGTTGATCGCGCCGCTTAAGATCGCGTCGATAATACCTCTCGTATCCTTGATGGAAATACGTTTTCCCGTACCGTTCCATCCGGTGTTGACAAGGTAAGCCTTTGCTCCGCTCTTCTTCATTTTCTTCACGAGCTCTTCCGCATATTTCGTCGGATGAAGTTCGAGGAACGCCTGACCGAAGCAAGCCGAGAACGTCGGGGTGGGTTCGGTGATGCCGCGTTCCGTACCCGCGAGTTTCGCGGTGAAACCGGACAAGAAGTAATACTGCGTCTGTTCGGGCGTGAGGATCGAAACGGGAGGCAACACGCCGAATGCGTCCGCCGAAAGGAAGATAACGCTCTTCGCATCGGGAGCGGCGGAAACGGGGCGAACGATATTCTTAATGTGGTCGATCGGATAAGAAACGCGGGTGTTTTCCGTTACGCTCTTATCGGCAAAGTCGATCTTTCCGTCCTTGTCGAGGGTAACGTTTTCCAGAAGAGCGTTTCTCTTGATCGCGTTATAAATATCGGGTTCGGAATCTTTGTCAAGGTTGATCACCTTCGCATAGCAGCCGCCTTCGAAGTTGAACACGCCGTTATCGTCCCAACCGTGTTCGTCGTCGCCGATCAGAAGTCTCTTCGGATCGGTGGAAAGGGTCGTTTTACCGGTGCCGGACAGACCGAAGAAAATAGCGGTATTTTTGCCGTTCAGATCGGTATTCGCCGAGCAGTGCATGGAGGCGATACCCTTTAAAGGAAGGTAATAATTCATCATGGAGAACATACCCTTCTTCATTTCGCCGCCGTACCAGGTGTTTACGATGATCTGTTCGCGGCTGGAAATGTTGAACATGACGGCTGTTTCGGAATTAAGACCGAGCTCTTTGTAATTTTCGACCTTTGCTTTCGAAGCGTTGTAAACGATGAAATCGGGTTCGAAGTTCTCAAGCTCTTCTTTGGTCGGCTTGATGAACATATTCGTCACAAAGTGCGCCTGCCATGCGACTTCCACGATGAAACGGATCGCCATGCGGGTATCCTTGTTCGCGCCGCAGAAAGCGTCTACCACGAAAAGTTTTTTATTCGAAAGCTCTTTGATCGCAATATCCTTTACCGCTTTCCAGGCTTCCTGCGATGCGGGATGGTTATCGTTTTTGTATTCTTCCGACGTCCACCAGACGGTGTCTTTGGAATTGTCGTCCATCACGATAAATTTATCTTTGGGCGAACGACCGGTGTAAATACCCGTCATCACGTTGACCGCGCCAAGCTCGCTGACCCGACCTTTTTCATAGCCTTCGAGTTCCGGCTTCGTCTCCTCTGCGAACAACGTTTCGTAAGAAGGATTGTAAACGACTTCAGTCGTTCCGGTAATGCCGTACTTTGCCAAATCGATTTTCTTCATAGAGAGAACCTCCTGTATAAAAATTTCATTTTTATCCGTTTGATTTTTGCCGCCGAAAGCCGGTCCTTCCGGTCGGAAAGCCTGCCCTTTCCCCGCTTTGAAGGAACGATCCCCTTTCCCGCACCGTTTTGCGGATCCGGAAACCGGCGACATGGGGGTTATGCGTTATCAATCGCAGGATCCTTTATTTTCAGAAGAAAAATAAAATTTCCGCAATCTCACCCATTATCTATATTATATACCATATCGAAAAAAAATCAAACCTTTTTCCTTTGTTTTTCGAAATTTAACACACTTTTTATTTAAGATCGGGCTTTTACCGTGAAAAACCGCGCAAAAGTCATCCTTTCGATCTTTTTTCGTATTATTTCGGCGAAGTTAATCTTTATCCGAAGAAACTAAACCCGACGCAAAAAACCCGACTGCGAATTTACAGCCGGGTTTTTGCGCGTCGCAAAATAGCAACGCTCCTTTTATTACGACGATCGGCTATTGCATCCTATCGTTTTCAAGCAGGTTTTCGGCGATCTCTCCTAAAAAACCTTTCTGTCCGTGTTTCACTTTATTTGTCGAGCCTTCTGAATACCGGGATCGCCGTTATCGGCGTATCGACCGTATAGTTGCCCTTACGGTATTTTTTTCCCGACACGTCTTCCCATGTTCCGTCGGGAATGACCACCTGTCTCGTACTCATACCTTTTTTCAACTGCGGAGCGACCAAAACGTCTTCCCCCAGCAAAAATTCGTCGTTCACCATAGCATAACCGCTATGAGGATAAGCATATTCGAGATTTCTTATCATGGGCTCGCCGGAAGCCGCGCAACGCTTTGCCGTCTGTATGATATACTCCGCCAGATCGCCGTGCAATCCGACCGCATCGAGACAAATTTTCTGATTCTTTTCGGATAAAACTTTCCACGGCGCACGCGAAAACTGCATCATGGGGAAAACTGCCGCCACCTGGCAGTAGCGCACGAACAATTCCTCGTCGAAAACAAATCCGTCGCGATGAAAATCCGGAACCATTCCGCCGCCGATCATATCGGGGCAAAGATATTGATAACCGCATAAACCCATCGCGATCCCGTCGGGAACCAGTGTATTCAACCCGTCGTCATCCCAGGAATGATTTTTATCCCGCAGACGATTGACAACGGGAAGCCACCCCGCGTTAAATCCGGCGCGCAATTCGTTAAACGAGTATTTTGCGCCGATCTCAGTCCATATTTTCGCCTGCATCGAACGATCCGAACCGTCGGAAAACACAAAGTCGTCATCATAATATTCGGGGTCTGCGGCGTCGAATTTAAAACCGTCTATACCGAAATCGTCCATCAAAGCGGAAGCCTGCTTTTCAAACCACGCCGTTGCTGTCGGGTTCGTCAGATCGAGTACCGCACTGTATCCGTTCCACCAATGAGAAATCGCGGTCGTTCCGTCCGATTTTTTTACGAGCGCGCCGAGTTTTTCCAGCTCGCGGAAAACCGCCGTATCGGGGCTGACGAACGGGCAACACCACAACATGACCTTAAACCCGGACCGATGCAATTTATCTACCATTGCTTTCGGATCGGGAAAGGACGCCGCGTTGAACTTCCAGTCTCCGTATGCCCGACACCAGCAATCGTCGATCATGAAAACTCCTGCCGGATAACCGTGTGAAAGGATCCGATCGGCATATTCAAGCACTTTATCCTGCGTGCAATCCCATTCCATTTCTATCCACGTGTTATATTGCGGACTCGAAAACATGATCTCGGGAGGGATCGTGTCCTTCCCCGCGGGAGCAAATTTTTTACACATCGACGTATATGCGCTTTTCAGCGTATCGCCGTTGCGTTCCACAAAAATATCGTCTCCTTCGACTTCCACACGGTCGGAAAAGAATTCATATCGAAAGGGTTTTTCCGAATAAATCGCTCTTCCTCTATCCGACAATAAAAACGAGGACGCCTGATTTCCCGCGTGCCACACGCGCAGGTCGCGCGAAAATCCTGCGGAATAGGGCATAAAAATGCCGTCGTTTACCGTTCCGCCGAAAAAATGTTCTTCTTCGAGATAATCGATCGTTAACTTCATATTCTTCCTCAATACTGTGAAAACTGCTTCTCGTCAGGCAATTTCACTTCCACTTTTTCCTGTAGCCTGATATCCGCGCTGCTTGCGCCGATCAAGATCGTAAAAGTTCCGTTTTCCACGTAAAATTCATTTAAAACGGGGCTGAAATACGCAAAATCTCTTTCGGTAAGATGGAACCCGAACGTACACGTTTCGCCGGCTTCGAGGTGTTTTTTTCCGAAAGCGACAAGTTCTTTTTTCGGACGCGTTACCATGCTCGCGTCATCGGCGATATACACCTGCACGATTTCCGAAGCCGCATGCCGACCGACGTTTTTTACGGAAAAAGAGACGTAGTAATCAGTCTCGCCGCGTTTTTTCACGTTCATATCTCCGTATTGAAACGTTGTATACGACAGACCGTAGCCGAACGGATAAGCAGGCGCGATCCCGCTATGTTCGTAATATTTATATCCGACGAGGACCCCCTCCGGATATCTTTCCGAATAGCCGTTGCCGCGCCGATCCGCCGTAGCCGTATCTTCAAGGCTTTTCGGGAAAGTTTCGGCAAGTTTTCCGCACGGCGAAACTTTTCCGGAAATCAGATCCGCCGCCGCTTCGTTCGCTCCTTCGCCGCAATACCCCATATAGAGTATCGCTTTTACCTTTCCCTCGAATGCGGAAACGTCGACGGCGGAGCCTGCGTAAATAACAACGATCACATTCGGATTTACCTGCGCGACGTCGAGAATAAGATCTTCCGCCACGGGATTCAGTTTCAACGAAAAACGATCGGTTTCCTCTTTCTCCGTAAGCCACGTATTTCCCACGCACACCACGGCGCAATCGTTTTTTGCCGCCATTTCCACGGCGTAACGTATTCCGAACGGCGTGAGAATATTATACCTGATCATATAGCCTAAGGCAAAATCCACGTTAAACCCGAGCCGTTTCAGACAATCGCATAACGATTGAGAAACTTTGGCGTTTACTCTTGACGACCCGCCGCCCTGAAATTCGGGGGTTTCCGCAAAACCGCCGATCACGGCGATCCGCTTATCCCTGCATACGGGCAGGATATCGTCGTCGTTCTTCAGAAGTACGGCGCTTTCCTCGGCGGCGCGAACCGCAAGTTCATGCTTTTGTTCCTCCGTCATCGTAACTCTTCTCAGGGAAGCCGCAGAACGATATTTTTCCGCAAGTTCGCGAAGTCTTCCGACGCTCCTGTCAAGATCGTCTTCGCCGATCAGTCCTTTTTCATACCAATCCGTAAGTTGTTTTTCGTAATCGGCACTATACGGCATCGCAAGATCGATGCCCGCTTTCAACGACTTCGCACGATGCTTTACCGCGCCCCAATCGGAAACGATCACCCCGTCAAAACCGAATTCGTTGCGAAGAATATCGTTTAAAAGGTGCTTGTTTTCGGAAGCGTAAACGCCGTTTACGGGATTATAGCTGCACATCACCGTCCATGGTTTTGCCTTCAGCGCGATCTCGAACGCGCGGCAATACGTTTCGCGCAAAGTTCTCTCGTCCATTTCGCTGCTCTGGAAAAAACGATCGTATTCGCGATTGTTTGCGGCAAAATGTTTCAGCGACGTGCCTATCCCCTTGCTTTGAACGCCTTCGATATAAGCGGCTGCAAGTTTTCCCGCAAGAACTCCGTCCTCGGAAAAGTATTCGAAATTTCGTCCGCAAAGGGGCGTGCGTTTCAGATTCACGCCCGGGCCGAGAATGATCGCGACGTCCTGTTTTATGCAATCTTCCGCGATAGCCTGCCCTACGGCGTATACAAGCGACTCGTCGAATGAATTGCCGAGCGCGGAAAGGGTAGGATAACAAACCGATTCCGCGGCGATCTGTTCGCCGTCTTTTTCTTCGGTCACAAAACGCAACCCGTGAGGGCCGTCGGAAACTCTGAGCGACGGAAGCCCGCATGCTTCCGCCGTAGACCAATTATCCCGTCCCGTTACGGCAATTATTTTTTCATTGATCGATTTCTTCATAAATATCGTTATAAACCCCCGCCGTCCAGCCTAACATTTCCGTTTCCGTATACTCGTTCGCCGTGGCTTTTCCGCCGTTTACCGCGTCGTATTTTTCCCACAACTTTCCCGTATTTGCAAAACATTCTTCCACGGTAGAAAGATATTTTTTTCCTATCCTCCCGGCCTCTTCGGTCGCGCCGACCGCTTTGAGCGCGTTAAACGCAAACCATACAAGAGGAGCCCACATGTTCGGATATCCCCATTGCCCGGCGAAATCCTCATCTGTTTTTTCACATGCCGCAATACCGTAAGGATACTCCAACACTTTCAGAATCCGCAATAAAACGTCCTTCCCGTTACTTATCCCCGCCCAGTACGGAAGCATGTCCGCAACGGAGGTAACGCAACCGAATTGTTTTCCGGGAAGAGCGTCGGTAAGTTTTTGCCCGTCGAAACAAAAGCGATACATCTTTTCTTTCCGTCTTTCGGATGCGGCAATATACCCGGCACGTTTTGCTTTTTCGCCGAATTCCGCAAGCGTCGTTTCGTAACGGTATAACAAACTGTTAAGATCGACGGCGGCAAATTCGCTGCAACGGAGATCGAATCTCGGCGAAAAATCCCACCCCGATTCGCATTCGGCAAGAATATTATTTCCTATTGTTTCTCTGTCGGCGTTTCCGAATTTACGTTTCAATCTGACTTCGGCTTCGTCCGCCATAAATCTTTTTGTCTGCGCATCCGCGGAATTGCCGTAATGATTCAAACCGCACGGTAAAACGCGTTCTTTCATCCAGTAATCGTATTCCCGTTCCATAGCGGACAAAAGGATCGCGGCATTTTCGCCGTCGATATACGGAAGCAGATCGCAAACCATAATACCGAACACGGGCGGCTGCGTGCGATTGAGCATTCCCGTCACCGCGGCGTTGGGCATATATCCGTACTTTTGGATCAAAAACGCCATATCGAGAGCATTATGGAGCGCGTCCTCGATCTTTCCGTCGGCGATCAGCCCTTTATTGATAAAACAGGTATCCCAATAATAAAACTCGTCGAAAATGCCTTCCGCGCAAGGCGAATTATAAGGATACGGCAACGGGATCCCGTCGGCGCGATGTCCCTTTTTTCTTAAACTTTTTTCCCAACTATTGCGAATATAATCCCGAACAGTCATAGTTCCTCCTGAAAAACGGCGGACTTAGCATATCGTTAAGCCCGCCGCCGTTATCGTTTGATCTCAGAAAAGCGAAACGTCTGTTATTTCGATCTCGAACGCTTCTCCCGCAGTAGCGTATTTATTCAGGAAAAGCATGACCGAACCGTAGGAAGCGGCAAGTTTTCCGCTTTCGACGTCTACCGTCAATTCGGCTACCCCGTCACTGTCGAATACGAGATCTGCTCCGTAAACCGTTCCGGACGCCCCGTCTACCTGATACCGTACTTTTTCAAGATTTCCGCTGACAAGGCGCACTTTAATGTGCAACTTGGTTGCTTCTATGGTAGCGGTATCGAAGTTAAAGAGATACGTACTCCACTCATCGGTAGCCGCGGCGGTAAATCCGATCTTTACGGATTTGTCCGCATTTACCGTAGCGGTATAAAAATCTTTCGTGGCATTCCATTGGTTATTGCCCTGTCCCGTTATTCCGCGGAAGGTTGCCGCTTCCTCCTGCGAACCTGCCGTAACGGTGAACGTGAACTCTTTCCATTCGGAAACGCCCGCGCTGTTTTTGCTGCGAATTTTTGCGAGATGCGTGCCTGCCGCAAACGCTTTTTCTTCTGTGGGTTTATACGCGCGGAACATCATCGGAGCGTCGCCCGAAGGACGCGTACGTTGCATAAGGTCGGCAATTGCGGTTCCGTCCACTTCTAATTCGTATTCCGAAGCCGCAAAAACACGTTCCCAATAAACGACGCCTTCTTTCACTTCGGCATAACCCGGCGCTTCGGGAGCCTGTTTTTCACCGGCTACCATGGCGATCCTGGTAAACTTAATTTCGGTTTCCCCTTTTGTCTCGTCGGTCGTGCCTTCCAGCGGACAAGGATTATTCAATTCGAGGTATATGGCTTTCCAGCTTCCTTCGCCGTCGAGATCCACGTCGGTTGTATTCAGACGAACCGAGTTTTTCCCCGGTTGAACGGCATAACGCTGATACTGTTTGAAGCTGCTTTCGCCGCCGAATTCAAACTGCATGACGGGCAAACTTCCTTTCGTCACTTCGAAATCAAGCTCGAAGCTCGTTGCCTCCATGGTCGCGTCATACCAAAGGACAAGGCTTGTCCAGGTGTTCGTCATTTTGCTTCTGTCGTAAGACACCACAAACGCATTGTCGTCGCTTCCGTTCACGACGTAATTGATCTCTCCGTTATAGGTGTTGTTCTCGATTTTGTTGATCCCCGACACGACGTTTTTGCCGAGACGATAACCGGAAACGACAACGACGCATTCGCTTTCGTATTTTCCGTCTTTCGTAGAAGCGGTTATCGTACACGTACCTTCGTTTACACCCGTTACGTTACCGTTTTCATCTACGGTAGCCACGCCCGGATCGCTTGTTTTCCACGTCACTTCGGCACTGCTCGCCGAAAGCTGTTCGCTTCTGCCCGCATCCAGGCTGATGTTCTCTTTGTCGAGCGTGATCGACGAAGACGTTCCTGTCGAATCATCCGGAATTTTGTTGCATCCGACCGCAAAGACCGACGTTACCGACAGCGCGAGCGTAAGTGCAAGCGCTAAAAATTTGCCTTTTCTGTTCATATTGGTTTTCCTCCTGATATATAAATTATAATTAAGGCCTCATTGATGAAACGGGAAATCCTTAAAGATCTCCTCATAGATCGCAGACGGAACGTTCGTCATGTACAAACGTTTCCAGTCTTTCGTGATCGTGCGGAATTGTCCGACGCAAACGTCTTTATTGCTGTTCCAGTCGGGCGTCCACTGCAACCCTTTTTCACGCCACCAGTCCGCTCCGATATTCGCCACGTATTTAGCCTCGTCGATATCGGAAGGTTGCGAAGCGTCCCATACGCACAGTCTTATATCCATCTCGGACAAAATATACAAAGTTTCGTTGTTTTTTACGCTGCCGTCCTCGTTAAGAAGTCCCGCCCCGACCAGGTCGATCTGACTTCCGAACGGGTGATAGTTATAACCGAGCGTAGCATAATCGAGCTTGATCCTGGTGCGTTTTTCTTCGGCATAATTGATACTGTTTGACATGAAGTTTTTATGAGCGTCGTTTCCGAAGTTTTCATCGTAAAACGATCCCTTCGGATTGGCATGCTCAAGCAGGATCCATCCGGAAGATTTCGTATACGCCCAGATTTTCATGTTCTGAAATTCGATACCCGTATTGGAAACGGGATTTTGTCCGTTCTGAAGATAGATCGTAGACCAGACCCCGACGCCCTTCCAGCCGAGCGGTTTGTTGCCGTTACCGGAACCCGCCCTCGGGTGATATTTCCAGTCGTTGGTATCGGCGCAGGACGGTACGGCTTCGTGATACGCGCTGTCTACGGAATGTTTCGGCGTGTATGCCGACTCGTCCTTCGCGATTTTTTCATCGCTTAACCGCTTGAAATCCTGCGGATCGTCCGATAAACGCTTTACGTTTTCTGCGGATAAGTCGCAAACGAAAGCGCCGTCTTTTGCGGAAAGGTATCTCGTCGTTCCGGTTTCGAATCCGTTTTTCGCCATATCGCGTATCGTCTTCATCGCCTCGACGTAGTTCTTTTCGATCCCGCCGCGAATCGTTTCCAACGTTGCGTTATCCCTTGATTCTTTCGCCGCGTTTTTCAGATCTACTCCGCCGAAATATATCGTTCCGCCTTTTTTCTTTGCCGCGTCCAGACTGCCGAGCGCGCTCCGCCCGCTCATATCGAAAATCGCCGTTACCCCGTTTTGATATGCCGAGGAAGCATAATCTTCGGCTTTCACCACGTTCGTTTGCTCTTCGATATACTTTACGCTTACCGAAGCGTTGCCGACGCCTTGCAAAAATCCGTACAACACACGATTGTCGAAGCCGTTTTCATATACGGAAACATATCCCGCTTTTTTCGCGCCGCTTTCCGCGATCGTCCGTCCGCCGAGATATCCGTATTCCTCGGGTTGAAATTCCAACGCGCACACGTTGTCCCTCACGTCGCGAAGAGCCGCGTCCAGAACGATAAATTTCATCCCTTTGAAACTTTTAATATAACCGGACAAGCCGTTATATGCTTCTCTCCCGACTATGGCAACCGTTTCGATCCCGCCCTTTGCGACTTCTTCCTCCACCTCACGCCGATAATTATCTGCGTTTTTCCCGAGTTCAAGCGTTTTGAATCCGCATTTTGCCTCTTCTTTGGCGGCTGCGTATACTTTGCCTCCGAATTCGTCGTTGCCGTCGCCCGCATAACAAAGCAAAACTTTTGCGTCCGCTTCGTTTTTCGGCGAGCAGGAACATACGGAAGCTATAAGAAACAACGATAACGCCGCCGCTAAAATTTTTGTTATTTTCATCTTTTACCCCTTTACGCTACCCACGGTGATCCCTTTTACGAAATAACGCTGCAAAAACGGGAATACGAGAGCGATCGGCAAAACGCCAAGGAATATCTGCGCCGCCTGTAGATTTTTTCCTCCGATATTTTTCAGAGCTTCCAATTGTTCGGGCGTAAGAGTAAAGCCCGATTGCTTCGTAGGATCGCTCGAAACGATCATCGTATACAGGTAAGACTGCAACGGATACAAGGAGGGATCGTTCATAAACATGATTCCGTCAAACCAACTGTTCCATTGCCCTACCGCGGTAAATAAAACGATCGTAGCGATCGAGGGCATCGAAAGGGGGATGTATATTTTAAACAAAACGGTAAATTGCCCCGCCCTGTCCAACAAAGCCGCCTCTTCGATATCTCGCGGAATGCCCCTGAAAAAATTCATCAGCATCAGCACGAACCAGACGTCGCATGCTCCCGGCAAAACGTAAACCAGAAAACTGTTCAGCAACCCGAGCTGCTTATACAGGAAATACGTAGCAAACAATCCGCCGCTCAGAAACATGGTGACTAGGAAAAACCACGTGAATCCCGTTCTCCCTTTGAATCTTCCGTCCGTTTTCGACAGCGGATATGCCGTAAGCACCACTACGATGAGCGAAGCCGACGTGCCGAATATCACTCTCATCACGCTGATCGCAAGCGACGTAAAGAATTCGTTTTTCTGCAGAAGGTACTGATAAGCCTGCAACGTGAACCCTTTCGGCAGAAGAAACACTACGCCTTTGCTTGTAAATTCATCGGATGAAAAGGACATCGCGAGAAGATGAATGAACGGAAGAATACAGACCAATGCCAATACGGCAAGCATCGTATAGTTTATAATTTCAAAAGCGATCCTTCCTTTACCTTTTCTAATTTTCATCTCTCGTCACCTCAGAACAATCTGTAATCAAACTTTTTGTAGGCAAAATAATACGTTCCGCCCATAAGCACGAGAGTTACGACCGCCTTTGCGAGGTTTACGGCGCTTGCCACGTCTACCTGACGATTGCCGAA
>CAKQRE010000032.1 GCA_934271265.1 uncultured Clostridia bacterium | reverse complement strand
CCCCTGTTGCAAACGCAACAGGGGTTTTGTGGTGCACCCGATTGGATTCGAACCAACGACACCAGGCGTCGGAGGCCTGTGCTCTATCCAACTGAGCTACGAGTGCGTATTCTTTTTTAGGACAATTCTCACCGTCCGACTTTTTCTATTATAGCTTTTTTTTCGGGAATTTTCAAGTGTTATGACCTCTTTTTCCGAAAAATAATTTCGCCGATCGAAATAATTTGACTTTTTTCTCCTTCTCATTATATAATTAAGAAAAATCTTTTTCGGGCGGGCGGCTTGTCGTTTTTTTCTTGTTGTGCCCGCGTTCGGTGTCGTATGGATAAAAAAACGGTTGTCGTCGGTATGAGCGGCGGGGTGGACAGTTCCGTTGCCGCTCTTCTTTTAAAACAGCAGGGATATAACGTGATCGGGCTTTTCATGAAAAACTGGGAAGAAGACGACGTTGACGGTTGTTGTACGGCGGAAGAGGATTATACCGACGTCCGCCGCGTCTGTTCTCTTCTCGAAATTCCTTATTACGGCGTTAATTTCTCGAAAGAATATATGGATCGCGTGTTTTCCTACTTTCTTGACGAGTATAAAAAGGGCAGAACGCCGAATCCGGACGTCCTTTGCAACCGCGAGATCAAATTCGGTCCTTTCAAGCAGTATGCGTGTTCGATCGGCGCCGATTTTATCGCGACGGGGCATTACTGCGGGATCCGCCACGAAAACGGGGTGCATTATCTTCTTAAGGCAAAGGATACAAACAAGGATCAGACGTATTTCCTCAATCAGCTGTCTCAGAAACAACTTGAAAACGTGTTGTTTCCCCTTGCCGGTCTCACAAAACCGGAAGTGCGCCGCATTGCCGAAGAAAACGGACTTGCCACGGCGGAAAAAAAGGACAGCACGGGTATCTGCTTTATCGGCGAACGCAATTTCAGGAAATTTCTGATGACGTATCTTCCCGCAAAACCCGGAAAGATCATGACCTACGACGGCAGAACGCTCGGCGAGCACTGCGGGCTGATGTATTATACAATCGGGCAGAGGCGCGGGCTCGACGTCGGCGGGCAGGCGGGTGACGCCGGCAGATGGTTCGTCGTGGAGAAGGATATTCCCCATAATATATTATATGTCGCGCACGGAAGCGAAGACAGGCTGTATTCCGAAGGTCTTATCATGAATGAATGCAACTGGATCCCTTCCGCACCCGAGAAGAAAGATTTCGATTGTTTCGCAAAGTTCCGCTATCGTCAGGACGAGCAGAAGGTGACCGTCCATATCCGCGAAAAGGATATTTACGTCGAGTTTGCCGAACGCCAGCGCGCCGTGACGGAGGGGCAGTTCGCCGTTTTTTACGACGAAGAAAAATGTCTCGGCGGGGGCGTGATCGAAAAGGCGGTTTTCTGAACCGGTTTGCGGAGAGACCGGCGCGTTGCCGGGGATGCGATTTATCACGATAATAAAGAATAAGCAAAAATGCGAGAACCTATACTTTTTATATCGCCCGCCGGGAAAACGGCGGGCGATTCCTTTTTCGGCACAAACGTCGCGACTTCCGGAAACGATGTTTCTTTTCGGTGCCGGACACTGCCGGTAGAATGGCTTCCGCAAGGCGGACACAATATGTTGCGGTATGACGGCTTCACGGAAACGAAAACGGAAAACGTCAGAAAACATCGGAAAAAACGGTTTTCGAAAAAAGAAAAAATAATTTGCGAAAAGTGGCGAAAAAGAGTTGACAAAAGGGAGAAGAAAGTGGTAATATATGCGAGCACTCGAAAGAAAGCACACAAACGAACCGCAGGAAACGAGCAAGAGC
>CAKQRE010000031.1 GCA_934271265.1 uncultured Clostridia bacterium | reverse complement strand
TTATTGTTATGATAAACCCGCATGGGATAAACGGAGTTCTCGGAAAAGGATGATGCCCGAAGAAGGAAAAACGGACTCGGAAAGCAGTTGTTCCTTCTTCGGAAAAAGAAAAGCGGTTATCCGAAAGATTGCATTATGTTTGCGGAGAAAACGGACTCGGAAAGCAGTTGTCTCCTCTTCGAAAAAGAAAGCGGATACCCGAAAGAATGCATTACGTTTGCAGAAAATATACCTTGAACTCCCTCGACGGGGTATCCCGTATCCTGTGTTTTTTGAGATTCTTCACTAAGTAGGGCAAGTGGTAGGATCAGAATGACAAAAAACGGATTTTTCACGGGCAAAGGCAAGGGCAGAAATGGAATGACAAGGCGCGTGATATCGTAAGCGAATTGTGCGGACAGGGAAAATAAAAATCATATTGCGGAAAGCCCCCTCATATACTGTACCATGTGGGAGGGCTTTTGGTTTTTATGGAAAAATACGATATATACGGCGATATCGCGGAGAGGACGGACGGGGATATTTACGTCGGAGTGGTAGGGCCCGTCAGAACGGGAAAGTCTACCTTCGTGAAAAGATTTGCCGAGTTGTTTCTGATCCCGAACGTTCAGGGGCGCGGGAAAAAGAGCGTTGCTTCGGACGAATTGCCGCAGTCCGGCGAAGGGAAGACGATCACGACGACCGAGCCGAAATTTATTCCCGGCGACGGCGTGAAGGTTTCCCTGCGGGGAAAGGCGAGCGCGAAAATGCGGCTGATCGATTGCGTCGGGTTTCTGATCGAAGGCGCGGGCGGTGCGCAGGAAGACGGGAAGCCCCGTATGGTCCGAACCCCGTGGGACGAAACCCCCGTTCCTTTTGAGGAAGCGGCGGAGAGGGGAACGGATAAAGTGATCGGGGAACATTCCACCATCGCCGTCGTGGTGACGACGGACGGTTCCGTTGCCGGTTTGCCCCGTGCGAATTACGTGCCCGCCGAAGAAAAAACGGTGGCAAAACTGAAAGAGATCGGAAAGCCTTTTGCCGTTGTGCTGAATTCTTCCGATCCGGACGGCGAAGATTGTAAAAGTCTTGCCTCCTCTTTAAGCGAAAAATACGGGGTCGCGGTCACGCCGATGAACGTTCTTTCCTGCGGGGAAGATAAATTCACCGAGGTGATGGAGTCCGTTTTGTACGAGTTCCCTCTGCGTTCGGTGGAAATATCTCTTCCCGCCTGGATGGAGACTTTGCCGCCCGATAATCCCGCGGTATCCGCCGTGCTGAACGCCGCGAAACGGGGCGCTTCCCGTTCGGTTAAAATGAAAGATCTCGCTTATCTGGAAGAGGAGCTTTCCGCGGTGGATAAGATCCTTCCGGAAACTTCCGAAGTGATCGCGGGAGAGGGCAGGGCAAAAATCGGGCTCGGATGCGACCGTTCGTTGTTTTACGACGTTCTCGGTTCGATCTGCGGCGAGACCGTTGCGGACGAATGCGGCTTGATGAAATACGTCGCGAGGCTCAGCGAGGCGGGGAGAGAATACGAAAAAATCAGCGGCGCGATCTCTTCCGCAAAGGAATTCGGGTACGGCGTTTCGTTGCCGTCGAAGGAGGAAACGGAAGTGGAGGACCCGAAAGTCGTCCGGCAGGGCGCGCGTTACGGCGTAACGATAAGAGCAAACGCGGAATGCGTCCACGTGATGAAAGTGAAGGTCGGGGTAACGGTGAATCCGCTGTCCGGCACGAAAGAACAATGCGAGGAGTTCTCGGAATTTCTGAAAAAGAACAGAGAAGAAAACGGGCTTGACGGCGTAACGATTTTCGGAAAGCCGCTCGGCGGTCTGATCGACGACGAGATCGCGAAAAAAGCGGACGGGATCCCCGCGGACGCAAAGAATAAGATACGCCGCAACGTGACCAAAATGGTAAACGAAGGCAGATACCGCATTTTCTGCTTTCTGTATTGATTTTCCGCCCGCAAATTGCTATGCCGGGCAAGGTTCGTATTACTCTTGCCTGGCATTTCTCATGCAAAAATATATGTTAAACGGCTTATAGGCTGCCATTTTACAAAAATTGCCCCGATATCTCCCCTTTTAGGGAAAACGGGGCGATTTTTATTGTTTCTTCTTAAAAACAAACAAAAACACCTGTAAAAAGCCTGTTTTCTCTTGTTGTTCACATTCAGCCGATTTTTTATCGCCGGGCTTTTCGTTCTCGTTATCCATATCCGCAGATCTCCTCGCGAAGGGTCGGAATGACAAAATCGGTTTTCTTTCCTTGTATTTTATTCTTTCGAGTTCGGATATTTTTTTCCATAGGCTTGATAATTCCCATAATATATGTTATAATGAATATGTAAAATCGGGATAAAACCGACAGGATTTTCTATAAGCGTGTATTGGCGGCGGATCGAAAGAAACGACGGATGCGTCCGGCAGCCTTCGTTTTTGGAGAAGAAAGTCGGTTCGGAAACAGAGGAAGTCTTATGGAAGGAGAGATTACAAAACTCACGATGCGGGAAGCCGAAGCGGAAATGGCGGAATTCCGCAAGATTTTCACCGTGGTAAGATTGTTGAAAAAGAAAGAAATTGCGGGTATTTGCGGAAAGGATAATCTTCCGGAAAAGTCGTGCCCTTGCTATTCCTTCTGGGCAAAGGACGAGCCTTGCGAAAACTGCGTTTCGGCAAAAGCATGTATTGAGAAAAGGGATATCGCAAAGCTCGAGTTTTCCGATAAGAACGTATATCACGTGATCTCCAGATACGTCGAGGTGGACGGAGAGCCGTGCGTGATGGAGTGTCTCCGCGTGTTCGACGAGGAAAGCCTTATGGATTACAGCGGCGGGGACAGGTTGCTTTCTCATATGAACGGCTATTACGAAAAAATGTATACCGACGCGATGACGGGTATCTTCAATCGCCGCTTCTATGAGGAGAAACTGAAAAATTCCACTCTTGCCGCCGGCGTGGCGATGATCGATCTCGACGATTTCAAAGTGTATAACGACGTTTACGGACATTCTGCGGGCGATTCCGTTCTTACCGTTGTCGCTGCCGAAATGCAAAAAGGGCTTCGCACTTCCGACAGGCTGATCCGTTACGGAGGAGACGAATTTCTTCTTGTCATGCCGGGCGTTCGCGAAGACGGATTTGAATTGGGTCTGAAAAATTTATTGAAAAACGTCAATCGTATCGTTTTGCCGGGGTATGCGGAAATCAAACTGACGACGAGCATCGGCGCGACGATGTGCCGCAACGAAACGGTTGAATCCGCGGTAAACCGTGCGGACAGGCTCCTGTATCGGGCGAAAGGCGAAAAAAACGTGATCGTTACCGACAGAGACGCCGAGCTGAAGGAAGAAAAAAACAAAGCGAATATCCTGATCGTCGACGATTCCGAGATCAATCGCGAGATTTTGACCACTATTTTAAAAAACGAATTCAACGTGATCGAGGCTTCGGGAGGGAAAGAATGTGTTTCTTGTCTGAAACGCTACGGCACGGCGATATCCGTGATCCTGCTCGATATCATGATGCCCGAAATGAACGGGTTCGACGTTCTCGAGTACATGACCATGAATCATTATATCGAGGATATCCCCGTGATCACCATTACGGGCGACGAGTCGGAACAGACCATCCGGAAAGCGTACGAAATGGGAGTGTCCGATTTTATAAGCAGACCGTTCGACGCGAAGGTCGTTTACAGGCGGGTCCTCAATACGATCAATCTGTATGAGAAACAGCGCCGTCTGATCTCCGCCGTTTCGGGAGAAATTCTCGAAAAGGAGAAGAACAGCCGTATCCTGGTGGATATCTTAAGCGAAGTTGCAGAGTTTCGCACCGGGTTCGGGGGCAGGCACGTTACCAACATCAATAAGATCACGGAACTTCTGCTCGTGCGCCTGATGATGAAAACGAAGAAATACAACCTCTCCGGAAGGGACGTGTATCTGATCACGACGGCTTCCTCCCTGCACGATATCGGTAAAGTCGGGATCGGCGGGAATATCCTGAGCAAACCCGGGAAACTTACGCCGGAAGAGTTCGAGATCGTGAAAACGCATACCAGGATCGGCGCGGAGATGGTTGCCGCGATTCCCGAATATCAGGACGAACCTCTCGTAAAATATGCTTATCAGATCTGTTTATATCATCATGAGAAGTATGACGGGAAGGGATATCCCGAAGGGTTGAAAGGGGACGATATCCCCATTGCCGCGCAGGTCGTGTCTCTCGCCGACGCTTACGACGCTCTGACCGCGAAGCGTTCTTATAAAGAAGCTTATACCGAAGATCAGGCGATCGAAATGATCGTGAACGGCGAGTGCGGTCAGTTCAATCCTCTTTTGGTCGAATGTCTGCTCGACGTGAGAAAATATCTCGCAAAAGATAAAAACGGAGAGATCAGATAATATATAAGTGCGGCTATAACGCGATAAACAAAGTATTTTTATTGAATTTTGCGGGTATACCGCGCTCGGCGCCGCTGTGGCGAAAAGGAGAATTATGACGATTGTTCAGTTTTATGATAAAATAGGCGGAAATTATTCCGAAGTGGAAGGCAGGCTCGGATCGGGAGAGACGGCGAAGTATTTTGCCATGAAGTTTCCGAAGGATCCGAGTTTCGGCAGTCTGAAAAAGGCTTTGGCGGAAGGAGATGCGGAAACGGCGTTCCGCGCGGCACACACGCTGAAAGGGGTTTGCCAGAACCTCGGATTCGAAAATCTGTATCGTCCCGCGTTCGAACTGACGGAAAAACTTCGCGGAAGATCTCTTGAGGGGGTTGAACCTTTGTTTCACGAAGTGGAGAAAGAATATACCGCTCTCATGGCGGCTCTTGCCGAGGTGGAATAAAAGCCGGGAACGGCGCAAAAGCATCGGAATATATTTTTCTCGGATATCATGCCGGACCGTGGTTCGTATGATTCTTGTCCGGCATTCGGAGAGATGAAAAAACTTTTTCTCAAAATTCGCGAAGAAAATCACAATACGGGGGGTTTTTACTTGTAAAAATCCCCCGTATCCTATATAATATAAAAGGGTCCGGATCCGTCGGGTCGGTTGTTTTTACGGCGAATCGCAAATCTGACGGAAGGAAGACGCGAAAGTTCGTATTCTTATATCCGGACAAGCAAAAAAGAAGAATTTTTCCGATCGTTTGTCGGGGCGCGCGGGGAAGACCGCAGCCGAAAACATGGTTCGTTCCGGCATGGCGGAAAAATTCCGAGAGGTAAAATGTTACAGGTTACGGGAGTCAGTTTGCAATTCGGCAGCAGAAAGCTGTTCGAAGACGTTAATATCAAGTTCACCAAGGGCAATTGTTACGGCATTATCGGAGCGAACGGTGCGGGAAAATCCACCTTTCTGAAGGTTCTGTCCGGGGAGATCGAGGCGCAGAAAGGCGAGGTTTCGCTCGGTAAAAACGAGAGAATGTCCGTGCTTCGTCAGGATCAGCATGCTTTCGACGACGAAACGGTCCTTCGTACCGTCATGCTCGGGCATAAAAGGCTTGTCGATATCATGGACGAGAAGGACGCCCTTTACGCGAAAGCCGATTTTACCGATGAAGACGGGATCCGCGCGAGCGATCTCGAGACGGAATTTGCCGAGCTCGGCGGATGGGACGCGGAGAGCGATGCGGAAAAACTTCTTTCCGCCCTTGAAATTCCCGCCGACGATTTCGAAAAGAAAATGGGAGAGCTCGACGGGAAAGAAAAGGTCAAGATCCTTCTTGCGCAGGCGTTGTTCGGCAATCCGGACGTCCTTCTTCTGGACGAACCGACGAACAACCTCGATATCCGTACCACGCGCTGGCTGGAAGATTTCCTGCTCGATTACGAAAACACGATCATCATCGTTTCGCACAACCGCCACTTCCTGAATAAGGTTTGCACCTATATCTGCGACGTCGATTTCGGCAGGATCAACGTGTATTTCGGCAACTACGATTTCTGGTATAAAACGAGCCAGCTTCTTGCCCGTCAGCAGAAAGAGCAGAATAAGAAATCGGAACAGCGCGCGAAGGAATTGCAGGAATTTATCGCAAGGTTCTCCGCGAACGCCTCGAAGAGCAAGCAGGCGACCGCGCGAAAAAAAGAACTCGAGAAACTTACGATCAACGATATCAAAATTTCTTCGAGAAAATATCCCTATATCAATTTTAAATATGACCGCGAGATCGGAAACGACATTCTGTTTGTGGAAAACCTGACGAAAGAGGGCTATTTCGAAAACGTTTCCTTTACCGTCGGGAGAGAGGATAAGATCGGTATCGTCGGCAAGAACAGCAAGGCGATCACCATGTTTTACGATATTCTGATGGGAAACGAAACGGCGACGAGCGGTTATTTCAAATGGGGAAAAACGATCACGCCGACCTATCTTCCGTCCAATAACGACAGCTTTTTCGTCGGGTGCGATCTGTCTCTTGTCGACTGGCTGAGCCGTTTTTCCTACGACCATTACGAGGAATTCGTCCGCGGGTGGCTCGGTAGAATGCTCTTCTCCGGGGAAGAGGCTTTGAAAAAAGCGTCCGTGGTGTCCGGCGGCGAAAGGGTGAGATGTATGCTCGCGAAGATGATGCTCGAAGGAGGAAATTTCATGATCCTCGACGAGCCTACCAACCATCTCGACCTCGAATCGATCACCGCTTTGAACGACGGTCTTGAAAATTTCAAAGGATGCCTTCTTTTAACGAGCCACGATCAGGAGCTGATGAATACGGTGTGCAACCGTATTATCGAAATCGACGGCACGAAAGTTTACGATCGCCCCGTTGATTACGACGGCTATCTTGCCGAAACGGTGAAAGACTGAGTTTTTAACTTGAAAAGAACGCTGTAAAAAGAAAATAGAGCAAAATAACGCTCTATAAATCGATAATTTAAATTCGGGAGGATATTTAGAATATGAGTAAAATTCTGGTAACGGGCGGTGCCGGGTATATCGGAAGCCACACCGTGATCGAGCTTGTGAACGCCGGATACGACGTCACGATCGTCGATAATTTGTACAACAGCAAAGAAGAAGCCGTGAGAAGGGTTGAGAAAATTCTCGGCAAAAAATTAGATTTCGTGATCGCGGACGTCTGCGACAAGCAGGCGATGCGCGAGGTGTTCCGCACGCGGGATATTTCCGCCGTGATCAACTTTGCGGGGTATAAAGCCGTGGGAGAATCGGTTGCAAAACCGATCGAGTATTATGAAAACAATATCGGCGGCATGCTTGCCCTGATCGACGTTATGAGAGAATTCGGTTGTAAAAACCTTGTGTTCTCCTCTTCCGCCACGGTGTACGGAAACCCGCATACCGTTCCCATCACCGAAGATTTCCCCCTTTCCACGACCAATCCTTACGGGAGCACGAAACTGTTTATCGAATACATTCTGAAGGATCTTGCAAAAGCCGATCCCGAATTCAACATCGCGATCCTCAGGTATTTTAACCCCATCGGCGCGCACGAATCGGGTTTGATCGGAGAAGATCCGAACGGTATTCCGAACAATCTTTGCCCGTATATCACGAAGGTGTGCGTGGGGAAACTCGAAAAAGTTCACGTGTTCGGCAACGATTATCCTACGCCGGACGGAACGGGCGTGCGCGACTATATTCACGTTGTCGACCTTGCGAGAGGACACGTTCTCGCCGTGAAAAAGCTGCTTGCGAAGAGCGGGCTGTTTATCGTGAACCTCGGAACGGGCAAAGGGTACAGCGTACTTGAAATGATTCACGCCTTCTCGAAGGCGTTCGGAAAGGAGATCCCTTACGTGATCGATCCGCGGCGTCCGGGAGATATTCCCGCATGCTATGCCGATCCGTCTCTTGCGGAAAAGCTGATCGGGTTCAAAGCGGAAAAAACGCTTGACGATATGTGTGCGTCTTCTTTAAAGTGGCAGACGCAGAACCCGGACGGCTACGGAGACTGATTTGCTTTCGAAAAGCGAATAAAGGACGGAAAACGGTTTTGTTTTCCGTCCTTTTTAATAAAATCAGCCGATAATCGGCTTATAGACACCTTTTATCTTTTGTTTTCGTAAACGGGATTTACGTGCCGCGGATTTTCTGGCTTAAAAGAAGAAAAGAAAAACCGGATTTTGTCTTGACTATTCCGGCGAACCGGGGTATAATGAAGGCAAGGCGGACGCGAAATTCCAGATCGGGGATGGCGTGCGTTCTGCCCGAATAACCTACAGGAAGTGTTGAAAATGTCTGCTATGCAAAATTCGCCGCTCACCCGCGTGATCGCGTGGCTTTTTCTCGGTTATTTTCTCGTTCTTTTTGCCGAGCGCGTGCAGAGCCTCGTTCGTATCTGCCGCACTTCTTTTTCCGGTTTATACCGGAGCGGGTTTGACGGATTTGTCAATACCGTGACCATTCTTTCGTTGCTTGTTTCCGTCGGGTTTCTGATTTTCGGATGCAAAGATTTCCGGAAGGCTCTCGTCGATTCTTCCGTTACGCCCGATTATACGTTGTTGACGGTAACTGCCGGCGTCATGCTGGTTTCGGGCATGATGCATACGGAACACACGATCGCGCCCGTGCAGTTTGTGTCTTATGGCTTATTGATCGCCGCAATGGTTCTCAGAACCGTTCAGACGGCTTCGGGGGACGATCATGCTTTCATGTTCTGGTATTCGCTTGTGTTTCTCACGGTTTTCTCCATGGCGATCCCCGTGATGTATCCGGCGAAGATTTCCCGGGCGGCGTTGTTTTACGTGGTCGAGGCGATCGTCGCTTTGGCGTTGGTTGCCTGTTTCACGTGGATGCTGCGGGATCTGTTTGTCGGGCAGGGGAAAGATCTTTTGTGCTGGATCCCTATGGCGATAGCCGCGATCGGCGACGCCGTGATCCTGGCGATGCGCTGGAAGGAAAACGTGAATACTTTCGTTCTGATTTTTATCGTTTTGTCGGCGGTTGTATTTGCGGTCGGCAAGGTGATCTTTGCGGTGATGAAATAAACGTTCCGTCGGTTTTCCGCCGACGGGCAGCGGTTTGACCGAGCCGGAAAAAACGTTGACCGTCACGAGCGGCACGCACGGCGATCTGGAATACACCGCCAACTGGACGGCGATCACATATAAAATCACGTACGACCTCGGCGGCGGAATAAACCCCGACGACGCGATATACGAATACACGATCGATTCTTTTGAAAACGTCGATGATCTGCCGTTGCCAACCCCGGATATAAGTGGGTATTAAGCGCGATAAGATCTTACCTTAACGACGATATTTACGGCATTGCCTTTAACGTCGCGCAAAAGGAGACGATCCTCACTTCCGTCGTTGCCAACGACAACCAAAGCATGGGCTTTGACACAGGTTCTGCCTCCTCTCTAACAGAAGACAAACTCTTTTTGCTGAGCTATGCGGAGTTGAATTTATATAAAAGTAAATTCGTGTCGGGCGTCGGCACAAGCAGCTATTGTGTGGCAACGTTAAGCAAAGGGGCTATGTGGACGCGTTCGCACTGCAAGTATCAGCAAAACAGCAACAGCAGGATTTTGGCGTTCGACGGTTCGGGAGAAATTCTGGGCGCGAACCCCGAATACAGTGAATTGGGACAAATTCTTCCCGCAATGCGCATTTCGCTGACGTAACGTAAGCCTGCGAAACACAAATAATAAAGCCCCGTAAATTGTCGCAAATTACAATTTACGGGGTTTTTGTTTATCCGCTTTTTCGATTTCTTTTTCAAAAGTCTTTACCCTTTTGCGGTTTGCTTTTTCTGCTTTTCCCCGGGGTCGGTTCTGGCAGAGCCGTTTTCGCCCGCGTCGGTTAAGTCTGTATAGATTTTACTATTTCTTTTGGATAGAAAATCTCATTACGTCATCTGATTTCAGTATTCATTTTTTTTCGAGTTTGTTTTCTGTCAATATTTTGAATTACTTATTTGCTTATCTGTTTAAAAAAAGCACTTGCGGCCTTCCCAAGTATTGTATGCCGTTTCCACACAAGCGCATGGTGGACGAGAAGCGGCGGATCAAGCGGACGGAAGCAAATATCCGGCGCATACACGGACGCGAGATGATTTTCCGTTGTCAGAAAGCATCCAAGTCTGCTGCGCACAAATTCCGACGGATCGCCGTTCACGACATTATAAGTGGCGGAAATATTCAGCTCCTCCGGATCGGTCATTGCCCATGACGCAATCTCGCGTTGCAAGCCCTCGCGCTGATGAACAATCAGCGGCAATGACCGAAAGTCCTCTCGCGTTAAGGCGCTTTTTTGCGCCTGCGGGTGGTCTGTCGGTAGTATCACGCCCCAACGAGAGGAGTCCGTGAGCGGAAATGATTCATACTTCACCTCATCCACAGGTATCAGCAAAACCGCGAAATCGAGGCTCCCATGGTCGAGTTTTTCCGTAACATCGTTGGCGTCGCTTGCATAGAAACGGAATCGCACACCCGGATGAGTCTTTCGCAATTCCGCCGCCGCCAAAAGAATCTGTTTAGTCGACATACCGCCGATAGCAACTTCCCCTTCAACAGAGGTGTCTGAACGAAGCTCGGCTTCCGTTTTTTCAAACAGCGCAACAATCTCTTCGGCGCGCTTGCGCAGAAGAATCCCATCCTCCGTCAGCGTGACCTTCCGCTTTCCGCGTATAAGCAGTTGCTTGCCGAGTTCATCTTCAAGCTCCATCAACTGTTTGGAAAGGGACGGCTGTGCGATATGCAGTGTTTCCGCCGCGCGGGTGATATTTTCTTCTCTTGCAACCGCAAGGAAATAACGCATTAACCGAATATCCATTTCTTTCACTTCTGTTTTCTGCTTTTCATTATATCACGTTTAATCATAGCTGTCAACTATGAAATATTATTCTTAATAAGTATTTGCTATTATGGTCTGTGCGTGCTATACTATTATTGATTGCAGAGAACAGAAAGAAGAGATGAAATATGGACAGATTTCGAAAAAAACAGCCGCCGGATTTGCTTCACGGCTCTATATGGAATAAAATACCGAGATTTGCGCTTCCGGTGGCGGCGACAGCCATTCTGGAACAGCTTTTCAACGCGTCGGATGTGGCGGTCGTCGGAAATTTCACGGGAGAGGCAAAAACAGTATCGGTTGCCGCCGTGGGGGCGAACAGTCCGATTATCAGCCTGATTGTCAATCTCTTTATCGGGATTGCGCTCGGAACAAATGTTGTGATCGCTAATGCGGTCGGACGCGGGGATAAGGATACTATCGGAAAGACGGTACATACTTCGGTACTTGTCGCGCTGATTGGCGGAATTCTTGTCGCTATGCTCGGGGAAGCGGTTGCCGAACCTTTGCTCGGCGTGATGAATGTGCCCGATGATGTTTTTCCGCCGGCGCTTCTGTATCTGCGTATTTACCTTGTCGGAATGCCGGTCATTCTTCTTTATAATTTTGAAGCGGCGATCTTCCGTAGTATCGGCAACGCTAAAACACCGCTGATTGCACTTTTCCTTTCCGGTGTGCTGAATGTGTTGCTGAATCTGTTTTTCGTAGCGGTTCTACGCATGACGGTAAACGGAGTTGCCATCGCAACGGTTATTTCCAATGCTGTCAGTTCGGCATTGTTGTTTTTCAGAATGTGGAGAGAAAACGGGGTGATTCATCTGGATCCGAAGAAACTGAAAATCGATGGCGCAAGTCTCGGAAGTATTTTTCGCATCGGGCTTCCCGCGGGAATTCAGAGCGCGGTATTTGCTGTTTCCAATATCATAATTCAGTCTGCCATCAACAGCCTCGGAACAGTTGTCATGGCGGCATCCGGCGCGGCTTATAACATCGAAATCATTACATACGATATTCTCAATTCCTTCTCTCAGGCGTGTACCACATTTGTGGGTCAGAACGCCGGGGCGGGTGAGATGAAACGGTGCAAAAAAACGCTGTTTTTGTGTCTTGCAGAAGGGATCATCGCACTGACATTTGCAGTTTCTCTGATCCTCTGTTTCGGAAAATATCTGCTTGCGTTTTTCAATAGTGACCCTGAGGTCGTTGAAACGGGATACATCAGGTTAATGTTAATCATGTTGTCGCACTCGTTCAGCCTTCTTTATGAGGTTATGGCGGGATATCTGCGCGGCTTCGGTATTTCAACGCTTCCCGCTGTACTGACTACGGTCGGTGTGTGCGGTGTGCGAATCGCGTGGATTCAGCTGATTTTTCCGCAGTATCATACCTTCCGTTCTATTATGACGGCATACCCTATCAGCCTGTCGACAACGGCAATTTTGATTTTTGCCGCATTGCTGATCTGTCATCCGGCTCTGCGGCGTAAGAAAATACAGGAGGTAAAATTATGAATCAGAAAATCATGCTGAATAACGGTGTTTCCGTGCCGCCTGTCGGCTACGGCGTTTTTCGTATGACGGACGCGGCGGCGTGTGAGGAAGCGGTTGTCGAAGCCATCCGCGCAGGCTACCGTTTAATCGACACTGCCGCGGCGTATGGCAATGAAGATGCTGTCGGACGGGCGATCCGCCGCTCGGGAGTGCCGCGGGAGGAGCTGTTCGTCACAACAAAGCTGTGGATTCCCGACATTAGCTACGAGGGTGCAAAAAGCGGCTTTGCGGCATCGCTTGAACGGTTAGGGCTGGATTATCTCGACCTGTATGTGATTCATCAGCCGTATCATGACCTTTACGGTGCATGGCGAGCACTGGAAGAAATTTATGCCGAGGGAAAAGTTCGCGCCATCGGTGTTGATAACTTTACGGAAGACAGACTGTCTGATTTCATCTTTTGGAACAAAGTCAAGCCGGCTGTAAATCTTTTGGAATGCAATCCGTTTTTTCAGCGCGAGAACGAACGCGCTTATCTTGAAAGTAAAAATATTCTGATGCAGGCATGGTCGCCGTTGTCCGCCGGACAAAACAAGCTTTTTGAAAATGTAACGCTCTGCCAAATCGGCAAGACACACGGCAAATCGGTGGCGCAGATAGTCCTCCGCTGGTTGACGCAACGCGGGATCGTTCCGCTTGTAAAATCGTCAAATCCGCAGAGGATGCGTGAGAATCTGAACATTTTCGATTTTACATTGACAGATAGCGAGATGCGGCAGATTGCCACGCTCGGTACCGGACGCACCTGCTTTGCCCCGCGAAGCACCGGAGAGTCAGTTGAAGCATTTCTGAAACAGTCTGTGACGGGCAGCGCGCCCTCGGCAAGTATTTGCTTGCGCAAATAGACGAACCGCGTTTTGCAAAGAGCGCAAAACGGCGGGTTTTGGATGGGTTCCGAGAGAAGGCGGTTTTCCACGATCGGATATTGCCGTATCCCGCAGGCGGGAGCCCTTGGCAAGTATTTGCTTACGCAAATAGACGAACCGCGTTTTGCAGAGGGCGCAAAACAGCGGGGTTGGATGGATTCCGTGGGTGGCAAATTTTCCCCGATCGGATATTGCCGTATCCCGCAGGCGGGAGCCCTCGGCAAGTATTTGCTTGCGCAAATAGACGAACCGCGTTTTGCAAAGGGCGCAAAACAGCGGATTTCGGAACGGATCCCGTGAGAAGGCGGTTTCCCGCGATCGGATATTGCCGTATCCCGCAAACGGGAGCCCTCGGCAAGTATTTGCATGCGCAAATAGGCGAATCGCGTTTTGCAAAGAGCGCAAAACGGCGGGGTTGGATGGATTCCGTGGGTGGCAAATTTCCCCCGATCGGATATTGCCGGATCCCGCAGGCGGGAGCCCTCGGCAAATATTTGCTTGCGCAAATAGACGAACCGCGTTTTGCAGAGGGCGCAAAACAGCGGGTTCGAAGTTGGAATCGGGCACACCACAAAACCCCTGTTGCAAACGCAACAGGGG
>CAKQRE010000030.1 GCA_934271265.1 uncultured Clostridia bacterium | reverse complement strand
GCTTCTACCGTACAGTTCTCAAACGTGTTGTGTTTTGCCGGATTATAATTCCAATAAGAGAAACCGAACAACGTATCGAGATCGGAAGAAGATTTGATTTTTACGTTTATATATTTTGAAGAGTGGCTGAGTAACGCAGTAATTACGCCGCCTTCTGCATAATAAGAATCGCTCGATCCGCTTATGACGTTGATCGTTACGTTTTCGATCGTTGCCTCGGTAACGGTACGGGCAAGAATGGTTCTTCCGTTACCGTAATTATAAGAGTTGACCGTGAGATTCTTGATGTATGCGCCTTTACCGACTATTCCGAATATACCGTTGTTGTAGATGATTGCAGAAATACTCTTGCCGTTTCCGTCAAACGTTCCGCGGAATCCGTAAAGCCCGTCCGCGTTCTGCCAATTTTTACTACTGCTACCGTTATTTATTCCGTTATAGTTGGCTGCGCCGAGATCCGCAACCAGTTTATAATAACCGTATATTGCGTATTCGTCGCCCTCGCCCTTGAGCGCGGCGTTCAGCCCGTTCATGTCCTTAATCTCTTCGGTAACGAGAATTACCGGCACCTGGAGTTCGTGAGAGTAACCTTGCTCGTCCTTAACGGTAACGATTACGTTTTGCAAACCATGATGTTCTTTATCTGCCTTAACCTCATCGGGAATTGCAAACGATGTGATTTCGCCGCTTATTTCCACGCCGTTGATAGTCATTTTCTCAACGGAAGCATAGGTTGCGCCCTCGATTACAAGCGCGAGCCCGCTTGCACTTACAACCAATTCTTTACGGGCTGAAGTAACCGTTTTATCATAAGAATAAGTTTCATTCCTATAACCGCATGAACAAACGATATGATCGAATGTATGATCGGAAGAATCAACCGTGTAAACGTGCGCTTCAGCCCTGAACAAGGCATTGTAAACGATTTCGCCGGTTACTTCGGCAAGTTCATTATCCCAACCGTTAAAAACATAGTGATTTTCGGCATCGAAACCCTTAGCCGGATTCGTTTCGGGCACCGTGGGCACTGTTCCGTATTCTACCTGTTCTTCTTTAAGAACCTCATCGCCGTTTTTAAACGTTACTTTGTATGTATTAAGCGTTTCGGTGAATTCTGCGCTGTAAACAACTTCGCCCGTTACCGCGGCGATCTCTTTACCCCAATCCTTAAACTTGTAAGTGTACTGTACGTCTGCGGCTTTAGTCGGGTTTGCGGGTGCCGTTGGCACTGTTCCGTATTCTACTTGTTCTTCTTTAAGAACCTCGTCGCCGTTTTTGAACGTTACTTTGTATGTATTAAGCGTTTCGGCGAATTCTGCGGTTAAGATAATATTCCTGTCGATATTTGCAGGATCGACCGTTTTCCCGTTTTCGTCAACCCACCGCGCGAACGCATAGGAATATTGCGCATTGCCAGGTTTTTCGGGCGTGGCAGAATATTGCGGGAGAGAACCATAACTTACGTTTTCTTTGGCAAGTTCGGTTCCGTCGTAATTTTTAAACGTTACCGAATATACCTCGGGAGTCCACTTCGCCGTCAAGGTCATATCTTTTTCAACCGTATCGGTTTCAAATACCCACTCGGCATCTCCGTTATACCAGCCGCCGAAAACATAATGTTCCTTTACAGGGTTTTCGGGTTTGTTTAATTTCCCTCCCGATTCGACCTGCAACTCGGTGATTTGCGTACCATCGTTTGAATCGAATCTGATCGTAAGATAATTTACATCTTTTTCAAGACAACCGGTGGCAAAAATCAGGCAGATCGATAAAATCAGCGTTAAAAAAACTACTCTTTTTCTCATCATACACTCCTATCAATTGTTTTTATTTTCCATCGCAAATGCGACAAAAACCCTTATTGAATACCATTCATTACCTGCATCAGTTTTCTTTAATGGTAAGCCCGTTGATTCCCGTAGCCGGAATGATCCCGTTTGAATGAACAAGCCCCGCCAAAGATTTGGCGTTGACAACGCAATTTTCAAAAGTGTTCGCTTTTTCCGCTTTGTAATTGCCGTAACTCTTGCCGAACAATGTATCGAGATCTTTGCCTTCGGCGTTTATAGTTACGTTTTTGTAATGCGTCGTATGACTCATAAGTCCCGTTATCACGCCGCCTTCAGCCGTTGCGTCTAACGTTCCGTGTACGCTCTTGATGTTTATGGTTATATTTTCTATCGTCGCGCCGGTTATGCTGCGAGCCAACGTCTGTCTTCCGTTCTGGTAATAGTAAACGTTGAACGTTATGTTCTTAACGACCGCGCCGTTACCTATTATTCCGAACAGTCCGTGCGTTCCAAAGGCTCCGTCAACGGCAAAACCGCTACCGTCAAGCGTTCCGCGGAAACCTACGCTACCGTCTGTATTTTTCCAGTCTCCGTTGTTCGCAACGCTTATCCAGGCTGCGCTTGAGCCTACGTTCTGAGTTAATTTGTAATACCCGTAAACAACGTTATCCGTTCCTGCCGTCATTGCCGCGGTAAGTTCGTCTATCGTGGAAATCGCTTTGGTTACCACAAGAACGTTTACGGTTACGATGTAATATTTGCCGTCCTTTTCAACAGTAACCTTCAAGGTCTGCATGCCGTGTTTTTGCTTGTTTGCCTTGTAATCGTCTGATATAGCCAACATTCCGTTTGCGTACGTTACGTTTTCACCGCCAAGAGTTGCCGAGAGAACCGTTGAATCCGCATAGTCGCCGAGATCTAAAGCGTATTCCGTTCCGTCAGCAAGAATAATCTCTCTGTCTCCGTCAAGCGCAACCTCTTCGGCAGGCAACACTATAGTTGCACCGAGATAGACAGTAACCTCTTTATCGCCGACCTTACCTTTTAAAACAAACGTTCTTGCGCCTATGTCGGACACGGTAAAGTTCTCTGTTATAGTAAGAACTCCGTTTTCAAACGTGAAGCCCTTAATCTCTCTTCCGTCAAACGTTATCGAATCGATTTCGGTTACGTCGGCATTTTCGCTGCCGAGAGTAAATTCCGCCGAGCCGCCGACGAGCGCGGTATTGTTTTCATCCTCGTATGAACGAACGTAAGCGACCGTTATTCCTTCCACTCCGTCTATCGTGTAAAGAGATTCGGCAACGTTTGCTCTGAGGCAAAGAAGTCCGCCGATAGATTTAACGGTTACTTTAACGTTTTCGAAGGCGTTTGCCTTTCTCGCGTCGTAATTCCAATAACTGCAACCGAACAGCGTATCCGTTTTTCCGTCCGAATTGATTTCAACGTTTCTGTAAATCGTCGAGTGACTCATAAGCGCGGTGATAATTCCGCCCTCGGTAAGATAGGAGTCGGATTCTCCGCTCTTGACGTTGATCTTAACGTTCTCGACTACGGCGTCTCTTATCGAACGAGCAAGAACGGTTCTGCCGTTCGCATAACCGTATGCGTTTACGGTAAAGTTTTTGATGACGGCTCCTTTGCCGACAAGTCCGAATAAACCTCTCGTGAAAACAGTGCCGGTTATGGAATGTCCCGCCCCGTCAAGCGTTCCGCGGAAGCCGTAAAGTCCGTCCACGTTCTGCCAGTTTTTGTCGTTTCCGTTGTTGAAATCCGATCTGGAGTTGCCGATATCTGCCGTCAATTTATAATATCCGTAAATCGCGTATTCCGCGCTGTCGGATTTCATAAGTTCGTTGAACCGAACAACGTCGCCTATCTCCTCGGTTATCACCGTAACGGGAATTTGCAACGTATAGAATTTATTGTCTTTACCGATGAGTACGGTAAGCGTATTGTTTCCGTGGATCAACGGGGCTGCTCTGAATTCCGAATCGATATTCAAAGAATTTACGTCGTTTCCGAAATAATATCCGTTGCAGGAAATCGAATAAACCGTCGCGCCGCCGAATTCTTTAAGATCGACCGAGTTTTCTTCTCTGCCGACGAAAATTTCCTGCGTTTCCTCTAAAAACACCTCTTCGGATTCGGTAAATATAACCACGCTGATTTGTGCTTTGACGAGAATTCCGTTTACGCCTTCAAACGTAATGTTTATGGTCGTTTCGCCTAAGTTTTCACCGAATAACCCGCGGTCGTTAAATAAATATAACACGCCGTTTGCAAATTTGTATTCGGTAATTTTAACGCCTTTGCTTTCAATGCCGACGACCTTAGAACCCTTGAACCGTTCGCCCACGTTCAACTCGATGTTCGAACCTTCGACGTTTATTATGTCTGCAACGGCGATCTCGACAGTATCGGTTATTTCGCCGTCGAATCCGTAAATTTCTTCAAGATATACGGGAACGTAAATTCCGTCTGTATATTGCCGTGCAAGTTCTTTTACATATTTCGCGTTGATAAGGCAGGAAGTAAAATGATTCCCGCCGAATGCGTACTGCTTATCGAAGCCAAACAAAGAATCGAGTTTGGCATTTTCGGCATGAATACTCAACTTTTTGACCGAGTTGCCCTTGAACGATTTAGTCGTAACAAGCCCTATACCGTCAACCCCGATTCCGGGAACGCCTTCGGAAACACTTATCGTTACGTTTTCGATAAACGAGTTGAGAACATAGTCGCCCATAACCGACTTGCCTGCTTCGTTTACGCCGCCGCTTACCGCAAAATTTACGTTTCTTATGGTTGCACCGGCGATGACGTAGCCGAATAAACCATGGTTACCGAGAGGCGCGGTAACGGTGTACCCGTTACCCTCAAGGATTCCGCAGAAGCCATTCCTGCCGCTGAATGAGGCTTTTGCTTCGTTTGAGAAGGAACCGAGAGTTATATCGTTTTTCAGTTCGTAGTAACCGTAATTTCTCTCCGACGTAATCGTCAGCGCAGAGATCAGATCTTCTGCCGTGTATATATATTTCGTTACGACAAACACAGGAACTTTAATAATCTTTTTGCCGTTTTCCGAGTTTACCGCAACGGTCAATTCCCTTTCTCCGTAAATATTTGCAAACTTACTTCCGTCTATGGAGTCAAGTGAATTACCGAGCGATACGTTATTGATGGATATACTTTCGACAGAACTATACGCAACGTCTCCGAGATTCAGGGTGTTAGCGGTTTTTGCAGCCTCCACCACCTGCCTATCCCCGACGACGTATTCCGTTTCGACCGGCGTATAGTCTGAAATCATAATTCTTTTTAAACTTTCAATGTCTTCATGCGACACGCCGACATAATCGGTAAGGAAACTTTCGATCGCATAAGAAAGCGTTCCGCCTTCCGCGCCATAATTGGTTTTTATCGCATTCATCAAGGCGCCGAATGCCACAAAATTGTCGTAGTCGTTCTTCATTACGCCGATTTCGGTAAAATCGCCGTTTTTGATCTCGCTTCTGTATCTCAGTCCGGAAACCTTTGAAAAACTTGTCAGCTCGTAATCTCTGATCAGATCGGCTTCGCTTACACCGAGAAGACCGTTAATCAAAAACGCCACGGTACCCGTTCTGTCCGCGCCCGCGTTACAATGTATATAGACAGGATAATTACGCTCGTCTGCAAGAACTTCGAAAATGCTTTTCAAAGAGCGTCTCATTGCATTTTCATTCCTTACCGCATTACCCGTCGCATATGACAGGCGGCGCGCGTCGTTCTTATTCTCCGTCGAATCAGCCGGCGTGTTTCCGTCATGCGGCAAAGCGTTCCAGACCGTCGGTTCCAGAATATCGGTATATTGACCGATCGTATATTTATAGTACGGAAGCGACGCGTCTACAAAATTCACCGTCTGATCGGCGTCATCTTTGCCCTGCGTCCTGAGATCTATTTCGGTTTTGATTTTTAAGTCGTCTTTAAAAGTTTTCAGCCCGTTCTCCGTTAATTTATTATCGCCCCAATTACCATATCCGTTAAGTTGGTTTCCGCGATATATTTTCCCGTAATTGACAAATGAGCCGTCCGCACTCCAACCTCCGAGATCTCTTATATTCGAAGTTCCCTCGGCATAAATCAAGCGAACGGAAAGATCTTCAGTCTTAAAAACGGAAGTGTCCGACGTGTCGGATCTATCGCCTGCAACTTTCCAATAATACGTCGTAGACGGCAGTAAGTTATAAACGTCGAGTTCCCTCGTAAAACCCGAAACGACATACGACGTTGCATTATCGAAATTTTCGTTATCGGCAATGTAGATCGTATATCTCACGCTTCCGTTGCCGTTCCAGGCAAGTTTTACAGGTAACGCTCCGGAATCTTTTGACACCTTAACCTGCGGTAAAGCGGCTATCTGCTCCGAAACGTCAGAGGCAGAAAGATATTCCCTTATGGCATCGTCGACAAGTTTAACATTGCCCGCCTCGGGAATTTCTTTAAGAACGATTTTTTCATCTTTGATTTCGCTCGAATCTTCCGAATCGCCGGGGTCTTCGGAATCGTCAGGATCAAACTCGCCCGAAGCCGAAGCAGAAGAATCGACCGATTCTTTTCCGCCACCGCCCGCGCAAGCAACCGCGCACGTCAAAGTAATGACCATAACGAAAACAAGAAGCATCGCCGCCGAAATTCTGCATTTTTTCAGATTTTTCAGATCGCCTGACAACATTTTTTCTTTCATTTTTCCTCCGTTATCGATTTGCATGCCCCTTTCTTCTTATGAAGAGAAGCGATTCATATTATTAAATGTTTATTGATAGCCGATAAAAGTGTTCCTTTCGCCGAAGACGAAAGGAAGGGCACCCTTCGATTTTTCCGATTTTAAGCCGTATTTTGGGTCACATCCTACGTTTAATCGTCAGACAATCACGGAGCGAGACTATACCTTTATACCCAAAATGCGCGTAGCACCATATCTTAATGTCGGCGATTTTGCAATAATTTTACTCGCAAAATCCCGATACTATCCCATTACAACACTTGCATTATACACCCCAATGTGATATAATTATTGTAAAATTCAATCAAGTTTTTGCAGATTCCTATCAAGATGAAGAAAAAGAACCAAAATTATCCCGTAAAACTTAATAAACATACAAATCCGTTTTATTCGCTTAACAACGTTTCCGCTTTCTCTCAGGGGTTTGCCTATTATCATAACCGCTCTTACCCAATCCTGATGCACTCTCACGACTATTACGAACTAAACGTGGTTACATACGGTGAATGCAGGCACTACGTTAAAAATAAAAATCACCCTGCAAAAGCCGGAGATATGTTTATGATTCCGCCGTACACCGAACATGGATACTGGTCGAACGACGAAAAGACAAAAATTTTCCATCTTATTATAAGAAACGATATAATGGAAGATTATAAAAAACAACTCGATAATTACCCCGGAATGAAGATATTGTTCGAGGTAGAACCGCAAATTCGTCAGGCGTTCAATAATATGTCGCTCAATATGAACATTCAGAAAGACATGCTAAGCGGCTTTGTAAAAGATTTTGACGAACTGATAGAACTTGACAAGAAAAAAGACGAAGATAACAGCGTTATGTTCGACCTTAAAACCGTATGTCTTTTGTGCAAACTTGCAAAATTGATAGCGCAAAAATATTCAACGGCTAACGACAATCACAAAAACACCGCCGACTATGTAATACTGAAAACCACGCAGTATATGGAAGAAAATTATTCCTCAAAAATCACCGTGGACGATTTATCTAAAATGGTTAATATGTCCACGCCGAATTTCTTCAGATACTTTAAAAACGTTTTTAATACGTCGCCTATGGAATATCTTAAAAAAATCCGCATAACGCATGCCACCGCAATGCTTTCCTCAACGGACAAGCCGATATCGTTCATCGCACAGGAATGCGGGTTCTTCGATCAGTCGCATTTTACCAATGTGTTTAAGCAATCCACAAATATGAAACCGAAAGAATTTCGTCAGGAATCTCAAAAACAAAAATAGCCGATACCGCAAATGGCATAAACAACCTGCCTCATAGCGTTCGTCGAGTGCGAAAAAAATGTTGTAAAAAACCAACCTGATCGGAGTTTTATTTCAACACCTCATCGGTAAGTCTATCTTTAAAATAATTACAAACGGCAACGCCGAAGAATTAACGAAGCAAAAAAAGACGAAGTTTTTTTCTTCGTCTTTTTTTTGCTTTTTATAATTTTATTCCCCGGAAATTACGCCTATCAGTTCAGAAATAATGTTATTCCCGAAAAATACGCCGTTGCGCGTAAACGTGATTTTATCGCCATCGATATCAAGATAGCCCGCACCCGCAAAAGTATCAAGTTTTTCGCCGAAAAGCGAAAGCAAATCGATTCCGAGTTTCTGCGAATATTCGTTCAGCCTTACACTGCCCTTTTGCATTGAATAAATCAACGAATCGAGCAAGCGATATTCGGGGCGAAGCACCCTGCCGCGCGAACATATATGTATTTTATCCGAAATATCGGGCGAGGCATGCGAGTTGTGGTAAAAATAATCTTCGATATTGCCGCCCGCGCCGTGTCCAAGCGCGATACAACTTCCGCCGCTGTGACGAATATTCATATAGTCGTAACGGTCGCGCCCGTTTTTTACAAGTTTTGTAAGTTCGAGCATTTTATAGCCACGCGGTTCGAGTTTATCGAAAATCATATCGAAAAGTTCTTTTTCGCTCCGCATATTAAGCATATCGGTTTTTGTTTTTTCATCGAGCCGACGATACAGCGGCGTTTTTTCGTGAAGCACCAGCGAATAAAGAGATATGCCGGCTACGTCGAGCCGCAAAACGGTTTCTAAATCGCTTTCAAGTTGCGCGTCGGCTTGCGCGGGATAATTATAGATAATGTCTACGTTCGTGTTACTTATGCCCGCTTTTATCGCCGCCGCCACGCGCGACGCGGCAAATTCACCGCTTCCGCGCCTGCCGAGCAGTTTTCTCGCGTCGTCGTCGAAAGTTTGTATACCGACGGACAGTCGGTTTACTCCGCCGTTTTTAAGCACTTCGATCATTTCGTCCGAAAGCCCCGTCGCCGAAGTTTCTACGCTGATTTCCGCGCCCTGCGCGATTGAAAAACTGTTTTTTAGTTCGTAAAGTACCGCTTTCATTTGTGCGGGAGAAAGCGAAGTGGGCGTGCCGCCGCCGAAATTCACGGCGTCGATCGGCTCGCTTAAATATGGATAAGTTTGTATTTTGCGTATTTCGTCGATAAGGTATTTGTGGTATTCGCGCCGCGACAACTCATCGGGACGGTGAAACGGACAAAACGAGCACACCTTATTGCAAAACGGCACATGAATATATATCACGCGCCTGCTTTTCGGCTTTTCGCAAAGCACGGCGGAGAGATATTCTTCTCCGCCTATGCCCGCGGTATAGCGATTTTTTAAATCGCGCGAAGCGTCGTGATGGCTTTTATAGCGCTCTGAAAACATTATTTCCCGCTTTTAAACGAAAATTCGACGTCGTGATAAAGAATTTCAGCCAGTTTCTGATATGCTTCGGCGAAACGTCTGTTGGGTTTGTTGTGGAAAAGCGTTTTTTCAAGATAGAATACTTTTCCGTTCTTAACGGCGTTAAGAGCAAGCCATACTTCGTTGCTTCCGTAGGTGTCGGCAACCTGTTGCATGGCCGCGTCGGTTCCCGCGTGGCACTGAACGATTATAATGTCGGGGTTTGCCGCATATACGGTTTCGAGGTTTATGGTCAAGCGGTCGGCTTTTTCGGTGTTAGGCCAATCGTCAACGATATTCGTCGCTTTCATTGCGGTTACCATTCCGCCGACTACGGTCAACGAAGTGTTTGCGTTCAACGTGCTTGCGTTTGCGAACATGCTGAACACGCGCGGAGCTTTTCCGTCGGGAATTTCGTAAAGAACGTCAACTACGTCGTCAAGCGATTTCATTGCGACGCTGTCCCAAAGGTCGGCATTACCCGAAATATTGCAGAAGACTTTAAACCATTTGAGATAGTCGGAGAAATCGTCGTATTTTACGGCAATAACGGGAATGTTTGCCGCTTTTGCGGGTTTTTCGATGGTGGAATAGCCGCTCATTGCGGTAGAACAAATAATAAGGTCGGGTTTAAGAGCGACGATTTGCTCCGTATTCCACTTTTTGCCCGAAGACGAAGTTGCAACAACCGTCATACCTTCGTCGGCGGTAATATCTCTGCCGATATATTCGGTGTATAAAGCCTGCGACGAACTGCCGCCGATACAACCGATTACCGAACCGCCCGCTTCATACCACAGCGTGGTGAAACTTGCATAAAGATTTAATACTTTTTCGGGATTTTTTTCGATCGTTATAGTCGAGCCGTCGGTAGAAGTTGCGTCTTTGAACGTAACCGAATTTTCGCTTACGATTACTTCGTTCGCTTCTTCGAGAAATTCCGCTTTAAGTTCGGCTTTAACGGTCGCTTCGTCTTTTTCGCCGTCGGTCGTCGAAGAATTCGACGAGCCTGTCGAATCACCCGACGAATCGGTGTCGCTTGTGCATGCTGCAAACGCTCCTACTAAAAGAAGACATAAGCAAAGAATAATCGAAAACAGTTTTTTCATTTTTGTTACCTCCGTTTTGTTTGGATTTTTTTATTGTTTTATATCAAAGGTTGTCCTTTGCGGAATGAAATACGGACAATTATGTATCGGATCGCGGTAAACCGCGGCTTCGATTTCAAAAATGTCGCAAAGATTTTTCTCGGTTACCATTTCGTCGGGCGTTCCCATTGCGAAGAGCTCGCCTTCGCGTATTGCCGCAAGATAATCCGAGTAGCGCGCGGCAAGATTTATGTCGTGCAGAACCATTACAATGGTTATGCCGAGTTCGCAGTTAAGCCGCCGCACCAGTTCGAGCACTTCTACCTGATAACTTACGTCGAGATAAGTGGTAGGCTCGTCGAGAATTAAAATTTCGGGCTCTTGCGCGATAGTCATTGCAATCCATGCGCGCTGTCTTTCGCCACCCGAAAGCGTGGCAAGAATACGATCTTTAAGATGAGTAAGCCCCGTAAGCGCAAGCACGCGGTCTATAACGGCTTCGTCCTCTGCGGTCATGCCGCGCCCGAAGCGCGAATACGGAAATCTTCCGTAAGAAACGAGAGTACGCACGTCGATATCCGGCGGCGATTCGTGCACCTGCGAAAGATACGCTATTTTTTGCGCGAGTTGTTTTGGCGGATATTCCGATAACTTTTTGTCGAGATACACAACTTCGCCCGACCGCGGCGTTACCGCCTTTGAAACGGTTTTTAGCAAGGTGGATTTTCCGCACCCGTTCTGCCCGATTAAAGTTACCACCTTGCCCCGCTCGATTTCAAGCGAAAGCCCGTGAAGAACTTCCTTTTTACCATAGCCGACCGAAACATTACGAAAACCGAAATACATATCGCTTACCCCCTTTTACCTTCGCGCGTGCGCAGCAAATACAAGAAGAACGGCGCGCCGATGAACGAAAGAATGATGCTGACCGGAACTTCCCCGGGGGGCAAAATAACTCTGCCAACCGTATCGCATATACAAACCAGAGAAAAACCGAGCAACGCCGACGCAGGGAACAGATATTTATAATCCGATCCGACGAGAAGCCTTGCTATATGCGGCACGACAAGCCCGACAAAACTTATAAGCCCCGCCACCGAAATAGCCGCGCCCGCAAGAAGCGACGACACCGCTATAAGAAAGAACCTGAAAACTTCGGTGCGCAGCCCGAGCGAATTTGCCGTTTCGTCGCCGAGCATAAGTATGTTCATACGCGACGGCAAAAACGCGCATATAAAAATTCCGACCGCGGCGTAAGGAAGAATCATACGAAAACTTTCCCAGCCTACGCCGTTAAGCCCGCCCACGAGAAACCCCGAAGCGTTGCCGAGCGATTCGGCAAAAAATGTTTTTATTATATCGTTGAACGCGCCGAAAAGCGCCGAAACCGCCATACCCGATAAAATCATTTTAACGGGCGAAACGCCTTTCTGATACGCCAGCGCGTATATGAGCATAGTCGTAACGAACGCGCCGAGTATCGAACCTATCGGAAGCAGATACGAATAAGCGGGAAACGCAACGAGCGTAAGATAACCGATAAAACTCGCGCCGCCCGTTACGCCGATAGTCGACGGCGAAGCCATTGTGTTGCGCATAACGCCCTGAAGTATGCACCCCGAAAGCGACAAACACACGCCCACAAGCCCGCCGACCAAAACGCGCGGAAACCTTAAATTCCACACGAGCAGGCGCGCCATGCTTTCATCGTCGACAAAAATCGCCTTTATCACGTCGCCGACAGATATTTTCACACTGCCGATACCCGTGCATACAAGCACCGACAGAGCGGAAACAACCGCAAACACCGCAATAATTATCGGCCGCGAAAATTTTCGCTTAACCGAAGTTTCGGCTTGCGACGATTTATTTTTTTGCGCTTTTATTTTCGATTCGTTTATTTTTTGCGTATTTATTTCAGGCTCGTGCGAATTTGAAACGATTTCCGTTTTCATGCTTTTTTCAAAAACTCGGCGACAGCCGCGCGCGCGGCTTCGAGCTCATCTGCATTCGGGTGCCCCAGCGATTCTTTTTGTTTATCGAAACGTTCCATCGAAAGATGCCCTTTCTGCCCTTCGGGAATACGCGTGCGCGCGAACGTGCGGCGAAGATCGATGCTTCCGCGGCAAAGATAATGCCCGAGCAAAGTGTTATGATCGGAAGCGAGTGCGATAACGTTTTCGCAAACCTTGGCGGCGTGCGCCGTCTCGGTAGCAACGCCGAGCGAACCGATAACGATAAGTTTTTTGCCGTGCATTCTGGCAATCAAATCAATAGTATCATCGTCTGCCGTGCCGTGATTGCACCAATACGAGAGCACGAAAGTATCGAATTTATCTATAACTTCGTCGGTAATATATCTTATATTATATGGCCCCACATGATCGGGCACCGCTTCTGCCGCCGCCACAGCGAGTTTATAAGCGTTCCCCGTTATCGTAGAGAAAATAATCGGAACCGTGTTCGAAAGATCGGGCCGAATTTCTTTAACGTGTATAAGCGATTTGCCGAGATTTTCGGCTTCGTTTTCCGCGCTTACGGTGGGAATCATTACGCATTTTGCGGCTTTGCCTATGCGGATAAGGCTTTCGCCGAATTCGTCGGATTCCTCGAAATTACCGAAGAAAGCCGTTTTTTTGCCTTCGAGCATCGACAAACAACGCGAAAATATTGCGACAAAATCGGACTTTTCAAACCCGCTTGCCAAGCCGAACGCCGCCGCGTCATACCCCGCAAGAACAGCGGGATCGACAGTTGCGTCGAAAACGTCCGCTATCGCTCCGCCGCTTATAGCCCCTGCAATAATTTTTTCAGTCATTTTAGAAAGCGCCGATTTATCCGGTGCGCAAATAATAGCAAGTCTGCTCATTTTTCTACTCCTGTCTTAATTGATTTTTGGGTTAGCAATTGCTAACTTACCACCCGAAAATAATCCGACCTTAACTTATCGGATTCGTTCGGGACCGTTTGGTTAGCCCCAGCTAACTTAACGGCGAAAGTATACCATACGCTATACGGTTTGTCAACTATTTTTAAGCCCGATACAAAATTATTGTGTAGGATTACAATAGAAATGAGACAAAAACAATAAAAAAAGATAGCGAAAAGATTTTCTTTATGCTAAAGTTTAAGCGCTAACCAAATACTTTAAAGGAAAACCCATCGCTATCATGAACACTTTA
>CAKQRE010000029.1 GCA_934271265.1 uncultured Clostridia bacterium | reverse complement strand
TCGTATCGGTTTCTTTTTCATACACCGCTCCGCGGGGAGACACTCCGAAAATACCGAAAGACAGATACTTTTCGGTGTCGAGACTATCGAGGAAATCCTCTCTCTTTTTGCCTTTGTTTTTGGCTTTTCTGTATTCGACATCGGTAAAATCATGCGCAAGCCTTATCACTCCGCCGTCGTACACGATGTAAAGATGTTCGCCGTCGGACTCAAAGCAGCTTATACCGCTCGTCATCTGAACGGCTCTGAGTTTAATGTTGCCCCTTTCGTCGTCGTTTAACGTACAATCGTAAAGGTAGGTTCTGCAGAGCGTTCCCGCGGCAAGATCGTCGATCTTATATCTCATGATTTCGGCGATCTGCTGCCCGGTGCATACGAGATACAGATAGTCGCCGTCCTCAAGAAAAAACGTATTATCTACATTTCCGCGGAACGAAACGCAATCGAGAAGTTCCAACCCCGTTTCCGTTTCGTTTACCCTGATAAGAAACGAAGCCCCCGAAGAATCGTTTTTCGAAACGATACCCCAAAGGTTTTTACTACCGGCTTTTTGGTAAATTTTGCGTAAAAGCGCGTTTCCGTCGCCTATGTGTTCCCTTACCATATCGACGAAATCAAACGAATCTTTTACCTCGTCGTTATTTTTCATTCTTACGACGGAACCGTCGGAAGTGGCATAAAGCCACTCCCCGGTTTCGCTGGTGATTATGTCTATTATATTGCCGCTAGGCGCTTCGTAATTCCTATCGCGAGGGGTAAAACAAGCCATAGAGACGATCAATGCGACGGCCGCCGCAAAAACGACAAGCGTAATTATAATCGCCTTCGCCGCTTTTCCTTTGAATTTACCTTTTTCTCCGCGGCTTTTCGTTGTTTCGTTCAAAATGATTCCTCCGTTTATTCGGCGGGACCGGATTTAGGATCGGTTCCCGGGCGCATATAACACGTTTCGTTCCAGTTGTTCTTTTTAGCGTAGTCTATCCAGCCCGATTTCAAAGCCGCAGCCCATCTTTCCGAGAAGACATCTACAGTGATCTCGTCCGAACCTTGCCCCGCAAGTAGTTTCTGATACAATTCGACGTTTACGCTTCTGACCTTAGTCGCCCCCATGCCGCCCATCGACATTACGAGATGTTTCAGGTAATCGTTGCCGTCCACGTATCCGCTGAACTTGATTTTATCCGTCTTGAAAAATTCCGCCCACTCCGCGGGAACTTTAACGAGATTCTGTTTTACGAGCGTTAACGCCTGCGGCGTATAATCGGTTTTGCTGAGCGCATCATAATAGATCGACTGACCGTAAGGAGACATAACGAACTTCATAAAGTCAAGGTTAAGCGCATTTTGCTTTGCATCGTGATTTATTATGGAGAGGAAACCTCCGTTACCGCCGACGTCTCTTACGATAGTTCCTTCCGGGATATATCCGCCCTTGCTGACCATCGCGGGATAATCGAAGAAATCAACCTGAAGATTTTCGTTCTGACTCTTTAAAAACGCAAGTCCCGTACCCGAATAATCGAGAACGATCTGAGGCGAATCTTTACCCTTGGTTTGCTTCTGGAATGCATTGCGCATATCTTCCATGGAAGTTTGCGTAGCGTCCGTTTTATTGATATACGGAGACATCTTTTCGAACTGCGAAACGAATTCTTTGAATTTCGCGCTCTTTGCTCCGATATATTTTTCGGAGGTTTCGTCGAGAATTTTATTGAACATTCTCGTCGGATCGATGCCGAACTCTATATCTCCTTCGGGGTTTTCCGAAGTCGGGTCATATTCGAAATTTCTGCTCGAATACATAGACCCGTCGTATTCGTTTCTGAAATAATAATCTCCATATACTCTTAAAAGCCAGGAGAAGTTGAAGTTCTGAATATCGTTTGACGAAAGAGGAATGCCGAGAGGATTCTTGTAACCCGCTTCTTTCATATATTTGCAAAGGTTTATAAGATCGTCCCACGTAACGGGGTTTTCAACCTTTCCCTCTGCGTTTACATATCCCTTTTCACCGGCAGCGGCAAGCGCGACTTTATTTACGAACCATGCCGTAAGAAGACTTTCGGTATTCATAATGTACGTGGTCGTATTCGTTCCCGACTTATCTGTGATATACGCGTCCTCTTCGATAACGTTACTCCACACTTTGTTGCCCGCATAACCGTTTTTGCCGTTCACGTAGGTGTACATATTGACGCAATACTGACTGATAAGGTTGGAAACGATATTTCCCTGAACGATATCCCAATCGGTTTTCGCGTTCGTGATTTCGTATTTCAGAGCGTCGGAATAAGTTCCCGACGAATAGTTGGTATCGAG
>CAKQRE010000028.1 GCA_934271265.1 uncultured Clostridia bacterium | reverse complement strand
CCGATTTCGAAATCGATAGTACTTTCCGTACATCAATAGAGAAATCGGGGAAAAGGGCGGAAAAGAAGCCTTTAAGGTAATTAGTGATGGCGAATGCTAAGCCTATGCAAAAAACGTTTATATGCAGGATATATCGGCACGGTTCTGGCGAATTGTACCGAAGAGGGTTTTGTCGTTGTGCAGGTACGGGATCCCGTTACGGACAGGTGTATCGCGTTGGCGGAGAAAGTCGGAAAAGGAGATTTCCGTTTTTGCTCCGATTCCGCACAGGACAGAAAAGCAAAGAGGGATTTTTACGAGCGGTTTCTCGAGGCGCATAAAGATCCGTCGTTCATGAATCGGTTCGAAGACAATTCCTTTGCGGACGAATCGGACGATATTATTCTTTTAAACGACAATTACAGAGACATAGGCTTAAGGAAAGGGGATATCGGGATCATAATGGAAAACCGTATCGAAGGGGACGGAGGGTATGTGATCGCAGACTTTCCGGATCCCGTGACGGGGGAGCCGATCTGTCCGGTTGCCGAAATCGGAAAAGATGACTTCCGCGTTTACAACGATTCCCCGGAAGACAGAAAGATCGGGGCGGATTTCCGTAACCGTTTCCGGAAAAAGGAAACTTAATACCGAAAAAAATAAAAAGGATAGCAAAGCTATCCTTTTTTGTCTGTCTGCCGGCGTTTTTTATCCGGCGGTTTATTTATCTTTCTTTTTTCCGTGCAGGGGGCAATTCGCACAGTCTCCGTTACAGCCGCCTCCGCAGCCTTTTCCGTGACGGGCGTTTCTTACGGTAAACACGGCGGCGAGAACGATGATCGCCGCCACGACAACCGTCAGAATGTAATCGAGCGGTTTCATATAAACAGACTCCCGATGCCGTAAACGGCAAGCGCGCACACGTATGCGACGGCGCATTGAAGAAGAACCACGCCGAGCGTTGCCCAAAACGACTTGAATTCCTTTCTCACCGTCGAGATCGTTGCGACGCAAGGCGTATATAACAGGGTGAATACAAGGAAACTGACTGCCGACAACGGGGTAAACATACCGGAAAGGGCGGCGGACAGACCTTCCGTGCTCGTTCCCGCAAGAACCGCAAGGGTAGAAACGACGGCTTCTTTCGCGGTGAATCCGGAAACGAGAGCGGTCGTAACGCGCCAGTCGTCAAATCCGAGCGGGCGGAAGATCACGGAAATGCCGCGCCCGATATAGGCGAGAAGACTGACGGAACTGTCTTCCGTAAAGTTGATACGGTAATCGAAACTTTGCAGAAACCAGATGATGACCGTTGCGAGCAGAATAACGGTAAACGCGCGGGAAAGGAAATCTTTCGCCTTTTCCCACAAGAGGAGAGCGACCGATTTCGCGGACGGCAGGCGATAGTTCGGCAGTTCCATAACAAACGGAACGGGTTGCCCGCGGAACGCCGTGGATTTCAGTACGACTGCGACGAGCAGGGCGAGCAGAACGCCGAAGAGGTAAAGCCCCATCATCACAAACGCGCCGTATTTCGGGAAAAACGCCTGCGTGAAAACGGCATAAATCGCGATTTTAGCCGAACAGCTCATGTAAGGGGTAAGAAGAATGGTCATTTTGCGGTCGCGGTCGGAAGAGACCGTTCTCGTTGCCATCACGGCGGGGACGGAACAACCGAAGCCCATCAGCAAAGGTACGAAACTTCTGCCCGAAAGCCCGATTTTACGCAGCGGTTTATCCATGACGAACGCGACCCTCGCCATATAGCCCGTGTCTTCGAGAATGGATAAAAAGAAGAACAGGGTGACGACGATCGGCAGGAAGGAAAGCACGCTTCCGACGCCCGTGAAAATACCGTCGATAATAAGGCTTTTCAGAACGGGGTTCAGCCCGTATGCGGTAAGCCCGTCGTTCACGACGCCGGAAAGAGCCGTTATTCCCGCCTCGAGAAGATCGGATAAGAATTTGCCGATCACGTTGAAGGTGAGAAAAAACGTCAGAAACAGAATGCCGAGGAAAACGGGCACCGCCGTATATTTCCCGGTCAGGATCTTATCGATTTTTACCGAGCGCGCGTGTCCTTTGCTTTCGTGGCATTTGATCACGGAGCTTTTCACGACCGATTCGATAAAGGTGTAACGCATGTCCGCGAGGGCGGCGTTGCGGTCGAGCCCCGATTCGTCTTCCATCTGCACGATGCAGTGTTCCACGAGTTCCCTTTCGTTTACGTCCAGCCCGAGTTTATCGGCAACGTTGTCGCCTCCTTCGATGAGTTTCGCGGTGCAGAACCGCGGGGGAACGCCGATGCGATCCGCATGGTCTTCGATCAGGTGAACGATCGCGTGCATGCATCTGTGAACGGGAGAGTCCTCGAAACAAAAGTCGTAAACTTTGGGAAGGACTCTGTTTTTCGCCGTTTCGATCGCTTTGTCGATCAGTTCGGAAACGCCTTCCCCCTTTGCCGCGCTGACGGGAACGACGGGGATGCCGAGCGCTTCGCTCATTTTCGCAACGTCGATGCTGCCGCCGTTTTCCCTTACTTCGTCCATCATGTTAAGGGCGAGTACGGTGGGAACGCGCAGTTCGAGCAGTTGCAGGGTAAGATAAAGATTTCTTTCGATATTCGTCGCGTCAACGATGTTGATGATGCCGTCCGGTTTTTCGTTGATGATATAATCTCTCGTTACGATCTCTTCCTGCGTGTAAGGGCGCAGGGAGTATATTCCGGGCAGATCGACCACCGTAACCGATTTCTGCCCGCGGATCTCTCCTTCCTTGCGGTCGACCGTGACGCCCGGGAAATTTCCCACGTGCTGGTTGGAACCCGTAAGGGCGTTAAAAAGGGTGGTCTTGCCGCAGTTCTGATTGCCTGCCAGTGCAAATTTCATTGTTTTTCCTTCTCCGTTATAACTTCGATTTTTTCCGCTTCTTCGCGGCGCAGGGTCAGTTCGTAACCGCGCACGTTGATTTCGAGCGGATCGCCCATCGGGGCGATTTTCTGAAGAGTGATCGTCGTTTTCGGGATCAGCCCCATGTCGAGCAGACGGCACCTGAGCGGTCCGTTGCCGTTTACGGCGGTGATTTTCGCGTTTTCGCCGACTTTCAGATCGTTTAACGTCATGTTTTTTCTCCTGTGATTTCGCGCGTAAAAACGTTTGCGCGCGCAATATATTATAGAATGATTTCATTCCCGTGTCAATCAAAACGGTTAGCCTTCGGATAACTATTTTCGGCGTAACGGGATTTTCTTTTCTTCCGCGGGGCTGCGTTTTTTGCTTGCTTTTTGTGAAAAAATAGTCTACAATAGACTTATGAATAAAAAAATAAGGCAGCCGCAGCAAGAGCGGTCGAACGAAAAAAAGAATAAGATCATCGCCGCGAGCTACGAAGTTTTTTCCGAGATCGGCTACCATGCGGCGAGCACGCCGGAAATCGCGAAGCGCGCGGGGGTATCGACGGGGATCGTTTACAGTTATTTTAAGGACAAACGGGACATTTTGCTTTATGTGCTCGATATTTATATCGAAAAGATCGCAAAACCCTTCATGGAAAAATTCGATCGTCTGTCCGCGCCCGTCGATATGAAAACGCTCGTCTCCGAGATCGTGGATCTCACCATCTCCGTTCATAAGGAAAACGCCCATTTGCACAATACTCTTCATGCGCTTGCGTCGAGCGACGATGAAGTGAAAGAGCGTTTCATGATCCTTGAAAAGCATATCACCGAAAGATTGCCGTCCCGTTTGAGAGAACTCGGGCTTGACATTCCGTTTATGGAAGAAAAAGTACATATCGCGATGAATTCGGTGCAGTCGTTTGCGCACGAATTTATCTACGATCGCCACGATTACCTGAATTACGACGAAATGAGAAAAGCGGTGGAAAAAAGCATCGTGACCCTTTTCAGCCGGTAGATCCGGATCGCCGAAATATCGCATGCGCCTGAAAAATAAAACGCCGCCGATTTCCCGAAAAGGGAAAACGACGGCGTTTTTTTCGTAAAATGGTTTGATAATCGTGTTATCGGCGGACTTAATGATATCAGGCGCGGCACAGGCGGCGGATATACTTTCTCTCTCTGAGAGAGATTTTTCCGTCGATCGTAACGACGCAAAGGCACAGAACGATGACGTCTTCGCGGATCTCGTCGTCCACGTAGCCGAGAACGGTCATCAGGTCTTTCGTATAGTCCCGGATCATCCTTTTCCCTTCGGCGTCCTTTTTGAAAGATTCCTTGACGGACGTGAAGTCGAAATCGTCGCCGAAGGCTTTTACGAGGGCGGGATACATCAGAATGTATTCCTGCTCGTTCACCTTTCCGTCCGCTACGACGGAACCGATGATAAAGCTTACGAGCGTTTCCACGGGGTCGATGCCGGGGATGTCGAGCAGATGCAGTTTCGCAAGGACCTTCGCCGATTTCGCCGCGAGCACGGCGCCCCGTTCGAGGGTCGTCATTTTTTCGTATTCGTTGCAAAGTTTCAGAAATTCAAACATAAATCATTCTCCGTAAATTTTTGTGAGAAGCCGAAGGGGATTTCCGCGCGGCTTCTCCGATATTTTTGAAATCGTTTTAAAGGGGCAGATCCTTTTTTGTGAATTTTTCCGACCCCGCCGCGTAGCCGATCGCGCCGGCAACGAGAAGGATCGCGAATTTCCACAGGAAGGCGAGCGTTCCGTCCATAATGGATACGACGTCGAAGAAGGTGATGACCGTCGTGTAGTTGAAGAAATTCAACGCGTCGAGACGGATGACCGAGGGGATGACGGGGCTTCCGAACAGACCGAGCATCGCCGCCACAAGGGAAAAGATGGACAGTCCGCCGCCGATCGCCATCGAGCGTTTGCTTCTGTCGAAATAGCAGGAAGTGAAGAAGCAAAGCCCCGAGAGGGCGAACAGAACGAGGAAGGCTCCGAGGTTGAGAAGAAGAAGTTTTCCGTAGGTCAGGGCTACTTTGTCGTGAACGATCGCAAGACACACGCAACCGGTGATCGTCGTCATCGCGAACATTGCGAGAAGGGAGCCGATCAGGTAGATCGCCTGCGTTACGACCACCGTTTTTCTCTTGGTGGAAGTGGAAAGCACGTAAGCCATCGAGCCGCTGTCTACCTGCCCGGAGATCAGGTTGTTGGACGCCATGATCAGGTAAATGATGGGAAGAAGAAGTCCTGCGAGTTTATAGAAGATAGAGCCGACGATCAGGGTGTAAAGATCCATCTGACCGATTTCTTCCAACGCGTCGGAAACCGTCTGCGGGAGAGAAGAGAGGAAACTGTTGGAAATATCCGCCGCGAGTTTGTCTGACGTTTCCTGCACCGCGGCGTTGTACGCTTTGTCCGAATCGTAATCGGAACGATCGAGTCTTCCGAGTTCGTATTCGAGACGGTTGCGGTAGGTAATGACCGCCGTGGAGGCTCTGTGTTTTAAAGAGTCGTAAGTATAGCCGAACGATTCGTATTTTTCTTCCGTCACGCCGTAAGAGGCAAGGGCGTCGAGCAGTCTCGTTACGTTATCCTTATCGGTCATGTTGCCGGCAAGGAAGATGGAGGCGTTCGTTTCGGCACGGTCTTCGCGGTATTCCTTTCTCTCCGTGCTCGCGACGTATTCCTCGAGCGTTTTGTTCCGGTAGTGGGTCACGAAAGAGGTAACGTCATAGGTTTCCGGGACGGCTTCGTTGTTTTTGGTGTAGAAGTCGTTGAACTTGCCGTCCGGATTAAGAATGTATAGGGCGGAGCCGAGCATTTCGAGCGCCTCGTCGGAGTCTTCCCGATAGCCGAGTTTTTCTGCTTTTTCATTGAAGAATTCCTGCATGTCGGTAAGGGCAGCCATGTAAACGGCTGTACCCGCGCTCTTTTCCGTCGGGGTCTTCGCTTTCCAGGCATATTCCGCGGCGGTATATTCTTCGTCCGAATCGTAATCCTTACGGACGGGCTTGGAGTGATACCATTCGCGGAGGGCTTTTCCGCTCGGAGTGGTCGTTTTCGGCTCGAGCAGAGCGTAAAGGAGAGGGTTTTTCTCCATTTTCTGAAGCCAGGTGAGATAATCGGTGGTATCTTCGAGGTTTTCCGCAAAGGATTCGTCGAAAACTTTCAGTCCGTCCGTCGCGTTGGCGTAATAATTGATCGCCCGCTTGTCGAGCTGAGAGTCGATCTCTTTTACGATGATCGTATCCTGAATGGAATCTTTCACGTCGCCGATCGCGCCGCCGCCGCTGATCAGCATGACGCATGCGAGCATGAAACAGAGCGCGACGGTGATGATCGCCCACATCGTGCCGTTTGCCTTGCACGACTGTTTGAAGAGTGCTTTACTGAACATTTTTCTGTGCCTCCTTTTGTTCGACGAATACTTTCTTGAAATGTTTTTCGAGAGTATAAGGTATTTCGGAAATAAACTTGACGTCGTAATGTTTCAACATTTTCAGAAGATCGCCCGTTTTGTCCCGACGGATGCGGATCGTTACCTGATTGTACTGTTCCTGCAACCTGATCACGTTCACGCTTTCCAACCGGAAGGTGCGGTAATCTTTTTCGTTTTTAAATTCGATCTTGAAGTCTTTCTCTTTCGGATTCCGGATATCGTCCATATTCACCTGATCGATGATGTGTCCGTCCGAAATCATGGCAACGCGGTCGCAGGTGGCTTCCAGTTCGTCGAAGCCGTGGCTGCTCATGAAGATCGTTTTTCCTTTTTTGTGTTCTTCTTTGATGATATCGAGGAAAGTCTGTCTCATCAGCGGGTCGAGTCCGGTGGTCGGTTCGTCCAGTATGATAACGGGCGAATCGTTCATCAGCGCGGCTACGAGCGCCGTTTTCTGTTTCATGCCCTTGCTCATCCGTTTCAGGTTGGCGCGGGGGTCGAGTTGCAAGCGTTCGATCAGAGTGTTTGCGTAACTCATGTCCGAAAGCCCCAGAAATTCCGCCTGGCATTTCAGAAAGTCGATCCCTGTTTTCAAATCGGGAAAGGCGATCTCTCCGGGAACGTAACCGATCTGCTTTGCGATCTCGCTCGCGTTTTCCCAGGAAGAAAGTCCGTTCACCTTCACGCTGCCGCTCGTGGGTTTGAGAAATCCGAGAATGTTGCGGATGGTCGTCGTTTTGCCGCTTCCGTTCGTTCCGACGTATCCGACCATCTCTCCTTCGGCGATCGAAAGATCGAGGTCGAAAATTCCCTTTTTCTCGCCGTAGTCTTTGGTGAGTTGTTCCAGTTCGATCACGCTCATTTCAGGGCACCTCCGAAGTTTTTATCTTCCTTATAGAATTTCATGAAGTAGTCTTCCAACGATTCTTTGCGGTTGTCGAAGGATTCTACGTCGAGGGGAGAAAGTAGCGCGATCGCGGCGTTCAGGTCTTTGTCGTCTACGGCGATAAAAATTTCCGAGGGCTGTTCGCGGATGAGCTCGAGCGAGGAGATCGCATCTTTTTCCGCAAGGAATTTTTTCTTTTCCTCTTCGTTTTTGAAATCCACCGTATAATATTTACGCGACGCGTGCTTTAAATCGTCGGCAACGAATTCCGAAACGATCTTTCCGTCTTTTATGATCGCGATGCGGTCGCAGGTGTTGTCGATCTCCGAAAAGATGTGGCTGGAGAGAAGGATCGTTTTGCCGCGGGCTTTTTCTTTGTGGATCAGATCGACGAACGTTTCCTGCATCACGGGGTCGAGACCGCTCGTCGGCTCGTCGAGAATAAGGACTTCCGGGTCGGACATGAAAGCCGTTACGACGGCGAGTTTTCTCTTTACGCCGAGACTCATCCGCTTGACGTCTCCCTTTAAAGAAAGATCGTCAAGTTCGAAAAGCTCGAGCATTTCTTTGAGCCTTGCTTCGTTTTTCACTTTCTGAAGATCCTGCATCATGCGGATGAACTGCCATCCCGTGAGCCCCGCCGGCAGCGCGACTTCGCCGGGGATGTACCCTACGTGATTCAGGATCTCATAATAGCGCGAAAACGTTTCCTTTCCGAAGATTTTGGTGCTGCCTTTTCCTGGTTTCGAAAACCCCATCAGATGGCGGATCGTTGTGGATTTTCCCGCGCCGTTCGGACCCAGAAAGCCGAGCACTTCGCCTTGATCCACGTGAATGTTGACGTCGAAAACGCCTCTGCCGAATCCGTAGTCTTTGGTTAAATGGCTTACTTCGATAACGTGCATTGGTTCCTCCTTTTTCGTCTCCGCGCCGGTGTGATCTCTTCGCGCGAGAAACGAAAGTCGAAAAAAGATTTAAACACTGTTGACATTTTTAACGATTTTTATTATAATGGTTTCGTAAAGAAAAAGAAAGCACAAAAACGTTTTCAGTGTTAAAATATTAACACTGTTAAGCAAATTGTCTGAAAAGGAAAGAAATGAAAGCGCAAAACCTGAATAATTCGTCCAGAAAGACGAGAAAAACGATCAAAAAGGTGTTCGCCGAAATGCTTTCGGAGAAAATGGAGCTCGGAAAGATTTCCGTGAGCGAGCTTTGCAAACGCGCGGAGATCAGCCGCGGAACTTTTTATTCTCATTACGACGATATTTACGGCGTTGCCGAAGATTACGAAAACGAGCTGATCAATCGTTTTTACGACGATATCAAGCTGAGCGGGCTTACGGATATCGAAAAGACGGTGGATTCTTTTTTCGAATATATCCGCGAAAACGAAGAGAATTATAAAAAGCTGTGCCGTTCGAACGACTTTTTGTTTGCGGCGAAAAAACTGACCGATCTTTCGTCGAACAAGTTTCTGGAACTTTGCCATCAGGACAAAACGATCCGCGATAAGTCCTTCCTTGCCACGGATATCAGCGTTTTCGTGGAGGGGATCCTGTGCGAATACGTGAAATATTGCAGGGGATATTCGACGATCGGCTTAAACGAGCTTTATCTTTATACGAAAGATTGGCTGAAGCGTTTCCGCGAACGCAGATGTTCCGTCCCCCGGCTTGCGTGACGGGGAAGGTTTTCCCGCAGGAATTTTTCGCGTGAGAGAGGGGTTTTGGTCTCGGAAACGGTGTGGCGGAAAAATTTATGATCCGGTCGCGCGTACATGTGTGCGAATGTGCATAGCCATTAGAGATCCGAACCAAACAAGCCTTAAAGCCGTCTTTTTTGCATATTTTTGTAAATTCTCGCTTGTAGTACGGCAAGTACAACATCGCTCGCCTTTACAACAATCTGCTAAAAAATACGGCTTTAAGGTGCTTCGCATTTTAACGGCGATAAATTTAGAAAAATCAAGGCAAACGAACGAAGTTATACTTGGCGTATTACAAGAGAGTTTAACGCCGATTTTACAAATTTTGCGCCGTTAAAACTCGGTTGGTTTGAATCTCTAATGGCTATCCGCCGACGTTTATAAATATAAAAGGAGTATTTTATGAACCGTAAAAAGAAAAAAGAACTTTGGGCGCAGGAGGCGGAGATCATGCTTGCCGTCACGGACGACAGTAACTTTTTATCTCCTTATTGTCCGCCGGGAGAACCGGTCATCTCGTCCGAGGTAGCGGAATATCTCGAAAACGCGGTGAAGGCTTATCACCCGAATCAGAAACTGAAACTGACGATCACGGGCGATTGTATCGACGAATCGGAAGAGAAAGTGTATAAAACCGCCATCCGGAATTATTATATGCTGAAAGAAACGGAAATTCTGCGGGACGTCGCGCGGAAAGCGATGGTATCGCTCCGGTTCACGCTGATCGGCATTGTTTCGCTTGCCGCCATGATCGTTCTGAGCAACGCGGGGCTGAAAAGTATCTGGGCGGAATGTATCGATATTTTTGCCTGGGTGTTCATATGGGAAGCCGTCGATCAGTTTTTTATCGAGAGAAACGGGCTTCTTCTGAAATGCAGAAGGTCTCACAATTTCGTTCTTATGAACACGTCGTTCTGCCGACCGCAAACACAACCTGTGACGGAAGAGAGAGTCGGATAAAATAAAAAGTGCCGATAAGTCGATTATCGGCACTTTTTTATACTGTTTTGCAGGTTGTGTCCTGGTGCGGCGAAAAACGATCCGATCCCCCTCATTTTCCCGCGTCGTCGAAAAGGTTGTTTCTTTCCGGGTGCAGGATCGCGTTGATCACGTTTTCCTTTGCCCCGGGTACGTCTTTTCCGATCGTCCGCAGAAGATCTTTGATATACTGCCGGCGGGTGTGCTTGTCCGCGGGGCAGGGATTTCGGATCACGGGGTTGTTTTTCGCATATCCGGCGATCTCCTTTTCCCGTAGCAGGATCATCGGACGGATGATCGTCAGTCCCGTTTTTTCAAGTTTCGTAACGGGAGAGAAAACGGAAAATCTTCCCTCGTAAAAAAGGGAAAGAAACATGGTTTCGGCAAGATCGTCCGCATGGTGCCCCAGGGCTACCTTGTTGCAGCCGAGTTTCGCCGCCGCGTTGTTCAGCGCGCCGCGGCGCATGTTCGCGCACAGACTGCACGGGTTTTTCTCCTTGCGGACGTGGAAGATCAATTCTCCGATCTGCGTTTCTTCGATCGTGTACGGAACGGAAAGTTTTTCGCAGAAACGTTTCATTTCGTCCGTTTCCTTTTCGTCGAGTCCGAGCCCCATATCCACGGTGATCGCGCAAAGCTCGTATTTTTCGGGATAAAAACGGCGCATCGCCGCAAGAAGAGAAAGCAGGGTCGTACTGTCTTTTCCGCCGGACAGACCGACCGCGATCTTGTCTCCGCTTTTTATCATGCCGTATTCGTCGCATGCGCGGCGGGTTTTGGAAAGCAGTTTCTGTAAATCCATAATTCGTGACCTCACGGATAGCGTACCGCATTTTTCCGGAAAACGCAAGCGTTTTCGACCTTTTTTCCCGATTCGGCGATTTTCGGCGAAAAGAACGATAAAAACCGCGCGATTTCCTTCGAAATAAGAATGTTTGGTTAAAAATCCCGCGTTTCTATTGACAAAAAACGTTTTTCGGGTTACAATATTAACAGAAAGAATCGGAAGGGGCGGATCGTTCGTCCCGGGGAGAAAAATATGGAAGAAAAAAAGACATTTTACGTTACCGTCAGCAGACAATTCGGTTCGGGCGGGGCGGAAACGGCTTCCAAGCTTGCGGCGAAACTCGGCGTGAACTGTTACGATAAATCGATCGCCGAAATGACGGCTGTCGTGACCGGGTTCGATAAAGACGTCGTTCATTCTTCGGAAGACAAAACGTCCAATGCGTTCTGGTATTCCGGATTCCTGGGCGGTGAAATGCTTCCCCTGTACGACAGAGTTTATATCGGACAGACGCAGGTGATCAAGAATCTCGCGAAAAAGGGTTCTTGCGTGTTTGTCGGGCGTTGCGCCGCACAGGTTTTAAGCGATCACGAAAACGTGATCCGCGTGTTTATCTGCGCCCCGCTCGAACAGAGAAAGGCAAGAATTGCGAAATTGTATAACATCACCCCCGCCGAAGCGGAAAAAATGATCCGCAAGAACGACAAGGCGAGGGCGGCTTATTATAAAAAATACGCCGATACCGACTGGGGCAAGATAGATAATTACGATCTTTGCGTCAATACGAAGATCGGTACGACGAAAGCCGCCGACATGATTTACGATTACGTAAACGAGCTGATCCGCTGAAACGGGAAATAATTTCAATATCCGGGAGAAGATATGGAAGAGCAATTCGGTCAGGCAAAAGAAAAACGAAAGAGAATTCTTTTCCTCGAATCGATGATCGGAGATCGTAACGAGGAGATCTCTTCCCTTCAGGGAGAAATCGCCTCGCTCAGAAAGAAGAACGGACGTGCCGTCAAAGCGGAAGTCGATATTCTGATTTACCAGATCAATAAAAAAATCGACGCGCTCGGGAAATCCGTCGAAGAGTGCAAAGAGGAAATCAAAAAAACGAAAGGGGAGATCGCAGATCTTCTCTCTCTTTGTTATGCGGCGACGGAAAAGGAAGAAGAAAGAGAAAAAATCGAATCGCTGATGAGCGAGACGTTCGGCGGAAAAGCCCGTCTCGTTTCTTATGCGGAAGCCGGCGGGATCTTCGGGAAATGCAAAATCGTTTCCGCCGTCACCACGACCTCGAAGAAAAATCGTCTCAGAATTTCCCGCATGGTAAAAGCGGGGGTCGTGACGGACGCGGGAAAATATCTCTCTTTTCCCGAGATCGAAGTTTACGACTATACGAAAAAGGGATTGCCCGGCGTGCGGCGCGCCGAGACGGACGATTTCAGAAAAAAGCTGGAAAAAAGTCGCCACGGCGAAAAGTATTATTACGCGGAAGAAATATTTGCGCAAAAACAGAACTTTTTCCTTGCCCTTGTCACCGCGGCACTGTTTGTCGCGATGTCTTTCGTTTTGGGGTATGTTTTTCCGGTCGGTCTTTTCGGAAAACGATTTGCCGTCTTTTCTCTGATATTCGTCGCGGTGTTTGCCGCAGGGTTGTTTTCCTGTTTGTATTCCGCAAAACGCGGGTGTTATGCCGATCATCTTGCCGCTGTTGTCTTTCCCGCAGGGATCGGCGGCGCCGTTCTTGCATTCGTTACGTTTCGTTTGCCGATCCTCGCGATCGTTCCTCTCGGGGCGGCGGCGGTCGGTCTCGCGTTTACCCTATCGCGTTTTGCTTCGCGAAAACGTTATTCGCCTTGCGATAACGAGGCGGTCGTGTGTGTTTCCGCTCTTGCGTACGGGTTGCTGTTTGCGGAATTTCTTCTTCTGATGAGGGAAAGCGCGCTTTCTGCCGCGAATTCGGATCACTCGGGATTGATCTTCTGTACGGCTTGCGTCTGGATCTCGGCGATTATGTCGGTGCTTTCGTGCATTGCCGTTATCGTCCGTCTGTACGGGAAAAAGCGGGTGCGGGGAGCGTCGTCTCTCTTTTTTACCGCACACTCTCTTATGTTGTTCATCGGCACGGAAGGGGAAATTCTTCTCTCGTCGGTCTTCCTGTCTTCTGCCGTGTTCTGCCTTATCTTATTTGTCACGGCGAGACTTCGGAGTAAAGAATGAAAGCGTTGATCTGTGACTTTGACGGGACTCTCGCCAAATCCGACAAAACGATAACCGAAAAAAACACGAAGGCGATCGCGGAGCTTCTCGCAAGAGGAAAACACTTTGCCGTATGTACGGGCAGAATGACCTGTTCCGCTTTGCGTGTTTTGTCAAAATTCCCCGTTAAACCGCTTATAGCCACATATAACGGAGCGGAGATTATCAATTCCGAAACCAAGGAATTGCTGTATTGTAACCACCTTTCTTATGAAGAGACCGCGGAGATAGCCCGCTTTGCGGAATTTCACGGGATCAATTGCCAGATTTACGTGGGCGACCGGGTCGTAACGCCGGAGATCCTTCCGATTACCGACATTTACTGCCGCGCCTGCAAAAACGACGTGGCTGCGCTCGGGATCCCCGTGTCGGTTTACGTTTCGGAATGGAAGATGGGAACGCCGAAACTGATGTTTCTCGATTATAAAGATAAACTCGATAAGATCCAGCCGAAGGCGGAGGTTGAATTCGGCGATCGGTACGATATTGCCCGCTGCGGCGATTTTATGCTCGATTTCACCCGCAAAAACGTGAATAAAGGAAAAGCCGTGGAACGCCTTTGCGAAATGTGGGGAATTACCCCGGACGAGTGCGTCTGTATGGGAGACGAATTCAACGATCTTTCCATGATCGAGGGGGCAGGCGTCGGCGTGTGTATGAAAAACGGAAACAAAAATCTGAAAGAATACGCAGACTACGTTACGGAACTTACGAGCGACGGCGATGCGGTAAAAGAAGTGATCGATAAATTTTTGTCCGACTGACGTCGGGAAGAAAAGGACGGAAAACGTCTGTACGAACCTGTTTGCCTTATACGCGTTGTCCGGGTTCCGGCGCGAAAGCAAATCGGAAACGGAGAGAATATGAATAAAAAGAAATGGTTTCTTTATGCGACGGAATTTGTGTCCGGTATGTCCGTCATGGCGGTGGAACTCGGGGCGAGCAGATTGCTGGCGCCCTATTTTTCGTCGTCGCAGATCATCTGGACGATCATTATCGGAACGATCATGATCGCAATGGCGCTCGGAAACGTCTGGGGCGGAAGAATGGCGGATAAAAATCCGAACCCCGATTTTCTCTACGGACGTATCCTGCTTGCCGGCGTGTGGATCGCGCTGATCCCTTTGCTCGGACGGTACGTGATCGCCGGCGTTTCTCTTCTTCTCGCGCTTTTCGTCAAATCGGGATTTCTCGTCTGGGCGTCTTTGTTATCCTGTCTGTTGCTGTTTGTTTTTCCGCTTATGCTTCTCGGATCGGTTTCTCCCGCGTTGGTGAAATTTTCCGTCAACGCGCTGAACGAAAACGGCAGAACGGTCGGCGAGCTCAACGCTCTCAACACGATCGGCTCCATTCTGGGAACTTTTCTTCCCACTTTCGTAACGATCCCCGCTGTCGGCACGATGCTCACCTTCGTTATTTTTGCAGCCCTGCTTATCGCTCTCGGCGGTATTTACCTGATCGGCTTTCGGAAAAAATGGAGAAAGACGGTCGTTTCCGTTATTTTGCTCGTTGCGTGCGGCGTCGGTTCCTTTTTCTCGTCTTTTTCCTTCTGGGAGAAAACGACTTTCGAGGGGGAGTCGATCTATAACTATCTGAAAGTATACGAGGACGATTCCGCCGTCTATTTTTCCACAAACGTTTTGTTCGGCGTTCAGTCGATGAAAATGAAGAACGGCGGGCTTACGGGCGGTTATTACGATTATGCGCTCGCCGCTCCCTTAATGGCAGGCGTAACGGAAAAGGAAGATTTCGAAATACTGATCCTCGGGCTCGCCACGGGCACTTATGCTTCGCAATGTCTCGAATATTTCGGAAACGTTTCGATCGAAGGGGTGGAGATCGATAAAAAAATCACCGATCTCGCCCGTACCTATTTCGATCTCCCTTCCGTTGTCGACGTTACGGTGGACGACGGAAGAGCCTATCTGTATTCGGGGAAGGGAAAGGAGAAAAAGTACGACGTGATCATGGTGGATGCCTATCAGGATATCACCATACCTTTTCAGATGTCCACTTCGGAATTTTTTTCTCTCGTCCGAAGCCATCTGAAAGAGGACGGCGTGATGGTGCTCAATATGAACATGTATTCGGATGACGAGGGATCGATCAACAATTATCTTGCCGATACCGCCGCGAGCGTTTTTTCGAACGTCTGTTATGCCAGGATCGAAGATAATCGCGAACTTTTCGCATCGGACAATCCGGATATGATGTCCGTTTTCGAGAACTCCGTTCCTTCCGTAAAAGACGCCCGTCTTCGTTCCTGTATGAACGAGGCTTTGAAAAAGTTTAAGGAAAACGGAAAATATGAAGGCGGAAATCTGATTCTTACGGACGATAAAGCGCCCGTCGAGCTTCTCGGCATCCGCCTGATCGACAATATGATCGAAAGCGAACTTTCCTACTACCGTAATATATATAAAGAAAAAGGATTCAAAGGGCTTTGGGATTCGCTGACGTAAGATAGCGCCGCGATTTTGTTTTTATCCGGCGTGCGGGAGGAATAAAGAGTTGCCGAATGCTCACACATATAATATGCAAATAAGACTGAACGAAGATAAAGAAGTTGTGGCACAGGTTCGCGCCGGACTGATCGCTAAAGGCGGTTATTGTCCGTGTCGCTTAGGGAAACTGCCGGAAAACAAGTGTATGTGCGAAGAATTCCGCGCGCAGATCGCGGATCCGGAGTTTGAAGGGTTCTGCCATTGTCGTCTGTTTTACAAAGAGAAATAATTTTGCGTTTCTCGGCGCGCACAAAACCGGTTTTTGCTTGTTATATGGGCAAAAACCGGTTTTTTTATGCCGAGAAAGACGTCAGATCGGGGAAAATCGAAAAAAGAAAAAATAATTTGCGAAAAGTGGCGAAAAAGAGTTGACAAAAGGGAGAAGAAAGTGGTAATATATGCGAGCACTCGAAAGAAAGCACACAAACGAACCGCAGGAAACGAGCAAGAGC
>CAKQRE010000027.1 GCA_934271265.1 uncultured Clostridia bacterium | reverse complement strand
CTGCATATAAACGTTTTTTGCATAGGCTTAGCATTCGCCATCACTAATTACCTTAAAGGCTTCTTTTCCGCCCTTTTCCCCGATTTCTCTATTGATGTACGGAAAGTACTATCGATTTCGAAATCGGGAAAAATCATCGGAAAATAAGCTCTTTAAGGCGCAAAGCGTTTTTACGGATGAAAAATCGCGTTTTGACAAGGCAAACGCTCAAAATAATACTCTTCCGTATATTGCCGAGCGTTTAACACAGTCATAAACCGATTTTTCGCCGTAAAAATAGTTAGCGATGGCGAATACTAAGCCTATCGATCGTTCAAAAAAACGATTTCGCTACCTGTTTCCGAAAAAATCTTACTCATAAGTCGTTTTTCCAAAATTCCATTCAGTGTTTTCATTATAGCACACTCCCTCAGAGAAAACAAGCAAATTATTTTCTCTTTACTTACAGACAGATTATACTCTCTTTGTCAATATTTACCGACACCGGGAAACAACCGATCCGCAACATATTTTTATACTGTTCCGGAATACGAAAAATAAAATTTGTGAACATGAAAAATTGTTCACATATTTGCTTGACATTCCTTTTTCGTCGTGCTATCATAAATGCGAACATGAAATCCGATTCATATTTGAACCAAAGGAGCGCATTATGCCGATAGTCATCGCGCCGACCAACAAACAGTTGAAAATCGTCCGGATCTCCGCCGACGAAAAACTCAAAAAACATCTCGAAAGCCTCGGGATCACCGTAAACGGAGAAATCACCGTGCTATCGCAAAGCGGCGGAACGGTCGTATGCAAGATCAAAGACGGCAGGATCGCCCTCGACAGCGAGCTTTCCACCAAGATCTTCGTCGCCTGAAAGGGAAGAAACGGGCGGCAACGAACAAGAAAATCGAAAAAGGAGAACATAAAAATGGAAAAGACACTCGATCTTTTCAACGTCGGCGAAAGCGGAACGGTAAAATCCGTGACCGGCGAAGGAAAAATCAAAAGGCGTTTATTCGACATGGGGATCACCCCCGGGGCGGATATCTGCCTGAGAAAGAAAGCACCGCTCGGCGATCCGATCGAAGTAACGATCAGAGGCTACGAGCTTACGTTACGTAAAACGGAAGCGTTATGCGTGAATATGGAGGTAACGAAATAATGAAAAGATTTGCCCTTGCGGGCAACCCGAACTGCGGAAAGACGACGCTTTTCAACAGTTTAACGGGATCCACCGCACACGTCGGCAACTGGCCCGGCGTAACCGTAGACAAGAGGGACGGCGTTTACAAGAAATGCGCGGAACCCGTTGCGATCGTCGATCTTCCCGGTATTTATTCTCTTTCCCCTTACACGCCGGAAGAAGTGATCGCAAGAAATTACGTGCTTGACGAAAAGCCTGACTGCGTGATCAATATCGTTGACGCTACCAACCTGGAACGTAACCTTTATCTTACCACGCAGATCATGGAAATCGACGTTCCCATGGTGATCGCCCTCAACATGATGGACGCCGTGGAAAAGGCGGGCGATAAAATCGACGCGAAAGAGCTTGAAAGAAGGCTTGGCGTCCCCGTCGTCAAGATCTCCGCTTTAAAAGAAGACGGTCTGAAAGAACTGATGGACAAAGCTTACAACGAAAGCAAAAAGATCCGCAAAGGTACCACCGTTCTTCAGGACACCGCCCTTATGCATCTGATCGGCGACGTAAAGATCGCCCTCGAAGGTCAGAAAGTCGAAAATCCCCTTTTCCATGCGATCAAACTGGTAGAAGGCGACGAACTCGAGGTGAAAATGCACAACGAGACGCTCGGAATGGTCTCCGCGTTCAAGAAAACCTTTAAAGACGACGTTTTCGGCAACGATTTCGAGGCTTTGGTAGCCGACGCGAGATATAAATACATATCCAAGCATTTCGCGCCCGTCGTAACGAAAAAGAATACCGATAAATTCAAAATGACCGCTTCGGACAAAGCGGATAAAGTTCTGACGCACAAGATCTGGGGTATCCCCATTTTCCTTGTCGTTCTGTTCCTCATCTTCCACCTCACCTTCTCCGAAAACCTCTTCTATCTCAACGGTTTCACCGAAGATCAGGCATGGATGCCCGGGCTTTCCGATATGGAAGCGTTCTGGGAAAAGGATGAAAACGGCGATTGGGCATGGGAACCCGAATACGAACTTGACGAAACCGGTCAGGTAAAAGAAGACGAAAACGGCGAACCCGTCGTAAAGAAAGACGAAGCCGGCAACGTGATCTATGCAACCGACGAAGACGGAAATAAGATCCACGTTCAGAAAGAATCGTACGGCAGAAGATGGCTCGAATGCGTTTATGACGGCGCGGTCTTCTCTCCCGGCGTGATCGTCAACAACGTGTGGAACAATATGATCGTAGGCGAGATCACCGAAGGCGGCATCGGCGGCTGGACGGGTATCAAGGGTCTCGTGGACGATTCCAATATGGCGGAATGGGCAAAAGGTCTCATCAACGACGGTATCATTGAAGGTCTTGCCGCAGTGCTTTCCTTCCTTCCCCCGATCCTCGTGCTTTTCCTTTTCTTCTCCATTCTCGAGGACTCCGGCTATATGGCGCGTATCGCGTTCATTCTCGACAGAGCGTTCAGAAAATTCGGTCTTTCCGGCAGAGCGTTCATGCCGATGATCATGGGCTTCGGTTGCTCCGTTCCCGCAATGATCAACACGAGAACGCTTGCCGACGAGAAAGAAAGAACAGCAACCGTCCGCGTGATCCCCTTCTTCTCCTGCGGGGCGAAATTGCCTATCCTTACCGCCTGCGCGGGTGCTATCGTGGCATATTTCGGCATCGGAAAAGCAGATCTCATTACCTACGGTATGTATCTGCTCGGTATCGTTACGGCGATCATCAGCGTGCTTTTGATGAGAGGGACTACCCTGAAAGGGGAAACGCCTCCGTTTATCATGGAACTTCCCTCCTATCACGTTCCTCAGTTCAGGAACCTGATGGCTCACCTTTGGGATAAAACGAAACACTTCGTCAAGAAGGCATTCACCATTATCCTTGCTTCCACCATTCTGATCTGGGTCCTTTCTCACTTCGGTTTCGACTGGACTTTCCTGGAAGACGCAGAGATCAACAACAGTATCCTTGCGGGGATCAGCAAACTCATTCAGCCCGTCTTCACGCCGCTCGGCTTCGGCAGTCAGCTCGGTAAATACGGTTGGGTATTCGTGGTTGCCGCCGTTGCGGGTCTCATCGCGAAAGAAAACGTTATCAGCACCTTCGCCACTCTCGGCGCATGCCTGATCCTTACCGCCGGCAAAGACTTCGGCTCGCTCGATATCTGGGCGGAAGACGGCGTCGACGCCGTACAGGCAATGATCATGGCAACCGGTATCACCGTTCCCGCGATCATCGCTTTCATCGCCTTCAACATGACGACGATCCCCTGCTTTGCGGCGGTTGCCACGGCAAAAGCAGAACTCGGAGACAAAGCCCGTTATAAAGGCACGCTCTTCTTCTGGATCGCAACTTCCTATATCGTGGCTTCGATGGTATACACCGTCGGAACCTGGTGGTGGACGGTGTTCATCTGGGGTGCTGCCTTAGCTGCCGTCATTGCGTTCATCGTGATGCGCAATAAAAAGCAAGCGCTTGTAAAAGACTGAAAAGGAGCGTGAAAGTTATGGGTGTTCCGGAAATTATTCTTATCATAGCCTGTGCTGCCGTGGTGGTCGGCGTTGCCGTCGTCTCCGTGATCAGAAAAAAACAAGGAAAATGTTCCGGTGACTGCGGCGGAGACTGCTCTCACTGCTCCGGTTGCACACATACGCATACAAACACGCAGGATCGCGAAAAAAAATAAAACCGAACGGGAACCTTTTTGCAATCGAAAAGGTTCCCGGGGAAAATCCTCCGCTTCCGGCTCCCGGATCTTAAAGCGGAGGAATTTTCGTATCATTGGTTAGCATTAACTAACTAAAACATCGCGGAACGCACCCTATACCCGGCGGTCACGAAAAATTTTCCGCCAAAAAAGGAATTTATGTCTATCGTAGAATTAAAAAACGTAAGCCGCGTATATCAGAGCGGCGATCATGAACAAAAAGCCCTCGACAACGTTGATCTTTCCCTCGACGAAGGTAAATTTATCGTTATTTTGGGACCGAGCGGCGCAGGAAAAAGCACGCTTTTAAACCTTCTCGGCGGACTTGACAGTCCGACAAGCGGGCAGATCGTAGTGGACGGAAAAGACATCTCCGCCCTTTCCGGAAACGAGCTTGCCGCTTACCGCGCGGCTACCGTCGGATTTGTCTTTCAATTTTATAATCTTATCCCCACTCTCACGGTAAAGGAAAACGTAGCCCTTGTAAAGGAGATCGCGCCCGACGCCCTCTCCGCCGAAAAAATGATCTCGGAAGTAGGGCTTGCCGATCATCTGAACAACTTCCCCTCCGAACTGTCGGGCGGCGAACAGCAACGCGTTTCCATTGCGAGAGCGCTCGCGAAGAACCCGAAAATCCTTCTCTGCGACGAGCCGACCGGCGCGCTCGATTCCGAAACCGGCGTTCTCGTACTGAAACTTCTTCTTTCCATGGCGAAAAACTACGGAAAAACCATTGTGATCGTAACGCATAACCAGAACATCGCGAAAATGGCGGACGTTGTCGTCCGCGTGAAGAACGGGAAAATAAAATCGGTGGAAGAACAGGCAAACCCGATGAATGCCGACGAGGTGGACTGGTAATATGCTGCTGAAGAAATTATGGCGCACGATGGGCGTTTACAAAGCGCAATTCATCTCCATGATCGTGATGATCGCCATCGGAATCGGCATTTTTGTCGGATTCAATATGGAGTGGTACAGCATCGAAAAGAATACGAGTGCCTTTTTCGAAGCGACGGGACTTGCCGATTACACGCTGATCGACGAAAGCGGATATACCGCTGCAGATACGAACAAGATCCGTTCGATCTCCGGCGTGGAAAAAGCCTGCCGTTTTCTCTCCGTTACCGCAGACGTCGGCGGAAACAACGAGAACACAAAGGGCGATACCGTTTCCCTCAGCGTTACCGAAGACAAAACGATCGCCTCGTTCATGACGGAGCGCGGATTCGCTTACGACGAAGAGAGCGCGGACGGCATATGGCTTTCCGTAAAATATGCGGACGCCAACGGTATTTCGGTGGGAGACGAAATCACCCTCTCCTATCAGACCTATGTATTCCGCGGTAAGGTGCAAGGACTGATCCGTTCGGGGGACAACCTGATCTGCACGCGCGACGAAACGCAGCTGATGCCGGACTATAATAAACACGGGTTTGCCTACGTTTCCCCCGCCATGCTGAAAACCGCTTTGCCGATCGAATATTACCCGCAGATCAAAGTGATCGGCGGCGGCGAAAAAAAGGAATTCAAGGAAGCCGTGAACAAAGCTCTCGGAAAAACGACGCTCGTTCTCACCAAGGACGAAAATACTTCTTACGTGCACGCGCAGAGCGAAGCGGAAGAAGGCAAAACGATGGGCTCCGTTCTTCCCGTGGTCTTCCTTCTGATCGCCGTTTTAACAATGGTGACCACCATGCACCGCCTTACGGCGAAAGAAAAAACGCAGATCGGAACATTGAAAGCTCTCGGTTTTACCGATCGGAAGATCACGGCGCACTACACGTCTTACGCCTTTTCGATCGGACTGATCGGATCCCTTCTCGGGGTCGGGCTCGGCTATTTCGTGGCGTGGTTCATCATGAACCCGAACGGCTCCATGGGCACTTATTTCGACATGCCGGAATGGAAACTTTACATGCCGCGGTTCTGCGTTCTGATCCTTGCGGCGATCGTCGCGGGGCTGACGTTCATCGGATTCCTTTCCGTCCGTAAAATGCTTTCCGGTACCGCGGCAGACGCATTGAGACCGTACACCCCAAAGAAAATGAAAAAACTCGCGATGGAAAAAACGAAGCTCTGGCATAAATTTTCCTTCGGCACCCGCTGGAACATACGGGATATCATGCGACACAAGTCAAGAACGCTGATGAGTCTTCTCGGCATCATCGGGTGCAGCCTGATCATCATCGCGGTGTTCGGCATGCGGGACTCTATGAACTCCTTCCTCGGCGTTTACTACAACGGAGCCATGCAGTATTCTTCCCGCATCTATCTCTCGGAAGACGCCACGACGGAACAAAGAGAAGCCGTCGTGACCGAGTACGACGGCGACTGGAGCGCGAGCGTTGCATCCGAACTGAACGAAAAAACGATCTCGGTGGACGTCTATAACGTCCCGCACGACAACGTGCGCTTTCCCGATCACGATAACCGCTACGTGTCCCTTTCCGGGGAAGGCGTTTACGTTTGTACCCGCCTTTCCGACGAATTTCATTTAAAAGAAGGCTCGCACGTCGAAATCAGTCCCTACGGAAGCGATAAAACGTACGATCTCGTCGTCGCGGGGGTCATTCGCTCGATCAGCGAAAACATCGTGATGAGCAAGGAATACGCCGATTCGATCTCTTTTGAATATAAGATCGATTCCGTTTACACCGCTCTGGAAAAATCGGAGATCGCCGCGAATCAGGCGATCAAAAGCGTGCAGTCGAAACAGGATATCATGGATTCGTTCGATTCTTTCCTGAAGATCATGAACATGATGATCGTTCTTTGCACGATCGCCGCGCTCGTGCTCGGGCTCGTCGTGTTGTACAACCTCGGCGTGATGAGTTATACCGAACGCTACCGCGAAATGGCAACGCTGAAGGTCATTGGTTTCAAGGACAAAAAAATCGGCGGGCTTCTCATCGGACAAAACCTTTGGATCACGTTGCTCGGCGTTCTCATCGGCATTCCCCTCGGAGTCGGCACCCTTTCGTATCTGCTTACGAAACTCGCCTCCGAATACGAAATGAAAGTTTCGGTCAGCCCGCAGTCCTATCTTCTTTCGATCGCCCTCGTGGTCGGCGTAAGCCTTCTCGTCAGCCTTCTCGTGGCGAGAAAAAACAAGAAGATCGATATGGTGGAGGCCCTGAAGGGCGCGGAATAAAAAGAAATTTCGTTTTATCGTTTTACCGATGAAAGGAGCGCGTTATGAAAAAAACAACGGTAGAAGTGGAAGGGATGCGTTGCGGCATGTGCGAAGCGCACGTGGCGGACGTGATCCGGAAGAGTTTTCCGACAAAAAAAATCACCTGCTCGCACGGGAAAAAGCAGGCGGTGATCTTAAGCGAAACCTCGCTCGACGCCGATCAGCTGCGCAAGGCGATCGCCGATTGCGGCTACGGGGTCGGAAAGATCGAAGAGGAAGAATACGTCAAAAAAGGCTTGTTCGGTCTTTTCCGATAAGCCCGCCGATATTCAACCATCAACATTTGAAAGGATCTGCCTTCGTTTTCGGGCAGATCCTTTTCCGTGAACCGGATCGCAGAATATCGCGATGCCGGTTATTGCGGCGCAAGTTATCCGGGGATCGCGCCGAAGCATTTCAACGCGTCCGCCTTTCCCTCCACGGTGATACGATACACGGAGCCTTCCGCCTCGATCCCGATTTTCGGCATATCGATCAGGTGAAAATATTCGCCCATAACGGACGCGAGATCTCTTACGATCATCTCGATCGATTCCGCCGTGAAAGACATGCGGTCGCACTCGATCACGTTTTTCAGTCTTCTGGCTTCGCTGCCCGAACGTCCCCTTCTCATTTTTCCCTCCTTTACCGATAAAATAATAGGTTTATCGACTTATAGATTCCTTTTTAAACTTCTGCGGATGCTCCCGAAAAACCCGACGTAATCGGCTTTATAGTTATAAAGTCTGTTCTTCCCGTTTACGAGATTGCTTGCCAGGATCTTTATCGCCCGTGCGGCAGGACTGTCGGAAGGCAGAAGCCCCGCGTTATTCAGAAACACGGCGTCGTCATCGGGAATGATCCCTAAAATGTCGGTTTTCAGAACCCCGGCGATCTCTTCGGGGGAAAGAACGACTCCGTCCGCCACGAGGTCACCCCGAACGCGGTTGACGATCAGCCCGACGTAATCGAGACGGAAACTGCGAAGGATGGCAAGCACTTTATCCGCGTCGCGCAGACTGGAAAGCTGAGAAGACGTCACAACGAGAGCCTCGGAACATACGGAAACGGCACGGCGAAAGCCGACGTCTATCCCTGCCGGACAGTCGATCAGAATATAATCGAACGAGGGCGAAAGCCCGTCGATCAGTTCCTTCAGATTCTCCGACGAAACCTCCCCTTTGAAAAAGGAATGAACGGCAGGCAATATGTACAGATTTTTGTTGACGGGGCTTTGGATCAACGCCTGCTTCGCCCTGCATTTCCCCTCGATACAATCCACGACGTCATACACGACAAGGTTCTCCACGCCCGTTACCACGTCCAGATTATTTAACCCGAAGTCGGCGTCCGTAATACAGACGCGCTTTCCCAGCGAAGCAAGGCGAAATCCGAGATTCGCCGTTACGGTCGTTTTCCCGACGCCCCCTTTCCCCGATGTGATCACGATACACTTTGCCATAATTCTCCTTATGCCGGGCAAAAATAACCAAACCGCGATCCGGCACACTTCCCCGATTTCCCTTTTCGGCGCATTTTGTTTTACCCGCTCATTGTAACATAAAAAACCATGCGATAACGGCGGAATTTTGTCGTTCAATCGCATGGTTTGTCGAATTCGTTTTCCGGGTCGGTCAAACACACTCCGTCAAGGCATACCCGCAGGCGATCGCGTTTTTGACCCCGGTTTCGCGTCAACCGAGAAATCAGTCCTCATCCCACGGGATAAAGAATTCCGGTTTATGAAACGTCCCGCAAAGGGTCGGATTCAGAGCGAGCAGGTTTTTTTCCGGCGTTCCCCCTTCCGTCTCGATACGGAAAGCGTTAGAACGGATCTTTCTCACGTCGGTAACACCGAGAAGGGCATCCGGGATCTGCAAATTCACGCGGTAGCCGCGATCGGTCGGAAACACTTCCGCCGTGAAAGCCCTTTCAAGGAATTCGAGAGAGGTGCTTTTTCCGTCGTTATAAACGGAGGCGAAAAACACCGCGCCGTTCGGCGCTACCTCGATCTCGAAATAACGGGTCGTATCGTCACCCGTGCATATGAACACTTCGGCAACGTCGCCCTTATACAAAGGATCGTTATCCGAAAGATACGCGGAAAACCTTTTCGAGTTGCGGCAATCGAAAGAGAAACAGAGAGATTCGCCTTCGTGCGTATAGGAAACCGTCGTCGGGAAAAGGGTTTCTTCCCCCGTTAAATTATCACATAAATTTCTTACCATACTTATAGTATAATGTTTTACGAAAATTTTGTCAACTCTATCAAAGTTTTTTTGTAAAACCTCTTTTCCGATTTGCGTTTTTCGCTTTTTTGCGATATAATACAGTCATGGATCAGATTCATCAGGCGGGAGATCCCGCACACCAGAAAATACTGTCCGTAACGGGTATCGGCGGAATCTCCTATTTTGCCTTCGATCACGCGGACGAACTGCACGGTTCCGGGGAAAACACCCTACTGCTCTATACCGATCGCGGAAGGGTCGTTGTTTTTACGGACAATACGGAAGTACCTCTCTCCGCGCAGAAAGCCGTTTTCCTTGCGCCCGATCGCGAATACCGCATCTCGGTTTCGCAAAATACCGGCATTGCGGCGATCCTGTTTACCACACAGAAAGGAATGAACCGTTATTTCGACGGCAGATCCTTCCCCGTGGACGAATTCCGGACGGAGCTTCTCGGCAAAATACTCGGCTGTGCGGAAGACCTGTTCGAAAAAAATCTTTTCCCCGAACAGACTTTATCCTCCAAGCCCGTCGGCGAACCTTCCGCACATGCTTACCAATTCGCCGTCGAATGTATCGAGCTGTTTCTTCTCGACTGCTTAAAACCACTCTATAAGCCGTTTAACGAGCTTTCCGATACAAAAAGAAAAACAAGCCAGAGCAGCAGGACGGCAGGATCCGTTTTTTCTTACATGCAGGAAAACATCGGCAGAAAACTGACGCTCGACGAGATCGCCGACGCCTTGTTTTTCTCGAAGTCCTACATCAAGAAAGTGTGCGTAAAAGAGACGGGACAAAGCCCGTTGCATTACTTTTCGCGTATGAAAATAGAAAAATCGAAAGAACTTTTCTCCCGCGGGAAGTCGGCGGAGGAGATCGCAAAGCAACTCGGTTTCAGCTCTGCTTCTCACTTCTGCAAGGTTTTTCGTAACGTGACCGGCATGACGACAAGGGAATACCGAAAGTCCGTTTTGCGCGATCTGCAGGAATGATCCTGTTTCAAAAACGACCCGATATGAAATACGATTCCGATTTATTTGATTTCTTTCTCTTCGACCTCGACGGAACGCTGACCGATCCGGGAGAAGGCATCACGGCGTCCGTAGCGTACGCCCTGAAAAAATTCGGCATTACCGTGAAGGACAAAACGGAGCTTTATTCCTTTATCGGTCCCCCGCTTACCGAGTCTTTCCGTGATTTTTTCGGATTTTCGGAAAGCGAGCAGAAGCGCGCCGTAGAATACTATCGCGAATACTACGCAGAACGCGGTATTTACGAAAATAAACCGTATGAAGGGATCGAAGAAACCCTGCAACATCTTAAAAAACAGGGAAAAACGCTCGCCGTCACAACGTCAAAACCCGAAAAATTCTCTTTACTCATTCTGGAGCATTTCGGTCTTAGCGGTTATTTCGACGCCGTTTGCGGCGCCACGATGAACGAAACACGAACGCACAAAGCCGACGTGATCGCCTACACCTTAAAAACGCTCTCCGTACCCGAAAAATCACGCCGCGTATTGATGATCGGCGATCGCAAATTCGACGTTACGGGCGCAAAGGAAAACGGGATCCGCTCTGCCGCCGTATTATACGGTTACGGCAGCGAAGAGGAACTGCGCTCCTGCGAACCCGATTTCGTTTTCTCCTCTCCCCGCGAACTTTGCACTTAAAAAAACCGATCCCTCCGGATACGCGGAAAACGCGCAACTGGAAGGATCGGTTTTTTTATTATTCCGTTACGGGAGATTCGCAATCGAAAATCGCCTTTTGTTCGAACAGATCGCCGTAACGCTCCTTCCATTCCCGATGAACGGAAGAGGCAAGAAAATTCTCCAGCCCGTTTTCGGTACAGGAAATTTTTATCATATAGTGAAAACGGGTCGATAATGAACTTATAGACTGAAATTCCTGCACGCGATACACGCCTTCGATCTCTTTGGCGCGGGAAAACAGCTCTTCGATTTCTCCCGTTAAAGAACGCCAGTCCACATTGTCTTTAAATTTAACGATGATATAATGATCCACTCTCTGTCTCCTTAAACCGATCGTTTTGCAATGGAAACGATCCCGTAACCGATCAGAATACAGGCTCCGAGATTCATTACCGCAAAGATAAGCCCGATCAGAATTTTGACCGTCACCTTGTTCGATTTCTTCATCGCAAGCAAGGCATACACCGAAACGAGCGCCGATACAACGCCGCCGATCACCCCTCCTACCATGGGCACCAGCGCCGCAAGCGCAGGGTTATTTCCCCATACGCACACGATCGCGAAGGGCAAAAAGGCAAGAACGTATTCGTACCATTTCGTTTTGACGGAAACGCAAACTTTCCTCCCATCGGATATCAGCGTAACACCGCTCATATAGCTGCCATTCAGAGTAAACGTCGTTCCGTCCGGCTTACGGAAGGTCTTTTTATCCGTCTGCGTGAGCGGAACGCCGTCGATTATCAGCGTTTTCCGTCCTGTTAAACTCTCCTCGTATTCGATCTTTCCGAATACCTCGTCTGTCATTCTTATCAGCATAAATTCCTCCTTTGTTCCATGCCGGGCAAGAGCAATACGAACCTTGTCAAAAAACCGACCTTTCTGCTTCCCTGCACATAGGTACATTTTAGCATATTCGCGGCGATCTGTCAAGAGTCTCGGCAAAAAGGAATACAAACCCTGCCCTAAAAACATGAAAAAGCGACCGCGTAATGCGGTCGCTTTGTTTTCGGGTGCTTTCGTACCCCGTTTCTTATTCTCCTTTGAAGGGAAGCAACGCAGCGATTCTCGCTCTTTTGATTGCTCCGGAAAGAAGTCTCTGATGCTTAGCGCAGACACCCGTCATACGGCGAGGAAGCATTTTACCTTTCTCGGTGACGAATTTCTTAAGTTTTGCAACGTCTTTATAGTCGACGGCAGTTGCCTTTTCGAGACAGAAAGCACAAACTTTTCTTCTCGGGGCTTTTCTCATCGGCTTTTTTGCCACGGGAGCCGCAGGAGCAGCTGCCGGCGTAGCCGTAGTCGTCTTTTCTTCCATTTTTAAATACTCCTTTTTAGATTTCAGAACTTAGAACGGTAATTGATCGTCATCCACTTGTTCGAGCGTAGGCTTGGCAGGCGCACGATTTGCGCGCGGAGCTGCGGGCGCAGGCTGATCGAAGTCGGACGACCCTTCGTTTTGATTGCGCGATGTCAAAAATTCAACGTCGGACGCGACGATATCGGTAACGGTCCTTTTCACGCCGTCCTTATCTTCGTAGGTACGGTTCTGAAGGCTGCCGACAACAGCGACCTTACGACCTTTTGCCAGATATCTTCCGCAGTTTTCCGCTTGCGCTCTCCATACGGTGATATTGAAAAAGTCTGTCGCACGTTCCCCGTCGGGTCCCGAATACGATCTGTTGACCGCAATCGAAAAACGACAATAGGGAACGCCGCTCGGCGTTTCCGACACTTCGGGATCTCTCGTTAAATTTCCGATCAAGAATACTCTATTCATGGCAATCTCCGATTAGCATTTGGTGATCAGTCTTCTCATGACGTGTTCGGTAATGCCTACAACTCTCTTCAGTTCCTGAACGAGAGAAGGATCGCATTCGAACGTCATGAGCACGTAATAACCTTCCGCTTTGTAGTCGATAGGATAAGCGAGCTTTTTAACGCCCCACTTTTCCGACTTCTCGACAACACCGCCGTTGCTCTTCACGACGTTTTCGAATTTTGCGATCAACGCATCCTTCTCTTCGTCGGAACAGGCAGTATCCAAAATGTACAGCATTTCGTACTTGTTCATGTGTTTTTACCTCCCGGACTTATTCGGCTTACGGTCTTTGCCGCAAGCAAGGTATATCGCGAAAGAATATGCTTTATCCGCACTTTCTCGGGCGACATTCGTGAGAAACCTCACGTTATAATATTATATTCCTTTTTTATTCTTTTGTCAAGCGTTTTACGAATTACATATCGCTCAAAAATTTTGCGCCCTGAAAACTCGGATCGCTTCCACCCTCGCACGATATTCCGGGATTCTAAAAAACATTCTCCCCGCGGGAAAACCCGCAGGGAGAACATATCGTTTCGTTACACGATCTCCTGTCAGGCAGACAGAAGAACGTTGAAGAGTTCGTCGAGCGTGAGGCTCTTCCAGAAGGCTTCCGCGCTTGCCGCATTTTCCGCCTTCGCTTTGACCGCCTCGCCATAGTTACCGGCTTCCGCCGACGTAAGCTTATCTCCAGCGATCATTGCGGCAGTGAGCTTATCGGCATAGACTGCGGAAACGATTCCCGCTTTCATCAGCTGTTCCACGGTCGCATTGTTGATCACTTCGGAAACCTTTGTCTGTACGTTGGAAAGATTTACGGCTTTCAGACCGTCGTCATAATAAGCGTCCGTTTTCGTATTCGACTTCAACAGACCGAGCGGCGTAGTATCGGCGAACACATCCTCCGTAAGAACGCCCACGCGGATGAGATCGTCGAACGAAGACCTCTTCATCACGTTACCGATCTCGTTCGGAAGCTCCCCGATCTTCATATCCGGATCGAGCAGAGACAGCGGGTTGTTTTCTCCCACCGTACCGAACACGTCGGTCATGGTGAGCGTCGACTTGATCTTTTCGAGCAAGGTCGAAGAGAAGTCTGCATTGAGATCTTTCACCTTGTAATCGGCAAGGAGAGCCATCATGTTCGTGGCGACCGCGCCCGTTTCGTCATACCACTTGCCGTCTGCTCCCTTCTCGTAACCCATAACGGATCCGAGGGCAAGCTCGTTCATAGCGGAACCGAGTTCCGTGATCTTCGTGTCCGCAAGAAGCTGAAGCACCTTCGGGCTTTCGTCTGCGCCGCTTGTTTTGATTTCGATCACTTCGCCAAGTTTCAGATCGTTGAATTTCGTTTCGAGTTCCTTGATCTTCGTATCCTTCATAGTACGAAGAGCGATCGGGCTTGCGTCGGTAATATCGATCACGTCGCCGAGGGTCGCGCTGCCGATGATCTCGTCAAGATCGAGAGATCCGTCCATCGCCTCGGTAAGCAGTTTATCCGCCAGATTCGCAATCAGCTTTCCGACGAATTTTCCTTCGCTGTTTACCCAGTAGAACTTGTGGCTGTGCGAAGGATCGCTTTCGTTCAGTTTGCACCCGGAGACGCAGTATCCTTCGTGCGCTACGGCTTTATATCCGAGCACTTCGCCGATATAAATTCCTTCGAAGATCTCTTCGCCGTTGAAACCGTCGGCAAGAACAGAAGACACTTTCAGGTCGTAAACGTTGTTAAGGATCACTGCTTTTCCGCCTTCCGTCTCAACAAGGGCGCCGTTGGACTTATGCCAGTTGCCGTCGTCGTCCGCATATCCGCCGAGAATTTCGCCGAGACGAATTTCTCCGAAGTACGGGAGAAGAATTCCGTTCTTAAGGTCGGTGCGGGACTTGATAAGCGTGCGAAGCGTGATGTCGTTAAACGCAATATCGAGCGGTTTCGCATACGCGCCCGTGATCACCCACGAGCCGTCTTCGCCGCGATCGAAATTCGTGCCCTTCTTTTCTAAGGTCTTTTTCGTAAGGTACCCCGCAATGTTTCCGAGGGGAACTTCCGAGAACACGCCGCTTGCGCCGAGAAGGTAAGACTTATACGTCTTGTCTTTCATCGCCTGCGCAAATTCGCCTGCGTTGATCCCGAATCCGATATTGATCACTTCTTTGAAATTGCCTGCCGTTGCCGAAGGCGTGTAATCTTCCGCATAGGAGATCGTGACTTTCAGTCTGGAAGCGAGAAGTTTATCGAAGATCGCGCCTCCGAAATCTCCGAAGGTCAACTCGCCGTAATTAGCGATGACGAAATCATAAACTTTTCTGTTTCTGAGAAGGCTGTAAACGTCTCCGGCTTTGATCGCAAAGGTCGCTTTCGCCGCTTTCTGCAACTTGCCCGTCACGTTATAACCTTCGTAGGCATAACCTTCCGCCGTCAGTTTTACCTTGGAAGCGATATACTTTCTGAAAATATCATACGTATAATCGCCGACGGTAAGATCGAAGTAGTTTTCTTTCACAAAGGACTTGATGCCGCTTGTTTTGCCCTTCACCGCGTCGTAAACTTCGTTTACCGTGAAGTTGAGCGTTTTGTCGAGGATCGCTTTGAAGTTTGCCGTCGCGTTGTAGTTTCCTTCCGCGTCGACCGCTTTGTACGCATATCCCGTAAGGGCGAGACCGAGTTTGTCGGACAGATACTTTCTCATGACGTCGTACGTGTAATCGCCCACTTTCAGCGTCATGTAGTTTTCTCTGACAAACTGCTTGATACCGCTTGCTTTCCCCTTCACCGCGTCGTAAACTTCGTTTACCGTGAAGTTGAGCGTCTTGTCGAGGATCGCTTTGAAGTTTGCCGTCGCGTTGTAGTTTCCTTCCGCGTCGACCGCTTTGTACGCATATCCCGTAAGGGCGAGACCGAGTTTATTAGACAGATACTTTCTCATGACGTCGTACGTGTAATCGCCGACTTTCAGCGTCATGTAGTTATCTCTGATATAACTCTTGATTCCGGACTCTCCGCCCTTCACGGCGTCGTAAGCAGTGCTTACCGTCGTGTTCATCAGAACTTCCGCAACTTTCTTAAAGTTACCCGTTACCGTGTATCCGTTTACCGAATCGCCGGACACTTCGGATTTAAGTTTCGAGGATAAAATCTCGTTATACGGTTTCGCGAAGACTCTTCCGAGCTTTCTGTCGCCGTATTTATCAACGACTTTCTGCGGGTTCAGGAGAGCATAAACGCCGATCGCGACCTGTCTGCCGGTCACGTTCATCACCGCGTTTACGTAAGACTTCGCTGCCGTTCCGTTCTTCGACCACTGATCCGAAGACCCGTCGTATACGTAATCTTTCGCGAAGTTACCCACTTTCACCGCACCTGCGACTTCAAGCGCGTAATCGACTTTACCGTTTCCAATAAATTCTTTGACGGAAAGGTCTTTATATGCGTCGATCTGACCGAGCATCACGCCCGTAAATTCCGCGATCTTCACGTTTTCGAGAAGAAGGTTCATGCCGTCCGCACTGAATTTTTTGCCCGTCCAGTCGTTGAAATAATAGTACACGGTTTTATCCGAAGCGATCTCTTTCACGACGTTGTACGCGACTTTCTTCGCGTTTTTCTTGTCTGCTTTAAGATCGGCAACGGAATCGAGAAGGATCTCGCCATCAAGCGCAGCCGTATCTTTTACGAGAGCCTTTCCGGACTGAATGCCCGTAAGGTCGGCGATCGAAACGTCATCGAAAAGTCTGAGCAGATAGTCGACCTTCTTCTTGCCGAGAACGCTCTTCACTTCCACGTTATCGTATGCCGCAATGCCGAGTTCCACACCCGCGATCTCTTTGACCTTCGCGCTTTCCAGAACGGTCTTGATGCCTGCATTCCCGGTACGGAAATATCTTGAAAGCAGATAGTCACCCGCATAAGCTTCCGTCAGGTCGTATGCGCCCTGTTTCAGACTTGCAAGCGTCGCCTTTTCTTTCACGACGTTGCCCGTCACCCCGAGAACGGTTCCGATTTTGATCGCGTAAAGATCTGCGATCGCGTTTTTGTCGGAAGTTTTGTTCAGCGTTTCGCCGATCGTGGCTTCGCCGAGAAGTCCGAGCAGATAATCGATCCGTCTCACGCCCACAACGCTCGTTACCGGGATCTCGTTGTATTCGCCGATGCCGATCTCAACGCCCGCGATCTCGATCACCTGCGTGGCAAGCGCTTTTTTAAGCGCTTCGTTGTCGTTCTTGAAATATCTGGAAAGAGGAGCCTCTCCCGCATAGGCATATACGAGATCGAACATACCCTGTTTCAGGCTTTCTTTCGAACCTTTTGCCTTGATCACGTCTCTCACGATCGGGAGAACGTCGTTCACCTTCAGTTCGAGCGCGTCCTTCACGGCGACTTTATAAGTCTTCGTCTCGTAATCCTTCACGAAGTCGCCGAATTTGATTTCGCCGAACGTATCGATCACGAAAGAATAGAAAGATTTGTTTTTCAGCGTTGACCAGATCGTTTTAGCCGTCACGGGGAACGCCGCGTTCAGAACGGGAGCCATCGTGCCGGTCACTTCGAGGTTGTCGCCTGCAAATCCGTTGAAGACGATTCCTGCCTTTGCGGGAACGTATTTCTTCAGAAGATCGTAAGAAACGTCCCTGATCGTCCAGTCGCCGAAGGTGTTATAGATCCAGCTTCTGACAGTCTTGTTTCTGATCTGATCCACGATTTCGTTTGCGGTCAGATTGAACACCGTTTCCGTCATCGCTTTAAAGCTGCCCGTGACGGTGTAGCCGTTCTCTTTATCGCCCGTTGCTTCCGTGGTGAAAGTTTTGCCGAATGCGTTGTTATAGGGGGTTGCAAGGAAAGAACCGAGCTTGTCGTCCCCGTACGCTTCAAGCAATTTATCGGGCATGAACAAAGCACATACGGCGATGATCACCGTTTTGCCGGAAACGCTGAGTACGGTGTTCGTAAGGTCTTTCGCCTCCGTCCCGTTCTTTTCCCATTTCGAGCCGTTGTAAGTATAATCTTTGATGAAATCGCCGATTTTCACTTCGTCCGCGATCTGAAGCATATAGTCGACACGTCCTATTCCGAAGCAGTTCTCCACTTTCGTCGGAAGCAGGTATGCGTCGAGATAACCGCTCATAACCCCGGCAAATTCCGTTATACGAAGATTTTCGAGGAATACTTTCAATCCGTCTACGGTAATTTCCTTCTTTGTCCAGTCGGTCGCATAATCATAAACCGTTCTGTCCTTCGCATAGAGGTTCACGAGATCGTAAACACCCTTCTGCAGGCTCGTCTTCGACCCTTTCGCCTTCACGACGGTACCCACAACCGAAAGAACGTCGCCCGTTCTGATCGCAAGAAGATCCGCCAACGCCGCTTTCGCAGACGTTTTGTTTGCAATTTCTCCGATCGTAAGGTTACCGAAGATATCGAGGAGATAGTCGACCTTCTTTACGCCCGTCACTTCGGGGAAAGTCTTATCCGTGTAGCCCGCGATGTCGAGTTCGTATCCCGCAACGTCGAGAGGCTTCGTATTGAGCAAGGTGTCGAGCGCCACGTTGCCGTTGCTCTTTATGTATCTCGCAAACGTGTAATCGTTCGCATAAAGTTTCACGAGATCGAACGCCGCCTGTTTCAGGCTTGCCGTCGTTCCCTTCGCTTTCACTACGTTTCCTACAACCGAAAGAACGTCTCCCGTTCTGATCGCAAGAAGATCCGCCAACGCCGCTTTCCCGGACGTTTTGTTGGCGATCTCTCCGATCGTAAGGTTACCGAGAAGGCTGAGGAGATAGTCGATCTTCTTTACGCCCGTCACTTCGGGGAAGGTCTTATCCGTGTAGCCTGCGATGTCGAGTTCGTACCCCGCAACGTCGAGAGGTTTCGTGTTGAGCAAGGTGTCGAGCGCCGCGTTGCCGTTGCTCTTTATGTATCTCGCAAACGTGTAGTCGCTTGCATAAAGTTTCACGAGATCGAACGCCGCCTGTTTCAGGCTTGCCGTCGTTCCCTTCGCTTTCACTACGTTTCCTGCGATGCCGAGAACGTCTCCCGTTCTGATCGCAAACAGATCTGCCAACGCCGCTTTCGCAGACGTTTTGTTCGCAATTTCTCCGATCGTAACGTTACCGAAAATATCGAGGAGATAGTCGATCTTCTTTACGCCCGTCACTTCGGGGAAAGTCTTATCCGTGTAGCCCGCGATGTCGAGCTCGTATCCGATCGCGTCGATCACGACGGTGCCAAGCAGTTTGTC
>CAKQRE010000026.1 GCA_934271265.1 uncultured Clostridia bacterium | reverse complement strand
CCGCACAGCATGCTTGCAAATACAAGCACGATGCACAAGATAACTGCCGTTAGTTGTTTTTTCATATTCAAACCTCCTTAATTTTTTGAAATACGAAATACTTATTTCATTTTTTGCCCTCGGTTTCCTTACCGGATCGCCGTGCCCGTTGAAACACTGCGCTCGGGAACCCTTGCAAGCAGGTTTCCTCGCTTATATTGTATCATAGGCGAATCGGTTTTTCAATCTTTTTCAAAAAAAAGACTCAACCGTTGGTTGAGTTTGCCGATTTTGTCGGCGGCGGCATTTTTTCGCCGCTGCTCTTTTAATTCTCTAAAATACGAAAAAATGCCCGTATAGGTCGATTAACGCATATTTTTGTTTCAGGTTTAGCATTCGCCGTTCCCGATCGCCTTAAAGGCTCCCGGAGCAGTGTTTGCAACACCCCGGTGCTTTCGCGTGCTACGAAAACCGTCCTTACAGACTTCGCTTCAGATCGCCGACATTCCGTCATAACTTAAAACGCCGCGATAATCGACTTATCGCGGCGTTTTTATATTCTACGATCTGTTTTTGGCTGTTATTTATCGAGATATTTTTTCAGATCTTCCACGCGGTCAAGCTTTTCCCACGGGAAAATATCCCTTCCGAAATGTCCGTAAGCCGCCGTCTGACGGTAGATAGGTCTGCGCAAACCGAGGGTTTTTATGATCGAATAGGGGCGAAGATCGAACTCTTTGGAAACGATGTCTGCAATCTCTCCGTCCGATAATTTTCCCGTGCCTTTCGTATTTACGAAAAGGGATACCGGTTTCGCAACGCCGATCGCGTACGCAACCTCTAAGGTACATTCGTCGGCAAGCCCCGCCGCCACTACGTTTTTGCAGATATAACGCGCCATGTAAGCCGCGCTTCTGTCCACTTTGGTGGGGTCTTTTCCCGAAAACGCGCCGCCGCCGTGAGGACAACTTCCGCCGTAGGTATCCACAATGATTTTTCTGCCCGTCAGACCGCTGTCTCCGTGCGGACCGCCGATCTCGAATCTTCCGGTAGGATTGATAAAATATTTCGTGTTATCGTCGAGAAGACTTTCTGGAAGGCATTCTTCGATGACGTACTTTTTCACGTCCGCGCGGAGTTGTTCCGTCGTGACCTGTTCACCGTGCTGGGTAGAAACGACAACGGTGTCGATCCTCTTCACCTTTCCGTTTTCGTATTCCACGGTCACCTGGCTCTTTCCGTCGGGACGGAGATAGTCGAGAATGCCCTGCTTTCTCACCTCGGTCAGTCTTCTGGTAAGTTTATGGGCAAGCGTGATCGCCATCGGCATATATTCTTCCGTTTCGTTGCAGGCATAACCGAACATCATGCCCTGATCGCCGGCGCCGAAACGATCGGCTTCCTCTCCCGAAATTCTGTGTTCCACCGAGCTATCCACACCGAGCGCAATATCCGCACTCTGTTCGTGAATGGATGAAATCACCGCGCAGGTATCGCAATCGAACCCGTATTTCGCGCGGTCATACCCGATCTCCCGAACGGTTTTTCTCACGACCTGCTGAATATCCACGTAGCAGTTCGTGGATATTTCGCCCATAACGAGAACGAGCCCCGTCGTAGTGGCGCATTCGCACGCAACGCGGGCGTAAGGATCCTTTTCCAAAATCGCATCCAGAACAGCGTCCGAGATCTGATCGCAGATCTTATCCGGATGTCCTTCCGTCACACTTTCGCTGGTAAAAAATTTGTTCATGCTGTTTATTCCTTCTTCCGGATATTTGTGGTCTGTTTCCGCAGACAGCCGAGCATCCGAGCCGGACGGGCAAACCGCCGACGGCAAAAGAAGAAACCGGAACCGACATTTTCTACGGTAAATTTATTATACACCATTATAAAACGATTGTCAATTTTCTTTCGGCATGATACAATATTTCAAGCAGTATTTCAAGCGGATCCCGTCACCCGTGAACGAAAGAGGTCTAACCATGGGAAAACCCTGTTTTTTATGTCCGAAACATTGCGGGATCGACCGCACGGAACAAAAAGGCGCATGCGGCGAAACCTACACGATGCGCATCGCCAAGTTTTACCCGCACATGTTCGAGGAACCGCCGGTCAGCGGTACGCGCGGATCGGGCACGGTGTTCTTCTGCGGATGCGGTTTAAAATGCGTTTTTTGTCAGAACTACGTTTTATCCCGAAGCGAAACGGGAAAGGAGATCTCGCCGGAAGAGCTGGCGGACATCTTCCGCACGCTCGAAAGCTCCGGCGTACATAACGTCAATCTCGTGACCCCCACGCACTTTCTCGACGGCATCGTAAAGGCCTTTTCTCTCTACCGCCCGAACATTCCCGTCGTATACAACACGCACGGGTTCGAAACGATTGAAAATTTGCGATTGATCGACCCATACGTGGATATTTATCTTCCGGATCTCAAATTTTACGACCCGGAACTTTCTTTCCGCTATACGGGGAGAAAGGATTATTTCGCCTATGCGAGCCGCGCGGTCTCCTTTATGATGAACGCAAAAAAAACGACTTTCGGAGAGGACGGCATGATGAAAAGCGGAGTGATCGTGCGCCACATGATCATGCCGCTCGGCGTGCGGGACAGCGAAAAGATCCTTGAATGGTTTGCGAAAAACAAACAAAACGGAGCCTATTTTTCCCTGATGGCGCAGTACACCCCTTTCGGCGAATACAACAAGTACCCGGAGCTGCGCCGCCCGATCACCGCGCGGGAGTACGAGCGTGTCTACGAAAAGCTGCTCGATCTCGGCATCACGGAATACTTCGCGCAGGAACTGCGATCTTCAGGCGAAAGTTTTATCCCGAAATGGGATTATTGACCCCGGATCATGCGGCATCACACCAAAAAACCGCGCCGTCCGGCTTTAAGAGGAAAAGGACGGGGATAATTTGCCTGTCCGCCTTAAAAAGGATGATTATTCTTTCCGATTGTGTTATAATGTTACGGAAAGAGTTTTCAAAGCGTTTTCAATACCGAACGGAGGAAAATCATGAAAATAGTAGTCGTGGGATGCGGAAAAATCGGAAAATCGATCATCGCGAGCCTTGTGGAAGAAAAACACGAGCTGATCGCCATCGATTTAAACCCCGACGTGGTCACGCAGGTCGCCAACGAATACGACGTGATGTGTATTTGCGGCAACGGCACGGAATACGACAAACTGCTTGACGCCGGCACGGACAAAGCCGACCTGTTTATCGCCGTCACCAATCTCGACGAACTGAATATGTTAAGTTGTTTCGCCGCGAAACGCATGGGTGCGAAACACACCGTTGCGAGGATCCGCAACACGCAGAACAATACCAACCGCAGTCTGGAATTTCTGAAAGGACAGCTCGAACTCGATATGTCGATCAATCCGGAAATGCTGACGGCAAAAGCCCTTTGCGATATTTTAAAACTTCCTTCCGCCCTGAAAGTGGAAACGTTTTCCAGCCGCAGGCTCGAACTTCTGGAACTGAGTTTAAAGGCGGACAGCAATCTGGACGGCATGTCGATCATCGACTTAAGAAAGAACATCCGAACCCGTTTTCTGATCTGTACCGTCAGCCGCGACGGAAAGATCTACATCCCAAACGGAAACTTCATTCTGCATAAAGGGGATAAGATCGGCGTGATCGTACCCGAAGAGAATACGGACAAGATCCTCAGCGTTCTCGGGGCGGAACAAAAAACGATCAGAAACGCGATCATTCTCGGCGGCGGCATGACCTCTCTGTATCTTGCCAACCTTCTCGTGAAAAACAAGATCGACGTGAAGATCGTCGAGAAGGACAAGAAAAAATGCGAAGAGCTTTGCGCCGCCCTTCCCGATAAGGTTTCCGTGATCTGCGGAGACGGCATGTCTCAGGAGTTGCTCGCAGAGGAAGGGATCTCCGATACGGACGCGTTCGTTTCGCTTACCGGAATGGACGAACAGAACATTTTGATCTCTTTTTATGCCTTAGCGAGAAACGTTTCGAAGGTCATCGCGAAGGTAAACCGCGAGGAACTGTCTTCCCTTGCCGAAAAACTCGGGTTGGACTGTCTCGTTTCCCCCAAAGACATTTCCGCCGACATCATCGTGCGTTATGCGCGCGGGCTTCGCAATTCCATCGGCAGTAAAGTAGAAACCCTGTATTCCCTTTTAAACGGCGAAGCGGAAGCCCTCGAATTCAAGGTGATGCCGGACTTCTCCTTCGTGAACGCTCCCTTGAAAACGTTGCATTTCCGCGAGAATATTCTGCTTGCCGGAATCATCCGCGGAAGAGACGCGATCATCCCCAACGGCGACGACGTGATCCGCCCGAACGACAAGGTGATCGTGATCGCCGCAGGACAACGGCTCTACGATCTCGGAGATATTATAGAGGAATAAACCATGAATTACAAAATGATTCTCAACACGACGGGCAAGGTTTGTATTCTTCTTGCCGCGCTGATGGTGCTTCCCCTCGTCGTATCGCTGATCTATCTCGAATTTACCGCATTGATCGCCTTTGCGGTCTCCATCGCGATCTCCTTTGCCGTCGGCGAACTTCTTCTTCGCCTCTGCCGTCCGGACAAACGGGACATCTATGCGAAAGAGGGACTGATCATCGCCGCGATCGCATGGCTTGCGGCTTCTGCGCTCGGGGCGATCCCCTACACGATCTCGGGCGAGATCCCCTTTTACGTCGACGCCCTTTTCGAAACGATTTCCGGGCTCACCACGACGGGATCTTCCGTCGTGAAGGACGTCACGGCGCTCAGTCACGGCATTCTGTTCTGGCGCAGTTTCACTCACTGGGTCGGCGGTATGGGGATCCTCGTGTTTGTCATGGCGATCGCTTCCCGTTCGAACGACCGTTCCATGAACATTCTCCGCGCAGAAATGCCCGGTCCTACGGTGGACAAACTCGTTCCCCGGGCAAAGGATACGGCAAAGATCCTTTATATCATCTATTTCGGTATGACCGTTTTGCTTGTCGTTCTTTTGCTTTTCGGAAAAATGAGTTTGTTTGACGCCCTGATCCACGCTTTCGGCACGGCGGGAACGGGCGGTTTCGGCATGAAACCGGACTGCCTCGCGAGTTATTCTCCCTACTGTCAATGGGTCATCGCCGTGTTCATGCTTCTTTTCGGCGTGAACTTCAACCTGTATTACCTCGTGTTTATCGGAAAAGCCAAAGATTTTTTCAAAAGCGAAGAACTTCACCTGTACCTCGGCATCGTCCTTGTTTCCACGATCGCGATCGCCGGCAATCTCTACATAACCTCGAGAAACGTGGAGGAAGCCTTCCGTCTCTCCTTCTTTCAGGTCTCATCCGTCATTACCACGACGGGATTTTCGACCTGCGATTTCGATCTCTGGTCAAACTTTTCCAAGTCGATCCTGCTGATCCTGATGTTTATCGGCGGATGCGCCGGCTCGACGGCGGGCGGCTTTAAAGTATCCCGCGTAGGCATTCTGTTAAAAAAGATCCGCTTCGAAATGAAAAAAGCCGTTCATCCCCGCACGACCGCCGTTATCAAATTCGAAGGCAAACGCATCGAAAACGAAACGATCAGCGCGCTCGGCTCTTATCTCGCCGTTTACTGCGTCACCCTGCTCGGGCTGTTCCTTCTCGTTTCGATCGACGGAACATTCGACCTGGAAAGCAATTTTTCCGCCGTGGCAGCATGCTTCAACAACATCGGTCCCGCCTTCGGGGCGTTCGGACCCCTCTCAAGTTTTGCGAATGCTTCCGTCTTCACGAAGTTCGTTTTATCCTTTGCGATGCTGCTCGGCAGGCTTGAAATTTACCCCTTGCTGATCGCGATCAATCCCGTCACCTGGATCAAAAAATAACGCTTATGACCAAACTGTATTATTCTTACGTCGAAAAAGAAAAATCGCACGAAATGCTTTTTCATATTCTCGCCCGCTATCGGAACGTTTTCGCAAAAGAGGACGATCTCGTGTTCAACGAAAACGGAAAACCCGGGCTCGGAGCCGATAAACCGCATTTTTCGATCTCACACACAAGCGGGATCGTGATGATAGCCGTATCCGATTTTCCCGTCGGGATCGACGTGGAACCGACCGGAAGAAAGATAAACGATTACGAAAAACTGACGAAACGTTTTTACGCGGAAGAAGAATTTCCCAAAATAAAATGCGCTTTCGATTTTCTCGCCGTATGGACGAAAAAAGAAAGCGCGGTCAAATATTTCGGCGGAAACATTACGGAAAACCTTTCGGATATCGTTTTCGATCGGGATACGCCGAAGGGTCGCAGGGAGCTTGCGGGAGCCTCCACGTTTACATTCCGTCTCGGCGATTACGTGTATTCCGTCACCGCAAGGGAAAAACCCACCTCTCCGCTCCTTCTTCTCTGAAAGCCGTAAACGGCTTCAAAAGCAGAAAATCCCGATAAAAGCCGCTTATAAATGCCGGGGCGATTTTGATCACCCCGGCATTTCTTTCAGGTTTTTCCATAGGCTTAGCATTCGCTATCACCAATCAGCCGAAAATACGCATAAAACCATGGCTTGAATTATTTTTTCCGACGTCGATCGTTCTCGTAACGAGACAGTCGATATCCTTTTTCCTCAGTTTATCCGCCGCCCAGCGGGCAAGTTCGGCATCCTCGTATAGAGCGAACGTCGTTCCGCCGCTCCCGCTCATGCCGTAAAAAGAAGGAGAAAGGGCTTTCAGTTCCGCGAGATTTCGCCCCACGCTCCCATTCAGCGAGACGGCGGCGTCGGTCAGTACGTTATTTGCGATCTTTCCCGCTTCGGAAAGATCCCCGTTCAGAAGAAGAGACGCAAGCTCCCGATTGTCGCAGTCAAAATTCTCTTTCGCCGTTTCGTCATAACGGCGGAAGCACTCCGGGGTGGAAACGCCTCCTTCCGCAAAGAGCAGAAGAACGTAATATCCGGGCAAAACTCCGAGCGGCTCCACAATATCTCCCCGCCCCGTAAGGCGTGCGAAACCGCCGCCGAGAAGGTATCCCGAATCGCTTCCGAGTTCGTCGGCAAGAGGTTTCAGATCCTCTCCCGTGCGATACAATTTTTCCATTGCGAGAAGAGCGCCGGCAACGTCTGCCGAACTTCCGCCGAGCCCGCCGCCGAAAGGGATCCCCTTGCGTATAACCATGTTTGCCCCACCGGTTCGGAAACGCTCGGAATAGAGTTTAATCGCCTTATAGGCGTTGTTTTTCTCTTTCGGAATATCGACCTCCGCATTTTTTACGACAAGACCGATCTCCCCGCCTTTTCCGGAAGACAGGGAGATTTTGTCAAAGAGATCAATCGTGGTAACAAGGGAATCGAGCATGTGATACCCGTTTTTCGTCCCCGTGACCGCAAGCGATAAATTGATTTTCGCATATGCCTTTACGTGTACTTTCATCTGTATCCTTTACGCCCGCTTTCGCTTTCCCGTTCTGTATCCGTATGCCCGGCAAGAATAATACGAACCTTGCCCGATATCGCGGGAAAACGGCGGGCGGTTATTTTTTCTGTCTGTAAATAACGATCCTCTCTTCTCCCGTCAGAGGGAAAGTAAGATCCGGGTTCAGTTTTGCGATAAAATCGCCGTCTTCTCCGAGTTGTTTCGCGACGTCCCACAATTCGTCGCCCCTTTTCGGAAGAAAAATACCGATCGCGGCGTCCGATCTTTCCCTCTCCCCCGTTTCCGTGACGGCGGAAATGCAGGAGATCTTCTTTTCTCCGTAATCGCAATAAGAAATCACGACGGTAAAATCCGTTTCGATCGCTCCGCCGCGGAGTTTCGGGGAAAAATCCTCTGCGTGAAGGCGAATGCCGCACGCCTTTCCTTCAACCGCGAGATCGAAAGAGAAAGGCGTTTCCGAAGGAACGGAAGTAATGCCGTTATCCCCGTTACGGAAAAGCAGATCGGCTTTCGCAATGCCGTCTACGGTAACGAAGCCTTCCCGCTCCGTCACCGACCAGGAAAGGATCCTTTCCCCGAGCGGCGCGATCAGTCTGCCCCCTTCCGGGATATCCCCCGTCGATTTTTCGCTCACGTTCACCCGTTCCGTTTTCTGTCCGAAAAACAGAGAAGACGAAATATCCGTCCTTTCCGTCTCGAGTTTTGCCGTCCGACTGTACAGATCGGCGGCGACGGTAACGCTTTGTTCGTCCGTTGCCTCGCCGTAAAAGCCAAGCGAGATCTCCGAAGAGACGACCGACCTGTTCTTCACGTCGTCCGTCGCCACGCGGAATGCGACTTTTCTGATCTCCGCGTCGCAACGCGCTTTCATGGTCGGAAGAGCCCCGCCGTTTTCGAACTCGCAGCGAAAAGGAATCTTTCTCTTTTCGCGAACGATCTCCCCGTTTTCCGCCAAAGGCATCACCGCAAGATAAACGGCGACTTCTCCTTCCGCGATCACGGAAGAGATCCCGCCCTGCACCTTCGTTACGCACACCTCTTCGCGGTGGGAAAGAACGTTCTCCACGGGATAATTCAGTTCAAATTCGTCTTCGAGGAGAAGGCTGCCCGTCGTTATCCCCGTGCCAGTTTCGATCGTTTCCGTTTTCTCTTTCACAAACGCACCGTCTTCGCCCGTCACGCAGCTTACCGGTTCTTTTTCGACCGCTTCGCCCGAGATCAGAACCGCGGCGTATGCGGTAAACCCCTGATCTAAGCGGGAATAACGAACGTCGGACAGAGAAAGGCTCACAGTCGCTTTCCCCTTTAACGGAAGAAGACCTTCGACTTCCGCAACGCTCTCGCTTTTTTTGCAGCCGTTTTCCGCAAGATACACAAGCGTGAACACCGCCTGCGCTCTCACGAAAGTTCCGTCCTCTTTCTGCTCTGCGGAAAGCGGGAAGACCGCCGCCGAAAGAGACAACGGCTTTTTGACTTCCTCACCCGTCGCGACCGGCGTTTCCGCTACCGCCTTTACGCTTGCGCTCAGCCGTTTTTCCGGTTCGAGCGTTACATACCCAGCTTCCATTCTTTTCAAAACCTCCCATTCCCGGAAATACGACGGGCGGCTTTTCGCCGCCTGCGCACGGGCGAATCGGGCGGAATGCTCCGGTATTCAATAGTTCCTTTTCCGCCCTGCTGTTTCACTATATGCGTATTCCCCGCCGTTTATGACGGATCGCGGACAAGAAGGTTTCAGGGGTTTTCGCGTCAAACCGTTTTTATTATATACGAATCCCGCAAAAAAAGCAAACGTTTCCGTCTTTTCCCGTCGACATACAAGAAAAACACGGAAAACTCTGAATTTGAAAAGGAGGGCGCAAATAACCGCGCTCTCCCTTTTTTCGTTCTTTTCTTCTTTTGTTTCCCGCTTTCGTATCTTCGGAATTTCGCTCTCGTGTCCGGTTACTCCGCACCGCTCCGACGGCTATCTGCAATACTTTCTGCAAAAACATTCGGGGCGCGGCTCTCTTTTCGGGCACGGGCAAGGCGGTCGTCTGCAGCGATCCGTACAACACATCAGCACGATAATCCCGATCGCAAGAATTTCCCCTCTCATCTTTCGTGACCTCCGAAGGGGTTCCGTTTTTCGTCACCCCTGTTATATCGTATGCCGCGGCTTTATCCGTTGTTACCGAAATAAAGTAAAAGGACCTTCATATCAACACGAAAGTCCTTATATAAGCCGATTAAACGATAAATATTAAATAAACTGAAGAATATCCACCAGGATCGCGAATCCGAGAATGAGAAACAACCCGACGGTGTGAATGATCCCTTCCACCGTGCGATTGATCGGTTTTTTACGGATCCATTCGATCAGGCAGAACAGCGCGCGGGAACCGTCCAGCGCGGGGATCGGAAGGAGATTGAACACCGCGAGATTCACGCCGATAAACGCCGTGATCTCGAGGGCGTAACGCAATCCGTAGCTCACGATCTTCGAGGTCTGCACGATCGTCGTGACCGTCCCGCCGACGGCGTTTAACCCGAGTTTACCCGTTAAAAGCTGACCTAAAGTGCGGAATACCGTTCCGCCGATCTTGAAAGAATAAAGGAAGGAATTGCCGATCGAGCGGAAAAACCCGAGCCTGATCGACGCGGAATCGGTATAATATGCCTTTTCGTAACCGGTGATGCCGAAATAAGAGAACACGGCGGAAACGTCCGTTTTATCCGTCGTTTCCCAGAAGGAATCGAGCGTTTTTTCCACGACGATCCTTTTCCCTCCGCGGGAAACGTAAAAGGAAACCTGCTCGCCGAGCGTTTTGTCCTTCACGCTTTTCAAGAAATCTTCTTCGTTGAAAATAAACGTACAGTCTTTATAATCTTCCCGATCGTTGATCTTCAGTATATAATCGCTCGTTTCGAAGACCCCGCCGTCGCTTGCGGCAACCTGCATCGCGCCGCCGATCCCGAGCGCTTCGTAAGCCTTATTCACTTCCGTAAGGTTTTTACATTCCACGTCCGAGCGAAGGGCAACGGGTACGGTTTGCTTTTCCCCGTCCCGCACGACTTCCGCATATACGATCTCAAGCCTTTTCCCGTGGTTGAGCGCGTTGACGAGATCGGTTGCCATAAACACGGAATGTTTTTTCCCGTTCCTGGTAATTGAAACGATATAATCGCCGTTTTGCAAACTGTTTTCCGCAAACACCGCCTCGGTATCGTTCGGCTGAACGATCGCCGCGCCGAACAGCGTCTGCCCGTAAACGTTCATGGAGATCATGATGATGAGCAGGGCAAGCAGATAATTCATCGTAGCCCCGGCAAGCAGAACCAGGATCCTTTGCCATGGTTTCTTTTTATTGAAAGCCCCGTCCGTATCCTTTTCTTCGTCCTCCCCCTCGAACGCGCAAAACCCGCCGAAAGGGAAAAGCCTTACGGAAAAGATCTCTCCGTTTTTCTTTTTTCTCTTGAATATGGCGGGACCCATTCCGATCGCAAATTCGTTGATCTTGAATTTAAAAATCTTTCCCACCGTGTAATGTCCGAATTCGTGTACCGTGATCATGATCATAAGGATCAGCAGCGCAAGTAACACGTATCCCACCGATTTCATCACGGACGCGAAGGACAACAAATTAACCGTCATGTAATATCTCCTTGATTCTCTCCGGTACCCGCCGTCGGACCGATCCGCCGGACGGCAGCCTTATGCGTAATTTTGTCGGAACCCGACAAGCCCTACCGGAGCGTATGGAATTTTTCAAGCGCGTAAGCCCGCGCCGCGGCGTCCGTTTCCGTCAAAACTCTTTCGTCCGTAACCTTCTCCCTCGCCGTCTTCCCGATCGCGAAATCGATCAGCTTCGGGATATCGTAAAATGAGATCTCGTCTTTCAGATACAGCCCTACCGCAACCTCGTTCGCCGCATTCATCGCGCAGGGGTAATTGTCGCCCATGCGGAAGGAACGGAGCGCGAGCGGAAAACAGGGATACTTCTCCTCGTCGATCTTGTCGAAGTGCAACGTTTTCCCTATGAGATCGAGGGGCGGGATCCCCGTCGGAAGTCTCTCGGGATAGGTCAGGGCGAGCTGAATGGGAAGTTCCATCGAGGGAAATCCGAGCTGCGCCATCACCGCGCCGTCATCGAATTCCACCATGGAATGAACGACGCTTTCCGGATGAACGACCGCCCGCACTTTTTCGAGGGGTGCGCCGTATAAATGACAGGCTTCTATCACTTCAAGCCCTTTATTGAGCATAGTGGCGCAGTCTATCGTGATCTTTGCGCCCATCGTCCAGTTAGGGTGTTTCAAAGCCTCGGCGGCTTTCTTTCCCGCGATCTCCTCTTTGGAAAAATTGCGGAACGCGCCGCCGCTCGCCGTAATGATCAGGCTTTTAAACGGGGCTTTCCTGTCAAAATTCAGACACTGAAAGATCGCGGAATGTTCGGAATCGACGGGCACGATCTTCACGCCCTTCTCCTCCGCACGTTTCATTACGAGATCTCCCCCGGCAACGAGGGTCTCTTTATTGGCAAGCGCGATCGTCTTCCCGAGGGAAATGCCTTCGAGCACGGGGGCAAGCCCCGCAAACCCGGACATGGCGGCAAAAACGATATCGCAGTCCTCCGTGACCGCATGCATCGGCGCGTTCGGACCCGTATACAGGGAAACGCCGCGCGGAAAATCGGACAAACCGCACGCCCCGGAAGGATCCGACAGACAACAGACGGACGGATGAAACTCTTCTGCCTGTTCTTTTAAAAGAGCGGCGTTGGAACCCGCCGCAAGCGAAACGACCGAAAACTTATCCGGATATCTCGCCACCGTGGAAAGAACCTGTCTGCCGATCGAGCCCGTACTGCCGAGCAAAGCGATTCTGATCATTTCTGTTTCAGCCTTTCTTCCTTATTTTATTCGTTTATACGATAATTATAACCTTTTCACGCCATGCAGGTTTGCAAAAGCGTAAAAACGAAGCACAAAAATGCGGAAGCGAACATCATGCCGTCGATACGGTCAAGCATGCCGCCGTGCCCGGGGAAAAGATTTCCCATGTCCTTGATTCCCGTTTTCCGTTTGATCATGCTTTCCGCAAGGTCGCCGAATTCGGTCAGCAGGGAGCCGACAAGACCGATCGCGCCGAAGAACAAACAATCGATCGCGCGGGAAGAAAAGTAAAGGTTCCCGACGCAGAAATACACGACGATACTGCCGACGATGCCGCCGATAAGTCCGCCTATAGCACCGCTGATCGTCTTTTTCGGGCTGATTTCCGGGCAGAGTTTTTTCCCTTTCAGAAGGCTTCCGACAAGATAGGCGAAAACGTCCGCACAAGGGGCGATCACAAAACAAAGGATCAAAGCCTCCAGGTTATCCGCATGGTTTAACACGAGAACGGAAAGAAGGATACACGAGGGATACGCTTCGGCAAAGAGGGACAAGCCCACTCCTTCCACCGTTACCGTTTTATGATCGATCACGAGGAGAGACAGCAAAAGAAGCGCAAATCCCACCATCGCGGCAACCGACCACTGAATGCCGAAAAACACGTAAACGGGATATAAAACAAAGGGGAAAACGCACGAAACGATCTTCTGCGCTTTGGTGATCCTGTCACCGAAGGCGCGTGTAAGCTCGAACGTGCCCGTTCCCGCAATAAACAAAAGCATCAGATCGAAAAACCTGACGTCGATAAGTCGTAAAAAGAATACTCCGACAACGAGTGCCGTCATCACGGCGCCCGTGATCGTGCGCTTTAACATATTACACACCCCCGAACCTGCGCTTGCGGTGTGAAAACCACATAAGTGCGTCTATAAGTTCTTTTTCGTGGAAATCCGGCCACAGAACGTCGGTAAAATAAAACTCGGCGTAAGCGCATTGCCACAGAAAAAAATTGCTGAGCCGTCTCTCTCCGCTCGTTCTTACAACAAGGTCGATATCGGGAAGCCCCGCCGTATACAGGCAGGAAGAAACGTCTTCTTCCGTAATCTCCCCCGCCTTGTTTTTCAGAAGGTTCATCGCGCGCACGATTTCCGCGCGGGAGCCGTAATTGATCGCGATGTTCAGCGTTTTGCCGGTAAAATCTTTTGTCTCAAGAATTCTCTTTTCGCATTCCTTCCTTAGTCCGGAGGGGAGGGCGGAAAGCTCGCCCGATATCACGAGACGGATCTTTTCGTCGATCAGCTTCCCGGAATACCGCATGAGAAACTTGCGGAGCAGATCGAAAATTTTGTCGATCTCTTCTTTCGGTCTCGACCAGTTCTCCGTCGAAAAGGCATAAAGGCTCACCGCCTCCACCCCGCGGGAGAAACAGGCGGACACGACCTCTTCGATCACGTCCGCTCCTTTCTGATGCCCGAACGTTCTCGGCTTTTTGCGGGCTGTCGCCCATCTGCCGTTTCCGTCCATGATAAATCCGATATGTTTCGGCACAACGCCGATCGATTCTTCCATTATACCGTCATCAATTCTTTTTCTTTTTCCTGGCAAGCCTTATCGATGTGTTCGACAGCCTTCGCGACCGACTTTTCGATATCGGCTTCGTAATTCGCGTATTCGTCGTCCGTCATTTCCTTCGCCTTGTTCAGCTTTTTCAGCGAATCGAGACACTCTCTTCTGACGTTTCTCACGGCGACCTTCGCTTCTTCCGCCATTTTTCTCACCTGTTTTACGATATCCTTTCTTCTCTCCTCCGTAAGAGTAGGGAAAACGAGACGGATCACGTTGCCGTCGTTCGTCGGCGTGATGCCGATATCGGAAACGAGGATCGCCTTTTCCACGGCTTTCAGCAAGGTTTTATCCCACGGCGAGATCACAAGGCATTGCCCGTCCTGCACGGCAATGTTCCCCACCTGATTGATCGGAGACGGGGTCCCGTAATAATCCACCTTGATCTTGTCGAGAACGTGCGGATTTGCTCTGCCCGCTCTCACCTGCATCAGATCGGAAACGAAAACGTCTTCCGTCTTCTCGAATTTTTCTTCGGCATCCATTACGATGCCTTCCACTTTTTCAATGTCCAACATGATAAATCTCCCTTGGGTGTTGATACGTTTCTATTATGCTGCGTTTCCGTTAAACGTAGAAACGCGACAGAATATAATTTTGTCGGCAACCGCCGTTTCCGTTGAAATACCGCGTCTGAAATCCCTTGCAAGCAAGTTTTCCCGCTTTTATTATACAATATTATTCCGGGAAAAGCAATATGTTTCCCGAAATTCTCACAAAACGTTTTCTTTGCCTTTCGCATCCGGAGGGCAAAAAAACAAAAGCGTGGCTATAAGCCAATCAATGCGTTGTTTCAGTGAGAAATGACGGTTCCTTTGCTCTCGGCGAAAACGGCGTTTACGATCGCGTTGTCCTCGTTTAAACCGAATACGTGCACTTTCACTTTATTCTCTTTGCACATCACGACCGCCGAAGTATCCATCGCCCGCAACCCCTTTGCCACGTATTCGTCGTAAGTAAGGGTGTCGTATTTCTTTGCGGAAGGATTGGTTTTCGGGTCGCTGTCGTAAATACCGTCCACGTTTTTGGCAAGCAGAAGAACGTCCGCGCCGATCTCCGTCGCGCGAAGAGAAGCCCCCGTATCCGTGGAGAAATAAGGATTGCCCGTACCTCCGCCGAACACCACGACTTTCCCTTCCGAAAGATATCTCTGCGCCGTTTTGTAATTGAACGGTTCGCCGACGGAAGAAATGGCAAGCGACGTCATCACGCGGGCTTCCATACCCTTGCGTTCAAAGGCATCCGACAAGGCGAGCGCGTTGATCACGGTTGCGAGCATTCCCATATAGTCCGCCGTGGTACGATCCATCTCGTCTCCCTGACGACCTCTCCAGAAGTTGCCGCCGCCGACGACCACGCCGACCTGCACGCCGTTATCGACAAGCGTTCCGATCTGCGCGGCAACGGCTTCCACAGCCGACACCTCGTACCCGTGCCCCTTGGAGCCGGAAAGAGCTTCTCCGCTGATTTTCAATAATACTCTCTTATATTTAGCCTGCATGGCTTCTCCTTTTGCCCTACGATAGTCAGGCAGAAAAAAAGGGACGCATAACTATGCGCCCCTGTCGATCGGAATCAACCGTCCTTAGGGGATCTCTCGCGAGCATCCGCCTTTCGGGCGCCGCTTTTGTCTCCGCTGACGAACACAAAAGCGGCGTCGGACGCGGGATCCCTTTTATTTCTTCATTTTATCAACCTGAGCCTGCACTTCTTCGGCAAGATTTTCTTCTTTCTTCTGAAGACCTTCGCCCATTTCGTAACGGGTGAATCTTCTCACGGAGATCTTTTCGCCGATCTGCGCCGTCGCTTCGATCACGACCTGTTCAACGGTCTTGGAAGGATCTTTCACGAATTTCTGGTTGAGCAGGCAGTTGTCTTCATAGAAGCTCTTGATTCTGCCTTCTACCATTTTGTCGACGATCTTTTCGGGCTTGCCCTCTTCGAGAGCCTGCGCGCGAAGGATCGCTTTTTCCTTCTCAAGCACTTCTTCGGGAACTTCGCTCGAAGAAACGTACTGCGGGTTCGACGCCGCGATCTGAAGGGCGATGTCGTGAACAAGGCTTCTGAACATTTCGCCGTTCGCCACGAAGTCCGTTTCGCAGTTCACTTCGAGAAGCACGCCGACTTTTCCGCCCATGTGAATGTAGCTGTCGACAATACCTTCGGCAGCGATTCTGCCTGCTTTCTTTGCCGCTTTCGCAATTCCCTTCTCGCGAAGGAAATCGATTGCTTTTTCCATATCCCCTTCGCAGGTAACGAGGGCGTTTTTGCAATCCATCATGCCGGCGCCCGTTCTTTCTCTCAGGGTTTTTACGTCGTTTGCCGTAAAGTTCATTTCGTTATCTCCTTATAATAAATGGGTGCTTGACTTACGCCTGCGCCTCTTCCGTAACGGTTTCTTCCGTCGTTTCGGCAGCGGCTTCTTCGGCTACGGCTTCTTCAACGTCGTGTTTCACGGCGTCTTCTCCCTGTTTCGCTTCGATAACGGCATCCGCAATGATGGAAGCGATGAGTTTGACCGCTCTGATCGCGTCGTCGTTACCGGAGATCACATAGTCCACAAGGTCGGGATCGCAGTTCGTATCGGTGATCGCAACCACGGGGATGTTCAGCTTTCTCGCTTCCTTTACCGCGTTCAGTTCGCAGTTGGGGTCGACGACAAACATCACGCCGGGAAGAGCTTTCATCTCTCTGATACCGCCGAGGTTGTGCTGAAGCTTGTCTCTTTCCGCTTTCAGACCGAGAACTTCTTTCTTGGGAAGAAGATCGAACTCGCCCGTTTTTTCCATATTGTCAAGTTTGTTCAGTCTGTCGATTCTCGTTCTGATGGTTTTGAAGTTGGTGAGCGTACCGCCGAGCCATCTCGAGTTCACATAGTACATGCCGCATCTTTCGGCTTCCTGCTGAATGGCTTCCTGAGCCTGTTTCTTCGTGCCGACGAAAAGTACGGATTTACCCGCTTTCACGGAGTCGACGACGAATTTATAGGCTTCTTCGATCAGATCGACGGTGATCTGAAGATCGATGATATGAATGCCGTTGCGTTCGCCGTAGATGTACTTCTTCATTTTGGGGTTCCATCTTCTCGTCTGGTGTCCGAAATGAACGCCGGCTTCGAGAAGCTGTTTCATAGACGTTACTGCCATAAATAGTTCCTCCGTTATTCCTCCCCGTTTCTTTTTCCCTCCCCCGGAAAACAAAGTTTTTCGCGAAAGTTACGGCGCCGCAACGATCCCCTTGCCTTTTTTATTTGGGGAAAGCACGAAAGGCGCCCGAAATCGGGTGTGAATTTTATAGCGTTTATTATTTTACCATATCTCCGCCCGTTTGGCAAACGTTTTCGCTCCGTTTTTCTTTCTTTTTGTAATTTTTGTCGTAAAAACTTCGCATGCGAACCGGTTTTCGTTCAGTAGACGATATCCGTGGCGTTGCGGAAAATCAGAAACGCGACGAATAAGGCGAGAAGAAGGTAAAAATAAGCCCATTTCGGTCGGGGAAGAGGGATCGCTCTTTTTCCCGCCAAGAAATTAACGAGATACGCCGTGGAAAGAAGGATCGCCGGGATCAACCCCGCGGCAAAGAAAAAGTGATAATAAAACGTCCCGCGGATATCTCCTTCCGTCAGACAGTAAGCCGCCCGCGTAAGTCCGCACGTTCCGCAGTGAAGCCCGCTCGCCCGATTGACGAAACAGAAAACGGTATCGTCCGCAAAAGGATCGGAAAGCCTTGCAAAAACGAGGATCGCCGCCGCGGCGCATACGGGAAAAACGGGCGATATCTTCCGGAAAAACCGCAGCAGCTTCGCGATCGCTTTTCTTCCGCAGGCGAAAAGGGCAGGCTTGCGCCCGCCGTTTTCTTCGATCTGCTTCCCGCCGTTTTCCGGCGGCATCCTGCTTTCCGCCATAAATTTGCCCGCCAAAATTTTTCGTTTATCGACTTATAAGGGCGTTTATGCCTTCATAACCGCAACCTTCAGCCATTCGATCCCGTAAGTGATCGCGCCGACGATAATATCGCTTTCCGGTTCCGAAGGTTCGCTCGTGTCGGGCGGAAACGCAGACCCGGTAACGGCGATGAAGATTATCACGATCACGTTGAAAACCACGCCGACGATGCTCGTTACAAGCCCCGCGACCGCAAAGCCGTTGCGGTCGCCCCTTTTGAAAGAAATTGCGGAAGTTATGATACCGGCGATCGCCGCCGCGAGAAACACGCCCATACAGCAACACCCCAGAACGGAGAGAATGCCGCACACCATCGAAACGATGCCGAGCACCCGTCCCGTCCCCGAAACGGGTCTGAAGTCGTCGGGTACGGGTTCGCCCTGCGCCGAAGCGTAAGGATTCGTTCCCCCGTAAGGAGTTCCCTCCCCTTTCCCGTAATTCCGGTAATTATTCTGCCCGGCGTAAGGATTCTGCCCGGCGTAAGGATTCTGCCCGCCGTAGGGGTTTTGTCCGCCGTAGGGATTCTGCCCGCCGTAGGGATCCTGTCCGTTGCCCCGATCCCGCGAATTGTCCGCGGTTTGTCCGTTGCAGGCGTTTCCGCCGTTCGTTTCACCCCCGCCCGTGGTGTTTTCCCGCGCGGCGTTTCCGCAATAGTTAAAATAGTTTTCCCTGCCGCTTTGTCCGTTCTCTTCGCTCGTCGCATTCTGCGGCGTTTCCGATCTGTTCTCCGCACCGATCCCGCTTTTCGACCCGGCGGAATCATCCGCCCCGACGCCGGAAACGATTTTCGCATCGGGGTAAGGCACCGATGAAAAATAATCCGCACCGATCGGTCTTTCGTTGTCCGGATCCCGGATGTCGCTCCGAGCCGGGCTTGCGCCCTCCGTCATCCTCGTTTCGCCCGTTTCCCCCGTTCCGACGGACGGGCTTGCTTTCTCGTCTTTTTCGTCCGGACGCCCGAAGGCGTTGTCGTCGAACAGATCGTCGTTGTGATTCTCCTGCATCTTTTAACCTCTCTTTTTTCCGATATTCGAAATCGCGCCCGCAATGACGATCACGACCGCAACCGTCGCACCGAAAACGATCGCCGCCATGACGGGCAGATTTATCTTTATCTCTTCCGCGTTCGTTCCTTCGCGTTCAAATACGGAAACAGCGGTGTAACCGTTTCCGTGGCGGGCGCACACGTAAACGTACTTTTTCCCGCCGCTCTGTTTAAGAAACGTTTTCCTGAACGACACCGGCACCTTGCTCGTCGCGCCGTATTCTCCTTTGGCAAGAGCCTCGCCGGACGGCTCGCCGATTTTTTCTTCCGTTTCGAGAACGAACACCTCACCCGTTCTCACCCCGTAATCGAAAGAGAGATACTCCCTTCCTCCCTCATCCGTAAAGATCCCCGCCGAAGCCGATAAAACGGCGATTTTCACTTCGTCTTCCGCGCGGCTCGCGACAGGAAGATCCAGATGAAAGGAAATCGATCCGTCCGGATTCTCGCTTAAAACCTTTAAAGCGACGCCGCTGTTTTCGCCGTCGGAATAAGTGACGAGATTGCGTTTCGCGTTCGCTCCCCCGTAAGACGAAACGGGATACAAGCCGAGATACGCATAACATTTCCCGCGGGACGAGATCTCCTTTCTGACGGTATATTCCTTTGTAAAAATATTATCGAGTTGCCAGTCGCGGAAAACGTAGACCTCCGGTTCTCCGTACATATTTCCGTAATCCACGCTTCCCTTCCCGCCCGTATAATCGATATAAGCGTTGCTTTCGTTCACCCGATAAATAATCAACCCCGAATCGGATAACCCCTTGCCAAAAGGATAGCGGTTGCTGCGGTATTCGACGTAAAAAGTTTCCTTTTTCTCTTCGTAATCGTCAAGCGCGATCTTATAGGCTTTCACTTCGCTTTTCCCGGATTCGACGGGAAACAAGGTATAGTCCCCTTCCGTTTCCGCCGCAAGAATGTTTTCGCCCTCTTCCAGCCAACCGGACTTTTGCCTTATGTAAGAAAGGGACAACTGCGGGACCGCCGCGTTGCGATCCATAATATCGAGTTCGCCGACGTATTCCGTATCCGAACCGTCGTAAGGGTAATAATCGGGAACGCCGAGAACGTGCATAAACTCGTGGCATAATACGGAGTTTGCCGTAAGCCCCGCTTTTTTGCCGCCCTCGCCGAAATAGTCGAACGGCATCGCGAGATATCTCCGCGCGATCTTGTTTCCGACGCGAACGACCGAAAAAGTATCGTCGTAATTCTTACCGTCCGAATAATACAGCGAAGCCGCCGTTTTCGTGTCGCCGTAATAAACGGTGCTCTGATGAGGCCAGAAGATCGTTCCCGTTCCGTAATTTTTCACCCTTTCCACCGTCACGGGGGAACCGAACAAAAGGCATAACCCGTCGATCTCTCCGTCGCCGTCGCGATCGTAAGAGGAAAGATCAAGATCGGTTTTCTCCGCCAGTCCGTTTAAAACAAGCCGAAGGAGTTCCTGTTCCCGCGCAAAATAGTCGATGCTCTTTCTTCCCTCGCCTGCGGGAACGACGTTCCCGTTTTCGTCATAACAACGATTGTCATACCCCGCTTCGTTCACAAGTTCCCATTTTCCCGCGCCGTAAAGATAGGCGGGGGTAAAACGGGAAGAAGATTTTTCGATCCTGACCGTTGCCGCGTAAGAAGGAAAAACCGAAACCATGCCGTTCGTATTTGCCGAAATATAATTTTTCAGGCTGTACTCGTCTTCCGAAAACGCCGCGTTCGCCGCCTGTACCGCCGAAGCGCCGAACGTCGTTTCTCCGTCCGCAAACTCTACGCCGATGATCGGGCAACCGATCTTCTCCGTTTCCGTTCCGGCGAAGACTTCCGAATATAAAACGCCGCCCGCAAAAGCGAACGCCTTCGTTTCCGTCGGAAACAAAAGGAAGCCCGTGATTAAGAACAACGCAACCGCCGCGCAAAATGCTTTTATCCGAAGCGGTGTGCCGCCAACATTTCTTTTCATGGTATTATTTTATCATATCCGACGGAAAAAATCATCTTATTTTCCGCACTTCTCCGAAAAGAATTCGGAAAAAACGATCCGGAACGCAAAAATAAACCCCGTTCGCTTGCCATTACGTCCGCATTATGGTAAAATAAGACCAATCTCAAATAAATAAACGGCAACCTGACGGAACACGAACGTATCGATTACGCTCGCGCTTTGCTTTCAAAAAAACAAACGCGGCGTTTTCCGCGGCGGAAAACGGCAGGACCGGACTTGAGGGAATTTATGAATTACACGTCTTATTACGGCGCGCACGCCGACGAAACGGCAGCCGCCGCGAGGATCGAAAAACTGAAACAAGCCTTTTTCAAGGGCGAGAACACCCCGTGCGAGAGTATTTTTTCTTCGCCCGGGCGCGCGGAGATCCTCGGCAACCATACCGACCACAACCACGGGCTCGTGATCGTGGCGGCGATCTCCTGCGACATTCTTGCCGCCGTTAAAAAAAGAGAGGACGATAAGGTCAAAATCTGCTCCGACGGTTACGCCCCGATCGTGATCGATCTTAACGACACGGAACGAAAGCCGAAAGAAACGGGAACTTCCGCCGCACTCACGCGCGGCGTCGCGCACGCTCTCATCGAAAAAGGCTATCGGATCGGCGGATTTACGGCATATCTCACGAGCAACGTATTCAAAGGCGCGGGGGTCTCTTCCTCTGCCGCATACGAAGTTCTGATCGCCGAAATTTTTAACCGATACTATCTCGGCGGCGTATTATCCCCGTTCGATAAAGCCGTTGCGGCGCAATATGCGGAGAACGTATATTTCGGAAAACCATGCGGTTTACTGGATCAGAGCGGCATCGCGATCGGCTCGCTCGTGAAAATCGATTTCAAAGATCCTTCTTCTCCCGCAACGGAGCAACTCGGCGGGATCAAAGGCTATAACCTTATTATCACCAATACCGGCGGTAATCACGCCGCCCTCACCCCGCACTATGCCGCGATCCGGAGCGAAATGGAAGCCGTTGCTTCGTTCTTCGGGAAAAAGGTTCTGCGAGACGTTCCCTATCCCGAATTCTATGCCGGGATCGCCTCCGTTGCCGATAAACTCGGCGGAAGAGCCGTTCTGCGTGCTTTGCATTTTTACGAAGAAAACGAAAGGGTGGAAAGCGCGGCGAAAGCTCTTATGAATCGGGATTACTCCTCTTTCCTCGCCGCGGTCGACGGATCGGGGATCTCCTCCGAAACGAGATTACAGAATTGCATGGTTCCCGGCGAAACGGAGCAACGGGTCATGCTCGGGCTCGAAGTTTCCCGCCGCATTTTAAAGAACGGCGCCGTCCGCGTGCACGGGGGCGGCTTCGCCGGATCGATCCTCGCGGTCGTTCCGGAGAAGGAAACTCCTTCTTACGAAAAAGAAATGGCGACCGTTTTCGGTAAAACGAACGTTTTCCGCGCCGACGTCCGTCCTTTCGGCACCGCCGAAATGCTTTGACGCCTCGTTTTCAGTCTGCGTCGCCTTCCGTGGCTCAGGTACCCGGCAACAGCCGAAGAGCGGTTCTTCCGCCCTTCGGTTTTCTTTTCGTAAAAACGGTATAAACCGGGAACAAATCGTCAATAAACGGAATAGGATATTTCGTAGCCGCCTGCCGTCGGCAGACGGAAAGGAGAATTGCATGTTCTGGCTCGGTTTTTCCGCAGGGCTCGTGGCGGGGGCAAACCTCGGCGTTTTTCTGATGGCAATGTTTCAGATCGGAAAAGATAAAAAAAGATAGAGCCCGCATTCGGACCCTGCGTTCGCCGTCACTGTTTTATTTTCTCTTCCTGTCTCCTGCAAAAACGCCCCGCAAAGGATGTCCCCATTAGGGATTATAAAAAATCAATTAATTTAATGGGGACACCTGCAAGCGGCAAAAGGCTCGAAGTTCAACAACTTCGAGCCTTTTGTAATGTTAAATAACACTATATAAAAATTTAGTAAAATAAGAATGTTAATATGCGAATGGTATATCGAATCGTATAAAAAATACAGTTGCTTCAAATCCTGAATGCTATGCGCTATTATATTTTTTCATAATGATTTCTAAATGCAATAAAAGTCGGCTTGCAACCGCCTTTTATTGTTGATTTTTCTGTCAAAATATATTATAATAAAATAAAAATTATCAAAAGGTCGCAAACGAATGAAAAGCAAAGAAATTACCGTATTGGATCAGGAAATACATATCAATAAAAACGATTATTTCTCTTTAACCGATATTGCGCGATATAAAAATCCCGAAGCTCCCGCCGACGCCGTTAAAAATTGGTTGAGACGCAAAGACACGATAGAGTTTATTGGTTTGTGGGAAAAATTGAATAATCCGAATTTTAACGTGGTCGAATTCGACCAGTTTAAAAATGAAGCCGGACATAATTATTTTACGCTATCCCCTAAAAAATGGATAGATGGCGTAAATGCTATCGGTATCATTTCAAAGGCAGGCAAATACAATGCAGGCACTTATGCGCACAAAGATATTGCTTTACAATTTGCATCTTGGATTTCACCCGAAATCAATTTATATATTATCAAAGAATTCCAGAGACTCAAAGCGGACGAGCAGAAGCAACTTGGCTGGACGGTAAAACGCGAACTGGCGAAGATAAACTATCGTATCCACACAGACGCCATTAAGGATAATATCATTATTCCTCTTGAAATTTCAAAAGAGCAAGCGTCTTCCGTTTATGCGAACGAAGCCGACGTTCTGAACGTTGCCTTATTCGGTATGACCGCGCGCGAATGGAGAGATAAAAACCCTGATAAAAAAGGTAATATTCGCGATTATGCCGAAGTATCGCAACTTGTATGCCTTTCTAACCTTGAAAATCTGAACGCGTATCTGATAGAACGCGGATTAAGTCAACCGGAACGACTTATTGAATTGAATAAAGCGGCGATCCGTCAAATGAGGGTTTTAACAGATGATGTAATGAAATTGACCGAAGAATCAAACAAAAACATTTAACAACGGGAGATCAATATGATAGGCGAAAAATTTACGTTATTGCAATATTCGGTGAGCGGTATTTTAGGATTGATTGAAACGGAACAGTTTGTTATTCCGGAAATACAACGTCCGTTTGTTTGGAAAAGGAGTCAGGTAAGGGATTTAATCGATTCCTTATATAACGGATACCCGACCGGATACATAATTACTTGGAAAAACCCCGACGTAAAGACGAAAGATGGCGGCAAATCCAACGGCAAGCATGTTTTGATAGACGGACAGCAACGCATTACGGCACTAATGGCAGCAATCGCCGGAAAGGAAGTGCTTGACGAGGATTTTAATCTGGATAGAATTAAAATAGCGTTCAATCCGTTAGCCACAGATGATTCTAAACGTTTTGCCGTGCAAGACGCTTCTCACTTAAAAGATAAAAGATGGATTCCCGATATATCTGTTATATTCTCTACGGATTTTAAACAAAGGGCTTTTGAAAACGAATATGCAAAAGCTAATCCGAATGTTGATCTGGATGAATTAGCAGATATTTTAGGCAAATTAAAAGGAATTGCCAATCGTCAGATCGGAGTTATCGAGCTTGACCACTCCCTGGAAATTGATGAAGTAACGGAAATCTTTATTCGTATTAACTCCAAAGGAACTGCGCTGAGTCAATCTGATTTTGTAATGTCTAAAATGGCAGCCGACATTGAACATGGCGGCAATATGTTGCGGAAAACGGTTGATTACTTTTGTCATCTTGCGGCAAAACCCGAGTTTTATCCACATATGATTCTCGATAAAGAGTTTCAGCTTTCTCAATATGCCGGAAAGATTAAATGGCTTGCAAAGGATTATGACGATATTTATGATCCCGATTACGGCGATATGCTCCGCGTCTCGTTTATGCACCAATTCCGTCGCGGAAAACTTGCCGATCTGGTCAGCCTTCTTTCCGGTCGTGATTTTGAGACAAAGGAATATCGAGAGGATATTATTGAAAGTTCTTATGATAAATTGGATAAAGGTGTTCAAAATTTTATTAACGAATACAATTTTAATCAATTCATAATGGCGATTAAAGGTGCCGGGTTCATCTCGAATAAACTTTTAAATTCTGCAATGACGCTCGATTTTGCGTATACGCTGTATCTGATGTTGTTAGATGATCCTACTATTCCTAACGTGCAAATCAAGAGGTACGTACAAAAATGGTTTGTAATGTCAACTTTAACGTCTCGTTACATCGGCTCTCCCGAAACCGTTATGGATAGAGATATGAGAGCAATTGCCGAAAAGGGATTTATCAACTATTTGAACGAAGTCGAAGCGTCTGCGTTGTCGGATAATTTCTGGCAGATTACCTTGCCGCAAAATCTTGAAACCTCTTCGATAAACAGCCCCGCATTTAACACGTTCATAGCGGCGCAAATCAACTTGAATTGCAACTCCATGCTGATGAACGGAACAAAGGTTGCCGACTTGATAACCGTTACGGGAGACGTACATCATATTTTCCCTCGGGCTTATCTTAAAAATAACGGCATAGATAATAAAACAAAGTACAATCAGGTTGCCAATTATATATACCTTGATACACAGGTCAACAAAGCCATTAGCGACGACGCACCCTACATTTATTTCACGAAAGCTAAAACGCAATGTACCACAAAGAATATTGAGTTCGGTAATATTTCAGATGAGAATTTACTGAAAACAAACCTTGAAGAAAACTGCATTCCCGCAAATATTTTCAATATGACGGCTTCTGATTATGACGACTTTCTCCAAAAGCGCAGAAAGCTGATGGCGGCTCATGTAGAAAAATATTACAGAGGTTTATGATTGCGGCGAGATCAAACGAATGAGGTATACTAAAAGAAACAATATCAAACAGTAAGTGCGACATAGAACGCTATAACGAGATAAACGATAATATAAATAATTTCGTTTCAATTGTTGGCAAAGCGGGAAGAATAAGGAAACTTACTTCGGAAATAGTAAGGTTGTTAATAGACAAAATTATCGATCCGAAAAGGTAAAAACCGAAAACGGATTCAAAAGAGCAGTAACAATATTTCTAACCCTCATAGGCGAAATAGAGTTGCCGTAAAAGACAAGAAAACAGGCGTAAGCTTTTCCGCCTACGCCTGTTTCCCTAATGGTGCCACCCCGCAATGCGGAGCGTTTTTAACGATATACAAGCCGATAAATGCCGTTTTTCAACGATCCGAAAGGACTTCCGGCTGTTGTCCCTGCGTCGCAAGGGTCTTTTTTGTTTTCTTTAAAAGGGGGAAATAAAGAATAAAGAAGATAGCGGCCGTAAGCGCCCAGCTGACGGGATACACGACGTACACCATGTCGAGCGTCGGGTTCAGATAGTAAATCGTTTTCAGCCAGATAATACGGAACACGCAGCTGCCGAGCAGGCTTACGATCATCGCAAGCGTGGAATGTCCGAGCCCGCGGACGGAATTGCTCATCACGTCCATGATACCGCAGAGGAAATAGGGCGTTGCCACATAATACAAACGAAGCACGGCATAATCGATCACCCGGTCGCTTTTGGTGATGATGGAACAAAGCTCGCGGTCGAATAAAATGACGATCCCGCTGACTGCGATTCCGACGATCGTAACGACGATCAGTGACGTTCTGACCGACTTTCTGACCCTCGCGAGATTCCCCGCGCCGAGATTCTGGCTGACAAACGCGAGTGCGGAAAGGGCGATCGAATACATTGCCTGGTAAATAAAACTGTCAAACTGACCTGCCACGGTATTCCCGGATACGGCAAGATCGCCGAAGCTGTTGATATTCGCCTGGATCAGAACGTTCGAGATCGAGAACACACATCCCTGCAACCCTGCGGGAATGCCGATCCTCATCATATCGAGCAGTTCCTTTTTGTGTATTTTCAGATACTGTTTTTTTAAAGAAGAATACCCTTTTTCGCGGGAAATGGTGATCACGGAAAGAACTGCGGAGATCGCCTGCGAAGAAACGGTGGCGATCGCGACCCCTTCCACGTCCTTTTTCAGCACCACGACGAAGAACAGGTTCAGTCCGACGTTCACGACCCCGCCGATCACAAGATAAAACAAGGGGCGCAAAGTATCGCCGACGGCGCGCAGAATGGCGGCGCAGTAATTATAAAGCATCATGATCGGCATTCCGAGGAAATAGATACGGAGGTATTTCGTTGCCATGCCGATCACGTTATCCGGGCAGTCCATCCATCTCAGGAAGGTTTCCGCGCCGAAGTATCCGACCGCGGCAAGGATCACGCCCGTGATCACGCTTACGATCACGGAAGTTCCGACCGTTTTGTGTGCGCGTTCCGCATCGCCCGCTCCGGCAAAACGGGCGATCAGCACGTTTGCCCCGACGGACAAACCGACGAACAGCCCGACGATCAGATTGATCAGCGCGCTTGTCGCGCCGACTGCCGCGACCGCCTGATCGCTTACAAAAATGCCGAGCACGGCAACGTCCGCCGCGTTGAATAAAAGTTGCAGAACGTTTGTCAATAAAAGCGGAAGGGCATAAAGGATCATCTTCCTGACGATCGACCCTTCGCAAAGGTTTATCTCTCTGTTTTTCTTCATATCGTTTTTCGGCGCGGAATAAAGCTAGCGGAATAAAGCTACCCGCTGCCGCGCGTATGCGTTTATTTTATTACCCCTTTTAATTTGATGAATAATCGGCTTATAGACCGATTTTTATTTACTCTTCGCGTCAAATACCGTATCGCAGAGACCTTCCGCGAAATCCGGCTCGTGCGTAACGAGGATCACCGCGCCGTCATAAGCCGCGATCGCCTCTTTCAAGGCTTTTTTCGCTTTTACGTCGAGGTGGTTGGTCGGTTCGTCGAGGATAAGCATATTCGACGGCGTGTTCGCAAGCACCGCAAGTTTCAAACGCATCATCTCGCCGCCGGAAAGATTTGCGATCGGTTTCACCGCAAGTTCCCCCAAAAGCCCGACCTTTGCAAGAGCCGCTCTCACCTCTTTCTGCGAAGAACGGGGAAAGCGGTCGAGATAGCACTGATATGCCGTCAGGTTTTTATTGTCAAAGGTAAGATCCTGTTCGATATAACCGATCTTCGCGGCGACGTGAAACTGAAAACTGCCGCCGAGCGAAGGGATCTTATGCAAAAGCGTTTTGATGAGCGTCGTTTTGCCGACGCCGTTCGTACCGCGGATCCACAGTTTCGTCGTCGACCCCATATGAAAACTCACGTCCGGGATCAACTGGCGGGTATACCCGACCTTCAGGTCTTTCACGATCAGCATGTCTTTGCTGTTCAGCTCGAGATAAGGAAAGGAGAAGGAGCAGTCGTGTTCGACGGTCGGCTTTGCCATCACCTCGATGCGGTCAAGCATTTTCTTGCGGGAATTTGCCATGCCCGCCGTGGATGCGCGCGCCTTGTTGCGGTCGATATAATCCTGCAGTTTTTTGATCTCCGCCTGCTGGCGGTTGTATTCGTCCTCGTACTGTTTGTTAAGGATCTCCCGCTGAACGAGATAAGCGTCGTAATTGCCGCTGAACTTACGGATCGATCCGTTATCGATACTGACGATGATCTTCGCCACCTGATTTAAAAACGCCGTATCGTGAGAGATCACGAGAAAAGTTTTCTTGTAACCGTTCAGATATCGGATCAGCCATTCTACGTGTTCGACGTCCAGAAAGTTCGTCGGTTCGTCCAAAAGCATGAGATCCTGCCCCGAAAGAAGGAGCTTGGAAAGCATGAGCTTCGCGCGTTCTCCGCCGGATAATGTGCCGATAACGGTGTCATAGCCGAACTTATTGACGCCGAGACCGTTAGCGACTTTTTTGATCTGCGCGTCGAGATCGTAAAAATCGGCATCGTTTAAGATCTCCTGCAGGCGAGAAGATTTTTCGATCAGCCGATCGAGTTTTTCTCCGTCCGCTTGCGCCATTTCGGCATACATTCCCTCTAAACGGGCGTTGATCTCGTCAAGATAAGAAAAAGCCTCGCGAAGATATTCCATCACCGTAAGGGTTTTATCCAGGGTGGCATGCTGATCGAGATAGCCGATGCGAAGATTGTTCTGCCGTCTGATCTCCCCTTCGTCCTGTACGAGTTTGCCCGCTATGATATTGATAAAGGTGGACTTTCCCGCTCCGTTCAATCCGACCACGCCGATGTGTTCGCCGTTGTTGATCGTAAGATCGGAATGCACGAACAGGTCGCGGTCGTCGTAGCGATGAGAAAGCCCTTTGATTTCCAGTATACTCATAAAAACTATTCTACCATATAAAACAAATATTTGCAATCTTTCCGGATCGAAAGATTGCAAATTTTTCCCGGGTATGCTACAATAATAAAAGATCGGGCGCACGAAAACGATTGCGCCCCGGGAGAAACCATGAAATACAAATATAAATTCACGCCTGTTCTCTGGGTCCTTTTCGCCCTCGGATACGTTTTGTCCGTCGCCTGTTTTGCCTGGAATCTCGTAAGGCTTGTCACCGCACTCTCGAACAATATCGAACTGAACGCGATGAATTTCGCCTCGATCGTTCTTTGCCTCGCCCTTTCCGCGTTATTCGCCGTCTTCATCACGTCGGTGATCCTGCGGTCTTATTACGTTGTGCAAAACAAAAAGCTGATCGTCCGCTTCGGACTCGCAAAAGACGAGTTTTCCGTAACCGACGTGGATAAGATCGTGAAAAACGTAAGAACGGACAAACTTACCCTGTCCTTCAAAGACGAATCGACTTATTCCGTTGTGATCGAACCCCGTTTCTTCGACGATTTCTCCAAAGAGCTGATGTCCGCTAACCGCTATATCGAATACGGCGAAACGGACGAAGCGCCAAAGAAAAAAAACTGAATCTTCCGAGCAAAGATCCGCCGGCATTCCGGACGGATCTTTTGCTCTCGTTATTTCGTCAGATCCGCCGTTTCGAAAGAAACGGCTTTTTTCAGCTCCGAAAGGGACGTTTCTACCTGAAAACCGATTTTACCGCCGCTGAAGCAGATGCGCTCGTATGTTTCCGCGCTTTTGTCGATCACCGTGCGAAAGAATTTTTTCATACCGACGGGAGAACACCCGCCATGCACGTAACCCGTTAAAGGCAACAGATCCTTCGCCTTGATCATCTCCACGTTTTTTTCACCGACGGCATTTGCGGCTTTTTTGAGATCGAGCTCGCCGCAAACGGGCACGAGAAACACGTAATGATTTCCCGTTTTCCCCACGGTAACCAGCGTTTTGAACACCGATCCGGGATCTTCGCCGAGAGCTGCCGCCGTATCCATGCCGGACACGGCGCCCGAATCGACGTAGTTGTGGGTGAGAAACTCCACCTTCTTCTGTTCCAGAATACGGATCGCGTTTGTTTTTTCTTCTTTGTTTTTCATAATATCACCGATAACGGGCTTATCCGCCGCATAAACCTTTCCGACGGGTAACCCTTTTTATTATTCGCTGCGAAGCGCGATCACCGGATCTTTCTTGCTTGCGATGCGGGAAGGAATCAGCCCGGCGACGAACGTGAGAACCATGGAAATAAGAACGAGGATCACACCGCCCTGCCACGGAAGCACCGCCACGTTCGCAATGGAGGCAAGAGACTGAATGACGAGACTTACGGGGATATCGAGAAGAACGGTAACCAGGATCCCGAGCAGCCCCGCTGCCAGACCGATAATGAGCGTTTCCGCATTGAACACGTTGGAAACGTCGCGCTTGGACGCGCCGAGCGCGCGCAGAATACCGATCTCTTTGATCCTTTCGAGCACCGAGATATATGTGATGATGCCGATCATGATCGAAGAAACGATCAGCGAGACGGAAACGAACCCGATCAGCACGTAGGAAATGGCGTTGATGATCGTCGTAACCGAACTCATGATCACACCGAGGTAATCGTTGTATTTGATCTGTTCCCGATCGGACTTACCGCTGTTGTAATCGTCGATCAGAGAGATTACGTAGTCCTTGTTTTCAAACGAGGAAGCGTAAATGCTGATCGAGGCGGGATTGTCTTTATCGGCATAACCGAAAGACGAAAGGTTGGAAGAATAACTGTTTGTTCCCTCGAAAGAGGAACCCGTCGTAACGTCGACGTCGGGCGTCGCCTGCTGCGCTCTGATCACGGGGGCGTCGCCGATCATGGCGAGCATTTTGTCCGTCAGAGCCTTGCTGTACACGAGATTGCTCGAAAACCCGCTCGTCGCGACCCCTTGTTTCGCGCGGATCACACCGACGATCCTGATTTTCAACGCATTGTCCGAATCGAGATAATTCTTCACGTACTCGTCGCTATCGGAACGTTTCACGAATTTATCCCCGCTTTTTTCGTAATAATCGCTTTTCAGCATGATCGTAAATTCTTTTCCGACCACGGAGTCGACGTCAAAATTCTTATCCGCCTTGTCTTCCTCTTTCACTTCGTAAAGCCCCATATCGGAAAGCTGTTTGTCGAGTCGATCTCCCGAAAGCCCCATATTCATAAGATAAGCGCGGAACATGGGATACAGAAGTTCGTTGGGATCCATCAATCCGAGCGCGGGCAGAACGTAGTCGGGGATCTCGTTGTATTTATTCACCACGAGCATCACTTCGGAAGGGTCGGAAAAATCCGCCCATTTCCCCTTTCCGACGACCTCGTACTGCGATTTTAAAAGCGATTCGTTATCGATGGCTTCCGTCCAGGAGGCGGTGGAAAACATCCCGCCGAACGCCGAGGAAGACATGCTGCCACCCCCGCTGATCGAGCCGATAATCGACATATAGGCGTCCATTGCCGATTGCAGCCTCACTTTTTCGCCGTTCGATGTCCTGCTTGTACCGTAAGTCCGAAAACCAATATCGTAGGTATACTGGATCGCCGTGATCTTCTCTTTGTCATAATTCTGCTCGAGGTATTTTTTGAACAGCGGCAGATCGTTCGTCACCGTGGCGCTCGCCATGGCGTTCATCATCCCGGAAAAGCTGTCGTTCACGCCGATCGAAGATCCGCCGGGATACTCCTCCTTGTCGCTTTTGCCGGACATATCGTTCAGAATGGAGGAATAATCGGTAGTCGTTTTCATGATCGTGATCGGATAGCTCGAAAGGGTGTCTTCCTGAACGCGGTCGATATAATTCTGAAACCCGCTCGAAAGAGAGAGGATCAGCGCAATGCCGATGATACCGATACTCCCCGCAAACGAAACGAGAAACGTTCTCGCTTTCTTCGTCATGAGATTGCGGAAAGAAAGGGAAAGCGCCGTAAAAAAGGACATCGAGGTTTTCGCCTTTCCCTTGTTCGTGCGGGAGGAATTATCCGCGATCTTCGCCTCTTCGGCGGCTTCTTCGTCCGAAACGGGCTTATCGTCGCCGACAAGTTCCCCGTCTAAAAGACGGATGATGCGCGACGAATATTTTTCGGCGAGCTCGGGATTGTGCGTTACCATGATGATAAGCCTGTCTTCGGAAATCTCTTTTAAAAGATCCATGATCTGCACGCTCGTTTTCGAGTCGAGCGCGCCCGTCGGCTCGTCGGCAAGCAGGATTTCGGGATCGTTGATAAGCGCGCGGGCGATCGCAACTCTTTGCATCTGCCCGCCGGAAAGCTGATTGGGGCGGCTGTTGATCTTATTTTTCAAGCCGACCTTTTCCAGCACGGCGATCGCGCGTTCTTTTCTTTCCTGCGCGCCGATCCCGGAAAGCGTGAGGGCAAGTTCCACGTTTTCCAGTACCGTCTGATGAGGGATCAGGTTATACGACTGAAATACAAACCCGACGGAATGATTGCGGTAGGTATCCCAATCTTTATCCGTGAACGATTTCGTGCTCTTTCCGTTGATCACAAGATCGCCCGAGGTATAACGATCCAGCCCGCCGACGATATTCAGCATCGTCGTTTTCCCGCAACCGGACGGTCCCAGTACGGAAACGAATTCGCTCTTCCGGAATTTTACGGAAATCCCTTTCAGGGCTCGTACCGTTTCGTCTTCGGTGACGTACTCCTTTACAATATTCTTCAACTCCAGCATTGCAATTCTCCTTTCGTCCGCGCAAAGCTTTTAACTTGATCATTTGCTTTTATTTTAACAACAAACGCGGAAAAAGGCAATAAAAAAGAATATGCCCCATTTGATTTTACCAATCTTTCACCCGTCTCGTCCCTTCCCGCACACAAAAAAAAGAGCCGCCTGCGCGAGCCCTTTTTATCTTAACTTCTTTCTTTATTTCCTGCCGGTAGAACCGAAGCCGCCTTCCCCTCTTTCCGTATCGGAAAGAGTTTCTTTTACTTCGTATTCCGCATGCAGGAAGGGCGCGATCACGATCTGCGCGATCCTCTCTCCCGCCGCGACCGCCTGAGGCGCGTCCGACTGATTGTACAAAGCCACTTTGATCTCTCCGCGGTAATCGCTGTCGATCACGCCGACCTTATTCGCCGGCGCAAGCCCGCGTTTCGTCGCAAGACCGCTTCTCGCATAGATAAGTCCGACGTAACCTTCCGGGATCTCCATGGCGAGCCCCGTCCCGATCATCGCCGTTTTTCCGGGTCCGATCACCACTTCGCTTTCTTCCGCGGAATAGAGATCCCCGCCCGCGCTGAACGGACTTCCGTAAGTCGGAACGACCGCGCGGTCGTTCAGTTTTTTGACCGAAACTTTCATAATGGATCCTCCCAGAGTACGATTTTTCCTTCTTTCCGCGTTTCCGGCATGTCGATGATCCTCTGATTCTCCGAACCGCGGAACCGAAGGGAAATGTTGTATTTTTCCCGAACGAATCTCCCGTCGACCAGAACGTCGATCAGAGACAGGATCTCGTCGCACGTCCTTCCCGACGCACGGCTTCCCGACCGGAGCTCTTCGAGGGTAAACCCCGAATACACCCAGACGCTTTTCCCGGGGTATTTCGCTTTTGTTTTTCTTATCAGATCGAGCACGCCCGCCTGATTTTCCGGTTCGAACGGCTCGCCGCCGAGCACGGTAAGCCCCGCGATGTAATCGGGCGCAACGCTTTCGATCACTTCGTTCTCCGTCTCTTCCGTAAAAGGTTTCCCGAAAGCGAAATCCCACGTCTCCCGGTTAAAACACTCTTTGCAATGATTGCGGCAACCGGAAACGAAAACGGAAGTTCTCACGCCTACGCCGTTCGCGATGTCGCAATATTTGATGTTGGCATAATTCATAACTTTCACCCTGAAAAGTTCAGCCGGGTAAACGGCGGACACCGCCGCTATCCCGGCTAAATAGTAAGCTATAAGCCGATCAACGGCTTATTTTATCATTAAAGATGCAGAACTCTGTCTTTGATCTCCTGCGTTCTGCCCTGGTTCCAGAACTGCGTTCCGATATAGCCGCAAGTCCTTCTGGCAACGTTCATCTTGCTCTGATCTCTGTTTTTGCAGTTCGGGCACTCCCACAGCAACTTTCCGTCTTCCTCTACGATCCTGATCTCACCGTCGTAACCGCACACGTGGCAATAATCGCTCTTCGTGTTCAGTTCGGCATACATGATGTTATCGTAAATATATTTCATCACGGAGAGAACAGCCTCAAGGTTGTTCTGCATGTTGGGAACTTCCACGTAAGAGATCGCCCCGCCGGGAGAAAGCTGCTGAAACTCGCTTTCGAATTTCAGTTTCGTGAAAGCGTCGATCTTTTCGCGCACGTTCACGTGATAAGAGTTCGTGATATAGTTATGGTCGGTCACGTCCTTCACGATGCCGAATCTCTTCTGCAATAATTTCGCAAATTTATAAGTCGTGCTCTCGAGCGGCGTTCCGTACAGAGAATAATCGATATTCTCCGCCTCTTTCCACTCCTTGCACTTATCGTTCATTCTCTGCATGACGGCAAGGGCGAAAGGTTTCGCTTCCGCGTCGGTATGGGAAGAGCCGGTCATATACTTCACGCATTCGTAAAGCCCCGCATAGCCGAGGGAAATGGTGGAATAACCGCCGTAAAGCAATTTGTCGATCTTCTCCCCTTTTTTCAGCCTTGCGATCGCGCCGTACTGCCACAAAATGGGCGCGGCGTCCGACAGAGTGCCGCAAAGACGGTCGTGACGGCAACGGAGAGCGCGGTGACAAAGTTCCAGACGATCGTCGAAAATTTTCCAGAATTTTTCCCTGTCTCCGCCGGAAGAAAGCGCGGCGTCCACAAGGTTTATCGTAACGACGCCCTGATTGAATCTGCCGTAATACTTCGGTTTGCCGTTCTCGTCCACGTAAGGGGTAAGGAAACTCCTGCAGCCCATCGCCGGATAGCAGTGTCCCTCTCCGTTTTTATCGACCTTGTATTCGAACATCTTTTTTTCGGAGATATAGTCCGGCACCATACGTTTCGCCGTGCATTTCGCCGCAAGTTTCGTAAGGTAATAATACTTATCCCCTTCGTGAATGTTGTCGTCTTCCAGAACGTAGATCAATTTCGGGAAAGCGGGGGTCGTCCATACGCCCGCTTCGTTCTTCACGCCCTTGTAACGCTGATTGAGCGTTTCTTCGATGATGAGCGCAAGATCGTGTTTTTCCCGTTCGTCTTTCGCCTCGTTCAGGTACATGAACGTGGTGACGAAAGGAGCCTGTCCGTTGGTCGTCAGCAGGGTGACCACCTGATACTGAATGGTCTGCACGCCGCGGCTGATCTCGTCTTTCAGACGTTTTTCGGCGATCTTGTCGATCACCTCGTCCGATACTTCCACCCCCGTATCGCGGAATTCCGCCGCAACCTCTCCGCGGATCTTTTCGCGGCTGATCTGCACAAAGGGCGCGAGATGAGTCAGCGAAATAGACTGTCCGCCGTATTGGTTGGACGCGACCTGCGCGATGATCTGCGTGGCAATGTTGCACGCCGTGGAAAAGCTGTGCGGTTTTTCGATCAGCGTTCCGCTGATCACCGTTCCGTTCTGCAGCATGTCCTCTAAGTTTACGAGATCGCAGTTATGCATGTGCTGCGCGAAATAATCGGCGTCGTGAAAATGGATCACGCCCGCTTCGTGCGCGTCTACGATATCTTTCGGAAGAAGGATCCTCTTCGTGATGTCCTTGCTGACCTCGCCCGCCATGTAATCGCGCTGAACGCTGTTTACCGTCGGGTTTTTATTGGAATTTTCCTGTTTTACCTCTTCGTTGTTGCATTCGATCAGGCTCAGGATCTGTTCGTCGGTCGTATTGGACTTTCTCACGAGCTGACGGGTATAACGATAGGTGATATACTTTCTCGCCACTTCGAAAGCCTTAAGATCCATGATCTCGTTTTCCACGATATCCTGAATCTCTTCCACGCTGAGCGCGCGTTTTCTTCTTGCCGCGATCGCTTCCACGTGTTCGCCGATCTCTTCGATCTGCGCCTTCGTAAGTCTCTTTCTCGCATTCACTTCGTTGTTGGCTTTCTCTACCGCCGCAACGATCTTATTGCGATCGAACACCGCCTCGGTACCGCTTCTTTTAATGATTTTCATAGCCGCAATTCCCCTTCTGATAATAAATGAAAACGGATAGATCCGACCTCTTGCCGGCACTTCGTTTCCCTCTTTCAAAATGTGCGGATGTAGTATAACACACTCCCCGCCCGATTGCCTGTAGCTTTTGCAACATTCCGAAAAATTTTTCCGAAAAAATTTTCCCAAAACACTACATATTGTATTGACATTCAAAAATTATTCAAAATATTGTGGAATCCTCCGTTCCGCCTCAAATGTCGGAAACCATATAAAAACGCCGTTTTTTGTTAAAAAAGCGGCGTTTTTAGTCTGTTTTTCTCTCGCGGATACGCTTTCTTCTGCTTTCGGCAAAATTTATACGTAAAGGGTATGCGAAAAGGTGCCCGCCGCGAAGATTTCGCCCGCGGCATATCTTTCGGTGAAATAAAAAGGGGATCCGTCCCGGACGGATCCCCGCAGGCGTGCGGCGTTTCCTCGGTCGGGCAAGATCCTTCTCCTCGCTCCGACACGAACGAATCCCGCACATATAAATTATTCGTACAATTGACGGAACAGAAAACGATACCCGTCCTCGCCGATCTGCCCCCGAACGAAATCTTTATCGGCGGCAAACTCCTTTTTTCCTTTTTCGCCGAGTCCGGAATAATAGCCGTACAACGCGCGGATCTTGTCGGAGCGAAGGGCAACCGCTTCGTCCGAATCCTTCTCGTCCGTCGAATACCCCTTTCCCGCAACGGTATTCAGCTGCTTTGCCAGGTCGGCGTAAAGGGCGTCGTTATACTCTTCCGCTTCGCGGTTTTCCTTTTTCTTTGCTTCCGTTGCCGTTTCGATCTCTTTTGCGATCTCTTTCCCGGCGGAAGCGTCGTATTCCTCCAGCACCCGCGCGAGTTCTTCTTTCAGAGTTTTCAGTTCCTCGTCGATCGAAGCAAGCCGTTTGCGAGAGTTTTCGCGCGTTTCTCCCGCCGCGGTCAGGGCGGCTTTGTCCAGCTCGTTCAGCTCTTCCGCCGCGATCGAGGATCTCCCGAGCCCTCTTTTCAGCAAATCGGATTTCGCCGCGTTCTTTGCGTTTTCGGCGGTAGCCAGCAAGGAACGCTCGGTTTCCTCCGCCCGTTCCCTCTCCGCTTCCGCGTTCGCCGTCAGATCCTTCTCTTCGATACGGGCGGAATTTTCCGCCTTTTCTTTCTTTTTCTCCGTTTCCGCCGAAACCTTCTCTTTTGCCGCGCGGGCGATCTCTTCTTCGTCGATCTCTTCCGTTTGCCGCGGCTGTCCTTTCGCCACGCGATAACCGTGAAAGGTAAGATAGGGCGAAGCCTCGTACGCTTTATCGTAAGCGGCAAGTTGATCCTTTAATTTTTTCTTCTCTTCCGAATCGGCAGCAACCGCCGTCTCCGTCTGCTTTGCGTCATTCTCCTTTCCTTCGGAGTATCTGTCTCTGATCGTTTTCGCCAGATCCCCGACGCTGCGCAGGAAATCGGCAATTGAAATTTTTACAGCCATGTTCTCTCCTTTTTTTGATCCGGGAAATCTCTTTCCCCGTATTTTCCGGCGGGGATCACCCCGCGTTGTCTCTCACGATCGTACCGCCCGAAAGCCGTACGACCAGCCCGTCCGACGTGCGTATTCCGTCTTCTCCTTCGCCGACGAACGTTTTATCCCGGTAGGTTCCGGAAGGCGTTCTTTCCGCGATCCCGCCGCCGAGCGAAGAGAAAACGGAAAAACCGTCCGTATTTGCGGAAGAAACGAAGTGCGCGTTATCCGCTTTCCCGAGAGAAACGCCCGCCGTAAGCCCGATCGTCCCGTCGCTCGGAAAAACCGCCTTCCGCACAAAGAAATACCCCTCCGGCGTTCCGATCAGCAACATGATATCTTCTCCCGCCGGAAATGCCTGTACGGAAGACGCCCTGACGGACAAAGGGATCTCCGTTCCCGTTTCGCCGCCCGACCCGAGGGGCAGGGCGTACAATCTCCCGCCGCGGATCCCGAAAAGATAAACGCCGCCGTTTTTCACGACGACCGCACCGTCCCGGTAGTTTTTTCCGATTTCTCTGTCCTCTCCGAACGAAGAAGACAGGATCCCGAATTGCCGCAAAACGGGTTTTCCCTTTCTTTTTACCGCAAACAGGTATAACGCCGTTCCGTAAGCGAACGCCGATACTTTTACGGCGTCGTATACGGTAAACACGCCGACGTTGTCCCCGTTATAAAAAGTGATCGCGTTGCCGTAATCCGCTCCGTACCAGTTATCGTTCGCGGCGATCAGTTTCGTGCCGGTAAAGCGATCTTCCAGATACCCCGCCGCGGTAAATTTCGGTTCCAGCGCCGTAAACGGAACGGAAGCCGCGAGGTTTACCGTAAACACGTTATCCCCCTTATCGACGTCGACCGGGATCGTCCCTTCCGCCTTGCCGTCGCTCACGGAAAAAACTCCTGTTTCGATCCCGTTCAGAAACAGTTTGCACGTTGCCGAAGAAGACGATATCTCCGGACACGTGACCGAAAACTTCACTTCTGCCGTCGCGTGCTCCGTCGCATAAACGGGAAAATCAAGAATCATCTTTCCGTCCGCGCCGAGAAGGGTCGCATAGGAACGGGCAAGCGTGCGATAAACGGGTCTTTCGGCAGTCTGCTCGAGCGCTTCCACGCGGGCGGTCAGATCGGCGATCCTGTCTTCCAACAATCGGTATCCGTAACTCATTTTTCCTCTCCTTTTCAAGCCGTACCGTCATAATAGGAAAACGTGAGGGTAAGACCCGAGATCTCGATCTCTCCCGTTCCCTCGAACGAAATGCGGAACTCGTCCGCCGTCACTCCGGGATGCAGCACTACCACTTTCCCGTTTTCTTTTTTCTCATACGACTTTTCCGTTCCGTCCGCTTTTACTTTCACCGTCACGCCGCCCTTTAAACAGAATGCGATTTTTTTCAGGCACTTCTTTTTTGCGAGAAGAGAAAACGCCCCCTCTTTACTGATCCAGCGCCTCGGCTTTTCCGCACCGAAAAACGTAAGCCCCTCAGAATGATACAAAACGTTCCCTGCCCCCGTAAGAAGGTAGAGATCGTAAATCGTTTCCCCGTCTATAAGTTCGTAATCGACGCATTCTTCCGCCGACACGAAATAGTGATCTTCCGATTTCGGGTCGTAAACGAGAAAATATTTCTTTCCGTTCTCTTTGAGAAACACGGTGAAATACGCTTTCCCGTCGTAAAACTTTCCCTCCACGGGAGAGAAAAAATCGATCTTGTCGTCAAGCCCTTTCAGGATCCTTCCCGCCGAAACGCCGTCAAACCGATAAAAGCCGTCGGACGAACAATACAGGATCCTGTCGCCGCACGTCACGATCGAACCGCCGTCGATCTTTCCGGAGGATACGTACAGATCGGAAACGGAAAACTTCGTCTGTTCGGCATATGCCGTCACGCGCGTGATCCCGTAACTGCGGAACACGTAAAGATAATCGAAAAAACTCACGACTTTAAGCAGATCTCCGCGCGGTCCGTTCATCATGATAAACCCGGCTTCGTCGAGAGAAACGCTCCAGTTCGAGGGATCGAAATCGTCCGAAAACCAAAGACACTCCCCGCTTTCGTCGGTAGCAAAAAGTCGCTCGTAATGGATGCACATCGAAGAGACTGGCGGGGCGTCTTCCACACGGGTCGCCGCCGTTCCGTCATAGATCCAGAGTCCCTCGCTCCCGCGGGAAAAGAGCATGACGTCTTCCCCGTTGTAGCGATAACGGATGCCGTTCGGCGGAGCGGAGAAAGTCATTCCGCTTATTTTACGGAGCGAACCGCCGGCAACGGGCGCGTCGTATAAAAAACCGTCGTCGCAAAAGAACACAAGCCGGTCGTCCCGCCCCGTCGCCGCGTCCGTGCGCTTGTAAAAATAAACGGCGGAAGCCTTCCTTTCTCCGAACGCAAACGACTGAGATAAGGGCGCAAACCCTTTCGCGCTTTTCAGTTCCCCGTCCGACGGGTCGAAATTTTCGCAGAGATCGGCATAAGAAAAACCGCCCGCGTTCCGTCCCACGCTTCCGTCCGTCCCGCCGAAAGCGCGGATCGAGACCGTTCTCGTTGTCGGCGCGACCGCACGAAATCTTCTCATAATCCCCACGTCCTCGCGGGGATCCTTTTCGCCCCCTTTCTCGTCAGGCATCCCGTCGCCGCTCCGCGATATTTTTCGTCCCAGTTCGTCGATTCTTCATAGCGCGCCGTCACGAGGCAGTATTCGGCGGCGATCCCGTAAGCGAAAACGCGGCTCCCCGCGCGCGTGCCGTCGTACGGGTGATCGTCCGCCTCTCCCTTAGCGGAAGGAATATACTCGTATTCGATCTCCTTAGCCCCCGCAGCGACCGCGTAAGTCGGACAGGCGCATACGGAAATTTTTCTCCCCTCGTCGTCATAAGCGGCAACGATCCTCACGGGATCGTAAGAAAGATCCGCGTAAAAGATCTTCCCTTCGCCCACGTTCTCCCTCGTCCTGAGCGGCAGGTATTCCGTACACATCTCGTTTAAAACGGTGTTGTAAGCCCGCAGCAGGATCTTCCTTCTTCTCTCGTCTTCTCCGCTCGTTTCCTCGTTCAGACGGATCTTATCCCCCAACCCGTCGTCGCAAACGAGATCGGCGGCTTCCGCCATCACGTCTCTCACCTTCATGTTTCCCTCCTTTGTCCGCGCCGGAAAGAAACCGACGCGGACGATTTTTGTAAAATAAGTATGTTTATCGGCTTATCGGCAGACTTACGCTTCCGTAATACCCGTAAGCATCGCCTGTCCGCACGGACGGGAACAGATGAGGTCGGCATATTTGACGAGCGTTGCGGTATACGTCGGTTTGCCGGCGGTCTGTTTGAGAACGCTTCCGTCTTCCCCTTCGAGCCACTTCCAGTCGCACAGCTGATGAAGAGCGAAATCCTTCGTATTGAGAAGATACATGGTGCCGCCCGGGCAGAAACGATCGGACACGATGGGAATTCCGTTATAGGAAATGGCTTTGTATCCGCCCTTGAGATCCATCACGTCCACGTTGCGTTTATAGGTAGCGAGGTGCTGCTGGAAGGCTCTTTTTACGCCGGAGGAACAAACGATAAAGTCTACCTGACTGCCCGCGTTCTCTTCGAGATAGTCGATCGCCGTCTGGATCGCCGTTTCGGAAATGGTGCCCACGCTGTTTTTGATATAGGGAACGAGCCACTTATTGAGCGATCTCGAAAGCCCGTAAATATATCCGGTGGAACCGAAGATCGCGCCCAACCCCGTCAGTTCTTTTCCGTAAGATCCCTGAACGGTGATAACGGAACCCTCGGGAACGAGAGTAGCGGTAAGCGCGGTCCCCGAAACGGTGATGGTTTTATTCGCTCTGTCAACGCCGGTGATCCTTCTCGCCGTCACGCCGGAAAGGGGGTCGCCCGCGTCGTCGAGGAAGTCGATCACCATGCCCTCGATCACGTTTTTCACACTGTCGAGAGTAATAACGCCGTTCGCAACGCCCTTCACCGACGCAAGAACCCCAGAGCCGTCGCCGAAAAGCATTCTGCCGAAATTGAAGGAAGAAGCCTTCAGCAGACCTTCCATTTCGGCGTTGAGAAGGTTGACGAAGGCACCCGTGTCGTTTTCGGAAGCCCTCACCGCCTTATCGGAAATCTCGATGGTGCCGTACAGATTTTTCAACGTGCACACGAACTGTTCGTAATTGTTTCCCGCGGCGGAGGGAAGATCGCCGTCTTCCGATCCGGCGCCGATACCGCCGTTGATGCCGTACTGGGCAAGTCTTCTGATCTCCTTTCCCCAAACGTCCGTAGTCGTCTGTCTGATCTTGGAAAACAGAGGATTCACCTCGGTGTTGAGCTGTTCGGCGACCACGCCGAGATATAATGTTTTGAGCGCTTTGTCCGCGCTTTTCATCGTTACCATATTATTTCAGATAATCTCCTTTTTTGTTTTCGATATAAGCTTCCGCCAGTTTCCCCGCTTCGGCAAGACTGGCGGGTCTTCTCGGGGGCGCGGCGATCCTGCCGCCCCCTCCGAACGTCACCGCGGGTGCGGATTGCAGGATCTCGCGGAGAAATCCGTCTATGATCTCCCGCTCCGTCGCTTTTTCGGCGAAACCTTCCCGCGCGCCGGGATCGATCTCCGCCGAGCGCCGTCTCTCCTTTTCCGACCCGTTCGTCCGATTTTTTCCGAAAGAGCCTTCCGTCATACCGGAACTTCCGCTCTCCTTTTCTCTCTCCCCGACGGAAAGATCCGGGCTTACGGAATCGCCGTCTGACGATTGCTCCTTCCCCCTTCTCTTTTCCGCTTCCCCCTCAAGTTCTTTCAGCCTGACGCTGCGTCTGGTAAACTCGGCTTCGAGAGACTTGTAGGCGTTCAGAAGCGAATTTACGTTTTTAAACTTTCCCAATGAGACGCTCCCTTCCGCCGCGCCGTGTTTTCCCTTTTCCGCCTCCGCGGTCTGCGCCGAAGGCAACGTTTGTTCATCCGAGATCCGCTCCATACTTCCTCCCTGTTTTTAGCGTTTTACGATTTTTTCTCTTCCGTACCGTTTACCGCCCCTTTTTCCCCGGCGGCATTCTCCCCGTTTTCTTTCTTTCCGCTGCCCAACCCGACGAGTTTTCCCGAAGCAAGCGCGGCTTTGTGCTTACGAAGGTGTGCGAGCGCATTTTCTCTCGTCTCCTTATTCGCCCTCGTTTTCGCGCTTTCCGAAGAAAGAAGATACCTCGTATGTTCCGCGATATGGATCTCGTGATCGTCATACTCGTCCGGTTCGATCGCGTCGGCAAAACCGGACAGATTCTCTTCGCCCGCTTTTTCCGTATGAAGGTCCTCGAGATCACGCATATTGGCAACCGAACCGAAACCGAGGATCTCAAGCACTTTCGTCTTCGTTCTCTCGCCGAGTTTTCCCGTCTCGTCGCTCAGAAGACCTGACCCTATAAGTTCGTAAACAGCCGATTTTTTCTGAGCAGGCGTATAAGAAAGTTCGTTTTCCGTATCGAATACCACGTCGTCGGACGATAGATCCGACGATGAGAAAAAGAACATTTCCACCTTGCCGTTATCACCGGCGCTTCTCATCAGCCTGCGTTTGCCCGCATACTGTTTGAACAGCCTTAAGATGTGTTTTGCCACGAGCCTGACGGCTCTTCTTACGTTTTCCGTCGTGGCGGAAAGTCTCGTGTCGTCCTGTTCGATCAGAAGCTGCAACGCCAACCCGGACGAAAAATTACTTCCGACCGTGGACGACCTGGACAACTCGCTCACGCCGCTGATCATCACGAATTCGTTCAGAAGTCTTTCTTCCTCGTAAGCGAAGTCGGTCGGCACGTTTCCCGTCGCCATCATGGCGGGCGGTCTCGCCCCCTGACGGTAAACGATCACTTTGCCGGGCGAAAGCCCTTCTTCCGCAAGATCGTCGGTATCCACCGATCCGTCTTCTACGGTGACCACGCCCATGCTGATACGATTCAGAAATTCCTGCTTACGGTTTTTTACGGCGTTATACGCTCTCTGCACGGGGATCACCCTCTCCACGATCGACGACCCGAAGAAACATCCCGGGCGCCCGATCGAGATCTGCCTGACGAACGGAAAATCTCTCGCGCCGTCCGTTCCGTTGCGATAAGGCAATTCGCCGAGATAAAGAAGGTTGTTCTCCGCAACGGCGATCACCCGCCCGTTCGGATATTCCGAAGAAGGTCTTTCGAACTTTTCGATCACGAGCACGTTGTCGTGCCTTACGCCCGACGTTTTTCCGCTCCCCGCGCCGGCGACGGAAAGAGAAAACACGTCCACGTCCTTTCCGACGAGTTTTACCCCGTAGCACCGCTCCACGTCGGAAACGTGCATCGCCCTCGCGTGGATCACGCTTTTGCAGTCATCCAGACTTTCGCTCGCAAGCGAATCGGGAAAGATCTCGAAGGGGGACAACGCGCGGACGGAAACGTCCCCTTCGTACACCGATTTTCCGTCGCACTCGCCGAGATATCTCCCTTCGTTCTTCATCCAGCAGATCTCGTAAAAAGAAGTTCCGCAAGCCTCGCTCCATCTCGTCGCCTCGCCGATCACCGTTCCGAGGTCGATCCTCTGATAGGTGGCGTTCAGAATTTCCGTCGTGAGTTTCGCCGTTTTCAGATCGGATTCGTCTCCGCTCGATGCTCTTACGCTCATCACGGGGCGGGCTCTCGTCAGCCTTGCGATGCGGGAATCCACGATGGGCGCGATGTGGTTATAGGCGTTTCTGTTCTGCCAGAAGAAATACTTCTCTTCCTCTTCCACCTCGCCGTTCGGTGCGATCTCCACGTACTGATTTCCCGCAAGATACTCGAGATCGAGCTCCCACTGTTTTTCGATCGCCCGCCTTTCTTCCTGACGCTTTTTAAAATCGTCATATACGGCGGCGACGAGATCTTCATAAAATTCACTTTGCTTTTCCGCCATGTTTCTCCTCGAATTTTACACGCGATATCCCAGTGTATAAGTCGTTTAAACACCTTTTACACAATCTGAACTGCACTTTTTCTTCCGCAAACGAAATCCCGTAAGCGGCACTTTGACCGCAACCGTCCGCATCGCACACGATGGGAAGATCGCTCGGTAAAACCTTCATACGTCCTCCTTTTCTTTTTCCCGCTTCATGCGGGCAAGTTCGGCAAGCAGCCGATCTTTTTCCTTTTCCAGTTCTTCGTCGCTCAAAGCCGTAAGGTCGCTTCCGCCGTCCTCTTCGAGCTCGAGAAGAAGTTTTGCCGCCGAAATGTCGGGCGGAACGTTTTTCGTCGTTACCTTCCTTTTGGTAAGTCTTGTTTCCCCCTCTTCCGTTTCGGCAAATTCCTCTACGACTTCCGTCGTATCGTACCCGACCGCCCTTTTAAAAAGGGCGTCTTTCAGTTTCTTTTTTCCGTCGCCGTTCACTTTTACGCCCGCCCGAAATCCCGTTCGGAGAAAGTCTCAGCCGAATTTTCCGAAACGGATCATCCCCGGGCGTACCTCCTTGATAATTTTCTTGCCAGTCTCTCCTTCTCTTTTGCCACGTCGGACTTCGTCCCCTTCGGCGCATCCGTCCGCGGACGGCTCATCACAAAATATCTGAGTTCGTCCAGACAATGGTCGTCCCGCTTGGTCGGAACGTCTCCCGCGCCCCAACGATACCCTTTCAGCTCCCGGATCAGATTCACGCAGCCTCGGAAGACGAACAGCTTGTTCTTTTTGAAATACTCTTTCACCCGCGCGATCCCCGTAAACAGATCCTTATCCACGCGCGGATTCACAAAAATACCGTGTTCGCAGAAAAGCTCCGTCACGCTTTTGGGATAAGCGAGCGTTTTCTGATTCGCCGCCGAATCGATCAGGGAGTAGATCCTTCCGTCGCTGCCCCTGTGCCAGCCGATCTCGTCGCTGATCCTCGAAATTTCTTCCGCATGCCAACCGACGTCCTTCCCCGCGGCGAAGTGTTCCGCCACCGCGTAAACGTTCCCGTCGTAATCGACCGCATACCAATGACAGGACAGGGGATTGTTGAGCCCCGGGTCGATCGAAAGGGAATTCTGCCAGTCGGGCGGAACGGAAAACGGATCGATCACGTGCACGTTTTCGTCGAACTCGGGATAAACAAGCCCGCAATTGCTGTGAAATCTGCCGTAACGGCGGGATTCGATCTCGCTTTCGCTCATACCCGAGGTCATCGCTCTCGCTTCTTCTTCCGACAAAAAGGGATTATCCGCCCACTCCACGAATTCGCACCATACCTCCGGCGAACCGCCGGAATTAAGATAGATCTCGTCGTGGATAAACGTAAGCCCCTTCAAAGGAGTCATGGTTCCGAACACGTCCCCTTTTCTGTCGACCACACGCATCAGACACTCCCGGTAAACGTCCTCGGGCGGTTCCTCGTCGAACCACACAAAATCGAGAGAACACCCCTGAAACTTCTCCCGCCCCTGATCGCAACTCTTGAACCCGATCACGGAGATTCCGCCGAATACGTTTTTCACCTTGATCTGATCGATCACTCCGTTTTCCGGGCTGTCCTTTCTGCCCGCGCTCATCACAACTTCCGCGATCCATTCCTTCGGCAGATAGTGCAGGATCTTCTTCTGCGCCACGTCTCTCTGCACCTCCCGCGAAAGGGAAACGACCCACCCGAATACGTCTTTCCGGTTTTCGCGGTAAGGATGGATCCCCCGCGCCATGTACACCGTTTCCACGGCGCCGCACTCCGTTTTACCGCTTCGGTTTCCGCCGAACACCCAGCGGTTGCGTTTCGGGCATTTATGAAAAGCAAGCTGCTTTTCATGCACCTTCTCCCCTTTGTTGTAATTCGCAAGCGGACTTTCCGCCCTTCTTTTCGCTTCCTCGCCGATCTCCTTCAGCCTTTTTACGATCGCCGTTTCGTCCATTTCGACATATTAACTCCTTTTTCCCCTTTAAAAAACCTTTTTCGTCTCTCCGGATGCGCTATAATGAAAAGCACCATGAAACGATTCTTTTTGATCCTTCTGTCCCTCGCGGTCGTCTGGGCTTCTCCCTTTACGGTTCATGCCGAAGAAGAGCTTTCCTACTCCCGCGTGCTCGACGAAGAAACGATTTTATATATGGACGCGTCTCTCTCCGTGCCGTGGTTCACCCTGCCCTACTCGTACTACGTCCGCGTGATCTCCGTCGGTACGACGTCCGTTAAGGTGGAATATAAATGCGATTCCCCCCTGCGCCCTTCGGCGAAAGGATACATTTCTCTTTCCTCTCTCAATCTGACCGACGAGAAACCGTCGGCACCCTTCCCGAACGTTTCCTATACGATCAAAGAAACCTGCCTTTTGTATAAAGACGTTAATTTTACATATTCGGAAACGGTCACGGAAAACAGTTCGATCGATTTTTACGGCGTTCTTTCCAAACCGAACGGAGAAACTTTCTTATACGGGTACGTCACGACCCGTTCCGGCGATCGTTACGTGGGCTATCTGTCCGTTTCCTCCGTCTCATCCTTCGTCGTTCCCCGTCTTCCGGTCGAACCGCCGAAACCGACTTCCGCGGAAAATTTCTCCGAAACGCCCGCGACGGCGAACAACCTGCTGGGAGACAATCTTCAGATCGTCATCATCGTAGCGGTATCCGTCGTCGCGATTTCCGTCGTATATCTTTTGTTCCGCCCGTCCGGACGCCGCGCGAAAGACGAAGCCTTTTCCGACTCGCGTTTTGACGACGACTGACGGCATGCCGCCCTATAAATTACCTTTTTATCGACTTATACGGCGTTATTTCCGGTATTTTCTCTCTTGTCCTTTCTCGGGAAACGCCGTTTTTCGAAAACCGCGCTTTCCGTTTTACGGACCATACTTTCCGCGCGATCCGGGAAAGCGTTTCCCGCATCCGTCTTCTTTACGGAGCAAATCTCCTTTTCCTTCTTCTCCCGCTCCTGCGAATGGGCGATGGAACGGATAAATCCGAATCGCATGCAGTATTCGTCAAACCAGTCCGACGTCATGCCGCGCTTTATCAGCTCGTCGGAAAACCGTCTGAGCGCGCGTTTCTGCTTTCTGAAATAATTGCGGGAAACGTGCTCGAACCCTTCGCGTTTCGGAACGATCTTCCAATACCGGAAAGCGATCAGCTCGAGATCTTCTTTGCACAATGCCCGAAGCGACTTTCCGAGTTTTTCTCTCAGGATCAGCAGTTCCCCTTTCGTTTCCGTCAACGCGAGAATTTTCTCCGCGACGCTCTCGCACGACTCTCTGGACCAGAACGAAGCAAGAGCCCGTCTTTCCACAAGATCGTCGATCCCCGCGATCACTTTTTCAACGATCGCATACCCCCTTAACAAAACCTTTTCGTATCCTTCCACTTTTCCCTCCGTTCCGGCGAACGCCTTTTCGAAAAATCGGGCTCATTATAAGCGAGGATTTCCGAAAAATCAAGTCAAACCGACCGTTTTCGATATGAAATTTTTTTTATTTCCGAAAGCGTTCATAATCGGTTGACAAATTGCGTTTCGCCCTTTAAAATATTCGATTTCCCTTTTTTCGGCGTACGATCCGTCTCCTTCCGGTCGTTTTTCTTGCGAAAAAAAAGTTCGCCCGTATTATAAACGAAAAAAGGTGACAACATGCTGTCACCTTTTCGTAGGAAAATTGTAGAAATTCATCGAATTTTCGTACCTCCCCGCCCGCGCGCGATCGGGGAAGAAAAACGCCCCGCCGGCACGAAACCTCCGGCGCCGGGAAAAACGCCGGAAAAGCGGGCGCAAAAAACTTGTGTTATTCAAAAAGAAATGCTATACTGAATACGGAAGTTTATCAACTCTGTTATAGATTCAACTCTGTTATAGATTAATATCCGTATTCGACATCCCGACGTTATCCGCAACTTACGAAAGCTCGGGACACAAAGGAAACACCATGAAGAAAACACTGCCTTATCTTTTGCTCATAACGATTTCCGCCCTGGTTTTATCGGGGCTTTTCGGCGTGCGCGTCCGTGCGGAAGAAGGTTCGGAAACCGTAGTAGACACGCAAATATTTCTTCCCGCAAGCTACCTCGAATATTATAATCTGAACACCCCCACGGCGATCTGCCGTTACGATGCCGACGGCGATTTTGTGGCGATCTCCCATAAAAACGCGATCGTTCTCTATAAAAACGAAAAGTTCCGGGAGATCGACGTTTCTTCCCTTTCCTCGAACGAGGGAACGGACGTGATCGCCCTCACTCTTTCCCGCTATAAGAATTTTCTGCTCTTTTTGTATAACTCGCAGATCTATTCCGTCGATCTCACCGATCTCGACAACGAAGACAAAACCTTCACCGCGGCGGACGTAAAAACAACGGGGATTTTCAGCGCGTCTTCTTTTTCCGTCTGCGGAGACGTGATCGTAACGCAACTCAGCAATACCGTTTATTTCGACGATATCGACACCTCTTCGACGGACGTTTTCCGTGTAAAACCCGTTACGGGCGAACGAAAAAAGTTCGACGCGGCAAAACCGACCACCCTTCTCCTTTCGAAAACGGGAAAGCTTTATTATACCTTAAGCGACAACACGAACCTTTACGAATACTCCGGCGGAACGAGCAAAACGATAGGCGATGCAGGCGGCAACGTGCGCTCGATCGCCGAAGATTTCACCTCCGGCGAATGCGTGCTTTATTTCACGACGGAAAACGGAGTATTCTCCCTCGCGCCGGACGGCGTTGACGGCGTAAAAAGCGTTTTCCGCATCGATCCCGAAAACAAAACGGAAGATCTCGGAAATTTTATCGACCCGTGCGGCGTCTGCATGAAAGACGGCAAACTCTGGGTCGCAGACTCCACGATCGACGCCGTGCAGGAAATCGACCTTTCCGATAACGGATTCACGAAATTCGCCATCACCACAAACTCGAACGCCGTGAACAGACTTTCCGAAAAAGCAAAAGACGTGGCGATCGACCGCAACACCGTTTACGCGCTCGACGGCAACCGCATCGTAAGAATCGAAAACATCAGAGAATCCGTCAAAACCTATCACCGCATTTCTTTGGGCGAACGGGTATTCCCCGTCACGTTTTCCGCAGGGAACGGATACGTATGCTATGCGACCGATCATAACGTGACCCTTCTTCAGATCTCCGAAACGGGCGAACCGACTCTTGCGGCGACCGTCGTTTTCGAAAGCGACCTCGCAAGCGTTGCGGATATTGCCTATTCCGAAGGATATTTTTATCTCCTTCGCAACGAATTGATCGGCTCGCGCACGAGAACGGTTTTATATCGTATTTCCGCGGCAAACCCCGTTCTCGAAGAGATCGACAAAACGTCGGCTTCCGTAATGGGAACAGGCAGGTATCTCGCCGTAGATATCTTCGGCGCGATCTATTACTGTGCGAAAACGGAAAGCGCGCTCGATTTTTACCGCTACGACGGAACGAACAAAAAGATCTTTTCCCTCTCTCCCGATCTCGAAGTGAAAGACATCCGGACCGATTTCGACGGAAAGATCTACGTTCTTTCCTCCGCCAATAAAATTTATTGCTACGGCGAGACGGACGGCGTTTACGTCAGAAACTTTGCCCGCGACCTTTCCCTTTCGTCCAATCTTTCCGGTATCGACGATTCCGTTTCCTTCTGTCTGTCTTACGACTCCGAAACGGCATACTTTCTGTTTGCCGGACTGATCCTGAAATCGGACGAATCGAAGCCCGACCAGATGGACATCGCCACCCCGTACGAAATCGCGATCCCCTCCGGGTTCTCCCTTACCTACCGGGAGAACGCCTCGTTCGCAAAAATCAGAACGGGCGCGAAATTGTTTGAGATCGATCTGACGAAAACGGACGGGACTTATTTTGAATTTCTGAATTATCACACCGTGCAGGACGCTTACGACGGTCTTGACTGGGCGACGATCCCGCTCGGCGGAAAATACACCCTTGCCGTGAACGACGGCAACGCCATGGTCATCCGGACGTCGGATATATCCGAAACTTTTACCCCGGAGACTTCCGACCGTAAAGGATACGCAGCCGTCTCGTTCTCCGTTTACACCCTTCCCGTACTGACCGACTCCTTCCGCAGCGAAAAGATCGGAGAATTTACCCATCTTTCTTCTCTCGAGAAAATCACGTTCAACGGTAAAACCTACCTCGTCGTGACGGACGGAAAAACAACGGGGTATATCCCGGAAACCTTCCTGATCGACAGGATCGCCGTTTCCGCAACCTCGGCAAACGTGCGCTCCGTTTACGTATACGACCGCAAAGGCGTAGCCGTATACGACGACAAAGGAGACCGCATCGACGTAATCCGCACGAAGACAAAAATGCTCGCTTCCGTCTCTGCGGACGAAGACGGCATGGTGTCCGTGCTTTACGGCGACGGCAAAACGGGAAAGATCGAGGCGCGCTATATCGTGTCCGACGGCAAAAAGAACATCGTGAAATTCATCATGATCATTCTTACGGCAACCTCTCTCTTCGTCGTTTCTCTCTACTTTGAAAGAAGATTTCTCTTCGGAAGCGTGCAGAAGTAACCCGGAACACGATCTGGCATAACGAAAAGTCTCACGAAGACAAAACAAAAAACCTTCCCCGGCACGTACCGATCGGGACGACGCGCGCGGAGAAGGTTTTCTTTTTTTGTTTTTCAGTACAGTTGTTTCAAACGATCTTTTTTCGAGATTTCGCCGAGTTTCACCCCGTCTTCGGACTCCGAATTCTCCAGGCGATAGGTCGACGCGCGGCTCATTTTTTTCAGGGAATACACGATCTGATAGTGTTTCACCCCCGCGGCATACAGCGCGAGAAGCGCCTCGTACGCACACGAGATCGTAAGATAAACGGCTTTATCTTTTTTGGTCATGTTTTTCAGCGTAAAGTCGAGGTCGGCGGTCATTCCGCGCTCCGGTTCTTCCTTGCTTGCCGTTTCGATCAGCTGTTCGTTTTCCGCTTTCGTTTTGGCGGAAGGAAGAGAAATCGTAAGACGGACGGACAGAATATCGCTCGGTTTTACGCGCTTATCTCCGATCACGACCTCTTTCGGATACACTTCGAGCAGCGGCTCGTTTTTGACCGGATACTGTTTAAACGCTCCCGGGATCATACTGATACCGAACACGAGGAACATCACCATTAAAAGACCCATGATCAGGGAAACCTGACCGCCCTGTCCCATAAAGGTGACGATACTCATTCCGCCGAGCAGAATTATAAGCGCGGCGGCGAGAAAAAGAGTTTTTCTTCTCTCTTTTCTGTTGAACTCCACATCCGGATAAAATTTCTTTCCCTCAGGCGCTTTCGCCCGCTCTTCCGCCACGGGGGCGGGATTTTTCTTTTCCATCAATAACCTCTCTTTCCCGATTCGTGATTTCAGCTCCCCGCAATGCGTTCCGCAAAGCGGTTCGGGACGCTTTATTCATTATAACCGTTTTCCGGAAAAAAGTCAAAGCAAAAAGAGGTTCTGCCCGTTAAAATAAGATGAAATAAGAAACGACCCGACGGAAAAGCCCTCTTGCGGAAATACAACCCTTCCGCGCTCAACCGCCGCAAGCTCCGAGGCTTTCCCTACGGCGGACAAGCGCCGTTTCGTCTCTCTCGGGAAAATATACCGTTTGCTTCGCTACGACCGTTTTTCATCGGCGGCACTCCCCGCGCCGATCAGTCTGATCCCGCGCAAAGGCGCATATCTGTCCTTACCGAGAGCTTTTCTGCAAATCAGCTTTCCGTTTTCGTAGGTTTCGAGAAACCCCTCGCTCACGATCCCCGTTCTCGCCTTGACGACCTCTCTGCTTTCGCCGCGGGGAAGCTCCCCGCACACGATCGTCTCCTCTTCCGGCGGGTCGACGTAAGAAAGCACGTAACTTTTTCTTCGGTATTCGCAAGTTCCTTTCTTTCCGTAAAAGGAAAACACGATCCTTTCGCCGTCTGCGAACGCGCCGAAATAAACGGCTGTTTCCCCGTCGTTTCTGAATTTCAGATCGGCGCCCGCATCGCTTACCATTGCGTCGAAAGAAGGTTCCACGTAAGAAACGGAAAGGCTGTGCCCGTGGCGTTCGGTCACCGTAAGCCCCGAAAGCAACGCGGCGTTATACAACGTGGAAGAAACCTGACATACCCCGCCGCCGATCCCGTCCGCAAATCTTCCGTTTTCGATGATCTTTGCGGGAAGATATCCGTTTTCCCTTTTCCTTGCCCCGACCGCGCGATTAAAGGAAAACTCTTCCCCCGGCAAAAGTTTCCTTCCTCCGATCGCCCTTACCGCCGTGGCAACGTTGTTTTTTCTCGCCGCGGAAGAAGTTGCGTATTCCGTTGAAAAACGGGCGACGTTCTGCGTTTCCCTCTTCAATTGCCGTACAGTTACACTCGGGTATAAGTCGATAAACGCGCATTTTACCACCCTTTCTCCACCGTTTAACGCCGCACGGACGTCGCGGAGAAGTTTTTCTTCGTCTATCCCCTTTCCGGTTCTCTCCGTCTCGTAGGTAAAAGGTTCTCTTTTTTGCGGGGTAAAGATCGCGCGGGCGTCCGCAGGCAACGTGACCGTATCGAGATAAATACCGTGTAAAACTTCTTCCTCTTTTTTCAGAAACGCTTTTCCGCCCGCATAACCGATCTCAGCGGGATAAAAGAGATATTCTTTCCCGCCCGCCTCTATTTTCAGCGCAACGCCCGCAGTTCCCGCGGAAGTCAGCAGAAAAAGAAGGCTCAGCAAAAACGCCGCGCAAACCGTCTTTTGGGCGAACTTATATTTTTTCCTTTGTTCCTCATGAGTTTTCATAGGGAAAGTATGCGCAAAAAAGCAAAAAGAAAACCTGCGGAGACTTCCGCAGGCTTTTTTGCTTAACACCCGTAAAACCGTTCTGTTTTTCCGGCGTCAGACGTGTTGCTTTAAAGTAACTCTTTTCTCGCAAACGGTCAAAGCGCCGTCCTCTTTTAGGCGTTTCAATTCGCGCATCATCGCGCTTCTGTCCACACAGAGATACTCCGAAAGAGCGCTCAGGCTCATTTCCATGCGGAAGGTCTCCGCTCCCTGTTTCGCCTTACAGACGGAAAAATAACAAAGAAGTTTATCCCGTATCGTGCGATTGGAAAGAATTTCGATCCTTTCGCTTAAATGCGCCGCCTTGCGGGAGATCTCGCGAAAAAGATTCGTCAGAAGGGCGTGCTTACAATCGCCCGCCCCGTCGCAACAGGTCAGAACCGCCTCATAAGGAATAAATGCCGCGCTTCCTTTGCTTTCCGCCTTCACGAGGATGAGATCGCATTCCCTTCCCCCGTAAGAAAACCTTTTCCCGAACAGGTTTCCTCTCACGAGTTTTTCCAGCAGGATCTCGTTGCCGTTTTCGTCTATCTTGACGATCTTTGCGGTACCGTCCGTCAGAAAACCGATACAATCTTTTCCGTCCGAAAAGGAATAGACCGTCTGTCCGCGAAGAAAATCTTCTTCCCTGGCATTCATATTTTTCATCAGTGCGTCGCACCGATCTTCCGCGATCCCTTCAAACAGCGGATTCCGTAAATATTTCATGGTTTATCCCTCAAGTCGACCGGCAAACGATGCCCTTTCCCGCCCGATCCCGCGGTTTCCCGGGGAAACGGCTTTTTATTTCTGCACGCCGTCTCCGCGTTGTTCGTTCTGTTTTTTCAATTCGGCTAGAATGCTCTGCAAAAGCTCCGCTTCCGTCGGAGCAGCGGGCGCCGCGGGCACGGGTTCCCCTTTCTTGGCAGGCACCATTTCGGGGTGCGATTTCTGCATGCGGACGATCCATTTCCGTTCTCTCTCCGTCAACGCCTCGTCCTTTTCGTATTTCGTCTCGATCTGCTCTTTCATTCTCGCGTTGAAATCGAGCTCGCGGGATACTCTCGTTACCACTCTTACGATAATGAAGATGATCAGCGCGATGAGAAGGAAATCGATGATCGACTGCAAAAACTCGCCGTACTTCAGAAGCAGGTCTTTCCCGTCCGGATCGGTCGCTTTGCGAAGCACGATCGACATGCCGTCAAGGCTGTTTTCGCCGACGAAAAATGTGATGATCGGCATAATGACGCTGTTGGTGAGCGAAGTTACGATCTTATTGAACGCCGCACCGATAATAACGGCGACGGAAAGATCGAGCACGTTTCCGCGCTTGATGAACTTCGCAAACTCTTTGAAAAAGTTCTTCATAAGTTCTTTCTCCTCGTTTTTCGATCCGAACGGAGAGATCGGCAGAGCAAGAACACTCTTTGGACGGACGTCCGGAAAAATGACCGGGCGCCCTGCGTGCGGATCGTATTATTTCTGTCCGATTCTTTACTCAGTTCAGTTCCGCAGTCGTATCCGAAGCGATCTTATCGCCCGAGCCGTCCAGAGACGCGGCGTTGATCACGGGAAGAACGTACGCCGGAATGTTGCAGTTCACGGTGATCGCCGAAACCGCCGCGCGCAGATAGGGATAAAGCACTTCCACGGCTTCCGCAATAAACACTTTCTGCTCGTCTTCCTTTTCCACCACGAACGTTCCGAACATGGCTACGTTCAGGTTGAAGGGAACGGGAGCGGAAATGTCCTCGTTCACGCGGGCGGACAAATTCACGAAAAGGGTATTGTCTTTTCTGCCCATCTTACATTCGATCTTCGGTTTGATCTGAAATTTCGTTCCGGGTTTGATCCCTTCGTTGAACTTGTATTCGATCTCGTTGATTTTAAACGCAACCAGTTTAATATGATTTTCCATCTTTTTGCCTTCCTTAAATTTATTTTATCGAAACGGCTTTCCCTTCCGCAGGGCGACTTTACGCCCCGTTTCGCAGTCCGCCGGTTCTGCCTTATTTATTCAGAATTTCAAAGAGGTGCTCTTTGTAATTCTCGAGCGACGAAGAAATGATCCCGATCGCCTCGTCTTTTCCCTGCACGGTGTTTACAGCCGTGTTTTTTCCTTCCAGCTGTTTATACACCGAGAAGAAATGCTGCATCTCGTCGAAAATATGTTTCGGCAACTCGTCGATCGAGCGATAGGTGTTATAGTTGGGATCGCTGAACGGGATCGCTATGATCTTTTCGTCCGATTTACCCCCGTCGTCCATCGTGATGACCCCGATCGGGTAAACGTTCACGAGACTGAGAGGCAAAAGACTTTCCGAACAGAGGACGAGAACGTCGAGCGGATCGCCGTCGGCGGCGAGCGTGTGCGGAATGAATCCGTAATTCGCCGGATAGTGCGTAGACGTGTACAGGATCCTGTCGAGGATCAGAAGACCGGTCTTTTTGTCAAGTTCGTATTTCTGTTTGCTGCCTTTGCTGATTTCGATCACGGCGACGAAGTTTTCGGGCGTGATCCTTTTCCGGTCGATGTCGTGCCAGATGTTCATGAGTTCCTCCGCTGAATAAAAGAGGAAAACGCTGTTCGTTTTCCGCTGGGCGCACGGTGCCCCGCAAAAAAGAAAGACAACGTAACGTCATATAATATCTTACCGCAAACGAAGCGATTTGTCAAGTTTATCCCCCGCGATCTCCGAACTATTTCTCCTTTTTCGAAAAATCTCTTCTTCGGAAAGGATCCGATCGTACAGCCCCCGCTTCTCGAGCAAAGACAAGAGCTCGTGCGGCTCGAGCGTCGCGACAAGCGACCCGTCCGCCCCGTAAAAATAAACGCGGTACAAACTTTCCCCGTCCGTTCTCGCAAGCAGTTTTTTTACGGTATAATCGGCGGAAACGGCGATCGTTTTCACCTCTCTCGATTTTTTCAGAACGTTCGGGGAAGCCGCCGTGAAAACGGAAACGTAAGAATTCTCCTTTTTTTTGTCGACCGCCCCGACAAGACAAAAAGACGAAAAAAACAGAAGGGTAAGATTGACCTTTCCGAAACACGACCAGACGAACAGCCCGAGGAGCGCGACGGAAAGGGCAATCCCCGTTCCCCGAACGATCCGGAACGCCTTTTTTCTGCCGAGGCGCAGAGAAAGACACGCCGCAAGCACCCTGCCGCCGTCCAGCGGATAGGCAGGCAGAAGATTCACGAAAAAAAGCGAGAAATTCGCGGTCGCGGCAAGTTCGGTATAAGGATAGCTTTCGGGAAAGATCCACCACAGCGCGAGCACGGCAACGCCGATCGCGAGATTGACGGCGGGTCCCGCCGCCGCGACAAGGATCTCGTCTTTCGTCGTCAACCCTTCCGTATCGCCGCCGATGATCGCCCCATAAGGCATTAATGTAACGTTTAAAAGCTTATAGCCCAACTTTTCGGCTACAATCGCATGCCCGAATTCGTGAACGACGGCGCATAAGGTAAACGTGACAAAAGAAAATACTTTGCCGGTTGCGGCAAAGTATAATCCGAATAAATAGAAGAGAGGGTGAACGGAAAATCTCAGCTTTCCCATAAGATCGTGCCGTTTTCGATCGCGTAGTCGGAAACGAGAAGACCGGAATCGTAAAGGGAAACTTTCGCGTCCCCGTCCACATAGCAGACGGGAATGTATTTAAACACTTCGTCCCCTTTTTCCGCATAGACGTAATCGACGCCGGATATCACGGTTTTGAAAACGTCGCTGTGTTTTACGGTAACGGTATATTTCCCGTTTTCTTCCGTTACGGAAGATATTTCGCCGTCGCACACGGGATAAAGGGCGCCTTTCCCGCTGAACGTCATCACGCCGCCGTCAAGAGACACGGAAAGCTCCGAAGAAGGCGAACGGGGCGAAAAGCTCGTGTAAGCGCGGGTATCCGTCGCCGCGATCTCCGTTCCGAACGCCTTACGGAAGAAAACGTTGATCCCGCTGTTCTCCCAGAAAATATTGGTGAGAAGGATCGCCACGACCAACGCGAACACGGCGATCCCTTCCGCATAAACGACGTCGAATCGAAAGGCTTTCCCTTCTCTGCCCGCGCCCGTTTTTTCGCGGCGACTCTTCGCCCTTCTCGGCGAAATCTCTTTGAAACCGTTCGGAGCGATCGTTTCTCCGTTCTTCTCCGCAGACTGCGGAATTTCGCTTTCCGCACTTTCTCCCGCCGCTTCCGCGCAGGAAGAAATCTTTTCCCCGACAGATTCGTCGTTCACCTTTGCGATCACGTCTTCCTTCGCGTCGCGACGACGCTTTTTCGACGCCGATCTGATCACGACGTCGCAGGAAGAAACGGGCATACCGAGCATTTCGGCGTAATCCATACCGTCTTTCATAACAGAATCTCCTTTTGAATTGCTGTTATAATGTATGGATCTTTTCCCCCGGATAGAACTTCCCGCCGAAAAATTTCCCGGTGGCATTTTCCGCACGGGCGTACGATACCGGCACGCCGCCCTGCGGCGATCCCTTTCCCGGAGCGATCCTATAATCGTTATAAACCCGCCCGGCTCCGCCCTCGCTTTCTCCTTCCGGCGGATCCTTCGGAAAAAACTACAAACCGGATCGACAGAATTATAATTCATTTGTTACTACAACGCCCGATAAAGCGCAAAAAAAGTCGCGGGGGAAGCCGTGACTTTTTCATAAATAATGCTATAACACGATTATCGCGGTATTTTAATTCCTTAAAACGTCTGGAAAGGGGAAGCTCCGCGACAGAACGCTTTTCAGCCGATATATTTGAGAAGCATTTCCGAAAGTTCCGCCCGGGAAGAAAGCCCTACGCTTTTCTCCGCGACTTCGCCGTTTTTGAAAAGCAATAACGTCGGGATGGCGGAAATTCCGTAACGGATCGCCGTCTTTTCGCTTTCGTCCACGTTCACTTTCACGATCTTCACCTTTCCCGCAAGGTCGGGGGCGATCTCTTTCAGAACTTCCCCCTGCATGCGGCAAGGCGCGCACCAGCTTGCCCAGAAATCGACGAGAACGGGCAATTCGCTTCCGATCACTTCTTTTTCGAATTCGTCGTCGAACACGTTTATAATGTTTTCCATTTCAAAAATTCTCCTTTGTTTGTCGGCGCGACGGGCTTGTCCTTTCGTCCGCCGCAAAACGCCTTGCGGCGTCGTCCGTCGTGCCTATTATGCGTAACTTTTCGTTTTTTATTCTCCGTCGCCGGAAAAACAGTCGGCAAGGGAATCGATCCCGACTTCCTTTCCCTCTCCCGTAGCCATGTCTTTCAAAGTGCATTTTCCGGAGGAAAGCTCGTTTTCGCCGAGCGCGACCACGTATTTCGCGCCGATCTTATCGGCATATTTGAACTGAGCCTTCACGCCCCTTCCCGCATGATCGATCTCCGCTTTCACGCCTTTTAAGCGAAGAGCGGTCACGAGAGCGAACCCTTTCGCGTATGCTTCTTCCCCCATCGCCGCAACGTAAAGGGTCACGGGGGTCGGGTTCGGGATCTTAACGCCCGATTCGTCCATCAGCATCAGCACGCGTTCCAGCCCCATGCCGAATCCGACGCCGGAAGTCGGCTGTCCGCCGAGGGAGGAGATCAGGTTGTCGTAACGACCGCCGCCGCAGACGGTTCCCTGCGAGCCGAGCGCCGTGGTAACGAATTCGAAAACCGTTCTCGTGTAATAATCGAGCCCTCTCACGATATACGGGTTCACTTTATAGGAGATCCCGATCGCTCCGAGAAGTTCCTTCAGTTTATCGAAATGAGCTTTGCAGTCGTCGCAGAGATAGTCCGTAATTTTCGGCGCGTCTTTACACATCGCCTTACAACCCTCTTCCTTACAGTCGAGGATCCTGAGCGGATTCTTCTCGTAACGAACGCGGCAGGTCGGGCAAAGTTTATCTTTTTTATCCGCAAAATAGGCTTTAAGAGCCTTGTTATACTCGCCGCGGCAAGTCGGACACCCCATGGAATTCAGGTTCAGCTCGACGGAAAGCCCCAGCTTTGTCAGCAACGAATAGGCAAGCGAGATCACTTCCGCATCCGTATCCGCCCCTTTCCCGCCGTAGATCTCCACACCGAACTGGTGATGTTCGCGCAGTCTTCCCTTCTGAGGATTCTCATAGCGGAAAACGGGGGTGATATAATACATTTTCAGCGGCATTGCCGAATTGTGCAAGCCGTTTTCGATATAGCTTCTCGCAACGCCCGCCGTGCCTTCCGGTTTTAAAGTGATGCTCCTCTCCCCTTTATCGAGGAAGGTGTACATCTCTTTGTTCACGACGTCCGTCGTTTCGCCCACCCCGCGCAGAAAAAGCTCGGTGTGCTCGAAGGTCGGCGTCCTGATCTCGCTAAGACAATATAAATCGGCGGTATCGCGCGCGATCTTTTCCACGTAGTGCCAGCGATAACTCTCGTCGGGCAGAACGTCTTTGGTACCCTTTGGAATGTTTATCATAATGTTCGGATCCTTAAAGAATATATTTTTTCACGCTTCTGTCGGCGATCATGCCGGAAAGGTGATCTTCCACGTATTTTTCGTCCACGGTAACGGTCGTAAGAGGGATATCCCCGCCCGCGTTGAAGGAAATGTCTTCCACGAGATTTTCCATCACGGTATGAAGCCTTCTCGCGCCGATGTCTTCGCTCGTCGCGTTGATCTCCGCCGAAAGTTCGGCGATCTTTCCGATCGCTTCCTTCGTAAACACAAGATCGATATTATCCACGCGAAGAAGGTGGGCATACTGCATCGTGATGGCGTTTTCCGGCATGGTCAGAATATTCACGAAGTCTTCTTTCGTCAGGCTGTCGAGCTCCACTTTGATGGGGAATCTGCCCTGAAGTTCCGGAATGAGGTCTTCCACCGCGGAAACGTGGAATGCGCCCGCGGCGATAAAGAGGATATAGTCCGTTTTCACGATCCCGTATTTCGTGTTCACGCTGCACCCTTCCACGATGGGAAGGATATCTCTCTGCACCCCTTCGCGGGAAACGTCCTGTCCGCTCTGTTTGGCACGGTTGGCGATCTTGTCGATCTCGTCGATAAAAATGATGCCCTCTTCCTCGGCGCGGCGTACCGCCTCCGTCGTAACGGCGTCCTTATCGATGAGTTTTTCGCTCTCTTCGGCAACGATGAGTTTCATTGCCTCTTTTACCGTAAGCTTACGCTTTTTGTGTTTTTTCGGCATGAAGTCGCCGAAGATGGAGCCGAGGGAGATCTCCGTGTTCATGCCGGGCATCAGTTCCATCGGTTTCGGTTCGTCTACCACGTCGATCTCGATATTGAAATTGTCATACTTGCCGGCGCGGAAATCGTCCTGCAACGTCTTTTCCCAAAGCTCGGTCGGCGTTTCGCCCTTTCCGCTTTTCAATGCCGTTTTCAGTACGTCGAGCACCTGTTTTTCCGCCGTGGCGGTCGCGCGGGCGGAAACGGTGGCAAACTGCTCTTCCCTGACCATGCGGACGCTCGCTTCCACAAGATCGCGGATCATCGATTCCACGTCTCTTCCGACGTAACCGACTTCCGTATATTTCGTCGCCTCCACCTTGATAAAGGGGGCTTTCACCAATTTTGCAAGTCTTCTCGCGATCTCCGTTTTCCCCACGCCCGTAGGACCTTTCATAATGATGTTCTTCGGGGTGATCTCCTCGCGGAGCTCGGGCGAAAGTTTGCTTCTGCGATAGCGGTTGCGCAGCGCCACCGCCACCGAACGTTTTGCTTTATCCTGTCCGATAATATATTTGTCGAGTTCTTTTACGATCTCTCTCGGCGTCAGATCCATATTCTGCGATACCTCCTTGCCTTACACTTTTTCGCACGTGATGTGGTCGTTGGTGAAAATACAGATCCTGCTTGCGATCTTAAGAGCTTTCACCGCGATCTCTTCTGCGGAATAATCCGTTTCGTCAGCCAGCGCCCGCGCCGCCGCAAGGGCGTAATTGCCGCCGCTTCCGATCGCGCACACGCCGTCGTCCGGCTCGATCACCTCGCCCGTTCCCGAAACGATCAGCAGAGATTCCTTATCGGCGCAGATCATCATGGCTTCGAGTTTCCTGCCCGCCTGATCTCTTCTCCACTGTTCGGCAAGTTCCACCGCGCTCCTTTCGAGATTCCCCGCGAATTTATTCAGCATGGCTTCGAATCTCTCGCAGAGGGAAAACGCGTCCGATACGGTACCGGCAAAGCCGATCACTACTTTTCCGTTGTAGATCCTTCTCACCTTAACGGCATTATTTTTAAACACGACCGATTCGCCGAGAGTGACCTGTCCGTCCCCCGCGATCGCCGTTTCGCCGTTCTTTCTCACGGCGCAGATCGTCGTTCCTTTGAACTGAGAATTCATATCGATTTTTTGATCTCCTTTATTTTTTCAAGTGCCCTTTCGCTCATTTCTTTCTTCTTGTCCGCTTTCTTTTTCGGCGAAAGCAAAAGGGGCTTTAACACGCCGTAATTGGCGTTCATGGGCTGAAAATCGGCATTTTTCGTCGCAACGTATTTCGCGAGCGCGCCGATCACCGTTTCGTTATCCGCAGGCAGCGATTCCTTTCCGCTCAGCTTCCGGTCGAGATTGATCGCCGCCCAAAGCCCGCTCGCCGTACTTTCCACGTAGCCTTCCACGCCGGTGATCTGTCCGGCAAAAAACACGTTCGGGTGGTTTTTCAGCGAGAAATCTTCGTTTAAACATTTCGGCGAATTCAGATAAGTGTTCCGATGCATCACGCCGTAGCGGAGAAACTCCGCGTTTTTCAATGCGGGGAAAAGGGAAAACACCCTTTTCTGCTCGGGAAACAAAAGATTGGTCTGAAACCCGACGAGATTATACATTTCGCCGTGTTCGTCCTCTTTTCTCAGCTGCAGACAGGCATAGGGCCAGCGACCCGTTTTCGGATCGGTCAGTCCCGCCGGTTTCAGGGGGCCGAACCGCAGGGTATCTTCCCCTCGCGCCGCCATCACCTCTACGGGCATACACCCCTCAAAAACTTTCGCGCTTTCGAAATCGTGCAGCTCCGCCCGCTTTGCGGTCGTAAGCTCGCGGTAAAATTCGAGATATCCCTCTTTGTCGATCGGACAGTTCACGTAGTCGCCCTTGCCCGTTTCTCCCCAGCGATCGGAAACGAACGCCTGCGACATATCCACCGAATCCCCCGCAACGATGGGCGCGGCGGCGTCGAAAAAGTAACAGGCGGTACCCGTAAGCTCGCGGATATTTTCGCAGAGTTCCGGCGTTGTAAGCGGACCCGTTGCCACGATAATATCCTCGGATAAGTCGATTACCGACACATTTTCACATTTAAACGAAATGTTCGGCATCGATCTCAATTTCTCCGTGATCTTTTCCGCAAAACGCTCGCGATCCACGGCAAGAGCATTGCCCGCCGGCACCCGCGTTTCGTCCGCCACGGCGATAACCATCGAACCGAGGATCCTCATCTCCTCTTTTAAAAGCCCGCAGGCGTTCCCGTAAACGTCGTCGCTCTTCAAGGAATTGGAACATACGAGTTCGGCATAGTTTTCGTTCTTATGGGCGGGGGTGAACGCCTTCGGCTTGATATCGACGAGCGTCACGTCGTATCCGCGTCGGGCGAGATAATACGCCGCCTCGCTCCCCGCGAGCCCGCCGCCGATCACTTTAATTTTTTTCGCCATCTTTTTCTTTCTTTTCGTCTTTCGTCTTCGGAGCTTTCAGTACGTAGTCGCAATCTTTCGAAGAGCATTTCTTCGTCTTGCCGTCCTTGGCAAGCACGAGGTAACTGCCGCACTTCGGGCACTGTTCGGCAAGGGGCATATCCCAGCTCATGAACGAGCATTTCGGATAGTCGGAACAACCGTAGAAGGTTTTTCCACTGCGGGAAGTCATTTTCTGGGTCGGATGTCCGCAAAGGGGGCAGACGCCCGCTTTTTCCGCAAGGCTCTTCGTTGCCTTGCAGGAAACGCATTGCAGATATTTGCCGAATTTCCCTTTCTTTATCACCATATCTCCGCCGCACTTCTCGCACTTTTCGTCCGTTTTTTCTTCGTCGAGCGGTTTGATGTTGTTACATTCCGGATAATTCGGGCAGGCGAGAAATTTCCCGTATCTGCCGCTTTTTACCACCATTCTCGCCCCGCACTTTTCGCACACGACGTCGGAGACCTCTTCGTTTTCCGATTTGATGTTGGAACATTCCGGATATCTCGAACAGGCAAGGAACTTCCCGTATCTGCCGTTCTTGCGGATCATCGGAGCCCCGCACTTATCGCACGGAATATCCGTCAGCTCGTCGCCGTCGGTCGAGGCAAAATTGAGCTGTTCGAGGAAGGGGGGATAAAAATCGGCGATGATCTTATGCCAGTCCTGCCCGCCCGATTCGATACCGTCGAGCTTATCTTCCATGTTCGCCGTGAAAGATACGTCCATGATGTCGGAAAAATATTTCACGAGCATATCGGTGATGGCAAAAGCAACGTCCGTGGGAACGAGGCTCTTGCCGTCCTTCACGGTGTATTTCCTCTTGGAAAGCACGGAGATGATCGTCGCATAAGTCGAAGGTCTCCCGATCCCCTTTTCTTCCATCACGCGAACGAGGCTCGCGTCGGTATATCTCACGGGCGGCTTCGTGAATTTCTGCTCTTTATCGATCCCCGTAAGCGCGAGCGTTTCGCCCGTTTCCACCTTCGGGATCACCTTTACCGTCTCGATATCCTCTTCCGTCTCATGAAGGCGATAATCGTCATATACGGCGGTATATCCTTTAAAAAGAACCGTCTTTCCGCTCGTGCGGAAAGTGTATTTATCGGCGTTTACGGCGATCTGTACGCTGTCGTAACGCACGTCCGCCATCTGCGACGCGATAAATCTTTCGTAGATCAGTTTATACAGATTGTAGTGGTTTTTATCGAGCAGGGGCTTAGCCTTTTCGGGGGTAAGCGTTACGTCGATCGGGCGGATGGCTTCGTGCGCGTCCTGCGCGTTCTTCTTCGATTTATAGAAATTCGGCTTTTCCGGCACGTAATCGGCGCCGTATTTTTCGCCGATAAATCTGCGCGCCGCCGCCTGCGCTTCCGCGGAAATTCTCACCGAGTCCGTTCTGATATAGGTAACGAGCGCGAGATGTCCGTTTGCCGTTTCGATGCCTTCGTAAAGGTGCTGCGCGATCTGCATGCACATCGGCGAGGAAATATTCAGTTTGGACGAAGCGTCCTGCTGCATGGTGGAGGTCGTGAACGGGGGCAACGCGCGGCTCGCCGTGACCGAACGCTTTACGTCCCCCACGACGAATTCTTTCCCTTCGATATCGGAAAGTACCTTTTCCGCTTCTTCCGCGCTTGCAGGCTTGAATTTTTTCCCGTTTCTTTCGGAAAGCATGGCTTTGAACTGCGTGCCCTTTCCTTTCAGATTGACGGAAAGGTTCCAGTATTCGCTCGGAACGAACGCCCGGATCTCCCTTTCGCGGTCTACGATGATCCTGAGCGCGACCGACTGCACGCGCCCGGCGGAAAGCCCGCTCTGGATCCGCTTGCAAAGCAACGGGCTGAGCTTATAACCGACAAGACGGTCGAGCACTCTTCTCGCCTGCTGAGAATCGACGAGATTCATATTGATCTCTCTCGGATTTTTAAGCGCCTCTTTCACGGCGCGTTCGCTGATCTCGTTGAACTCGATCCTCTGCGCTTTCCCCTCGAGCCCGAGGACTTCCTGCAAGTGCCAGCTGATGGCTTCTCCCTCGCGGTCCGGGTCGGTTGCGAGATAAATTTTATCCGCCTTCGCGGTTTTTTCTTTCAAACGTTTGATAACCGGCTTTTTATCCGCCGAAACAACGTAATTCGGCTCGAAATTCTTCGCCACGTTTACGCCGAGTCTCTTTTCCGGCAGGTCGCGCACGTGTCCGCCGGATGCGTCCACCTTATATTTCCCGCCGAGATATTTTTCGATCGTCTTCGCTTTGGAAGGCGATTCCACGATGATAAGTTGCATAAGTCCTCCGTATATGAATAATTGCGGAAATCCGCTTATAAGCCGATCAACGGCGATTTTACTTTCCTTTTGCGAGACACCGGTACCCGTCTCCTTCCTTAACGCACAAACCTTTGAGTTCCAGCATGCCGAGAGTCGTCAGAAGATCCTGCACGGGGATGCCGGACGATTCGATCAGACGATCGAGCGAAGACCCCCCTTCCGCAAGAAGGGCGAGCACGGCGTCTTCCTCTTCCGTCGTCTCCGGCTGAAACGAAGAAGAACCGCTTTTCTCTTCGATCCCGAGCGCGAAGAGGATCTCTTCCCCGCTCTCCGCGATGCCGGCGCCGTTTTTCACGAGGTCGATCGGAAGTCTTCCGGAAGAAACGCCGAGCCCGTAAGGCAGGCACCAGACTTCTCTGCCGTAATCGAGAGCAAATTCCGCGGTGTGTCTCACGCCGCTTTTCTCTCCGCCGCCCGTCACGAGGACGCCGTCGCCGAGTCCCGCGATAATGCGGTTGCGCACGGGAAACATGTAATTGCGCGGAATCGTTCCCGCGCGGTATTCGCTGCAGACAAGTCCGCTTTCCGCGATCTTGTCGGTCAAAGACGCGTGAAACGCGGGATATACGCAGTCGAGACCGCCCGGAAGAACGGAAATCAGGTTTCCGCTTTTCAACGCCCCGTCGATCGCGGCGCGGTCGCCGCCTTCCGCAATGCCCGTAACCACCGTAACGCCGGCGGAAGAAACCTCCTCCGCGATCTCTTTCGTTTTGACGAGATAAGAAGAAAGCATCTTTCTCGACCCGACGATCGACACGGCGTTTTCCGAACGCAGAAGTTCTGTGTTTCCCCTGCAATAAAGTACGAGGGGCGGCGCGGAAATATTCGCAAGTCGCTCGGGATAATCTTCCGAAAAAAGAGTCACGGCATCGTCCGCATGCTTCAGAGAAGCCGCGATCAGCTTTTCGGGAAATCCCTTTTCCCCGCAAGCAAGCGAAAGGGTCGCGGCGTATTTTTCGTTCCCGATCTCCTCGAAGAACGAAGAAAGAATGTTCGGAGACGAAAGAATATCGGCAACGCCGTCGCCGACTTCGTCCAGAAACGCCTTTTTGTATTTATATTCGAGTTCGCGGAAACCGTCGAGAAAGAGGATCGCTTTTTCCGCGTCGGTAAACTTTCTCATCCTATCGTCTCGCTCCTGTATCCGATCGCTTCGAGAAGGTGTTTCGGCAGAATATTCTCCGAAAGATCCATATCCGCGATCGTTCTCGCAACTTTTACGATCCTGCTTCTCGCTCGCGCCGAAAGGTTCAGCCGCTCGAAAGAAGCCTTTAATATTTTTTCGCATTCGGGAGAAAGAGCGCAGTATTTTTTGATCTGTCTCTCGCCCATCTGCGCGTTACAGGTAATGTTGTCGTTTTTAAACCGTTCTCTCTGGATCCTGCGGGTACGGTTCACCCGCTTTCTCACCTCGGCGGAAGACTCTTCTTCCCTCTGCGAGGCGAGATCGTCGTAATCCACGCTGTCCACCGTGATCTGCAGATCCATACGGTCGAGAAGAGGTCCGGAAATGCGCGCGCGATATTTTCGGATCTGCGAAGCCGTGCAGGTACACGTCGCTTTTTGGGAACCGAAATTTCCGCACGGACAGGGATTCATGCTTCCCACAAGCATAAACCCGGCGGGATAATCGACGTTTGCCTTCATGCGGGACACGGTGATCACCCTGTCTTCGAGCGGTTGACGCAAACTTTCAAGCGTCGCGCGGGAATACTCCGGCATCTCGTCGAGAAAGAGCACCCCGTTGTGCGCGAGGGAAATAATGCCCGGTTTTGCCGTCGGCCCGCCGCCCACCAGGGCAACGTTGCTCGCCGTGTGATGGGGCGTTAAAAAAGGTCTTTTATAAACGATCCCGTCTTCCCGTTTCAGGCTTCCCGCCACACTGTGGATCTTCGTCGTTTCCAAGGCTTCCTCGAAACTCATTTCCGGCATGATGGACGGAATACATTTCGCAAGCATCGTCTTGCCCGCGCCCGGGGGACCTACCATGATCATGTTATGCCCGCCGCTCACGGCAACTTCGAGCGCCCGCCGCGCCACGTATTGCCCTTTCACGAATTTCATGTCCCCGTCGTACTCGGCATTTTCGCCGACTGCGGCGTAATCGAGTTTTTCGATGGGGGCGAACCCCGTTTTGTCGGTCAGAAACCTGCACACTTCGTCCAGAGAGGAAAGGGCGTACACGTCGATCCCGTCGAGATAAGCCCCCTCCTTTTCGTTTTCCTTCGGGATCACCGCCGTGCGGAATCCTTTATCCCGTGCGGAAATAAGCATGGGCAGAACGCCGTATACGGGGCGAAGCTCTCCGCTCAGGGAAAGCTCTCCGATCAGTACGACCGAAGGATCGGTCCCGCCGAGCTGTCCGGAAGATTTCAGAAGTCCCGCGGCAATGGGAAGGTCAAGTCCCGCGCCTTCTTTCTTCAGATCCGCCGGGGCAAGATTCACGGTGATCTTATTCATCGGGAAACGTCTCCCGCTGTTTTTGATCGCCGAACGCACCCTTTCCTTCGATTCTTTCACCGCCGCATCCGGAAGCCCCACGATGTCGAAATCGGGGATCCCGTTGTTGGTGTCCGTCTCCACGCAGACGGGATAACCGTCTAATCCGGACAATACAAAGCCCGTTACCTCAGATAACATGATTATTCCTCCCCCTTCCTTCCGTCAGACCGCCTGCCAGCCGAACAACAACGCCCGCCATGCGGGAGAAACGGCAAACCCGCAATATCCGGGATACGCCGCCGCAAACACGATCAGCGCCGCTACCGCTACGCAAACCGAAACGATCGCCGCCTTTTTCTTCTCTTTCAGAGCCGCCGCGGCAAGCGGAATATACATGGCATACAACACGGAAGACAACGCATAGTCGGCAATGCCCGTCTGAAAGCCGAGCGCGAGCGGCAAAAGCGAAGCGAGAAAAGCAAACGTGACGATGCGGTATTTGTTACGGATCCTCTTTCTCTCTTCCGCGAAACGGCGGCATTTTCCGCCGATCAGAACGACGGCGGTCGTATACAACAGCCCGCAAAGAGAAGCGACCGAAACGACCTTGTTAAAAAACAACACGCCCGCCCCCGCGTTCTCCTTGCCGAACCCGACGAGAAACAGGAAAGGATTCTCCCGATACGCGCGTACAAACGCCCCGCCGAACGTCGCGGAAGAAGTTTCCCAAAACCCTTTCCCATAGAAAGCCGTCGCGTTCGAAGAAACGATCGCAAACGAGATCAGCCACACGAGGAAAGGGATCAGAACGAACCCGAACGCGATCGAACCGCCCGCGCCGAACGCGGAGCGGCGATACCGCTGATATGCGTCTTCTTTGGCAAGCCCGGAGGCCGCCTTCTCTTCCGCTTTGTATTCAAGGTAACGTCTTCTGAGAGATACGGCGTATATCAGAGCAAATGCGAGGAAACAGAAAACCGTCTGCGGCGCGCACGCCGCCGAAAGCCCGAAAAACAGTCCCGTAAGACAAACGTTGATCGACGACGCCCTGAAATTCCCGAAAGAATACGCATTTCCGAAAAAGGAAACGGCAAGAGAGATCGCCGTAAGAAGGAAAAACGCCGCGTATACCGCCGGAGAAGAAGAGATCGCCGCCGCAAACAATCCGCCGCCCGCAACCGCGAGCACGACCGCGCATACGGCAAACGATTCCTTCAGAAATAACTTTTTTGCAAGATTCGCCACGGCAAGCAGGGATAAAAACCCGAACAAAAAGGCAGAAAATCGAATCCCGAAGGTGTTCCGTCCGAAAATCGCCACGCCCGCGGCGTTCAGCAAGGAAGAGAGCGGTGCCGAACCGACCGCATATCCGCTGCCCGTCAGCAAGGAATCGGCGGCGGCAAGCGCGTCGCATTCTCTCTCGGAAAGAACGTAAGCACCCGCCCCGGACGAACGGAACGTCCTCTGTTCGTCGGTCAGCGCGGCGGCGAAACGGGTCGCATGATCGCCGTAAGCGGTTTCGTCCACGACCGCGTTTTCGATCGCGAACGCCCTGCCGTTTTCATCGGTAAACACGACTTCGTAAAACTCGAAGGAATATGCCGTGTTCACCTTCACCCGTTTATAGTTAAGAGGGTCGGTTCCCTCTTCCGCCGCGTCGAATACTTTATAATAGCGGTAGCGCGCGTTCCCGTGATCCGCCGGGATCTCCGCCGTCACGCGGCGAAGATATTCGTCCGTCGCCTGCGAAGTCGTTTTGAAATCGAAATTAACGGAAACGTTCCCTTTTTCGTCCGAGGTATACGCCCGTCCGATAAACACGTAAATGCGGGAAACGTCGTAGGTTTTCCCCTCGCCTTCGGGAGAAGTCAACGTTCTGTCGAGATCGATCGTAACGCCTGCGTTCATCGTTTTGTCCGTCCCCTCGACGCGCATAGGCGAAGGCAACCAGTAAGACCTCGGCGAAACGTTCGTTCCGAGAGCGAACGCCGCGGTTAAAAGCCAGAAAACGGCTGTAAGAAGGATCACGATCAACATGCCAAGCGATCGTTTTTTCATGCGTACCTCCCGGTAGACCGGTCTGAAAGTCCGACCGCCGAAGCGACAAACGCCGCCCGCGCAGATTCTTTCCCGACCGATCCGATCGTTCTGCGGATAGCCGGACAGCCCGATCATAAAATTTCACCCGTAAATAATATACACCTGATTTTTCGTTTTGTAAACTCTTTTTCGGGAAAAATTTTCACTTTTCATTATAAATATATATTGATAAGTCGAATCCCCCGCTTTTTATCACGATTGTTTTCCCTTTGACGCACCCGCCGGCGCGACCTCCGGAACGAGAACGAAAAATAAAGCGACGCGAAAAAGCCGCCGCAGGAATTCCTGCGGCGGCTTTTCGTTGTTCGATTGGAAAATTAAAGAATTTCTTCAACCTTCGCCGCTTTACCGGTGAGGTTTCTGAGATAGTAAAGTTTAGCTCTTCTGACTTTACCTTTCTTAACGACGGTGATCTTAGCCACCTTGGGAGAATGAACGGGGAACGTTCTTTCCACGCCGATGCCGTAAGAAATTCTTCTTACCGTGAAGGTTTCTCTGATGCCGCCGTTCTTCTTGGCGATCACCACGCCCTCGAACGCCTGAATTCTTTCCTTTGCGCCTTCGATAACCTTAACGGAAACGTTAACGGTATCGCCCACGTTGAAAGAAGGAACTTCCGCTTTGAGGTTCTCTTTTTCGATCTGTTCGATGATATTCATGACTTATCCTCCAATTTCCTAAGCGTTCGCGACCGATGCAACACGAGACGAAAACGTCCGTTACTCTGCGATAGTCGGAGGACCGCTCGAAGTCTTTTATTATTTTACCATATTCCCGAAGCGAAATCAAGCGTTTTTCACTTCTTTTTACTCGTTTTCGGGCAAAATTTTCGTATTTTGGTCTTTCCGGAAAGATTTATTTTCGTCCGTTCCGCCGTTTTCGCCTCTTTCCTCCCGTTTTTTCGGAGGCGCGGCGAGCATCGAGTAATACACGCATTCCAGCTTTCCGTTGTAAATTTTCCGTTTTTTATCCGCCTTTTTCCCGAACAGCCGTTCAAAATCGTCCACGGGGGTCAGGGTGTAGGCGCACCATTCGTCAAGCGATCCGATTTTCTTTCCGTAGTCGCGATATAAAATCTCCACTTCCTTGCGGGAAAGCAGCCTTTCGCCGTAGGGCGGATTGGAGATCACGACGCCGTGAGAAAAACGAGAGGAGAAGTCGCGCATGTCGGCGCGTTGCAGATGGATAAAACGATCGACCCCCGCAAGCTCGGCGTGCCTTCTTGCAAGGCGGATCTGCTTTTCGTCGATATCGAATCCGGAAATGCGGATCTCTTTTTTTTCATCGATCCCGGAAATTGCCTTTTCTCTCTCCTCATCGAGAATTTTGCGGCACTCGTCGCTCCAGAAAGAAAAATCGAACTCCCTTTTCCCGCCCGCCGGGATGCCGAGGACGATCATCGCCGCTTCGATCGGGATCGTTCCGCTTCCGCAGAAAAGATCGACGAGAGGTCTGTCGGGATTCCATACGGAAAGTTCGATCAGCGCCGCCGCAAGCGTTTCTTTCAGCGGAGCCTCGCCCACAAGTCCGCGATACCCTCTGCGATGAAGACCTTCTCCCGACGTATTGAAAGATACGGTGAAGAAATCCTTTCTTCCCGCCACCTCGATCCGATACCGCGCGCCGCTTTTCGGAAGTTCCGTTACACCGTATCTCTTTTTCAGACGTTCGCAGATCGCCTTTTCCGATACGGACTGTATGGCGGAATAAGCGAAAAGTTTGCAGTTCACGCTCTTTGCGGAAAGAGTAAAATTTCCGTTTTTCGGAATGTAGTCCTCCCACGGGATCGCCGAAACCCCTTCGTAAAGCTCGTCGAAATCCGCCGCCCGGAACTCGCCGGCAACGATCTCCACGCGGTTTGCCGTACGAAGAAGAAGGTTACATTTCGCAACGTCTCTCCACGTACCCGAGAAAAAGATCCTTCCGTCCAGTGCGGCGAGATCCTCTTTCCCTGCGATTTTATACAATTCTCTTTTCGTGACCGCTTCGATCCCGGATGCGGTCGCCACGCCGATTTTCAAACTATTCTCCTCTCTTCAGACAAAGAAATATACCTATAAGCCGATTAAAATGCATTTTCAATCAATCTTATTCCGTCTGCCGTAACTTCTGCCACGGCAAAAGAAACGGCACACTCCCCGTTTTCCGCCATATAACACAAGGCGATTTTGCGATATTTTTCCCGTTTTCGCTCGTCAACCGCTTCCGCAGGCGTACCGAACCGATCCCCGGATCTTGTTTTTACCTCGACGAAAACAATAACGCCATCGTATTCGCACACGAGGTCGGCTTCGCCGCATTTCGTGCGATAATTGCGTTTTATGAGCTTATAGCCCTGTTTTTCTAAATATTTCGCAACGGCTTTTTCTCCGTTTCGTCCCAAAAGTTTTTTATGAAAGTCTTTCTGTGTATCGGGCACGGTCCCACCCCCTTGATCGCATCGATATGTTCTTTCGTTCCGTAACCTTTGTTTTTTTCGAATCCGTATGCGGGATAAATTCCGGCAAAACGCGCCATCAGCTCGTCACGGTATACCTTCGCCACGATCGACGCGGCTCCGACGGCATAGCTTTGCGCGTCGCCGCGGATCACTCCTTCCGTCGGATAAGGGATATCGAGACTGACGGCGTCCACAAGCACGAGGTCGGGTCTGACGGAAAGTTCGCCGATACAGCGCACCATACACTCTTTCGTGGCGTTTAAAATGTTTACTTCGTCGATCCGTTCGGGCGAGACCTCGCAGATCGCGCAGGCGATCGCTTTTTCCCTGATTTTTTCCGCCAGGATAATACGATTCTTTTCGGTCACCTTCTTGCTGTCGTCGATCCCGACGATCAGGTTTTCCTCATCGTACGGCATGATCACCGCCGCGCACACGACGGGTCCCGCAAGCGGTCCCCTGCCGACCTCGTCGATCCCGGCAAGATACTTTTTCCCTTCCGCAAGATAAGAGAGATCGAACGCTTTTTTCTCAAGCGTTTTCAGGTATTTCTTTTCGGCGGCTTTTCCTTTCACGCCTTCTTCTCGAAGCATATTTTCCCGATCCTCCCTTTTCTCAGATCGTCGATCAACGCCTTCGCCCCGCGTTCGTAATCGAAATCGCCGCCGCGAAGCAGGTATCCTCTGTTTTTACATATCGCGTCGAACAAGGCAAGATCTTCCCCGTCCGCGCCTGAAAGCCTGTATTTTTCGCACAGCTGTTTCGGATATGCGCGTTTCAGATCGGCGATCAGACACAGCGCGAGCGTTTCCGTATCGAGAATATCGTCGTTGATCGCGCCGATATAAGCAAGATGCCGCGCATAAGTCTGATTTTCGAAAGCAGGCGGCGTGGTTCCCGGAGAATCGAGAAGATCGAACTCGCCGAGTCTGATCCATTTATTTGCCCTGGTCACGCCTGCCTTGTCTCCCGTTTCCGCTTTCTTTACGCCGGAAAGGGTATTGATCACCGTCGATTTTCCCGTATTCGGGATCCCGGCAACCAGAAACCGCAACGTTTTCGTGATACCTTTCCGTTCGTTTCTTTCCGTTTTTTCCTTCATGGCAACCCGGCACGCGGCTTTGATCCGTTCGCCGTCGCGTTTGTCCTGTCCGTTCACCGCGATCGCCGTCATTCCCTTTGCGGAAAGATCGGAAACGATCGACGCGGCAACCGAAGATTCCACGAGATCTTTTTTATTCAGCAGATATACGATCGGCTTTTCGCCGAACAGTTTTTTCAGCTTCGGATTCATACAGGCATAGGGGGCGCGTGCGTCGAGCACGTATAACACGCCGTCGCAAAGCTTCAGATCTTCTTCCGTTTTGCGCATCGCCTTCGCCATGTGCCCGGGAAACCATTGAATTCTCCCGAGCCCGTGCGTATCGATATCCCGCGTTTCCTCTTTTTCCGTCGTATCCGGGATCTCCGTCTCTCCGGCAAACGAATTTTTTTCTTCGGGCATGTCAGTCCTCCTTGCCGCCGAGAAGATCCGGGCGTTTTTCGGCGGTGATCTTTTCCGCCTGTCTGCGCCGCCACTTGTCCACTTCTTTATGATTGCCCGAAACGAGCACGTCCGGCACGGTCAGACCCATAAATTCCTGCGGGCGGGTATACTGCGGATATTCGAGAAGATTATCCGTAAAACTTTCTTCCGAAAGGCTTTCCCCCGCGATCACGCCGTCGATATAACGACATACGCAGTCGGTGATCGCCATGGCAGGGATCTCGCCGCCCGTCAGCACGAAATCTCCGAGGGAGATCTCTTCGTCGATACACAGGTCGAGCACGCGCTGATCCACCCCCTCGTAATGTCCGCACAAAAACAGAAGTCTGTCATAGGCGAGAAATTCTTTCACCATTTTCTGGCAGAACCTTCTTCCTTTCGGAGACATAAAAATTCTGCGCGCTTCGTGATCCGGATCCACCGCCTGAATGGCGGAATACACCGGTTGCGGGGTCATCACCATACCTGCGCCGCCGCCGAAGGGATAATCGTCGCACTTCCTGTGTTTGTTTTCGGTATAATCGCGGATATCGGTGATCGCGATCTCCACTTTTCCCTGCTTTGTCGCCCTGCCGATGATACTCTCCTTCAAAGGGGTGAACATCTCGGGGAAAAGGGTAAGAATATCAATCCTCATACAGCACGACCTCCGTGAAAGCCTCCGCGTTTACGGTTACTTTCCTTTCCTCGATCCCGAATTTCGCCCCGAGTTTTTCGATCAACGGAAAAACGGCTTTTCCCTCCGCCGTGTCGAGATAATAGTAATCCACGTTTCCCTTCACCACGTCCGTGATCCTGCCGATCGATTTTCCGGAGGAAAGCACCAGCTCGCACCCGATGACGTCCGCAATGAAAAATTTTCCTTCCGGCTTTATCACCTCGCTCTTTTCGGCAAACACCGTTTTCAGGCGGAAAGTCTCCGCCGTGTTGCGGTCGATAACCCCTTCAAGCGTAAGGATCGCCGTTTCCGCCTCGGCGGGCGTAAAATTTTCCACGCGGTAGTCCTTCTCTCCGATCTGCACGAAAGTAACGTTTTTCACTGCCGCAAACGAATCGCAAAACAGTTTTATTTTGAGCGCGCCCTTGATCCCCTGCGGTTTCGCAACCGCGCCGATTTCGATTTTGTCATTCATAAATTTCCCGTATAATACCCGAATAAATTAGCCGATCATCGCCTTATAGCCCCATATTTCCCGTAAAAAAGCAACGGGGAACAACAGGCGGAGATTTCTTCGCGCGGGCGAAAATCTCGGATATACGCCCGCACGTAAAAAAAGAAGCCGCCGACGACGGAACCCCGCCGACGACAGCCCTTCGCGCCGGAATTATTCGGCTTCGTCTTTTCCTTTGATCTCGATGTTATATCTCTTTCCGCTCTTCGCCGAAGCCGCTTTGACGATCGTCCTGAGAGCTTTCGCGATCTTGCCCTGACGGCCGATCACTTTGCCCATATCGCTTTCGTCGAGCAAAACGGTAACCTCGATCGTATCCCCTTTTTCCTCGGTGAGATACTCGACGTCTTCGGGCTTCTCCGCGAATTGGTTTACGATGTATTTAATAAGGTCTAACACTTTTGTTGTCGCTCCTTATTACTTCTTTTTCTTCTTCGGGTTGGTCTTAGCGGGCGACAATTTGTCGGACTTTTCGATCACGCCGGCGTTAAGCAAAAGCGCTCTGACGGTTTCGGTGGGCTGAACGCCTTTGGAAATCCAGTCTTTCGCTTTTTCGTTATCGATCACGACTTCGGCGGGATTCGCCTTCGGATTGTAGAATCCGACTTTGTCGATATACTCTCCGTCTCTCGCCTTTCTGCTGTCGACAACGACGATACGATAGCTGGGCGATTTATTATCGCCGAGTCTCGTCAATCTCATTTTGACTGCCATTTTGATATCCTCCGTTTAAATTTTTTCCTGTTGATCGGCTTATAGCGGGGTTTCCGCTTTCTGCCTTATATTTTCGCGCCGCCCGCCGCACGGGAAACCCCGAAGCGGAACGCCGTAAAAAACACGATCAAAAAGGCATTCTGAATCCTTTTTTGCCCTTCATCATTTTCATCATCTGCTTGGTCTGTTCAAACTGTTTCAGGAGCTGATTGACCTCCTGTACGGTCGTTCCGCTGCCGTTTGCGATCCTCTGTTTTCTCGAATAGTTGATCACGGAAGGATCGTTGCGCTCACGCTTCGTCATGCTTAAAATAATGGCTTTCGTGCGTTCGATCCTCTTTTCGTCGATATCCTTTTCGGAAATTTTGACTTTCGCCCCCATTCCGGGAAGCATATCCACAAGCCCTTTCGCGCCGCCCATCTTCTTGATCATGGCGAACTGCTCGAGATAATCGTTCAGCGTAAAACTGTTCTCGCGGAACTTTTTCTCCATTTTCTGCATCTGCTCTTCGGTCACGGCTTCCTGCGCTTTTTCGATCAGCGAGAGAACGTCGCCCATGCCGAGGATCCTGCTCGCCATACGATCGGGATAAAAGGGTTCGAGATCGCCGAGCTTTTCTCCGACCGAGGCAAACTTGATGGGTTTGCCCGTAACGGCTTTGATGGAAAGACAGGCACCGCCGCGCGTATCGCCGTCCAGCTTGGTGAGAACGACGCCCGTTACCGCAAGCCTTTCGTTAAAGGTTTTCGCAACGTTCACGGCGTCCTGACCGGTCATGGAATCGACGGTGAGAAGAATTTCGTCCACGCGGACGGTTTTCGTTATATTTTCAAGTTCCTGCATGAGGGCTTCGTCGATATGAAGCCGCCCTGCGGTATCGATGATCACGGTGTCGTAACCGAATTGCTTTGCGTGAGCAACGCCTTCTTTCGCGATCTTAACGGGATCGCCCTGTCCTTTTTCGAAACAGTCCGCCTGCGCCTTGCCCGCAACGATCTTAAGCTGTTCGATCGCGGCGGGACGATACACGTCGCACGCGACGAGCAAGGGTTTCTTGCCCTGCTTTTTCAGATACATCGCAAGTTTTCCGCAAAGCGTCGTCTTTCCCGCGCCCTGAAGTCCGCACATCATGATGACGGTGGGAAGTTCGGGACTTACGATCAGCTTGCTGTTCGTCGAACCCATCAGCGCGGTCAATTCCTCGTTTACGATTTTAATAACCTGCTGCGCCGGGCTTAAGCTCTTCAAAATTTCCTGACCGACGGCTTTTTCGCTCACCTTCGCGATAAAGTCTTTGGCGACCTGAAGGTTAACGTCTGCCTCGAGAAGAGCGATACGCACTTCGCGCATGGCTTGTTTGATCTCGAGCTCCGTCAGCCTGCCGTGCTTGGTCATTTTCGAAAAGATGTGATTCAGTTTTTCCGAAAGCCCTTCAAATATCGCCATCAGCGTCTCCCAGAATCTTTTTTAAACTTATTTTCAGAGAATCGAGATCTCCCGCATTGCCGATCGCCCGCAGGATCTCCCCTCTTTTTGCGAGGAACCCTAATTTTTCCTCATACTCCGCAAGAAGTTTTTCACAGGCGGAAAGACACGCCGCCACTCCCTGACGGGAAATATTTTTCATTTCCGCGATCTCGCCGAGCGAAAGGTCGCACCCGTAATACAGATCGAACACGTCTTTCTGACGTTCGGTGAGAAGGGGCGCGTAAACGGCGTATAAATCGTTATAATACACTTCGTTTTTCATAGCTCGCGCCTCCGGAACTTACGAAAAAGCGGGAAAAGCACACGTTGCCCCCTTTCGATTTCCCGATCATTATACCACATCTTCTCATCGCTGTCAACCATTTTTGATTGACACCGATAAAATTATTTTTTCTTTTTTGCAGACAAAAAGCCCCGCCGAAAAGCGGAGCTTTCGTAAGCCAACCGGATAAAAATTACCCGATAATCGACTTATTCGCTGATTTCGAAATCGTATTTACCGGAGGAAAGCGTCTTTTCTTCCCCTGCAAGCGTAAGATATGCGGTCGTTTGCGGCGGGATCTCCACGTGCAGAGAAACGGTATTCCCCTTTCTTTCCCACCCGGAAACGACAAGCCCTCTTACCGTGCGGTAAGTCACCTTTACGCGATCGACCGATTTTGCAAACACGGGCGCGATCGAAATTCTGTCGGCGCCGAAAGCGTTTTCGCAAACGTCGATACCGCCGAGGAATTTATAGAAGAAAGCGTCGTAACTGCCGAACATCGGATGGTTATACGAGTGCATTTCGTTGGTCATATCGTATTCCCATCTCTCCCAGACGGATCCGGCGTCTTTTTCGATCATAAAGCCCCAACCCGGGTATTCCGGATTTTTCAGCACGGCGATCGCCTCATCGGTATAGCCGTATTCGGCAAGCACGTAGAAAATATGGCGATAGCCGATATTTCCGCCCGTGCAGTGATGGTTGCGGGAGACCACGTCTTTATAAACGTTTGCGGCAACTTCCGCGCGGTACTTTTCCTCGCAGATCCCGAGAGAAACGGCAAGCGCGTTTTCCGTCTGCGTTCCGCGGGAATAATTGCGGGAAGACGGGTCGAAATATTTCGCGTTGATCGCCTTTTTCGATTCTTCCGCTTCGGCTGCATAACGGGCGGCGTCTTCCTCGTTGCCCGCGATACGGGCAATTTTTGCCATTTCTTTCAGATGCCAGTAAAGATATACGGTAGAAACGTAAATATTATCGGGCATGACCGTCTGCGGGAAAGGCAGGACCCAGTCGCCGTAATAATAGTAATCCATGATATATCCGTCCGAACGGCTTTTCAGGTATTCCACCCACGCCTTCAGTTTTTCGTAGTGCTCTTTCGCGACGGAAACGTTGCCGTAATAACGGTAAGAATAGGTTGCGAGAAGCAGGAAGATCACGCAGACGGGATCGGCGGGGACGCCACCCGTGTAGTAAGGCGCGGTATCTGCGATCTCGCCCTTATCCGTTTCGGTATCGGCAATGTCGCGGATGAATTTCGGCATAAACCGCGCGAGATCGACGTTATAAACGGACTGATAAATGCGGGAACCGAGATCGTTCAGCCACCCGAATCTCTCGTCTCTCTGCGGGCAGTCGGTCAGGATGGAATGTTCGTTGCTCTGTTCCGTTAAGACGGCGTTGTAATGCAGGCGGTTCAGGATCCGATCCGAACATTCGAAAGTTCCTACGATTGGCGCGTCCGTATGAACGTGTTCTCCCGTGATCGTAAGCAGCTCGACTTTCCCTTCCGTTTCGCACTGAACGTAACGGAATCCGTGATAGGTAAACCGCGGAGCGAAAATCTCCTCGCCTTCTCCCTTCAATATGTATCGATCCGTGCATTTTGCCGAACGAAGATTCAGTTGATTCACGTAACCTTCCGCGTCGAGCTGTTCGCCGAATTTCAGCGTAACGCTCGCGCCGCACTCACCTTTCACGCAGATCCTCACCCAACCGGCGAAGTTCACGCCCATATCGGAAACGGTGATCCCGTTCCCCTTGTTTTTGCGGGAAACCTCGGCAAATTCGGCACACTTTCTGATCGGTTCGATGCTCTGCGCGACGAGTTTTCCGCGCGGAGCCGCGGTATAAATGGTGTACATCCAGCCGTTTGCCCAGGTCGGTTCGTAATCGACAGTCGCCCAGTTCAAAGGATATTTTTTCTCGATGCGGGCGTCGTACGTTTCCCCCTCGTAAATACCGTTCGCGATCGTCGGACTTCCGCCGACCCACCAGCCGTACGCGGGACCGGAATGATCTTCGAAATACGTTCCGTCCGTATATTCCACATAAAGTTGCGCGAGCATTTTTCTCGAGCCGAACCAACCGTAACCGATTTCCACGCCGATCACGTTTGCCCCGGCATGCAAAGGCTTCATATCGTAAACGCAGTACTCCACCCTCTTTTCGTACTCCGTGACGGAAGGATTGAGGACGGAAGTACCCGCCTTTTCTCCGTTCACGAAAAATTCGTGATAGCCGAGCCCGCAGATATACGCTCTCGCCCGCGCGATCGTTTTCCCCTCGGGAATATCGATCTGCTTGCGGAAGAGAAGGGTTCCGCCGTTGAAATTCACGGGGATACCGACCCACTTCCCTTTCCAGTCCTCTATATGATACAGCGCCGTTTCAAACCAATCGACGATCTCCGTGCTTTCGCCGGAAAGACCGATAACGCACAACCGCACATAGTAGCGGCTATGCGACCGAAGCGGCTTACCGTTATATTCGATTCCGATGCTTTCGTCAGACGTGATCTCACCGCTGTCCCACATATCGGGCGATCCCGAAAGCGCGGCTTCCGAGGACGCTACGCAAATGCGGTAAGAGCGCGCGCCTTGAAACTCTTCGGAATACTGCCACGAAAAATGCGGCTTTTCACAATCGATACCCAAAGGTCTCGTCTGATATTCTGTTCTGAAGTTTAAAATTTTAAACATAAGCCTCTTATATCCTGTAACTTAGCGGAAGCCCGGGCGGAAGCACGTGCCGCCGCCCGTACCCGCGTTCCGCGCCGCCGCCGCGGCGCTGTTTCCGATTCCGGATAATGCGATAATCGCTTTATCCCTTTATTTTGTTTTTATCTGCGTTTTTTCGCAATCGCAACCACGCCCGCAAGGGAAAGAAGACCTAAAAGTCCCGTTGCGCCGAGCGCGCCCATACAACCGGAAGAAGTTTTTTCCTCTTCCTTTACGTTTACGGTAAGATTTGCCGTGTAATTCGTGCCTTCGTGCATAACTCTCAGAACGATGGTCTGTTCGCCCGTCACGCTCGGATCATAGCCTACGACCGTTGCGGAGGCAAGGTCTTTCGCCTCTTCCTTCGTTCCGTCGCCGTACACGTAATAGCCTTTGATCGCGGTCTTGTCGATCTCTTCCGTGCCTGCCTTTACGGTAAGCGATTCGAGTTCGAGTTTCACGATCTTATTGACGACGTTCACCGTTACGGTAAGCGTTTTCACATTGGAACCGTCTTCTTCGGCAAGGGTAACGGTAACGATCGCCGTTCCGACCTTCTTTGCGGTGATTCTGCCGTTTTCGGCAACGGTAAGAACGTCTTCTTTATCGACGGCATAAGTGAATTTACCCGTCGTAGCGTTATCGGGAACGCGCTTTGCGCCGATAGAAACGTTGTTCGTTCCGAGCGAAACTTCGATCGTGGCGTTATCCGCCGCAATGTCGGTGTAAGGAACGTAAAGATCCCAGCCGGTTCCGTTGAAACGGTAAGCGACGTCTTCTTTCAAAACGGCGTCTTTATAAAGCATGCCCGCTTCGTTCGTCCAGACACCGTTGTTGGCGTCTATGATACCGTTATGTCCGTAAACGGTAAGACCTTTGCTCAGACGGATGATATCGCCTTTTTTGTACATTGCCGTGCCGTAGTTTTCGATGGTGATCGTTTCCCCCGGTTTGACGTAATCGGGGAACAACGCGATGTTGCCGCCGCCGAGAAGGTACGTACCGCAGTTGATCTTTTCACCGTCGCGGTAATATGCGATATGATCGAAATAATCGGTAAGTTCGCCCACCGTGATCGCGCTTTCGCCCGTGAAGTTGGCTTTATTTACCGTGCAGTTGGGATATTCCACAAACGTTGCGAAAGCAAACCATTCCACGATCGCGGCTTCCTTGAATTCAAGATCAGCCACCTCGTGAACGGTCACGAAAAGATCGAAATCCTGTTCCACGCCGTCAACGGTCACGGTGATCGTCGCTTTTACCTTCCCCGTCACCGCGGGAACGACGCTCGTATCGACGGGTGTTTTGAACTTCGCGTTTTCGCTCGTAAGAAGAATGGGGGTGCTTTCGGAATTGTCGTCGTAAACCTTTACCACGGAGAAGTTTGCGGGAATTTTCGCTTCTTCGCCTTTCAGGGCAACGATCTCATAGAAAACTTTCGTTTTCAGCTCTTTCATGACGGGCGCGGCTTTTACTTCCACGTCGATCTGTCTTTCGATCGAACCGACTTTCACGGTAATCGTCGTATTTCCCGCGGCAACGCCGGTGATCAATCCGTTACCGTCTACCGTAGCGATCTCGGGATTTGCGGACGTGAATTTCGGGGTGAACAGCGCGCCTTCGTTCGCCTGATAAGTGATCTGTTTGGTCGCGTCGATATAAACGAGGTTATTGCCTTCGTCGTTGGTCAGCTCGAAGGAGGTTACGTCGTGCGTGGCGGGAACGTACTCGACAAGCTGCGTTGCCTGCGCCGTGCTCGCGTCCGCAACGATGAACGTGTAATCCTTCATCGTTTTTTCGACCGCTTTACCGTCAGAAAGAGTGAATCCTTTTTTGATCGTGAACTTATCGCCTACCATTGCAAAATAGCCGTCTACGGTAGGATTCAGTGAGGTTGCCATACGGGCAATGAAGTTACCCGTTCCTACATACGTGCAGTCCGCAAGAGTTTTCGTTTCGCCCCATGCGTTCACGTAAGAAAGATTTGCGAGATCGCCGGGAGCATACTGTCCGTAGGCGCCGTCATTGGCAAGATTGAGATCGAACTGCATGCAGGGAGCACCCCATGCGGACGGCTGATAATACACGCCCGCAACCGTGATTTCGGTAGGTTCGATTTCAACGTCCGCTTTTACGGACCAGAGAGAGCCGTTATAAACATAGGTCGCGCCCGTTTCCACCACTTCGCCGTTCACGAAGGGGCAACCTTCCTTGATCTCTAAGGTAGAACCGGCGGGAAGCCCGATCCAGTTTTCCGTATCGTTAGAATTCTGTTTTACAAAAAGATATAAATTGGAATGCATACTCCAATACGTATGAGGAGTAAGAACGGTTCCTTCGTTATCTTTCAATACGATATACGATTCCGCACCGGTGACCGCAACCATATCTTTATCGTTCTTGGAATCACTGAATTGAATTCCGATTGCCTTCCAACTGGTATCCATATTGACAGCGGAAATGTGGATAAGCGAAACCGGATTGGTAGAAAACGCCGCACCGTTGTACGTATAGGTCACGTCCGCGTCGAGATAACACGCACCGTAAGCGAACCCGGCTTTAAAGGTGATCGTATCTCCTGCTGCCGGAACATATCCGGAACCTCTGAGCACGGCGACCTGCGCTCCGCAACATTCCACCGTCATCGGCGTAACTGCGGTTCCGTCGGCTTTCTTCACCTCGACCTTATCGGTCATGCCGATATCCTGCCAATACGACTGTGTATTAACAGAGAAGCCTTTTACGGCAAGTCCCATTCCGTAACCGCCGGCAATGTTTTCATAGTCGACAGCAGTGATCTCATTCTTCGGCGTCGGCGTGTCGTCGGCAAAAGCCGTTACGCCGAATACGGTCAGAGAGACCGTAGCGACGATCGCCAGAAGAACTGCTAAAAGTTTTCTTTTCATAAATTCCTCCTTGAATTTATTCTTCTTGTTTGTATGTCTTCGGGTTGCGTTACGCAAACCGCAAAAACCGATAATAGAATAAATAAATATTTTTCGCTGTTCTGTTTTTGTTTAACTGATAAAATTGCGGGATAACCGCATTATAGCCTTACTTCTTTGCTTTCGCGATACGGGTGGAAACGATCATGCCGTTATCCGCGGCGATATAAAGGTAAAACTCTTTCGCCGCGGGAGCTACGGATGAAAGATCGTAAGATAACTTTCCGTTTTCCGCTGCAATACGGGCGTAATCCCAGGTTGCGGATCCTTCGCTCACCGTGTTTTCCGTATACACGATATAGGCGCGATCTACCGCTACCCCTTCGGGCACCGTATAAGAAAGCTCCCCTTTCGTCGCCCCGTCCGAAAGTTCGGTATCGATCGTGATCATCGTCTTTTTGCCGAAAACGATCTCGTCCGCAAAGGCGAAAGGTTCGTTCTGCGCAAGCGCGTGTCCGTGCGAATGCAGGAAACCTTTCACGAGGGAGACCCTCGCGTTTTTGCAGTGTTCCGCCGTTTTCGTTACCGTGTCCGCCGTCTGATTCACGTCGTTGATGCCGGCAAGGAAAAGAATGGGCGTATTCACCGCGGAAAGCCCGAGATCGTCGTCCCATACAAGGGCTTTTTGGTGATTGTTGAGGTAACTGCCCATGTTGCTTGCCGTACCCTGATTGTTCAGCGTGCAGTATATGGGAACGGAAAAAGCAAATCTGTCGTCATACCCGCTGACGATCGAGGTGATCACCCCGCCCCAGCTGATCCCGCAGATCCCGATTTTCTGATTATCCGCAAGCGCATAATGGTGCAGGAAGGAATTTCCCGTGATCGCCGTGGTTACGGCATAATACATCCACGTTTTCTCCACCGGCAGTCGGTCGGCGTCTCCGTAGTTTTCGTTGTGCGGAGTGTTATACTCCGTTTTTTCATAAAGGGTGGCGGGTCCGTCGTTTATCGTTCCGCTTTTCAGGGGGATATGCCCCTCGGTGTCGATCGCAAGGGCGATATAGCCGCGATCGTTCCAGGCGCGCACCCATTCGCGGTAAGCCGTTCCGCCGCCCCCGTGAACGAGGAGCACCGCAGGCGCTTTCTTCTCTTCCGTAACCCCTTTCGGCGTACCGAGATAGGCGAAAGCGTAGCTCTCTTCCCCGTCGTAATCGTTGCGAAGCCATAGTCCCTTAATGTCGTAAGTATCGTCCGAACAATCGTTTTCCGGGCAATACTTAAATTCCGGTTTCTGCCAGAGTTCGAGGGGAAAATCCACCCCGTTGTATACGGGATAATTATGAAAGACCCGTTTCGTATCGCTTCCTCCCCCCGTCGATTCTTTCTGCGGTTCGTTTCCGCACCCGACGGTCGTAACCGCCATTGCCGCCGCGAGCGCGGCGCAAAGCGTTTTTCCGATCAACGACTTAATACCCATAGCTGTAAGCAAGCCTCCCGATCGGGGCACAATCGCCCGAAATATAATAATTCATGATATCGTCCGGTTTCGTCACGTTGTCGCAGACTTTAAAACGGATATAACAATTGTTTTTATTAAGTCCGAGTGCGGAAAGGGGCACTTTATACAGAATCACGTTGTCGTAAACGGCATACTCCGCTTCGCCCGCGCTCTGCCACCGATATCCGCCTGAAGACTTTTCGAGAGAGGTCTTCCCGTCCGTACCCGGTTTTCTGTTCAGAAGATATCCGAACCCGTTAAAACCGCCGTCTTCCTCGCCGACGCCGATCAGAACGTTCATCCAGTTTTCGTCCGTTCCGTTGTACGCCGTAACGTTTTCCGCCGTTTTTACGTAAAGATACAGATTTTCGTCGTCATGCACGACTTTCACGTCCGTAATGTCGTTGCGGTTGGAGTTATCGGTATATCTGCCCTTCCCTACGGCGTTTTCGTAGTCGCGCGCGATCGCGTCGCCCTTAAAGTCGCGGTAATGGGCTTTCACGTCCTTCCAGAAGGAAAGGGAAGACGGATCGCGGATGTCGGTCGTTGCCGTCCGATATTTATAATGTAACCTTTTCACGTATTTATAATCGCGAAGATTCCGCATGAGTTGCAGGTAGAAGTTATCCCCGCAGGAACCGTTCATCATTTCCGCATCGCGGGAATATTCGTCGTTCCAGCCGTCGCAATAGCTCACGTCTCCGTTATAGGGCGTTTTGATCGCCATCCATTCGTTCCACCCGGTTACGAGAACGTTCTGCACGTCTTCCCCTTTTTCCAGGTAATCGAACACGGTTTTCCATTCCGTTTCGAAATTCGCGCCCGCCGTGAAATCGCTTTCCTTCCAGTCGTTGACATGATCGTATCCGCGGCTGCTTTCGGGGGCTTTCGCACTGTAGCTGATTTGCGTTTCGCTGTGCTGCGCAATGGAAACGTTCATCGCCTTCGTTCCCGTATGAATGTGTTGCGGATAATACCAGCTCATCCACGGAAGGGCGTTTTCGTTTTCCGCCGCCCCCGTCATTTTGGAAGTCGGCCACTGCGATTCGAACACGTCGAAATACTCTTCCATCTGCGCGGAAATAAAATCGCCCTTTTCCCATGCGTCCGACGCGCCGTTGTTTTTCGAAGTGACCCCCGCGATCGCCGGTTTTCCGTTCGGCTTGAACCAGACCGAGTCGTATTCCGGATGATCTTTATAAAAATTCTGATAGATGTTGTTTACCGTACTTCCCGAAGAGGAATTGGTATAAAACATCAGTTTCGGCGGGTTGAAGCCTTGCCTTTGAAACTCGAGGAGAACGTTCGCGAGCTTGTGCACCACTTCCGGATAGATCACCGTGTTCGTCATGTCGCAGCAAAGGTAATCGATCCCCGCAAGGGTGAGAAGTTCCATGTGCCTTACCAGCACCCAGGGATCGCCCATGCTGTAATACCCGTAAAGAGGTTCCGCAAAGAAATGAAATTCTTTCGTGCGGGTATCGTCGTAATTTCTCGAAGTGTCCCTCAGGCGCATTTCGCCGCCTTCCGTCTGCAAGATCTTCGTAATGTCGTAAATATCCGTCTGCCCGCTCTTATGCTGTCCGAGCCAGAGGGAATAGAAGATCCCCACGTAACGGGTCGTTCCCGTTTCCGAAGATTTCTCCATTATCTTTCTGCCGAGCGCGTCCGTCCCGACGACGTTCAGGCGGGTGTATTCCTCGGGGGTAAGCCCGCGGTTGTCCGTTACCCTGATAATGCCGGACGGATCCTTTCCGCTTTCTTTGTTTTCCGTTTTTCCGCAGCCGCCGCCGAAAGCCGACAGCGCCGCCATTGCACCGCACATGATCATAGCCGTTATGTTTCTGATCTTCATATCAATACCCGTAAGAATAGCTCAGTCTGCCGATCGGCGCCGAATCGCCCGTAACGTAGTAACTCATAATGTTTCCCGGATCCTGCACGTTGTCGCACACCTTAAAGCGGATATAACAATCGTCCGCCGTAAGCCCGAGGAGAGAAAGGGGAACGGTCACCACCATCACGTTGCCGAATACCTTATAATCGGCTTCTCCCTCCTTTCCCCAGACGTAGCCTTGCGAAGACTTTTCCACCGATGTTTTTCCGTTTTCCTTCGGCGCGCGGTTGATCGCAAAATCATACCCTTCGAAACCCGTCTGTTTGCCGTCCGTGTCGATCAGGATATTCATCCAGTTCACGTCCGTGCCGTTAAAGGGAGTAATATCGTTTGCCGTTCGGATATAAAAATACAGATTCGTCGCGTTGTGCACCACTTTCACGTCGGTGATATCGTTGCGGGCGGAGGCGTCGTAATAACGCCCTTTCCCCGTCGCGTCGACGAAATCTCTGTTCAGCGCGTCCCCTTCGAAATCGCGGTAATGGGCTTTCACGCCTTCCCACTGAAAAAGGGTGTCTGCCGAAGAAGAATCGATCGTCATTTTCTGATAACGATAGTGTTTTCCCTCTTCCAGCTTGTACTGCCGCACGTTGGAAATCATCTGCAGATAGAAATTATCGCCCGTTTCGCCCGCGCTCATCTCGATGTCTCTGCCGTATTCTTCGGTATACACGTCGCAGAAAGTACCCTTGTTGCCGTTCCACGATTTTACAGCCATCCACTCGTTCCAGCCTGTCAGCATGACCTGCCGGATCTCCGTACCTTTGCTTTCGTAATCGAAAACGGTTTGCCATTCGTTGGCGAAGTTTCTGCCCGCGCGATAGTCTTCGATCTCGCCCGTCTTGTAGTTATAACCGCGGTTGCTCTCGGGCGAACAGTCGCTGAACTGCACCGTAGGTCCGTGCTGCGCGACGGACACGCTGATCGCTTTGTAATTCGGGTGAACGCTCTGCGGATATTTCCAGCTCATCCACGGAATGGCGTTTTCGTGCTCGATCAGCCCCTGCGGCCACTGCGATTCCACGATCTCCATTCTCGGGGTAAGTTTTTCCGTATCGAGAAAATCGCTGTAGTTCGGATTTTCCATCTGCATGTTGCTCGCAAAGTTATTCTCTTTCGTAACGCCGGCGATCAGAGGCTTGCCGTTCGGCATAAACCAGATCGAATCGTATTTTTCCGTCTGATAAAAGGTCGAATAGATAAGGTTTGCCGTCGTGCCGCTCTTCGAGTTGGTGTAAAACATCACCTTCGGCACGTTGAATCCCTGTTTCTGATACTTTAAAAGGGTATCGATCACGAGCTTCGCAACGTCCACGTAAGCGGTGGCGTTCGTCGTATCGAAACACAGATAATCGATCCCGGCAGCCGTTAAAAGCTCGACGTGCCGCGTGACCACCCAGGGATCGGACATGCTGTAATAGCCGTATAACGGTTCGGCGCAGAAATGGAATTCTTCCATGCGGGAAAGCTCGCTGTCCTCGTTCGAATTGAGCGCGGCTCTGCCCTCTTCCGTCGAAAGAAGTTTCGTATTATCGTAGATCGCGGACTGCATATACGCATGCTGTCCGAGCCACAGAGAATACCAGATGCCCACATAGCGCGTACCGCTCTTCTTTTCGGCGGCTTCGCCGAAATATCTTCCGAGCGCGTCCGTACCGACGGTATTCATCACGGTGTATTCTTCCGCGGAAAGCCCGCGGGTATCCGTTATCCTCGTGTCCGGCGACGGATCTTTTCCGCCGGAAGATTCGGGCGCTTCCCCGCCCGAACACGCCGTTACCGACAATCCGAGGATCGCCGCCAAAGCGGCGCTCATCCATTTTTTCATACTTACCCCCGCCGATCGGAATCGGGCAAAAGTCCGCCGATCGGTCGATAAACGTTTTATTTTTATAAGCGCGTTTTTCCCTTACCGACAAAAACGCTTTTTAATATCCGTAGGAATACGCAAATCTGCCGATCGGCGCCGAATCTCCCGAAACGTAGTAATCCATGATGTCGTCGTACTTTGTAACGTTGTCCGTTGCCTTGATCGAGAGCCGACAGTTTTCCTTTGTGAGAGAAAGCGTTGAAAGCGGAATTTTATAAAGGATCGAATCGCCGTACACGCGGTACTGCGCCTGCCCTGCCGTTTCCCACACGTAACCGCCCTTCGAACGTTCGACCGAGGTCGCGCCGGTCTTCTCCGGTTTGCGGTTGATCGCGTACTGAAATCCGCCGAAAGAATTTTCGTTGTCGTTTCCGGTATGAATGAAAAGATTCATCCAGTTTTCGTCCGTTCCGTTGTAAGGCGTCACGTTTTCCGCCGTTTTCACCTTTACGTAAAGGAACTCTCCGTCGTGCGCGACCGTAACTTTTTCGATATCGTTGCGGTTGGAGTTATCCACGTAAGTCGTGGTGCGGAAACAATCACGATAGTTTCTCGCGATCGCGTCTCCCGACAGATCGACATAAGAGTGCGCCACGGCGTTCCAGCCGGAAAGGGTATCGTCTTCGATGTCGATCGTATGGTATTCGTAAAGATAGCTTTTCGGATCGGAATAGCGGAACTTTCTCGTATTCGCAAGGGTCTGGATCACGAAATTATCGTCGTAACCACCCTTCATCATTTCAACGTCTCTCGAATATTCTTCGGAAAAGAGATCCACGAAGAAAGAATTTTCGCCGTCGTTGTGCTTGATCGCCATCCATTCGTTGAACCCCGTGATCATCACGGTGTTCACCTTCTGTTTCGAGGGATCCGCATTGTTTTCGAAAACGCTTTGCCACTGCGCCTGATAGTTCGTGCCGAGCTCGGCATTCTCGCCGATATTCTCCGCGAGGGCGAAATCGTACCCTCTGCCGTAATTCGTGCGTGCGCCGTTACTCATCCTCGCGCCCGGATGCTGGGAGAGAGAAACGCTCATATACCCGTTGTAATTCCCTTGCGGGTATTCCCAGTTCATCCACGGAAAACCCCTCTCCGTGTCGGTTGTCGTTGTTTTTCCGTCCGGCCACTGCGACTCGCGGAAATCGAAAAAGTCACTCGTCAGATAGTCGTATAATTCCTGCGTGCCCGTCGGCGCCGCCATACCGCTCACCCCGATGATAAGGGGCTTGCCGTTCGGCGAATACCACAGGTGATCGTATTTCCCTTTCAGCGGCGCGGAATCCGCAAAATAGCGGTTGTAAAGATACACCACGCAGCGGGAGGAACCGGTGTTTGTGTACATCGTTACTTTCGGAACTTTAAATCCCTGCTTGCGGAATTTTTCCAGCGTTTCGAAAATGAGATCCGCCTCTTTGTCGTAGCACGTATTGTTCGTGTAGTCGTAAACGAAGAAGTCCACGCCCATGGCGATCATCAGCTCGATATGCCTGGTCACGATCCACGGATCGTCGGAACAATAATATCCGTACAAGGGTTCGTCCCAGTAATGGAATTTTCCTCCGTTCTCGCCGAGATAATCGCTTTTCAGATAATCGGGATTTCTTTCCATGATCTCGCGGATATTGAGCACTTCTCCCGGCGTTTCGTGATTGCCGTGCCAGGTATGATAGAAGATCCCCGCGTCGTTCCCGTTCCGCTCGTCTCCGGGAGAAGCGATCCTTCCCGTTTTATCGATCGCGGTCAGAGAAGCCTGCGTATATTCGACGTCGTCGATCAGCCTTAAATCGTACGTTTTCTTCGGTTCCTGCGGGGAGGAAGATTCCTGCGGGGAGGAAGATTCCTCCGGCGAACCGCCCTTTTTGCAGCCCGCAAACGCGCATGCCGCCAGCACGACCGATAACGCGCCGCATACAAATTTTCTCATACATTCTCCCCTCCTGCGGGAAATATCAACCCTTTAATCCGGACATGTTCACGCCGTCGATCAGCTGTTCCTGGAAGAAAGCGAACAGAACGGTCGGGATGAGGGACATGAATACCGCGCCCGCCATTACGATGTTGTCTTTGATCGTTCCTACCTGATCGGTTGCGTTCGTCGAGTAATACACCACCTGCGCGAGCGTTTTGATCTGACCGCCGTCGCAATAGACCATCGGTCCGTAATAATCGCCCCAATACCCGATGAAAACCTGCAACATAACGTAAATAATGACGGGTTTGCAAAGAGGAAGGGTAATGTGGAAATATCTCTGAAAAGTATTCGCGCCGTCGATCATCGCAGCGTTGTCGAACTCGTTCGGGATCCCGAGCATGAACTGACGGATCAGGAAGATATACACCGCGCCGCCGCCGAATAAGTTCGGTATGGTAAACGGGAAGATCGTATCGAGCCACCCGAAACCGCCGTTTCCGAACATCCCGTTTTTGGAGTACATAACGTAAAGGGGAAGCTGCGTTACCGCCGCCGGCAACATCATGGTTCCGAGCATCAGAAAGAACATTACGTTCTTCCCCGCCCATTTCAGTTTCGCAAAGGAATAAGCGATCAGCGAAGAAGAAAGGGGCACCGCGATCAGATTGAATACGATGATGAACGCCGTCCATTTCAAACCTTCGAGATAAGCGAGGGGGTTGGCGTTGTTACCGACCGCCGTTTTATCGTAAAACAGGGTGACAAAGTTGGAAAACATCCAGTCCCGCGTGAAGAAATCGTAACTGTATTTCGCGTTTTCCGCCGTCATAAGACTTCTGTTTACCAGGTATAAATAAGGCACGAGAAGGATAACGGCAAGGATCGCCATCACAACGTATAACACGGCGTTCACGGCGATACTCTTTCTGCGCGCTTTTCTGCGCGGTCCTTCGATCAGGGCGCGTACGTCCTCTTGATTCCGTATCGATTCCGTCATGATTCTTCTCCGTAATAAACCCATTTGCTCGTCTTGAACAGGATAGCCGTCAGAACGCCGACGATCAGCAGGGTGATCCATGCGAGAGCCGTCGCTTTGCCGTAGCTCGTCGCGTCGCCGCCGAAGGACAGATAATAGATCCTGAGCCCGAGCATGTTGAGAGAGTCGGACGTGCCGCCCCCGCCGTTATGCCCGTAAGTAAGCGGCGCGGTACTTTGAATGGTACCGATCACCGACATGACGAGATTATAGAAGATCATCGGCGTGGACATGGGAAGCGTAATGGAAACGAGCTTGCGCAGTTTCGAAGCTCCTTCGATATCCGCCGCCTCGTAAAACTGTTTGTCGATCGACTTAAAGGCGGAAAGCCACAGGATCATTCCCCCGCCCGCACCCCAGAGCCCGTAAAAGATAATGGAAAGAATGGCTCTGAAATCTTCTTCGTCGTGCCAGCGGAAGGGCGTGCCTCCCAGCGCGGCGAGAATCTCGTTGAAAAGCCCCTGGAAAAAAGTTCCGTCCGTTCTCTGAACGTTCAGAGCGGTCAGCTTTTTCCACACGATCGCCCCCGCCGCCGCGGGGATCATGCAGGGCAGATAGTAAAGAATACGGAACACTTTCGTGCCCTTTCTCTTCTCGTTGTTCACGAGAAGAGCGAGGAAATAGGAACATACGAGCCCGAGGGGCACGCTGATGATCGCATAAAAGAAAGTGTTTTTCGCGATGAACCCCGCCATGGGGCTCGTCAGTATTTTCTTGTAATTTTCAAACCCCACGAATTCCCCCATCCAGTCGGACGGAGAAAATACCCATTGCGGGGATTTGTAGAAAGACATAATGAGAGAGAAGATCATCGGGATCAGCGTGAAGATCAGTATTCCCACCGCAAGCGGCAGATTGAACAGCCACCCCGTATAGTTCTTTCTCAGAAAGTCCTTGATTTTATTTTTGCGCGGTTTTCCCCTTTTAAGGGAATTTTCCGCCGCTGCCGTTTCCGTCATTTTTCCTCCGAAATTCGCCTTGTCGGGAAAGCGTCAGTCCGCCATGGCGTCGTCAATGGCTTTCTTGCAGGACGCGATCGCTTCTTTGATCGATTTTTTCATATTCGTTCCGTCCACAAAGAGGTCGGTCACGGCTTTGTCGATCGCCGTTTTTGCCTTGATGGGAGCGTATTCGAAGAACGTGGGAGACATTTTGTATTCCGAACCCCAGGTGTAAGCCGCCAGGTTGAATTTCTCATAGCCCTTGCCCCAGTTCGCGGTTGCGGGATCGGAAAGGTCTTTGCGGATGGACGCGAGGTTCAGCCCGTTAAGAGCCATATTCTGCTGTCCGTCTTTGCTGAGAAGATGGCGAAGGAACGCCCACGCGAGATCTTTGTTCTTCGAAGGCTTCGTGATGCAATAGCCCGCGATGCCCGCGCCGATCTTCGCGTTCGAATAATCCGTTTTCCCGTTCTTCTCTTCGCCGATCAGCGGGAAGGAAACGAGGTCGATCTTATCTTTCAGAACGTTTTTGCTCTGCAGCGAGGAAATGGACATAGACTGGAAGTAAATGGGGCACTGCCCTTGTTCGAAGCCCGCGCCTACCGTGATCTGGGAATCGGGGATATATCTCTTTTCCACCATTTCGCGAAGAAGAGCGAGGGTTTTTTCCGTACCCGCGTTGTCGATCGCATTCTTGCCGTCGGAAGAAATCACTTCCGAACCGTAAGCGGAAAGCATGGGCACGCAGACAGAGAGCCAGGACGTGAGGTTCGGTTCCACGCAATATGCGCCTGCCAACCCCTGCTCGTCCATCCACACTCTGAGCTTTGCGCAGGCAGCCATCATATCTTCCCACTTCCAGCCGTTTTTCACCGTGGACATATCGACGCCCGCGGCTTCGAACATATCCGTTCTGTAAAACGCCACCACGCTGTCGCACGAACGGGGAACGACGTAACGGTTGCCCTGCACTTTCCCCATGTCGAAATATTCGCTGTAGAAAGTTCCTTCGAATCCGGCTTCGCCGAAAAGCCCCGCCTTTTCCGTTTTCTCAATGTACATATCGAGGTTTTCCATGTAACCGTATGCTTCATAGATATCGGGCGAGTTCGTCCAGATGATATCGGGAAGGGTTCCGCCCGTCGCCATACGCTGAACGTTGTTGCCGTAGGTGCCGGAGTTGATGGAAATGTATTTCAGTCTGATCGTCACGTTGGGATACATTTTTTTGAAATCGTCCACAAGACACTGGATCATCGTCTCCTCGTTGGCATTGCCGCCGGGGATGCCGATGCTGAGCGTGGCAGTCACGTTTTTGTCGATATCAAGGTTCACGTCGTCCGCGTCGGAAGGTCCGTTGTTTTCCGTCTTCCCGCACGAGATCGCGCAGATCCCGAGGACGACCGCAAGTAACAATACAAGAATTTTCTTCATATTTTTCTCCTTTTTCTTCAATATATTTTCCGATCTCTCTTTCCGCGGGTTCCCTTATAAGGGGATTTCGCTTGGGGCGAAGCTCCAAGCGAAAGAGGATATCCTCTTTCCGTTTTCCGGCGATCGATTGATACCGTTATATTTCGTTTCCGTTTCAGTATTTCACGAGCTGGGCGATCATGTTCATCGCGTACAGACGGGACGAGAAATCGTTCACGTGGTTGATACCGTTGCCCGTAACGTCGTAATACTTCTTCCCTTCGAGCAATTTTTTGGACTGCGAATACAGATCGAGCACGTAAACGTTGTCGAGTTCCGCCGCGATCTCGTCCAGAGCCTTCCAGTATTCTTCGAATCCGGTATCGAGATAAAGTTCGGGGTTCGCCATGAACGCCTTGATCAGAACGAATTCGCACTCGGGGTTCGCGCCCTGCACGTCGGTCACGATTTTTTTAATGTTCTGCTTATAAGAATCCGCCGATCTTCTTTCACCGAGATCGTTGATACCGAAATGAATGTACATCAGGTCGGGTTTATCCTGCGCAAGCTGCGACGTCTGCACGTCCTCCGCACCCCAGCCGGACGTTTTCCCGCCGACCGCGCGGTTGGAAAGGGTGATTTTTCCCGTGTACTTCTTTTGCAAAGCCTGTTGCGTGAGATCCATGAAACAGTCCATAAAAGGTTCGTGATTGAATTTCTTGCTCGAAGAACAACCTTCCATCACGCTGTCTCCCGTGGCGGCGATCTTCAGATCGTCTCCGAGAAGAAGTTTGTTTTTCGTTTTCGTTAAACCGGACGTCGCGTAGGACGCGTAAAGCGAAAGGTCGACTTCCGAAACGTCGTATACATAACTCACGTAGACCTGCTTGCCGTAATAGAAGGGGCTTTCCGTATAGACGGCGGAACCCATCTGCATGCAGTCGGTAAGAACGTTTCCGATCTGATCCACTTTTTTGAATCCTTCCGGCATCCTCACGCCCGCAAGGTTCGCCTCGGTAAGCCCGGGCACCCCTTTGTCGGAAGAAACGGAGATCTTCCTGCCTTCCACTGTGAAATCGGAAACGTTAAATTCGTTTTTCAAGGTATAATCGCGGATCGAAAGGATCTTCACCGGGGTGAATTGCAGCGACCCGGAAAGGGATCCTTCTTCGTTGTCGATCAGAAGGGTCGTTTCGTTGTAGATCACGTTGCCCGTGTAAAAAGGGGTCGTCATCTCCTCGAAACCGAATTGATACGTCGCGTCGGCAGGATCCGTATAATTCGGGAAATTCTTTTTCACGTCGTCCTGTTTTACGGACGTTCCTCCCGTCGTTCCTCCGCAGGCGGCGCACGCCAGCGACAGACACAAACCGAAAGCTACGGCTGCGATTGATTTTTTCATCCGATCTCTCCTTTCCCGCCGTTTTCCCCGCGGGAACCCGGCCGTTTCCGCGGCAGAGCCTATTTTTATACTTTACCGTTTCATTGTAGCACAACGCCTTCGATATGACAATACACAGACAAAACGATAATATGCACAAACTTAATTTTTCAATTAAAATCGTTGACCTCACCGAAAACATGTGGTATCATAATAATGCAAACAAAAAACGGGATCTTCCTGCCTTCCTCCGGCAAGGCGGAAAGAACGGAGAAGTTTTTATGAGTCAGATTTTCAGTTTGATCAACACCGCCACTTTTCCCGTTACCGAAGGAGAATTCGTAACGGTAGGCAGTTTCTGGAAAAACCAGGTTTTCTTCTATAAATACGAGCGTCTTTACTATGTAACGGACGGCGACGCGGAGATCTATCTGAAAGATAAATCGATCCGTTTAAAGCCCGGTTATATGTATTTTATCCCCAGCCACTCCGTCATCACGGGGAAATGCGAGGAATATTTCAGCCACCATTTTATTCATTTTCGGTTCGAACGTTCGGCAAGCAACGTCTTTTACGCCCTGAATCTGAAAAACGAAGTAAAGGCGGGAGAAGCGGACGAATACTTTTTCAAAAGGATCGAAAGTTACATTAAAAGCCGCAACGAGGGGCACGGCAACGACCTCGCGGGAGAATTGGAAGTGAGCGGCATCATGAAAATTCTGATTTCCAGATTTCTGCCGGACATTTATCCCGACGACAGCATCGTCACCTTCCTCGACATAATCGAATATATAGACAAAAATATAGAACGGGATATTTCCGTGGAGGAACTTGCAGACATCTGTTCCCTGAACAAAATATACTTTTCCAACAAATTTGCCAAACATATGGGCATATCGCCGTCACAGTTCGTGATCAACCGCAGGCTCGAAAAGGCAATGGAGCTGATCAAGTTTTCCAACTACTCTTTAAAAGAGATCGCCTATAAATCCGGTTTTCAGAACAATCTGTATTTCTCGCGTATTTTTAAAAAGAAGATCGGCATGACGCCAACCGAATTCAAAAACAAGATCAAGGAATAAAGCCCTGACCGGAAACCCGATCGCGAAACTCCCCTCGCCTTTGGCAAAAGCCGCGGTTAAAAACCTTTTCCGCTTAAACGGAAAGCCGCCTTTCAGCGGCTAACGCTACAAACAAAAGCCCCGGAAAGACTTTAACTCTTTCCGAGGCTTTTTCATTTCTCATTCAGATCAGGACTTTCCCTTCGACGAAAGAGCGGAAATGTTCCGCATAGCCGAGAACGTCCGTAAGATCGGAAAGCGTCGCGATGCCGTACAGATTCTTTTTGTAAAACTTCGCGAGTTTCTGTTTCGTCTTTCTTTCGCCGATCGTTTCCCCGTATCTGCAAAACATAACGAGGCTTTTGTTATACGCGATATTTCCGTATTCGAGCAAAGACGAAAACTCGGAAAGATCCCGATCCATCCGCGTGTCCGCCGTTCCGTTCAGAAGAGAAGAAAGTTCGAAAAACGACTTATAGGCTGAGATCGCCTCTGCAAGTATCTCTTCCGCAACGCCTGCGTCTCCCTTTTCTTTCCAATAGAGATAAGCGGAATACTCGGCAAGCCCTTCATCGAGATAATGTTCTTTCGTCTGATCGAACCCGACGCCCCCGCGCCACCACTGGTGCGCCGTTTCGTGTACGATCGCCCGTCTCCGCTCTTCCTTCTCCAGGGAATCGGATACGACCGACAGCCCGGAATATTCCATGCCGCCGTACGCAAACGCCGTTTCCGCGACGGAATAAGTTTCGTAAGGATATTTTCCGAAGGAAGAAGCGAAAAAGTCAAGCGCGTCGAGCGCAAGCTCAAGATCTTCGCGGAATTCTTCCCGTTCGGTATAATAACTCACGCAAACGCCGTTCGCTACCCCGCTTGCCACGTTGAAATTTTTGCCGAGCACGAATGATATATCCCGTCCTTTTTGCAGATCGAAGGAATAGACGGTTACTTCTCCTTTTACTTCCGTTCCGACCGCCTTTCCGCCCGACGCGACGATATATTCCGAAGGTACCGTCAGTTCCACGGAATAATCGCAGCAAACCAGATCATACGGATCGCCGAAAGGGGAATAAGAGATCTCACGGAACCCGTTATCGGAAAAACGACAGCACACCGGAAGCCAGTCGCCGAGGTTGACCTTATTTTCCCATATACCGGTGCGAAACCTGCACTCGGGTAAAATAAGCCGATAATCGACTTCTACAGCAACTTCCTCTCCGGTAAACAGCGTTCTCCCGAGATCGACGTATAAAACGTTATCGTCTTCCCCGCCAACGGAGAACGTCGCATCCTCCCCTTCCGAGAACACGGATAAAATGTCCGTCTTCATATAACTTTTCCCGTTCGGATATACCTTTCTTTCTCCGTCTTCCGTCGTAACCGGCTTCTTTGCTCCTTCCCTGTAAGCATTCGTATAGAGAAGGAACGGCAGAACGGATATTTCTTTTTCGCCCTCGTGCATGTAGCGATAGTTCATCCTGATCGTCAGCGCGTTCTCCTCGAGAACCGCCTCGATCGAACACGCGGGCGTTTTTTTCGTTTTGCGAACCGCGCATGCGGCGACCGCAGACGTCGCAAGGCAGAAAAAAAAGAGAAAAAACAGTAATTTCGCGCTTCCCTTTCCCGCAAACCCATAAACGGGGCAAACGGCTTTCCGTTTCCCCGATCTCTTTCTGATTCCGGACATAAAAAACCTCCCGTACAATATACGGGAAGTTTTTCTCGTTTATGTCAACGCTTTTCTTCTCTCTGCCCGGGAGACAAAACTCGTTTTATTCCGACCGTACCGGCTGCGGCGGATCATTTATCTTCGAGCATCAGATACGTCAGAGGGTCTACTTTTTTACCGTTCAGCGTCGTTTCGAAATGAAGGTGAGGTCCGTCTTTGTATTCCTGACGGTTGGTGGTGGAAACACCGCCGATCACGTCCCCTTTCTTCAACTCCTGTCCTTCCGCAATACCCTCTTTCGCCTCGATCGAATTGTAAACGGATTTCAGCCCGTTGCCGTGGTCGACCGTGATCGTGGTTCCCTGCAGATAACTCGTAACGATGCTTTCGATCTTTCCGTCGTAAACGCATCTTACCTCCGTCCCTTCTTCGGCGGCGAAATCGATCCCCATATGCCCCGTATATACGCCGAGCGTACTGTTGAATACTACCGTAGAAGAAGTAAAACTTTTCAGGACCGAACCGTTTTCCACAGGAAGCAGGAACACGATCTTCGTATCCGCAGGATCGTCCTGAGCGGGCTTGTCGTCCGGGTCTTCCGGTTTTTCCGTCGGCTTATCGCTTTCGCTCGTGCTTTCCGGCTCTCTCGTGCTCTCCGCAACGCTTTCCGGTTTCCCGCCCGTCCGGATCGGCGGGTTGTTCTTCTGCCATACGACGACAGCGATCACCGCTGCGATCACGAGCAGGGAAAACCCTACGATAAGGTAATACAAATTCCTTTTGATAAATGCTGCAACTCCGTTCTGTTTCTTTTCCGACATATCGTTATGTCCTCCTTAAATTTTCAGCTTCGCCGCTTTTTGCTTTTCGGGCATGTCCTTCTTTTCCTCTTTCCCGTCAATATCCGCCGAACAGAATCGGCGTACCCACGACCGTTCTTCCGACCGCATAGGCTATGTGCAGATTGACTTTTTCTCCGTTAATCAACTTATAACCCCTTAATTTCGGAGTATAGTAGTATACGCTCCGCACGCCTTCCGCGCTTTCTTCAAAAAGCAAACGCGCGTGATAACGGCGAACGATCTTTTCGGCGTCTTCCATGCAGTCGAGCGTAACGCTCTCCCCTTTGAGCCGAAACAGAGAAAACAGTCTTTCGTTTACTTCCTCTCCGCTTAAGGAAAGGATCTGACAGGATGACGAGTTTTTAAAAAGATATGCCTCGTGCCGCCCCGCATAAGGAAATACGCTCCCTTTCTGAAGATTGACCGAAATCAACATAGCAAACGCCGTTATAACGGCAAGCAAAGTTTTATGCATATCACGTCTCCGCTGTTGTTTTACGCAGAGAATTGTTGACCGTGAATTTCTCTTTTATACCTTACCGGAGAAATTTTTTAAAAATCTTTTTGAATCGGTTGACATTGCCGCTAAGCAGTAGTATAATACGGACATAAAATAATTCCTACCGTTTTGGTAGGAATTAAATCGCGAGGTATTCTGTATGTCGAAAATTTATCGTTCCGCGATCGATCTGATCGGAAACACGCCCTTGGTCGAACTGACGCACATCGAAAACGCTTTGGGTCTGAAGGCGAAGATCCTTGCAAAACTCGAGTATTTCAATCCCGCGGGTTCCGTGAAAGACCGTATTGCAAAGGCTATGATCGAGGACGCCGAAAAATCAGGCAGACTTCAGCCCGGCGGTACGATCGTTGAACCGACCTCGGGAAATACCGGGATAGGGATCGCTGCGATCGGCACGGCAAAAGGATACAAGGTGATCATCGTGATGCCGGAAACGATGTCCGTTGAACGCAGAAAGATGATCAAAGCATACGGCGCGGAGATCGTTCTTACGGAAGGCGCAAAGGGCATGAAGGGTGCGATCGCAAAGGCAAACGAACTTGCGGAAGAGATGGGTGCGTTTCTTCCCGGACAATTCGTGAATCCCGCCAACCCGAAAGCGCACTACGAAACGACCGCCCCCGAACTTTACAGAGACACCGACGGCATGATAGACTGTTTCGTCGCAGGCGTCGGCACAGGCGGAACGATCACGGGTATCGGCAGGTATCTGAAGGAAAAAATTCCCTCTGTCGAGATCGTCGCGGTGGAACCTGCTTCTTCCCCCGTTCTTTCGGAAGGGAAATCGGGATCTCACAAAATACAGGGCATCGGCGCAGGATTCGTTCCCGATACGCTCGACACGACTGTTTACGATAAAGTGATCCCCGTCTCCAACGAAGACGCTTTTGCATACGCCGCCTCGGTCGGCAAAAAGGAAGGTTTTCTGGTAGGGATCTCGTCGGGCGCAGCTTTAGCCGCTGCCGTTTCCCTTGCCCGTAAGGCGGAATACGAAGGGAAAACGATCGTAGTGTTATTCCCGGACGGCGGTGACAGATACCTTTCCACCGACCTTTATCAGGCATAAGCCGAAATCGGGCTTTTCCACACGCTTGAACCACCCTGCGAAAAAGGATTCGATTCTGTTTGAATTCATGGATACGTCCCGAGATCCTTCATCAGCCCGTCAAGCGGCGGGATCAGGATGACGGGACGTTTTTCTGATGACGACTTATCGGGTTAGTTCCTTTATTCTATGTTTTATATTTGCTGCTTTGTTTATAAAAAATATATCATTTTGTCATCCTGAACTGTGAATTTTCCCGATGAAACGGGAAAAATGTCCGAAGGACAAAAAGGGGGCGGCACCGCCGAGGTGCAAATAGAATCTGCCCGTGAAGGATCTCAAAATGATATATTTTTCTTTTCTCTTCGGTTGCATTTTGCGAATACGTCCCGGGATCCTTCATCGGCCCGTCAAGCGGCGGGATGAGGATGACGGTGCGTATCGTTTTCTGTTTAACCGAGTTTTTAACCGGGAAATTTCATAATTATAATTCAAAACCTTTCTCAGATTCTTCCTGAGCCCGTCAGGCGTGCCGGGTCAGAATGACAAGAAAGGTTTTCATTTTGTCATCACTGCCCCCTTGCCCGACTTCCGAAAGATCTGAGAATGGCAAGAAACGTTTCAATTTCCGAAAATAACCATGTGCCTTGAGATTCTTCATAAGCCGCGCAAGAGGTGGGATCAGAATGACATGGCACATGGTTATATGGTATGCCGGGCAAGAATAATACGAACCTTGCCCGGCATAACACCCATTTATTTTTAAGCCTGCTTTCAATTCCACATCTCAACATTTAACATTGAGCCAATAAATTTCTCAACGACAAAAAGCGCTGCGGATACTTCCGCAACGCTTTTCGATTACCCGAAAAGGGGAATTATTTAATGATCTTGGAAACGACGCCGGATCCTACCGTTCTGCCGCCTTCACGAATAGCGAATCTCAAACCTTCTTCGCAAGCGATAGGAGTGATGAGGGTAACGTCGATCGTGATGTGGTCGCCGGGCATAACCATTTCAACGCCTTCGGGAAGTTTGATGGTTCCCGTAACGTCCGTCGTTCTGAAATAGAACTGAGGTCTGTAGTTGTTGAAGAACGGGGTGTGACGGCCGCCTTCTTCTTTGGTCAGAACGTAAACCTGACCGCTGAACTCGGTGTGAGCTTTCACCGTGCCGGGTTTCGCGATAACCTGACCTCTTTCGATACCGCTTCTGTCGATACCACGAAGAAGTGCGCCTACGTTATCGCCTGCCATAGCTTCGTCAAGGCTCTTTCTGAACATTTCAAGACCCGTGATGACGGAAGTGGAGGGCTTTTCCTGAAGACCGATGATTTCAACGGGATCGCCGACGTGAGCTACGCCTCTTTCAACTCTGCCCGTAGCAACGGTACCACGACCGGAGATCGTGAACACGTCTTCGACAGGAAGAAGGAACGGCTTCGCATCGTCTCTTTCCGGGGTCGGAATGTAGCTGTCGATAGCGTCCATAAGTTCAAGGATGCATTTGCATTCGGGAGAAGCAAGGATCTCTTCTTTGGAGCAACCGCTCGAAGCTTTTTCAAGAGCTTTCAGAGCCGAACCCTTGATGATGGGGGTCGTGTCGCCGGGGAATCCGTACTCGTCAAGAAGTCCTCTGACCTCCATTTCAACGAGTTCGAGAAGTTCGGGATCGTCTACCTGATCGCACTTGTTAAGGAATACGATGATGTAGGGAACGCCGACCTGACGAGCAAGAAGAATGTGTTCTCTGGTCTGCGGCATCGGACCGTCGGTAGCGGCAACAACGAGGATAGCACCGTCCATCTGAGCGGCGCCGGTGATCATGTTCTTAACGTAGTCCGCGTGTCCCGGGCAGTCAACGTGAGCATAGTGTCTCTTGTCGGTCTGATATTCGACGTGCGCGGTGTTGATCGTGATACCTCTTGCCTTCTCTTCGGGAGCCTTATCGATCTGGTCATATCTCATAGCTTCCGCATCGCCCTTCGCAGCCATCGTCATGGTGATAGCAGCGGTAAGCGTGGTCTTGCCGTGGTCAACGTGGCCGATCGTTCCGATGTTTACGTGCGGCTTGCTTCTGTCAAATTTAGCTTTTGCCATTGTTTGTTTCCTCCGATAAAATTTGTTTTTATTTTAATTTTTTTTGTATTACCGTACCGCTTTACTCGAAAGCGATAAAATAATTGAATTTACGCATCGTTTCCCGCATGCGCGGCGGTTGCCGGTATTACCGGCGGTTTTACGCCGTTATTCCGAAAACGCATTTCCGGAATAACGAACGAAAAGTAAACGAATTTCGATTTATCAGTCTTCGTGCTTGACCGCTCTTTCGCCGATGATCTTTTCCGCAATGGACTTCGGGCATTCCGAGAAGTGGTCAAACTGCATTGTGAACTGTCCTCTGCCCTGCGTTCTCGATCTCAGGTCGGTCGCATAACCGAACATTTCGGAAAGGGGAACGTAAGAATCGATGACCTTAGAGCCGTTTCTGTCCTCCGTACCGAGGATCGTACCTCTCTTCGAGGAAACGCTTCCCATCAGATCGCCGAAGTAATCTTCCGGAGTAACGATCTCAACCTTCATGATAGGTTCGAGAAGAACGGGGTTCGCTCTCTTCATGCCGTCTTTGAAAGCAAGAGAACCTGCGATCTTGAACGCCATTTCGGACGAGTCGACTTCGTGGTAAGAACCGTCGTAAACCGTCGCTTTGAAATCGACCATTTCGTATCCGGCAAGGAAACCGTTTTTCGAAGCTTCTTCGATACCCTTTCTGACGGGTTCGATATATTCCTTCGGAATGGATCCGCCGACCGTTTCGTCTTCGAAAACGAAGCCCGAACCGGGTTCGAGGGGTTCGAATCTGACGCGGCAGTGACCGTACTGACCTTTACCGCCGGACTGTCTCTTATACATACCTTCGGCTTCGACCGCTTTTCTGAAGGTCTCTTTGTAGGAAACCTGCGGCTTACCGACGGTAGCTTCTACCTTGAATTCGCGCAGAAGTCTGTCGACGATAATTTCGAGGTGAAGTTCGCCCATGCCGGCGATGATCGTCTGTCCCGTTTCTTTATCGGTATAGAATTTGAACGTGGGGTCTTCCTCGGCGAGCTTGAGAAGAGCGAGGGTCATTTTTTCCTGACCGGCTTTCGTCTTGGGCTCGATCGCTACCTGAATAACGGGTTCGGGGAATTCCATGTTCTCGAGAATGATCGGATGATCTTCGTCGCAGAGGGTATCGCCCGTCGTCGTGTCTTTAAGACCTACGATCGCGCAGATATCTCCGGAATAGATCTCGTCGATTTCCTCTCTGTGGTTAGCGTGCATCAGAAGAAGTCTTCCGACTCTTTCTTTCTTCTCCTTCGTGGAGTTATACACGTAAGAACCTGCGGTCAGAACACCGGAGTACACGCGGAAGAACGCGAGTTTTCCGACGAACGGATCGGCAACGATCTTGAACGCAAGACCGGCAAACGGTTCTTCGTCGTCCGTCTTTCTGACTTCTTCTTTGCCCGTGTCGGGGTTGACGCCCTTAACGTGGTCGACGTCGATCGGGCTGGGCAGGTAATCGACGATAGCGTCGAGCAGGTGCTGAACGCCTCTGTTTTTATAGCTGGATCCGCAAAGCACGGGAACGATAGCCATCGAGATCGTGCCTTTACGCAGCGCCGACTTCATTTCGTCTACGGAAAGTTCGCCCGTTTCGAAGAATTTCTCCATCAAAGCGTCGTCCTGCTCCGCGCAGGCTTCCATCAGTGCCGCTCTCGCTTCCGCTGCCTTGTCGGCATATTCGGCGGGAATCGGTCCTACGGTGAAATCTTTACCGAGATCGTCGTGATAAATAATGGAATCGTTTGCTACAAGGTCGATAATTCCGCAGAAGGTATCTTCCTTACCGATGGGAAGGCAGATAGGCATAGCGTTTGCCTTCAGTCTGTCTCTCATCATCTGCACGGCGTTTTCGAAGTTTGCGCCGTTGATATCCATTTTGTTGACGTATGCGATACGGGGAACGTGGTACTTGTCCGCCTGTCTCCAGACAGTTTCGGACTGAGGTTCTACACCGCCCTTCGCGCAGAACGTCGCGACGGCACCGTCGAGAACGCGGAGGGATCTTTCTACTTCAACCGTGAAGTCGACGTGTCCCGGCGTATCGATGATGTTGATCCTGTTTCCTTTCCAGAAGCAGGTCGTAGCGGCGGAGCAGATCGTGATACCTCTTTCCTGCTCCTGTACCATGAAGTCCATCGTAGCGGCACCGTCGTGAACCTCGCCGAGTTTATGCGTTTTTCCGGTGTAGAAAAGGATACGCTCGGTCGTGGTCGTCTTGCCGGCATCGATGTGAGCCATGATACCGATATTTCTTGTATGGTATAAATCAAATTGTCTCGGCATAAGTGTCTCCCGTTACCAACGATAGTGGGCAAACGCTTTGTTTGCTTCCGCCATTCTGTGCGTGTCTTCTTTCTTCTTGACAGCGCCGCCGGTGTTGTTATACGCGTCCATGAGCTCGGAAGCAAGCTTGTTGCTCATATCTCTGTCCGATCTCTTTCTCGCGCTCGCCACGATCCAACGGATCGCAAGCGTCTGTCTTCTTTCGGGTCTGATTTCGATAGGAACCTGATAGTTGGATCCCCCGACTCTTCTCGCTTTTACTTCGAGAAGGGGCATTACGTTGTTCATGACCTGATTAAATATGTCCATCGGTTCGACGCCGAGCTTAGCCTGAGCTTTTGCAAGCGCGTCGTAAACGATAGTCTGCGCCGTTCCTTTCTTGCCGTCGAGCATTACCTGGTTGATGAGCTTGGTAACCACTTTATTGCCGTAGATAGGATCGGGCAGAACGTCTCTCTTCGGGACGTTACCTCTTCTTGGCATATGTTTGTCCTCCTTTAAAATTTTAGGGTAATTAAAACCCGGTACAGCTATCGCCTTCCGCCATAGGGCGGTGCGAACCTTCCGGCAATCGAATTGCCGTACTGCCTACTTTTCGAGCGTTTTCAGAATTTCCGATAAGTAGGATAAAAGTGTGAATCCCGTTGCGGATTCAAAAACAAATCTTCAGACAATTATTTGGGGCGTTTCGCGCCGTATTTGCTTCTTGCCTGTTTTCTCTTCGCAACGCCTGCGGTATCGAGCGTGCCGCGGATGATGTGATATCTTACGCCGGGCAAATCTCTGACTCTTCCGCCGCGGATGAGCACCGAGCTGTGTTCCTGAAGGTTGTGACCTTCGCCGGGAATATAGATGGTACCTTCCTGCTTGTTCGTCAAGCGAACTCTTGCGATCTTACGAAGCGCGGAGTTAGGCTTCTTGGGGGAAGTGGTGGTAACGGAAAGGCATACGCCTCTCTTCTGCGGGCAATTCTCCATGATGGGAGCTTTGCTCTTTTCCTTCGCCGTAACTCTGCCCTGTTTGATGAGCTGGTTGATGGTTGGCATTTTTTACCTCCTTATTTTAATGGAATATTCTGAAAACGGACCCTAACCCGTTTAAAGAAAGCGATCTGACCGATAACGGCGGAATTCCGCCGGGAAAGGGCGAAAACCTTTTACCGGAAGGAAATTCGGGCATAAAAAAGCCTTATCTCGCATTCCGAGACCATTATCTCGTTTATTGTAACATTTTTTATTGCCGTAGTCAACTTTTTTTATGCAAATATTCATGAAAACAGAGAAAATCCGAAGAAATTTTTTTCATATCCGCCCTTTGCAGTCGCCATTCCCCAGGAAACGAGACTTCCGAAGCAAAACGAAAACGAAAAACGGGCGCAATCCGCAAATTGCAACCCGCATCTTATTTTCTCTTGTTTTTATTAACGAAACGGAATTTAAAAAGGCAGAACGCCGAGATCGGAAAGAAGGATCTTGATCCCGAGCAGGATAAGAATGACCCCGCCGACGATCTCCGCCCGCTTTTTAAAGCGCAAACCGAACACGTTTCCGATCTTAAGTCCGGCGCAGGAAAAGAGAAACGTGGTAACTCCGATCAGGGCGATCGTGAGAACGATATTCCCTTTATCGACAAAAGCAAAAGACACGCCCGCCGCCAATGCGTCGATGCTGTCCGCAACGGAAAGAACGAGCATCGCCTTAAATCCGAAGGACGCGTCCGGCTTCGGCTCTTCCTTTGAAAAAGCTTCCCTGAGCATATTGATCCCGAGAAGACCGAGAAGACCGAAAGCGATCCAGTGGTCGACCGCGCCGACAAACCGCTCGAACGCACTTCCCAGCAGAAAGCCGATCGCAGGCATCAGCATCTGAAATCCGCCGAACCATAAGCCAACCGCAAGATAATGTTTCGGTTTTATTTTTTCGACGGACAGACCTTTACAAATAGAAATGGCGAAGGCATCCATGGAAAGCCCGACCGCCAGAAACAAAATTTCGACAAAACCCATATCAAACAATTCCTTTCCCGCCCGTCTTTTCGTCAATGGTTTCGGCACGGGTCCTTTTCTCTCTGCCGTCCGGTTTAAGGAAGCAGATCGTAATATTCCGTCCCGATCAGCGGCACGTCGATAAAATCGTCCGGACGGGCGCAGACGATCGAATGGATATACGAGATCAACGTTTCCGCCGTCAGGCGATATCCGCTCGCGTTCATGTGCCCGTTATAAAAATACCTCTTTTTAAACGCCGCGTCGTAAACGGGCGCGTAGCGATAAAGGTCGATCACGTACGTGTTCGGCAAAGAGCGGGCAAACGCATGCAGAAGAGCGGCGTGCTTCTCCTTCAGGGCTTTCGCGTCCTCTCCGTCGCTCTCTTCTCTCGGCATGGTAACGAGAAAAAACTTCGCGTTCGGTCCGACCGAACGGTATTTCGCGAGAAGATCGGCATAATAGCGGGCAAACGTTTCTCTGTCCGTTCCACCGTCTTTTTCGGTACCGACTTCCTGTTTCAATCCGAAAAGATCGTTCACGCCGAGCGCGACGATATACGCCTGACATTTTTTCGTTTCATCGAAGCACCCGTTGTTCTCTCCCCAGCCGGAGAGCATCTCTTTCGCCGTCATTCCCCCGCGGGAGAAATTATATGCGACGGCTCCCGTAACGCGGGCGAGAAATTGTCCCCAGGAATACTCATACAAATCGGGATAATATCTCTTTTCTCCGTTCACGATCTCGATCTCGCCGGAAGAAAGAGAATCTCCCACGCAGCCTATGCGGCGAAAGATCGCGCACTCTCCCCCGTAAGCAGGCTTTTCCGCCGTCGGGTTTTTCTCTTTAAAATCACATTCCATTTTTTTCCTCTTTTTTTTCGCGCTTTCCCGTCGCGCAATGCGAATTGTATTTTTATGTCATAACAAAACAAAAAACAAACACCCGTCAGTTCAGTGCGACGTCTTTCAGTTTTTCGTATTTTTTCATTGCCGCGATCTTCAGCGACGGCAGATTCTCCGCACGCGAAAAAGCCTCGTCGCAGAGTCTTTTTGCAAAGAACACCACGGAAGGAGAAAAGCCGAGCCCGCCGATATCGCTGATGAATTTTCCGCTCTGCCGCGTGCCGAGAAAATCCCCGCCTCCCCTCATTTCAAAGTCTTTTTCGGCGATTTTGAACCCGTCGTTGCTTTCGCAAAGAGCTTTGAGACGTTCAAGCGACTTCTCGTCGTCCGTCGAAGTATAAAGAAAACAGTAGCTTTTATCGCTTCCTCTCCCGACGCGCCCTCTGAGCTGATGGAGCTGGGAAAGCCCGAATCTCTCGGCGTTGTAGATCACCATCACGGTGGCGTTCGGCACGTCGATCCCGACTTCCACCACCGTGGTGGAAACAAGAAGGTCTGTCTCGTGCCGTTTAAATTTTTCCATCACTTCCGCTTTTTGAGCGTCCTTCATTTTCCCGTGAAGAAGGGCGACTCTTACGGACGGCAACCGCCCCTGCAACTCCTCGAAAAGTTCCGTAACGGACATCAGCGTTCCCTCTTCGTCCTCTTCGATCTTCGGGCAGACGCAGAATACTTGTCTGCCTTCCGCAACCGTTTTCGCAAGAAACCCGATCATGCCTTCGTACTTACGTTCCGGCACGACGTTCGTCTGCACCGGCAGTCGGTTTTTCGGCTTATCCGTGATCTCCGTAACGTCGAGATCGCCGTAAAAAATCAGGGAAAGGGTTCTCGGAATGGGCGTCGCGCTCATCACGAGAACGTCCGGAATCATCCCTTTCGCCACAAGAGCGCTTCTTTGCCCCACGCCGAAGCGATGCTGTTCGTCGCACACGCAGAGAGAAAGATTATAAAAGGTTACGTCGTCCGTCAGGACGGCATGCGTTCCGACCACGATCTTCGTCTCTCCCGACGAGATGCCCTGTTTGATCGCCTTTTTTTCCTTCGCTTTCAGCGATCCGCTTAAAAAAGCGCACTCATATTCCGGAAAGAATTTCCGTACCAGAGCAAAGTTCTGTTCCGCCAGGATCTCCGTCGGCGCAAGCATGACCGCCTGATACCCGCTTTTGACCGCAAGATAGATCGCGCACAGGGCAACCGCCGTTTTTCCGCTACCTACGTCTCCCTGTAAAAGGCGGTTCATCGAGCGGGGACCCGTCATGTCCGAATAGATCTCGTTCACCGCCTTTTTCTGTCCGTCGGTGAACTCAAACCCGAAACGGGCGGTAAAACTCTTCAGATCCGCCGCCGTACAACCGTAGGAATTGATCCTGACCTGCTGGCGATCCCCCTTGATCCACTTGAACGCGGAAATCAGGGTAAAATATTCTTCCGTGGCGATCCGCTCGGCGGCAAGGCGGTTTGCCGTAAAATCCGTCGGCGAATGGATCTCCCGATAAGCATCCGCCAAAGGGGTAAGCCCGTACTTTTTGATCAGATAAGAAGGGATCACTTCCTGCGGCGGAAAAAACTTCAAGGCGACGGAAACGGCGTCTCGAATGCACTTCTGCGTCAGACACCCCCTCGCGGGGTATACGGGCACGATGCCTTTTAAGCGGACGTTGTTATCCATCGGCTCGAACGAGGGATTCACCAGCGAAAGCCCGCCGAATTTACTCTGCACCCGCCCGTAAAAAAGATATTCGCCACCCGGTTTCAACTGCCCCGTTACATAAGGAGCGTTGAACCAGATGGCGGTAAAAGTCCTTGCACCCTGTTCTGCGTAAACGCGCACGCATTTCGTGCGGCGCGCCGAGATAAACGGTCGCGGCGCGACCGTCACTTTCCCGTACGTCAGAACAAATTCGTTATGATAACATTTTTCAAGCGGAACGATATGCGTCAGATCGAGGTAGGTTTTCGGAAAAAACCGCACGAGATCTTCCGCCGTTTCCACCCCCGCCTTTTTCAGATCGGCGGCGCGCTTGTCGCTGATGCCTTTGATATCGGTCAGTTCCACGGCTCCCTCCGCATTTCGTTCCCTTTTCGCACAAGACCGCAAAGTTGCTTATTTTGCGAAAATTCGTTTGTTTTGTATTCTGTCGGAAACGATCGGTTTTATTCGAGCGAAACGATATAGTAATAGATCGCCTGACCGCCGTTGAAAAGCTCCACGTCGAGATCGGGATATTTTTCCTGCACGGCTGCCTGAAGAGCATTCGCCTCTTCTTCGCTCACGTCGCTCCCGTAATACAGATTGATCAGACTATGCCCGTGTTCCCGCATTTTTTCGATCAGATGCACCGTCACGGTGGCAATATCGTTGCCCTTCGCGAGCACTTTTTTATTATCAAGCCCGATAATATCCCCTTTCGTAAGACTGAAACCGTCCACTTTGGCATTTCTTACCGCATAGGTTACCTGCCCCGCGGTGATACGGTCGGACTCATGGATCATCTTGATAAAATTCTCGTCTGCGGAGATCTCGGGATCGAACGCGAGCGCCGCGGCGATACCCTGAGGCACGTTTTTCGTCGGCACCACGTAGATCTTCTTTCCCTCGACGAGAGACTTCGACTGCTCCGCCGCAAGAATGATGTTTTTATTATTCGGAAAAACGAAAATATTTTCGGCATTGATCTTGATGATCGCGTCCGCGATATCCTGTGCGGAAGGATTCATCGTCTGTCCGCCTTCGATGATGCGATCCACGTTGATATCTTTGAAAATATCCGCAAGCCCCTGACCGGAACAGATGGAGAGCATCCCCATTTCCTTTTTCTCGGCTTCGTATTTCTTGATCAGCTCGCGGTTCTGCTCGAGCATGTTTTCGATTTTTACTTTATCTACTTCGCCGAGCTGCAATGCCTTCGTGATGGCGTTGCCGGGAGCGTTCGTGTGAACGTGAACTTTCACGAATTCGAGATCGCCGATCACAAGCACGCAATCGCCGATACTCATCAGATATTCTCTCAGCCTGTCGATATCGGCAAGCGTTGTTTTCTTCTTTAAGTTGATGATGAAAAATTCGGTGCAATAGCCGAACTCGATCGTGCCGAGGTTTAAGATATCGGCATGTTCGACGGAAGAATCGACTTTCACTTCCGGCTGCTCGTCCTGAGCGCCTTCGATCTCCTCGCCGATCAACCCCTTATACATTCCTTTATATATAGTAACAAGCCCCGCGCCGCCGGAATCGACTACGCCTGCTCTTTTCAGCACGGGCAGAAGTTCCGGGGTGAGTTTCAAAGCCTCTTCTCCCTTTGCGATGATCTCGGTCATGAAAGTTTCCATGTCTTTGATCTTTCCGCAAACGGAAACGGCGTGTTCCGATATCATGCGGGAAACGGTCAGGATCGTTCCTTCCTTCGGTTTGGAAACGGCGCTGTACGCAATGTCCGTAGCGTTTTTCAAAGCCTTGGCGAACGTTTTGGTATCGATCTCGTTCCCCTCTTTCACCACGGCGCAGAAGCCGCGGAAGATCTGAGAAGTGATAACGCCCGAGTTACCGCGCGCCCCGCGAAGCGCACCGCGCGAAACGGCGTCCGCCAGATCCGCCAGGTGATTGCTCTTGCAGGCTTTCAGTTCCTTGATCGCCGATTGCATGGTAAGGCTCATATTCGTACCCGTATCGCCGTCGGGCACGGGGAAAACGTTAAGCGTATCGATAGATTCCCGATTGACGTCGAGAAGTTTCGATGCGGCGATAATCATACGGGCAAAAACAGCACCCGTTATCGTTTTTATCATGAAATAAAATTCCTCCGAAAAACACGAAAAAACCGGAAGGCGCAAAAAACCCGCATAAGGCGGACGCCCTCCCGTTCCGGCGTCACAACTTGACGCCTATAATGTTGACGTTCACGGTATCCACGATCATACCCGTGAACTTTTCCACTTTATATTTCACGGCGTTTTTCAGCGAATCCGCAACGGCGGATATCGAAACGCCGAACTTGATGATCACGTAAATATCGATGTAAATGCGATCCCCGGAAGTGACGACTTTCACGCCCTTTCCCCCGGAGTCTCTCTTCAGGAGTTGTAACACGCTGTCGGAAAGCTTTCTCGAGACCATTTCAACAATTCCGTAACACTCGAGCGCAGCATGAGCAGCCACCTTGGCGATGGCTTCGTCCGATATAGCTATTTTTCCGTAAATATTCGAAGTGGTTACAGGCATAACATTCTCCCGTGCGTATCGCCCGCGCGCCGCCTTTCTCCGGTGACCGCACACGGAAGCGAAATCCGCATCGATTTTATTTTACTATATTTTTATGGTTTTTGCAAGGGATTTCACGCACAAATATCGATCCGATCGATTTTTCCTTCAAAAAAAATGAAAACGTGCATGAATTTTCTTGCTTTTCGAAAATTTTTGTGGTATATTATCTATACTCAGTTCATGCGGGCTCGTTTCTCGGGTCTGTTTTGGTTTGACTAAATTTGAATTTGTATTTGGAGGTGCGATATATGTCGAGAGTTTGCAGCGTTTGCGGGAAAGCGAAATTGTCCGGCAATAAAGTGAGCCACAGTAACCGTAAGACACCACGCTCTTACAATGCAAACGTACAGAAGGTCAGAGTTGTAAACGATGGCGTTGTTACTTCTGAGTACGTATGCACTCGTTGTCTGAAGAGCAGCAAAGTGGAAAGAGCGTAAGTTTATCCTTTTGCAATGTTTGAACCCGGTTTCGTGCCGGGTTTTTGACTGAAAACAAAAAACTTTATTTTCCGAAAAGCCCCCGACGGATCGATTTCCGCCGGGGGCTTTTCGGTTCCGTATTGATTCTTATTTCTACCATGCCGGGCAAGAATAGTCCGCTCCTTGGTCTGACGGCGTATTCCTGATGATTTTCGGTAAAGGCGAGAGCAGACGTACTTACCGTACTTCAAACAAAAACTTATCAAAAATCACGAGAATAGCGGCGTTTTGGCAAGGTTCGTATAATTCTTGTCCGGCATGCTTGCCGCTATTGGCACCGCAACTCAATGAAACAAAGGCTTGTAAGCTATGGATAATAAATATCCATAGCTTGCAGGTCTTTTGTTTATTCTTACGATGCCCGGGGCAACTGCACGATCGTAAAAGACACCGACGGAATCGGCGCTATTAACCCCATTCGCTGGAAATCTCAGTATTACGATACCGAAAGCGGTTTCTATTTCATTGCCGGCAGATATTATTCTCCCGTCATCAAGCAGTTTTTATCTCCCGTCAACCCGGAAACCGTGCTTGCAGACGCCCTTTCCGCTTACGGGCTCAATCTCTATTCCCTTTGCTTGACAAACCCCGTTGATCTCGCTTATAATGAATATACGATCGAACCCGGCGTTGAATTGACTTATGACCCGGACTTTACCAAAGGCGATTATATCGCGGCAACAATTTCCAGCTTCTGGAAATCGACTTACGGAAAAGGTTTTGCGATCGCTCTGTTTGTTGCCGCAACCCTTCTCGCCATTTTTGTTCCACCTATTCGCGGGATGTATTTTAAAACGCTGCTCGGCGTTGCGATTACTCTGCTGATTGGGGCTGCGATTGCCGGTTTGATCGCTATCGATAGCGGCGATCCGTTCTGGGATTCTTTCCTCGATTATTTAAACGACAATTGGTCTCAAACCCTTGCCGTTTCCATGGCAGTTTTCATTGCCGTCTACGGCATTTCGCTCTCTTATCATACTTATTATACCCCGAATGATGAGCATGCTGCAAAAACCGTTACGGAATCCGGCGTTGAAATTCAAAAAGCAACCAAGGGTGATTTCACGTCAGAAGCATGGGATGAAATTCACTCTCTTCCTCGTAACGCAAACGGAAATACCGTTTCCAACCTGAAAAGCGGCAAGAAAATACATCACGGGTTTATGACAAAAAATAGGGGCGATATAATAGGCGGTGGAGCTCATGGCGGAAAAGGCTACTTCGATGGATATAACAAAATTCAAAAAGTAGTATATGAGTTAAAACCCAACAACCCTGCAAGTATAAAACGAGGTATTTCACAACTGCAAAGGTATCAGCGTGCGCTCATTGCGCAGGGAAAAGGCGTGCATAAATTAATCCTCGTCGTTTATTAAGGAGATTTCATCATGACTTATAAAGAAGCGAAAGCAGTTATTTTTAAATGGCTGAAAGAGAGAGATTTTAAAAGAATCACTATTCCGGGCGGAGGTCCGTTTGATTATGCTCACCCTTTGGGCGATTTTAGCACCTTGATATCCTTTTACAAAGATAGATTCGGCGATTACTTAATTTTTGAGGTTGGATGTTATTTTGATGACTGCCAATATGGCTACGCAACAATTCGTGTCTACGATATTCCAAGCAATAAAAACAAAGATGAAAACCCTCAAGGTTTTTATTACGGTGAATTAACCGAAGAACAGCTGATCCAATGCCTTAACGAGATATTTGATAAATATTTGAAACCCTATTACGAACAGGGAAATAAATATCTAAAGGAAATTCTCTTAAAGGAACACACGCTGTTTGGCGAAGGATACTCTTTTGCAAAAGGCGCTCGAGATAAGATCAACAAAATGTTTGGTCTGAACACCCGCCCCGATTAAAAACGAGCAAGCACCCGCACTTTTTGCGCATGCTCTTCTCACCCATACTTGCCGCTATTGGCACAGCAACTCAATGAAACAAAGGCTTGTGAGCTATGGATAATAAATATCCATAGCTTGCAGGTCTTTTGTTTATTCTTACGATGCCCGGGGCAACTGCACGATCGTAAAAGACACCGACGGAATCGGCGCAATTAACCCCATTCGCCGGAGATCTCGGTATTAAGCCTATAAGTTTTTACTTCAGCCCATATAAAATACAAGTATTACAACTTTTAACTAAGAAATAAAGGAAAGGTCTTGAAAAACAAAGGTGACGCTATTATAATAACAGAGAAACGGGACAAAATACTATTTTGTCGGCAACTGTCGTTGCCATGCGCTTTGTCTTCGACAAATCGCCGTTTCCGTTGAAATACTGCGCTCCAAAACCCTTGCAAGCAAGTTTTCTCGCTTATATTATACATCAAAGAAACGGAACCATAAACCGTTCCGCTATGAGGTGACCTTATGTTACTTGATTATGTAAACGCTAAAATCGGCTCGGAAAACGAACCGAGATTTTCTAACGGAAATATATTTCCGCTTACCGCTATGCCGCACGGTACGTCCGGCTGGACGATCCAGACAAGCGCAAAAGACGGAAACTGGTTTTACGATCCGAGATGCCATGCCTTCGAAGGGCTCCGCCTGACCCACCAGCCGAGCCCGTGGGTCGGTGATTACGGACACGTCCTCTTTTTCCCGTTCAGCGGAGAAATCGACTTATCGCGCGGGATAACCTCTACTTTTCGCCCGAAAGACGCCGTGATCCGACCCGATATTCTTTCGGTCTATCTGCTCCGGTATCAACTGCGCGTAAAACTTGCGCCGACCGTTCGCGGCGGTGTTTTTTCGATTGAAAACGAAAGCGAAAACGAAACGTCCTTCGCGATTTTTCCGTTCGGCGAAAGCAATTTCACCCTTTCCGGCAAAACCGTATCCGGATATACGGATACTCTTTACTGCCTCGGGCAAAAAGAGGTTCGCGAGTATTTTTACGCGGAATTTTCCGACGTTCCGTACAAGGAAAGCCCGCTTGACAAAGGCGGGAAAATTTATTCCTTCCGCGAAAAACGCGTTACGGTGAAAATTGCCGCAAGTTTTATTTCCGTCGATCAGGCAAAACGGAATTTTACAAACGAACTCTCCGAAAATTTTGACGGCATACGCGAAAAAGCCACGGCAGAATGGGAAGAAAAACTCGGAAAGATCCGCGTTTTTGGCGACAAAGAAAAAATGAGAACGTTTTATTCCTGCCTGTACCGCGCCTATCTTTATCCCCGCATCTTCCACGAATACGACGAAACGGGCAAAGCCGTTCACATGAATCCCGATCTGAAGCAAAAACGCGACGGCGTGTTTTACACCGATAACGGGTTCTGGGACACCTACCGTACCGTATTCCCTCTGCTTGCCCTGATCGACCGCGAGACGTATGCGGAAATGACGGAGGGTTTCGTGAATTTCTACGAAGAAACCGGCTACCTGCCCAAATGGATCAGCCCGGGCGAAGTCGGCATGATGCCGGGAACATTGGTGGAAGCGGTGATCGCCGACGCCGCCGTGAAAGGCGTCATCGATCGCCCGCTCACCGAAAGGGCATACCGCGGAATGTTGAAAAACGCTTACGTTCCGTCCGGAAACGGCTTTCAGGGGCGCGCCGGTTGCAAATACTATCTCGAGTACGGCTATCTCCCGCGCGAACTGCAACGGGAATCGGTAAACCACACCCTCGACTGCGCATACGGCGATTTCTGCGTGGCGCAGGTCGCGAAACTTCTCGGCGATAACAAAAAGGCTGCCGAACTTTATTCCCGTTCCGAAAATTACAAAAACATTTTTGATCCTGCCTGCGGTTTCATGCGCGGAAAGACCGCCGAAGGCAAACGCACGGAGACCTTCGACCCCTTCTCCTGGGGCGGAGATTACTGCGAAGGCTCGGCATGGCAGAACAGCTTTGCCGTGTATCACGACGTTGCCGGACTTGCCGGGCTTTACGGCGGAAAAGAAAAATTGGAAGCCCGACTTGACGAATTATTCTCCGCACCGCCCGTCTTCCGCGTGGGCGGTTACGGATTCGAGATCCATGAAATGAGCGAAATGGCGGCAATCGATTTCGGACAATGCGCCATCTCCAACCAGCCGAGTTTTCACATTCCGTATCTTTACACCCTTCTCGGAAAGCGCGAAAAAACGGAATATTGGGTAAAAAAACTCGTAACGGAAGCATTTTCTTCCGCAGACGACGGTTTCCCCGGCGACGAGGACAACGGAACCATGGCGGCGTGGTATATTTTCTCCTGTCTCGGTTTTTACCCCGTCTGCCCGGGCAAAAACGAATACGTCTGCTCCGCCCCTCTTTTCGACGACATTGCGATCAACGGGAAAAAGATCGGTCGATTTTCCCCTGACGCCGTAACGACGGAAGATATTATAGGCTGAATACATATCGGAAACCACAAAGAAACGCCCGGGGATTTCCCGGGCGTTTTTCGCTATGTCTCTCCGTTATAACCGTATATCGCCGCCGGGTCGCAACCATGCGGGCAAATTCCGTATTTCTGAGCCTATAAGTCGATCAACGTTGAAATCGACTTCAGGGTCACCCCCGCCGTGCTTTGCAGATAATAGGAAAAAAAGCGCAAGGCGTTGTTTGCGATCTCCTTGTTTTCCTCCGTAATTTCTCCTGCACACACGCCGCGGATATACGAATAGGTGGCAAAAGAATACTTTTTATCCCCTTCTCTCCTGCACTCTTTGCAAACGTTATAGCCGCCTGCGGGGGAAAAGAAGACCTCGTTTTCGATCGGCTCGCCGCACCTTCCGCAGGAAACCGGATCGAGCTTGTACCCGTTCTGTTCAAGCGCGTCCGCAAGAAAACCGATCAGGGCGTTTTTTACGAAAACATTTTCGCCGTATGCCAGCGTTTTGAAAAAATTAACGAGAAACATGAAATAATCCGGTGCTTCCAGCCCCTCCGGCAGAAAACAGTCGGTAAACTCGAGAGCGCAAGCCGCAGCATAATATCGGATAACGTCGGTGCGCAAAGGATAAAACCCGTCGAAAATTTCCGCTTCCGTCACCGTATTCCGCCCGTTTTTCTCCGCGAGAACAACTTCCGCAAACGTGAAAGGTTCGGTCAGATTTTTCATTTTCGCGTTTGCCTTTCTGACCCCTTTCGCCGAGGCGGCAAGCTTTCCCTTTTCTAAAGAAAACAGCGTAAGGATGCGGTCGCTGTCCCGGTAATCGACAGACCGCAAAGTTACGCAATTTATTTTTTGTATCATTTGCAAACTCCCGCGCAAAAAAAACCGCCGTTCGCTTTCCGGACGACGGTCGACCATACCGGATCATTCGATCGCCGCGCGAAAAAGCCTATCCGCGCCCGTCCGGTTTCTCGCCGTTTTGTTTTCCGAGCTTTTTATACAGCAGATAATATCCCGTTTTTCCGGTTTTCTCAAACAACTGCCACGCTGTTTTTTCAAGATCGTTCATGTTGGCAGTATGTGCCGCTATCGGTCGATTATTCCGCTATTTTATATTTTCCGTCCGAAAGGGAATAACTTTATTCGAACTCTTCCTCGCCGTAACCGTATTCCTTCAGAAGATTCGGCTTATCCCGCCAACCCTCTTTTACTTTTACGTAAACGGTAAGAAAAACTTTTCCGCCGAGAAATTTTTCCATATCCTGACGAGCGAACGCGTTGACCTCTTTCAAAGCTCTGCCCTGTTTTCCGATCAGAATCGCTTTGTGATTTTCCCGTTCGCAAACGATATCGAGATCTATTTCGTACACGCCGTTTTTCGCGCGTTCGAACCGATTAACCGTCACCGCGACGCCGTGCGGGATCTCCTTGTCGTATTTAAGAAGGATCTTCTCCCGCATGATCTCCGCGATCATGAATTTTTCCGACTTATCCGAAACGGCATTCGGGTCGAAAACGTAATCGCTTTCGCTCAGGTGAGACAGAAGAACTTTCAGTAGCTCGTCTGTATTTTTTCCTTTCCTCGCCGAAACGGGAACGATGTCCGAAACTCCTTCGAGACCGCTTAATTTCATCAGCTCCTCCGGAAGTTTTTCCTTCGGCATGATATCGATCTTCGTAAAGGCGATCACGAGGGGCACGTTCCCCTTTGCGAATTTTTTCGCAAGCGAAAGATCCTCTTCCCGCACGCCTTCGTGCCCGTCGAGCACGAAAAGGATCACATCCGTTTCCTCCGCCGTACGAACGGCGGCTTTCTGCATGCGCGCGTTCAGCTCGCCCGACGATTTATACACCCCCGGCGTATCCTCGAAAACGATCTGATAGTCGTCCGTCGTGAGTACGCCGAAAATGCGGTCTCTCGTCGTTTGCGGCTTCGGAGAAACGATCGCGATCTTCTCCCCGACGAGAACGTTTACGAGAGTGGATTTCCCCGCATTGGCTCTGCCGACCACGGCTACGGTCCCGCACTTCATATCGAATCCCTCCCGACGCCGATCTCCGTCATGATCTCTTCGGCAAGCGAAGTCATTTCCTTTTCGTCGGCTTCGTTCATGTGATCGTAACCGAAACAGTGCAGAAACCCGTGCAAGGCAAGATAAGTAAGCTCGCGCGTCAGAGAATGCCCGTATTCGGCAGCCTGCTCTTCGGCGCGCTGTACGCAGATGCATACCGAACCGATCAGCAAACTACCCGTTTCTTCGTCCACGTCGCAAGGGAAATCTTTACGATCGATCGCGCGATAACGCACGTTATCGAGGTAGGGAAAAGACAACACGTCCGTTACGCGGTCAACGCCGCGGTATTCCCTGTTTAAATCTCTGATCTCCTCGGGCGAAACGAACGAAAGCTCGATCGCGAGATCGTCTGTCTGCTTTAATTTCCGATAAACCGCGTCGGCTGTCTTTTCGCAATCGATCGGACAGTCTTCGGTCAGAACGTGTAATTTCTTTTCCATGATTTCTCCTGCGTTTTGCGTCGCGCACGGAACATTACGTTCCCCGCGCCGGGCAAAACGGTTGTTAAACGACTTATAGGCTTATATGAAGGTTGATCAGTGTTTTCCGCCGATACGCAGTTTCGGATACTCCACCCTGTCGTGGTATACGCCCGCAAGGGCGTTCGTAATGGTTCTACGGATGATATCGATGTCTTTCATCGTGAGTTCGCATTCCGAAAACTGATCGAAATCCATTCGTTCTTCGATGATCTCGCGCACGGCGGCGTCTACCTTGGCATGAGAGCGATCGGGCAAGGTTCTCACCTTTGCTTCGCAACCGTCGGCAAGCATGATGATCGCCGCCAGCTTTGTCTGCGGCTTAGGCCCCGGATAAGAGAAGTTCGCAATGTCGAGATCGCCCTCGGTGAACTTCTGCGCCTTTGCATAGAAAAAGCGAATGGGCAGCGTTCCGTGGTGCTGAAGGGCGACGTCCGCAAGGATCTGCGGCAGATGATATTTGCGGATCAGATCGTAACCGTCCTTGGCGTGGGCGCGGATGATATCGGTAGAAAGCTCGGGCGAAAGCTCGTTGTGCGGGTTATAACCCTGCTGATTCTCGGTAAAAAACTCGGGGTTTTTCAATTTCCCGATATCGTGATAATAAGCGCAGGCTCTCGCGAGCAACGCGTTTTCGCCGATGGCGTTCGCACAGGATTCCGCAAGGGTGGAAACGACGAGCGAATGGTTGAACGTTCCCGGTGCCTGCTGGATCAGCATTTTGATCAGAGTGGACTTGTGATCGGTGATTTCCGACAGCCGATAATCGGTGAGCACGTTGAAGATCCTCTCGAAAAAGGGAAGAAACGCCATCATTCCGACAACGGACAAAAGCCCGGAAGTAAACCCGTACAGAATAAAGCGGAAAGGGTTTTCGAGAAAAGCGTCGAACTCGAGGCAGATACAGCACACGCATACGGGCACGGCGATCACGAACCCCATCAGAAACACGGTAAGACGGGAACGGATCCCCGCGACGAGATACACGGAAAGAAGGCTCGTCGTATAGCCGATGATCAGCGACGAATAGATCACGTACCCTTCAAAGGGATTGGAATTTCCGAAGGCGTCGAACACGAACATCAGAAGACACACGACGGTATTGAGAAAAACCGCCGATTTTCTGCTGATAAGCAAAAGACTTAAGAGGGCGCACAGCGCGAACGGGCGCGCATAAACGTTATCGAACTTGCCGATCATGTACATCACGATAATGGAAAGCTCGAGAATCACAAACACGAGATTCACGTTTTTCGTGCGGAGAATGAAATCCCGCCCTTCGTAATAATAATACAAAAACAGGCAGACGGATATCAGGTTGATCGCAATGGCGGAATACAGAAGTTGCCTGATCGAGCTCGCCTCTTTCATCCATTCGAATGCCGACTGAAACACAAAGTTAAAGCTCGACAACAGCGCCAGAAAGAAAAGCACCAGCAGAATGAAGGTATGCAGGACGAAAAACAGTATGACCCGCCCGTAATCCTTCGCCTCCCACGGGAGGACTTTTTTCGATTGATAAAACATAGTTTTCCTTTTTATATTGGTTTCGCATCTTCCGGGCAGCGGGAGATCCGCGGTTTGATCCCGGGCAGTTGCATTGAGCCGCATCGCCTGCGGCTCGACGGTCAACGCTTGTCCGGATGTTCGGACTTATCGTACGCCTTGATGATCTCCATCACCAAAGCATGCCGAACGACGTCTTTCGAGGTTAAAAACACGCTTTCGATCCCTTCGATGTTTTTCAGAATGTCCGTCGCATGGCGAAGCCCGCTTTTCTTGCCGTCGGGAAGGTCGATCTGCGTAAGATCCCCCGTTACGACGACGCGGCTTCCCTCCCCCATACGGGTGAGAAACATTTTCATCTGCTCTTTCGTGGTGTTCTGCGCTTCGTCCAATATGATGAACGCGTCGGAAAGGGTTCTGCCGCGCATGTAGGCGAGCGGCGCGATCTCGATCGCTCCCCGTTCGATCAGCTTGACGTAATTATCCATACCGAACATTTCCTGAAGCGCGTCGTACAGCGGACGGAGATAGGGGTCGACCTTCGTCTGAAGATCCCCGGGAAGAAAACCGAGCTTTTCGCCCGCTTCCACGGCGGGTCTCGTAAGAATAATTTTTTCCACTTCCTTGTTTTTAAAAGCGGATACCGCCATGGCGACGGCAAGATACGTTTTCCCCGTGCCGGCAGGCCCCACGCCGAACGTTACCGTGTTCTTTCTGATCGCGTCCACATACTTTTTCTGTCCGACCGTTTTGCATTTGATCTGTTTCCCGCGGGAGGTAATGGCGATCACGCCGCTCATTACCTTTTCGATCCCTTCGGCGTTGCCCTCTTTGGCAAGCTCGATGCAATAAATGATCCGCGATTTGTCAAGCTGTTCGTTCGCCTTTACGATCGCAAGCAGTTTTTCGAGAACCGTTTCCGCAAGCGCGGTCTGCGTCTCGTCGCCCGAAAGGCGGATCTTCGTACCCTCTACGTAAGCGGAAACGCCCGTTTCCCGTACGATGATGTTTAAGTTTTCGTCGAACACGCCGAGCAGTCTCGATAAATTTCCGAGGTTGTCCGTTTCGACGAATACGTTTTTCTCTGTCAAAATATCCTCCGTTATTTTCCGCCGCCTGTTTGCGGGGATGCGATCTCTTTCCGTTTTTCGTAAAAACGAAACCGTCTTCGCCCTTTCCCGAAACTATGTGACCCGGACGCGATACGCCACGGTCACAACGCAAATCAGTTTTCCGTTTTCGCGCCCGATCTCCGCCGAAGACGAGATCACGTCTTCCTCTTCTTTTTCCGCAAGCGCGCGGGCGATCGCCCTTTCCTTCGTTTTTTCGCTCTCGTCCGAAACTTCCGTTTTTACCCGTCTCTCGGCGGCAATCTCGATCTCCGCCACCGCTTTCGTCGTCCTTTTTTCTCCTTTCAGCTCGTAAACGCCCGAAACGAGAAGATCCCCTTCCGCCACTTTACAACCGGGAGAAACCGCGGCTTTTCCGCTGATCACGTGCATTTTCAGGATCGTTCCGCCGACGGGAGAAAAGATCTCCGTCTTTCCGAAATCGAACCGCTCTATCGGCGTTTTCTTGCAAAATGCTTCGATAATCAACCTATGCCCGGACTTTTTTACGGATACGAACGTAAGATCGGAAGAGGAAGTAAGGATCTTCTTTTCAAGCTCCGTAAAATCGCCTTCCCGAAAACGCAGGATCCCTTCCGCGACCTCGTAAGGCTTTAACAGCGCGCGGATCTCTTTTCCCTTGCGTGCGGCATCCCCCGCACAGGAGATATCCGTCACGACGCCGTCCGAAAAAACGACCGCCGCGCAGAAAACGACCGCGCCGAGCGCGATCCCGATATTTTTCAAAACGAATCCGAACGGGGCGGCGCAGCCGGAAAACCGCAATACGTTTATATTATAGCACATATTGTTGCAAAAAGCAAAAATTTTTTTGTTATCTTTCCAATCTGCGGTAAATTTAACGAAATTTTCCCAGATCCGGACGTTTTTCACCTCGATCTTTCTGATCCGAAGCCCTTCGAGAATTCCTTCCGGGCGATCGGTTTTTACGCGGTATTCCGCAAACAATAAACCTTTTTTCATTTCTTTCCCCGACAAACACATTCCGGCAAGAACGGCGAAACGGAAACGCTCACACTCTTTCGACCGAGGATATCTCCCCTCCGAGCGCGATCTCTTTTTCGCCGTATTTCTTCACGGTCAGATTTTTCCCTTTCACCTTCAGCTTTCCTTTCCCGAGTTTTAAAACCGCTTCTGCGGGAGAAAAGCTTTCGATCCCGCAAACGCCCTCGAACCATCCGCCGCAAGTTCCGAATACCGAAAAGCGGTAAGAATAAGGACAGATCTCACGATCGATCCCGAGACGGTCAAGCATATAATCGGATAACGCCATAACTACCCCTGCCTTCTTTACTTATTATATGAATCTTTTCGTTAGCGCATGACCGAAGGAAGGATCCGTCCGTATCCCGACCTTTTTGCCCGGCATGGCGGCGAAACGCTTGACTCGGAACTTTCTTCGTGTTATAATTCTACCTGTGAACGTTCACCGGGGGTGCCGCGATTCGGCTGAGATGATACCCTTTGAACCCGACAAGGTAATGCTTGAAGGGGAGTTTGGAATTTATCGATACCTCGGGCTGTTTACGTGATCTTTCCTTCTTTGCGGAGGGATGATCGCGTCGGCTCTTTTTTTATCGGCAAATACAGCTTCGGTGACAGAGGTTTTTATGTCCACAATGTTACTTTCTTTCTGGTCGTTTGTATCGGGAGAGGTTTCGGAAAGCAAATACGGTCTCGTCAGATGGATCTCCGTCGGCGCAGTCGTCGCTCTTCTGATCCTTGTCGTACTGCTTGCTTTTCTGAATAAAAAACAGAAAATGTTCTCCACGGCAAACATTGCAACGGCAGGCGTTTGCCTTGCGGCGTCTTTCGGGCTTTCCTTCCTGAAATTCACACCCGTCACATACGGCGGGTCGGTCACCGCGGCGAGCCTTGTACCCATCATGCTGTATGCCTATTTCTTCGGTCCCGCAAGCGGGCTTGCCGTCGGCATGATCTTCGGGCTTTTGCAGTTTATCCAAAGTCCTTATCTGCTGACCCCCGTCTCCTTCCTGCTCGACTACCCCCTTGCCTTTGCCTCGATCTTTTGGATGGGGTTTGCCGGTAAATGGACGATGATCGGCGAATGGAAACGCCTGACGATCGGCGCTGCGCTCACCTATGCAACCCGTTTCATCTTCCACCTTCTCTCCGGCTTTATCTATTTCGCACACGGCGCAATTTGGGCAGACCTGCCGCAGTCGAACGCTTTCGTATATTCCTTCCTCTATCAGGTAACGTACCTGATCCCGGATATGGCGATTGCCGTTGCGGTTCTGATCGCCCTCAGCCTTACAAAGGCAATCTCTTCGCTCGAAAAGGTTATCCGGAAATAAACATCTTCCGCCGTTTCGACGAAAAACAACGATTTTACCTATAAAAATATAAAATTTTTGCCGCCGTTTTCTTTATAATAAAAAGAAAACGGCGGTTTTTTATGAAGAAAAAAGGTCTCGGTTATAAAAGCGTTGCCAGATATGCTTTCGTGTTGTTGTCGTTCGTTCTGTTTTCCTCGCTCGATCGGTCGTTCACGCCCTTTTCCCTCGCCCTTCTCGTAGGCAATTTATACGTGGGGCTGAACCCGATCGTTCTGCTTACGCTGTATATCGCTTCTTTTACGGTCTCCTTTTCCGTAAGAACCCTCCTGTGCGAAAGCATGGGCGGCATTTTTTTCACCGCCGTGTTCTGCCTTATGAAACGAGGCGGCAAACATCCGTCCGCAAGCCTGTCGATTTTCTCGATAATCGCCTTATTGCCCTACATATTAATGGAAACCTGTTACGATTACACCTTGCGCGTCGTTCTCGCCGCGGCAATCGTTCTCCTCTCCTTCGTAATGATCCCCGCGGTAAAGGTATGGCTCGTAAAAGGACTGAAATACAAACTTTCCGTCGACGAGATCGTTTCCGCGGCGCTCGCGTATGCCCTTTTCGGATACGGATCGATCATGCTCGCGGGCGAGCTTCCGTGGAAGTGCGTTTCGGTATTTCTGATCCTTTCCGCAAGCTCGCTCGGGTTGAACGGTTTCGTCGCCGTCGTCGGGTTCGTTTCGGCGATCCCTCTCGCCGCGGCGGAGTTTTCTTTCGTCCCGATCGCGATCTATTGCGCGTTTGCGGTGATCGCGATTACCTTCACCGGGTTTTCCCGTCTGCTCTCGGCAACGCTCGTTGCCACGGCGGAAGCCTCCCTTTATTTACTGACTTCCGTTTATCACGACCGGCAGATCTCCTCCATGGTATATATTCTCGTTCCGATCGTCAGCTACCTCTTTCTCCCCGGATCCCTTTTTAAAGGCGCGAAAGAGACCTTAAAACTATACCGTGCCAACAATCTCGGCAGATATTCCGTTAACCGGAACCGTTCTTCCCTGGCAGGTAAACTTTATGAAATTTCCGCCGTATTCGACGAGATGACAAATTCTCTCGAAAAACTGGGAGAAAGCACGACAAGCGAAAACAGTCTGATCGAACGCATGACCGACGGGCTTCTGCTGTCCGTCTGCGGCAACTGCCCCTGTCTGAATAAATGCCGCAACCGATCCTTTCCCGAGCGCGACGATCTGAAAAAAGTTCTCACCGTGGGGATCGCCAAACGAAAAGTGAATCTCGTAGACTTTCCGAAAGAGTTTCCGGACACCTGCCGCTATACGGAAAGCCTCGTTTTCGAGTGCAACAAACTGATCCGCGAATACGAGCAGAACGTGGCGCGGGCTTCCGCCATGGAAAGCGGAAAAGAGCTGATCGCCGCGCAGGCGCAGGGACTATCGGAAGTTCTGAAAAACCTTGCCTTTTCCTTCAGCCGCAACCTCGAAGTGCGGGGCGATCTCGAAAGCAAACTTTCGGACAACCTTTATGCCTGCGGTATTTACACGTCGGAAATTCTCGTGTTCGGCGAGGGAAACGACGCCGAGATCAACATCGTGGCAAATCCGGACTGCACGGACAATCCCCTGTTTCTCCGCGCGATCGAAGAGGTGACGAACTACCCCGTGGCGATCACTTCCCGAAGCAATCTGTCCGAAAAACTTTCCGCGCTTTCCTTAAAGCGCGCGCCCGCCTTCGACGCGGCGTTCGGATTGGCGCAAACCACCAAAGCAGACAAAACAAAAAGCGGAGACACCCATTCCGTCACGAAGATCTCGGAAGGAAAATTCCTCGTTGCCCTGAACGACGGCATGGGCAGCGGCAAAAAAGCGGAAGACATCTCGTCCACCGCCATTTCTCTGATCGAAACTTTTTACAAGGCGGGATTGTCCTCTCCCGTCGTTCTTTCCACCGTCAACAAAATACTCACGTTCGATCGGGAAGACAATTTTACCGCGCTTGACGTCGGGATCGTCGACTTGTTCACCGGACAGGCGGATTTCATCAAGATCGGTTCCCCGTATTCTTACGTTCTCTCCAAAGATACGGTTAAAGTGATCGAGGGCAGTTCTCTCCCCTTAGGGATCTTAGACGAAATGAAACCTTCCGTCTGCAAAACCGCTTTAAACAGCGGCGACGTGATCGTGTTTTTAAGCGACGGCATTTCCGACGCCTTCGGCTCCTCTTCCGACATTATCGATTTTCTCTCCGCCGAAAAAGCCCTGAATCCGAAAGCTCTCGCCGATTCTATTTTAAACCGCGCCCTTTACGAAAACGGCGGTATTGCCAAAGACGACATGACCGCTTTCTGCGTCCGCCTGTTTAAAAGAGCCGTTTAAATTCGGCTTTTATCGACTTATACGGCACTTTTTTGATCCGGCGCGCTTCGCGATTCCGAAAGGCTATACCGTCGGTCAAAAAATTTTCGATCTTTTTTCGGTAAAACCGTCATAAAACCTTGCAAATCCGAAATTCCGTGGTATAATGGCGTTGCGTCTGGAAAAATTCAAAAGGGTGGTGATGCACGATCGGGAGTTATTATTCTCGCCCAAGGATAAACAGAATATCGAGAAGAAGAATCGTCCCTTTGCCGGTTTCCTTCTTCTGACGATCGACCTTTTCGGATCAACCGCCCGCAAGGCGGCAGAACGTGTTTGACTTTTATTATTTCTTAACTGCGTCCCGCCACTTCGGCACGAACACGGCGATCCTTGCGTTCGTCGTTCTTGTTGCCATGAAGATCACGGAACGCCTTATCAAAACGGGAAACAGAAAGGGAATCGCCGTTACCGGGTTTGCCTTCGCGTTTCTCTTATGCACCGTTCTTTCTTTCGTGAGCAAACGGGAAACCGATCTGCTTACGTTACTGAAAGAAGCCGTCGTGACCGTAGGCGTGGCTCTGTTCTTATCCGACGTAACCTTGATAACGGAAAGAACCGCCCTGCCGGACAAAACGGCAAAGATGAACCACACAAGCGATCCGTCCGGAAAAAGAAATAAACCGAAACTTTCCGAACAGAAAATCGTGAAAATTCTCCTTCGGTTGTTTTCTTTCGTCTCGTCGTATTTACGCATACGAAACGGAAACAGGAAGAAGAAAGACCCGTCGTCCGGACGGGACGAAACGCAAATCGCCCGTAAGGACGACCAAAACTGAAAACGCCCCGAAACCGATCTTATTCGGTTTCGGGGTGTTTTTGTTTGTCAGATCTGAGAATCGATCACATGCAATCTCTGCAAATCGTTATCGTAGACCAGATAGAGATTATCATAATAGGAGATCTCTTCTACGCTGTTTTTCTTCGGCATTTCGTTTTTCGAAATGATGCAAACATCCAAATTATGCGACCAGTTAACGGCATAAGTTTCGTCGTAATCGGTAATTAACCTGCACAGATTCTCGATTTCTCCGGAGATTTTCTCCGTGTCCGCTTCCGTATAATTCTGTTTCAGCTCTTCTTTATTGATATCATATACATAATAACTGATTCCGTCTGACATTCCCAGATTTTCGCAACCGAAAATCTGTTTAGCAGAATCCGGCAACGCAATGTCCCAATCGTTTTTCAATCTCTCCCGATAAGGCAACGGCGAAGAACTATTTAATATCCGCAATAAAAAGTTCCCCGAACAGGAAGAACACACCATACAAAGCATTGTAACCAATAAAAGAGCGATCATTTTTCTTTTCATCTGTTTTACTCTCCCGTTTTTTTATTATCATGCAATCCTTTTCCCGCCGGTAAGCGATACAACGCGCAGGAGCATTTTATCTGATAAAATCGGTAACGCGGAAATACTTGTATGCCATGGCGTTCATTTCCGATATCAGACGATCTTCCAACCCGCGACGATCTTTATATTCGTCTTTTTCTATCTCGATCAAAGGAATATCGTGTTCTTTATAAGATTTCTTCTTTCTCTCTTTATTTTCAAGATATTCCTTCGTGTTCATCCCCCAATATTCGATATAAATTCCGTGTCTACCGTCCGTAACGGGGATAAACCAATCAGCCGTCATCGCCTGTTCGTCGGCACTGATCGGCACTTTCTTTTCGTAACAATGAACGATCCTTAAATCGTACAGAATATCGTCTATCACGCTTTCCGGATGGCTTTTTACATAGTGTCCGTCCGCGGTACGCGCAACTTCCTCTTTTCTGGAATCCTGAATTTTCGTATATTCCGAACTCTTCTGTTCTTCCTTCGGAGCCTTGATTGCAATAATATCTTTAATATCCGAAACAATCCGATCCGTCAGGGACTGCTCATCATAAAGATCTTTCGTCAGGACAGATAAAGCCATCAGTTTATTACAGTTAGATTTCACATAATCGAAATTCTTCATCCGATAGATGTTCGATCTTAAGTTAAAATAATAATCTTTCAGCTCAAACACCTTTGCATTTTTATCGAAAGTGTCTTTGAAATCCAACATTTCGTAGTAGCAACTGCGGCATAACGAACCGTTCGGCGAGTCGGCACCGCAGACGATGCATTTCCCGTCCGCCTGCTTTTGTTGTTCAATCGGAATATTGTCCGTATCCCTTTTCTTTACATCGGGATCCTGTCTCCCGGCAACGGGTTTATCCTTATCACGAAGAAAGACCGCACTTGTTTTTGCGACAGTTTTTTCATTCTCCGTTGGAATCTTTACCTTGTCCGCAACAGACCTCGTAGCATCGGAAACTTTTCCGGAGAGCATCCGTTTTCTCTCTTCGTCACTGTATTTTTTATAACAGTTAAAGCAAAACGCATATCCGGATGTCTGCCCGCCGCATGCAACGCATTTTGTATATTTCGGAAATGATTTATCCGAGGCGACTGCCTGTTTTTCACATTTGCACGGACGATCGGCATTATGCCAGCCTCCGCATTTATCGCATGCGATAAGCGTTCCGTTTTTTAATTCATAAGCGTGTTTTTTACAAAGACCGTCGTTTCTGTAACGCCCCATAAAAGAAGCCGTTTCCTCTCCGCATATCGGGCATTTCATCTTATCTGCCAAAATTTTCCTCCTTCTTCGTCAGCGGTTATCATTTCCGTCGGAATACCACCGATAACTATAAAACCGATTATATTATAACATAAAAAATACTCCTCCGCAAGTTTTTACGGAGATTTGTCACGATAAAAACATATATTTATATAAAACCTCGGAAGCCTTTGATAATTATTACGAAACCAAAAAAATTTCCCGCGGCGTATTGCCGCGGGAATCCCCCCTTTATCCTTAAATCTCCCTAAGGAGATATTAAGCTGCTTTATGTTTACCGACCGCTTATCCCCTGCCGGCGCAGACGTTCTCAGAAATTTTCGATATTTAAAGTATCCCCTTCGAAATTCATGCCGAATTCCGCATCCACGTCGAACTCGTCGGCATTTTCGTATGCGGCAAGTTTGCAGACGGACACCTCGTATGCCGTCATTGTTCTCGTCTCCGTTTCCGAGATACGTTTTGTGTATTCACGGCTCTGGATCCTTCCCGAAATGGCGATTTTTTCACCCACCTCGAGGTTCTTGACAAACCTTGCGTTTCTCCCCCAGGCAATGCACGGAATATAATCGGATTTGTTGTACGCACGGTTCACGGCGATCAGGATATCGGCGATCTCCCGGCTAAAAGGGGTCGTACGGTACACGGGCGGCTTACAGATATAACCGGACAAAACGATCGCATTCGGATTCTTTGCTTCCGCTCCGTCCACAAGATCGCGGACAAACACGGTGAGCATCAGTTTGCTTTTCCCTTCCACCAGTTTATTGTAACTGCGGAACTGACCGACCGCGCTGATTTCCGAGCCGACGGTAAGCCGATTGCTTTCGATCAGCCGTTCGGATATCGTTACGGGCAGAACGTCGCCCTGACCGGAAAGCCTTTTCACGAGAACGTCCATCTCGTAAAACCCTTCGCCGTAAACCTCGTGCGAGTAACGCGCCTCGGTCACGATCTGTCCCTTTAAAAACACTTTGTTGTTCTGTTTTTCGTGCGTTTGCATAATTTCCCCTCTCTCTGTAATTTATATCCGCCTTTCCGGCGTTTTCTTTCGATTTTTTTTAGCCGACGGAACAACCGGGAGATCCCGTTACCCCTTCATTTTTATCGATAATCGACTTATTCGCCGCTTTTTATCTGTGTCCCGTCCCTTCGGATCTCATAGTTTTCCCGATAGATCAATTCCCCGACCGGAACAAATTCGAATCCCTTTTCTTTCAGTGCCGAAAAAATCAGCGGCAGACTTTCCGCCGTGTGCAACCCGTTGTTATGACACAGAATGATCGAACCGGATCTCGTTTTTCCGATCACGCGCGACGCGATCTTCTCGGCAGAAAGATTTTTCCAGTCCAGACTGTCCACATCCCACTGCACGACCTGCAATCCCATTCCGCGTGCGGTCTCTACCAACCTGTCGTTGTATTCTCCGAACGGCGGGCGAAAAAGCGTTACCTTCTTTCCGCCGATCTTTTCGATCAGTGCGGCAGACGTTTCGAGCTCTTCCTCGATCTGCGTTGCCGTTAGTTTGTTCATGTGGGAATGGGTGGCGGAATGAGTGCCGATTTCATGTCCGCGGGAAAGGATCTCTTTCACCGTTTCCGGGTACTTTTCCGCCCAGAAACTCACCGCGAAAAAAGTGCATCTCACCCCGTAAAACTCCATGGCGTCGAGAATCGCTTCCGTATGTTCCGTTCCCCAGGCGCAGTCGAACGAAATCGCGATCTTGTTATCGTCGCGATCCACACGATATACGGGCAATTGCTTTTTGTTCGTCGCAAACGTATAGACGGATGCGGCGTTCGTATTTCCCGCCGCCGCATAAAGCACCGCGATCGCCGCAAGCAAAACGGCAAGCACACCGATTCGTTTTTTCCCTGCCACCTGTTTACACTCCGATTATAATATATTTTTTCTCAAAAATCAAGGCTGTTTTTCGGACTAATTGTAGAAAAATGTAGAAGCCGCCTATCTTTCCGATATCGGTTTTCCCGTCAGCCCGACAAACCTCGCCCCGGCTCGTTTTTCTGAAAACCCGACCCGAAGACATAGACGTCTCTGCTTTATCCTATGCCGGAAAAAGCAAAAAAATAATCGTCAAAACACGGAAATTAAATTCCGGCGACCGATTTTCCCGGTTCCTTCCCCTTTCCGTCGGAAAACACGGAAAAAATCATAGGCTTGTCATTTGTCATAACTGACTATTTTTAAGGCGAAAAATCGATTTGCTCCTCAAAGAGCTTATTTTTTTGATGATTTTTCCCGATCTCGAAATCGATAGTACTTTCCGTACGTCAACAGAGAAATCGCTGAAAAGGGCGGAAAAACCTTTAAGGTAATTAGTGATAACGAATTCTAAGCCTACCGGGCGATTTTCGTTTGCCTTTTTGGAATAAGTATGTTAAAATAACCGTATTATGGTTAAGAAACGTTACGGTTTTACGGTTACCACCTGTTATATCGGCTATATCATCCAGGCGATCGTAAACAATTTATCTCCTTTGCTCTTCGTGCAATTCGCCACGCAGTTTTCCCTTTCGCCGGCAAAACTCTCCCTGATCGTCTTTCTGAATTTCGGAATACAGATCCTTGTAGATTCGCAATCGGCGACGATCGCCCTGAAATTCGGCTATCGCAGAAGCGCGGTTGTCGCGCATTTATTTTCCGCCGTCGGACTTATATTTCTCGGCACGCTTCCCTTTATCATCCATCCCTATGCGGGCATACTGATCTCCACCTTATTCACGGCGATCGGCGGCGGGTTTATCGAGGTTGTCTTAAGCCCCCTTGTAGAAGCCCTTCCGTTAAGCAATAAATCGGGAGCGATGTGCATGCTGCATTCCTTTTATTGCTGGGGACACATTCTCGTCGTACTTCTCTCCACCCTGTATTTCAACACGATCGGCATCGCCGCATGGCGTTTTCTCCCGATGCTGCTTGCGATCCTGCCGGCATTAAACGCCGTTTCCTTTTCGATCTGTCCGATCGAATCGCTCGAAGGAGACGAAGACCCCGCCTCTTACCGTTCCATTTTCCGCATGAAAGGGTTTTTCGTCTTTCTGATCCTGATGACTGCGGCAGGCGCGGCGGAACAGGCGATCGCCCAGTGGGCTTCATACTTTGCCGAGATCGGGCTTTCCCTTCCGAACAAAACCGTCGGCGATATTTTCGGAACCTGTCTGTTCGCACTCGGCATGGCGGTTTCCCGTACGCTGTACGGCATTCTGGGCGACAAGATCGATCTGAAGAAAACGATCGCCGTTTTCTCCGTTTTTCTGCTTGCCGCTTATTTGCTCACTTCTCTTTCTCCCCTGCCGCGTCTTTCCTTGGTCGGGATCGCCTGCGGCGGATTCTTCGTCGGGATCATGTGGCCCGGGATCTACTCGCTCGCGGGGAAGAAATTCACCAAGGGCGGAACAAAGATGTTCGGCATGCTTGCCCTCGCGGGAGACGTCGGTTGCACCCTCGGTCCCACGCTCGTAGGGCTGATCTCGGACGATATCCGCATCGGGCTCGGCGTTTCCGCGATCTTCCCCGCTCTGATCTTTCTCGGAATTTTGCTTTCAACCAAAAAAACCGCGGAATAAGGCGATTAACGAGCTTTTTGTATTATTTAATTACACAAGAAAGATCGGGCATTGACTTCCCGATCGGATACGAATACAGATAAAAAGGATCCTTTATGATACTTTTTTTTGACACGGAAACGACGGGTTTATTACCCGGACGGATCATTCAGCTTTCCTATCTGCTATGGAACGGAGGGGATAGCGTGAAAAGCAAAAATTTCTTCTTCGGCGTAGACTATATCGAACCCTCCGCTACGGCGGTACACGGATTTACCGTCGAATCTCTCTCCGTTTTATCCGGCGGGGAAACGTTTTCTTGTCGCGAAGACGAGATCTTCGACGATTTTTCTTCCGCCGATCTGATCGTCGGACACAACGTAAAGTTCGATATCGGCTTTCTGATCGCCGAATTTCACTATTCGGACAGAGTTTTCCGCTATCGCGAAGAGTTCGACACGATGAAGTTTTTTACGCCGATCATGAAACTCGAACGTTCGAGCCACAAAGGATATAAATACCCGAAGCTTTCGGAAATGTGTGAATTTCTCGACGTGTACCCTTACGACGTAACGCGGGCAACCGGTCGTTATTTCGGCGAATCTGCTTTGAATGCCCACGACGCTCGTTTCGATACCGCCGCTCTTTTCCTTTGCTTCCGGGAGGGGATAAAAAAATTCGAAAATTTAGAAGAAATCGCCTCAAAACACTTGCAAACCGCAGACACATTGTAGTATAATATATACTCGTGAGGGGCAAGTGCGGAAGCATTTGTTGCGCCACTTAAAATTCTGTTTCCGGTTTTCCGACCGGAAAGCGAATATTATATCCATTGGGGTATCGCCAAGCGGTAAGGCTACGGACTCTGACTCCGTCACTCGGGAGTTCAAATCTCTCTACCCCAGCCAAACAAAAAGAACAGGTTTCTGCCTGTTCTTTTTGTTTTACTTGCGAAGCGGTTAAAGAGAGATTTGAACTAAGAGCGACGCCGTCAGGCGGAAAAACAGTCCTGCGGACTGTTTTTAGCGATGACCGAAGATATTTGCAAAGCATCGGCTTAACTTTCAGAATTTGCTTTGCAAATATCAAGAGGAAAATCTCTCTACCCCAGCCAAGAAAAAATAATACGAACACCGTAAATTCGGCGTTCGTATTATTTTTTTCTATGCTTAGCATTCGTCATCGCTAATTACCTTATCGTATCCGCGTAACAAAACTTGTTCCGCTATTTGCATTCCGAACAGTACAAACGTGGTAACGGAAAGTCGTTTACCTGCTACTGTTTTACTTTCAAATTTTTGATCGTTCCGTTCAGATTTTCTATTTCCGCATTTGCGTTTTTCACCGTCATATTGTCTATCTCGCAGGATCTGACCACGATTCCGCCCGTAGGAAAGTCCGAAGACACGGTAACGTTCTCTACGAGAAGATTTCCGATCGTTGTCTTGTAATCTCCTTCCCTTTCGTCGAAAAACGTGTAATCGCCGCCTATCTGCATAAAATCGGCTTCTCCCGCGGCATTCACGTAATTTACGCCGGATATCTTTACGGTATCTATGATACCGCCCAGCCGGAACAAAAACGCCTTTGTGTACGGATATTTCAGTTCCGTTTGCTTTAAATCTACGTTTTCTATCGTAACGGAACCGTAATTGCCGTATCGTTCGCCTTCTTTGTACTCGGGCGACGCCCACGGATTGATATAAAATCCGAAGCACTTGTAAGTTCCCGTAACGTTTCTTATGATAATGCGGTCGAGCAACCCCTTTCCCCTGCACAACAGCCTTATTCCCTGATCGGAATTATTTAAATGAACGCCGTCGATAAGCACGTCGGTTATATAAGACTTTGCGTCGAATTCATCGGATGCAAGCGCAATAAAATCATCGCCCGCAGTGCCGCTTATGTTACGCAGAACAATATTTTTTGACGGTCCGAAAAAATGAAGCCCGTCCTGATTCTGCGCGTTCATAATATCCGGCAGATCGATCCGGATATTTTCCATCGCCACCTGTTCCGCATTTCCGCAAACGAATGCGAAAGTGCGCTGATTTCTGAACACCGCGCCCTGCACCTTAAGCGAATACACGCCGTAAAACATCATACCGAAAACCCAGGAATGGGTAAACCTTATTACCGGATCGTCACTGTCGATCTCTCCCGTATCGTGAAGCTGATGTCTGCAATTAAAATTATACGTTCCCCCTATCAGAGATATATCCCTGTCTTCTCGTTCGCCTTGCGAAAAATGCGCGTTCCTTATCAGCGGAGCGTTCGTATCATCCTTCAGGTAAAAACCGCAAGCCTCGTTCGGACAAAAGAGCGTTGTATGCGAATAAACCGTAAGAGTTCCGGTTAAAAACCCGCCGTCCACCGTTACGAAGAGCCCGCCGCCCTCTTTCGCCATATCGAGCACGGTCTGGATTTTTTCCGTACAATTTGTTCCTCCGCCGTTTATCACATCGGAATCCGCCGCTACAAAGTCGCTTAATTTCACGAATTTCATCCCGGGAAAACTCCTTTCTTTTCCATATTTAAAAATACAAATGATTTATAAAAGGGTAAAACGGGGACGGCAATACAGCCGCCCCGTTTCCCGGCATGCCGGTTACCCGTCAGCCGTTTTCCTTTCCCGCTTTCTTCACCGCCGCAAGAGCCGCGATCAGCGCGAAACCGAACAGCCATGCGCCGCCGATCCCCGAAAGACACCCGCCGGACGTTTTTCCGCTTTCCTCTCCGGCGGAAGAGCCGCTTTCCGCAGGCTCTTTTTTTGCCTTGACCGTAATCGTACAGCTCGCCGTTTTACCGTCCGCAGCGGTTGCGGTTATGGTAACGCTTCCCGCTTTTTTCGCCGTTACAACGCCGTTTTCTACGGTTGCGACGGTCTCGTCGCTCGAAGCCCACGTAACCGCAGTATCGATCTTGCTTCCGCCGGTCACCGTCGGCACCAAAGTCAAAGTCCGGTCTTCTTCGATTTCCGCACTTTCTTTATCAAGAGAGATTCCTTCGATAACGGTTTCGCCGTCGGTAAACCCGAACCCGATCGCTTTCAGGTTCGCACCGCCGCCCTGCGTTTTATCTTTTGCGCCGAATACGATGACCAGAACGTTCTTCTGCCCGGCAATAAAGCCCTCGAGCATCGTCTTTTTCTCAACCGCGCTTTCAAGAACGATCTCTTTCGCATTGCCGCCGTTTACGGTATAATAAACTTCCGCGTTACCGCCGTTCACGGTAAGTTTTACGAAGGGCGCATATGCGTTTGCCGGATATTCTACCCTGTAGGAATAGAACGCCGCGCAATCGGCAAAAGGAGTATTTGCGGCATTGCCGTAATCAAAGCCCTCGTCGATATCTTTCATAAGATCGACGCCGAGATCGGTTTCGTTTTCCGCGAACACAAGGAGTTTATCGTTCGCAACGTTTTTCCTGAACGTAATGCCCATAAGCTGAGTACCGCCTCCGTTTTCGGGCGAAGGATCGCTTATTCTCACTTCTATGGTGGTTGCGGCGTTTACGTTCAATATCCCGCCGAAATCGATCGTCTGTTGAATACCGAGATCGCTTACGAGCGTCGCGGCGGTATACGTTTCGGATTCGATATTTCTGTATTCCGCTTTCGGACTTTCCCCGCCGTCTGCGTTCGTTCCGCCGACCACAAGGAGCGCTTTGGCGATTTTCGTTCCCTCGGGGAATGTAACCCTGTAGGTCATAACAGCGTTTCCGTCAACGTAACGTACGGGACCTGCCACGGCAGAACCGGTATCGTCATAGAGATTTTCCGCAGAATTTCCGAGATCGAGAACGGTTTCATTGCCGAAGGCGTGCGTTTTGCCCTCTTTTATAAATACAAGAGACTGAAGATACGGACCGCTGCCCGCTTTCAGTTTCGCGTAGAATTTTACGATAACGACGTTTTCCCCGTTCTCTTCAAGCCCTTCGAACAGGAATTTTCCTTCCTGCCCTGTAACAACGTTAAGTTCGGTAAATTCGCCTCCGTTTACGCTGTAACCGACGTAGATGTTTTCCTGCGCTCCGCCGACGGTCAGGATCATGCCTGCATTCCGGGAACCTGCGGGATATCTCGCGCAGTACGAATAATAAGCGTAACCGTCCGCAAAAGGTTTTCCGCCGGCATTCCCGTAAGAATATCCTTCCGAAATATCGTCGATCAGATTCACGGAAGCTCTCGGGACATTCACTTCGGTCTCTTTTCCGGTAGAAGATACCTTTACGAACATAAAGTCGTGTACCTGCGTACCGCCTCCGTCCGTCGGAGTGGGATCGCTGAATCTGACCTCTATTTCGGTAGGCTCGCCCTCGTTCATAACGGCATTGTCGATAAAGAACGTCTGCCATACGGAAACGTCGCCGGAAAGCCCGGCAATTTCCGTGTACTCATCGCTTTTTACGTTTCTGTATTCGGCTTTCAGTCCGCCGCCCGTGATACGGAAGCTTATGCCGGCGCTCTTTGTTCCGGCAGGATAAACAGCCCTGTAAGTCAGATAGTTATCGGCGTCCGTCCACAGGAAAGTTCCGCCGTTCCCGATGCCGTTGCTGTAAGAATAAAGGTCGTCCACATTGCCCTGTCTTACGGCGAGTTCACCCATATCTTCGGTGAGAACGTGAACCTTTCCCTGCAAAAATCTGAAATCGTGTACCTGCGTACCGCCGCCGTCCGCCGGAGTGGGATCGCTGAATTTAACTTCTATTACGGTAGGCTTATTCTCATTTAAAACGGACGGATCTATTCTGTAAGTCTGCCACACGGCAGGAGTACCAGAAACAAGCCCCTGCATTCCGAAGTACGTATCGGATTCGATATTCCTGTATTCGGCTTTGATCCCGCCGTCCAGTCTCATGGCAAACCCGACGTTTCTCGCGCCTGCGGGATAGACAGCCCTGTAGATCATATAGTTGTCGCCGTCGGTGTAGAGGAACGAACCGGTATTTCCGAGACCTTCGCTGTACGAATACAAATCGTCTGTACTTGCCTGCGTAACGGTAAGTTCGTTCGAACCGTACATAAGATGTACTTTTCCGGCTTTTTCTATATAACTGTTCTGCAAGTCCACACCGCTTGCCGCGCACGTTACGTTGCCGAAAACCGCGATATCCCCGCCGAGGTAATATGCGGAGTTACCCTGAAACGAAAGGATTTTCCCTTCCTGCGTGCCGTCTATGTTTACGTTCTTCGCCTTAACGACGGCGATCGCCCCGCCGAATTGCGCGTAATTGTTTTTAAACTCTCCGCCGTAAACGTTCAACGAAGCCGAATCGTGGTTAACGTATATCGCGCCGTAACCCTTTCCTTTCGCCGTAGCGGAAGAACGATTCTCTGCGAACGAACCGCCGTTTACCGTAAGCGAAGAAGCCCCCGCCAGATAGATCACGCTTCCGCCGGTACCTTCATGAAGATTCTTTTTAAACTCTCCCCCGTTTATCGTAGCGGTACATGCGTTCAGGTAAATAATACCTTGTTTGGCGAGATCTCCGTCGATATTTCTTTTTTCGTTGCCCTCGAAAACGCCGCCGTTGAAAATAACCGTGTTTTTTGCGTTGACGCTCATAACCGTACCGTTTGCGGTGTTTACAAAATCCTTAACGATCGCCTGATTGAAAATCACGGTATTGCCATTTGCCGCTTTGCTGCTTTTGGCAACGGTGAGAAAACCGGATCCCGTTCTTTTATTCCCCGCAAAAGCGGCTTTATTGCCGTTATAGGTTACGGTACCGGCGTCTTTGGTCGTTTTACCGAAAACGAGCGAAATTTTTGCGTCTCCCGCAAGAGTGAACATCGACTGAGAGAGCATATTTTCCCCGAGCGTCACGGTTACGTCCGTATCGGAATAAATCACGTAAGAAGCCCCGGATTTCAAAGCGACGGCTTCCGTAACGGTAAAATCCTCCGTCAGCGCGATCTCCGTAACGCTGCCGTCCGTCGCGGCGTTCTCCACTGCTGCTTTGAACGCCGAAAATGCCGCGCTCGGTTCCGGCGTTTCCCCCTCGGCATTTGCCGTAACGGCAATTCCGGACGATAGCGAAAAAGTAAATATCGCCATCAGAAACAGTAACAGGTACTTTTTGATCGTAGTCATAATTTTCCTCCTAAATTAACGGTTTCTACCGTTTTCATACTTTTTTTTCAAAGCGGATCAGCCCTTTACCGCGCCCATTGCCAGACCTTCCACGAATTGTTTTTGCACGAGAAGATAAACGATTAACGGCGGTATCATCATAACCGTAGCGATCGAGAACGTTTTCGGATAATCCGCGCCGCCGAACCTTTGCGGATTCGAAAACAATTCCATTAAGGTAGCGGAAGTCGTGGCAAGCAGTCTGTATTCCGTTTTGCTCGGCAACATGATAAGACTTGTCATATAATCGTTCCAGTTCGCGACGAAGGTGTTTAAAATCATCATCGAGAAGATCGGTCGCACAAGCGGAAGATACAGTTGCAGCACGATACGCACGAAACTTGCTCCGTCGATCTCTCCGCTTTCCGCCATATCGTTTCCGAGGGATACAAAACATTGGCGGAATAAGAATATGGAATAAGCGCTCACCCAGCCGGTAATAAACAGCACGCCAGGGTTGTCTACCCAACCCGTACCGCCCTGACCGAGGATATTGTTTCCGCCGACAAGCGGAAACTTGCTCATCCAGATAAAATTCGGGACCATCATCGCCACGCCGGGAATCATGGTGGAACTTAAAAGTATCGTGAATACGATCCTTTTGAATTTAAAATTCACCTTTGCGAAAACATACCCGCCGAACGACGAAACGAATACCGAAACGACGAACCCGACCACCATTCTCGAAACCGTAAGGAACATAGGAAACAGGATATCCGTTTCCGCCCTGAACAGGATCGCATAGTTGCCGAGCTCCCTGAAAGGATGCCGCGGAACAGGCAGAAGAAGGGAATTTTTGTATTCTTCCACCGTCGAAACGGAACCTAACAGCGAATATACGAACGGGTAAACCATTATGATCCCGCCCAACGTAAGAAAAAGATACGGACCTATTTTTTGCAGTACGGAAGCATATTTTGACGTCTTTTTTATCTGATAGGAATCTTCCATACCGCTATTTTTCCTCCACTTTAAGGATCCCGCTGTCGGAAATTCTGATATTGATAAACGTAAGAGCAAGAACGATTATCATTACGATCACGGACAAAGCGCACGAAAAACCGTACTTAAAGTTTTTGAACGCTTCGTCGTACAATCTGTACAGCACGACTTTCGTCGATTGATCGGGACCGCCGTTTGAAATAAGAAGCACCGGCTCGAAAATATTGAACGCGCCTATAAAACCGGTAATAAGGATGTATCCGAGCATCGGGCGAAGAAGCGGTAAAGTGATATACCACATTTTCTGACGCTTATTCACCCCGTCGAGATAAGCGGCTTCGTAGATCTCCTTGTCGATACCGTTAAGCCCCGCAAGGAAATACATCGCCGTGCCGCCCGTGCCGCCCCAGGTAACGATGAATATGATCCAGAAATACATCCACCCCGTCGAAAGCTTCCAGGCGATCATCTGCCCGCCGAGGCTTTCTATGATACGGTTGATCGTTCCGTCGTTGGCGAGCATTACGTTAAAGAACTCGCTGACGATCGCCCCCGACAAAAGCCCGGGGATGTACCATATCATCCGGAAAAACGTGCTGCCCTTTACGATGGCTTTCATCGCAAGCGATGCGAGAAAACCGAACGTCATACCGGCGGCGACAACGCCGACCGCGATCGCAAACGTGATAAAAATCGACCTGAAATACTCCGGATAACGGAAAACGTCCGCATAGTTTTTCCACCCGACCCACTCCGATACGAATTTCCCCGCTTTGATCGTTTCTCCGTAATTCGTAAAAGACATCACGAACAGGATCACGATCGGCACGACCGTAAACAGCGCAAAATAGATCAGAATAGGGGTCATGACCGCCCATCCTTTTATGTTGTCTCTCTGTCTCTTATTCATCCCGTTACCTGTTAAGACATTCGACCATTTCTTCGTGCGTCGCCCTCATCTGTTCGGTAACGCCGGCTTTGTCCGTAGTATATACTCTGTTCACGTAAGTCTTCCAGGCATCCCATATCAGCGATGCGTTTTTCGTGAATCCGTAAAGACATTTAACGTTGGTATATTCTCCGTTCTGCAACGGGGCGAGAAGAGGTTTCACCGTATCGTAGTGATATTCGTCCGTTTTTATCGCCTCGTCGTTCAAAACGGTTTTTAACGTCGGCAAACCGTAAGTAAGTCTGAGGCAAGCCCTCTGAACGTCCTCGCTCATCATAAGTTCGATGAACTTTACGGCGAGATCCTTCTTTTTGCTCGTAGCCATAATTCCGTAATACACCGAGCCTACCGACACGTTGGATCTGATATTCTTATCCTTGAAGACGGGCAATTCCACGCCTATGATATCGTTTTCGGAAAGAGTTCCGCGCGAATTGAGGATCACGTTGCTTCCGTCGACGACGTATGCCGCCTGAGCTTCGTAAAAATATCTCAGCTGATCGTCCGTCTGCTGAATCCCCTTTGCCCCCTCCGGACCGGTTTTACCGAGATCGTACATCATCTGCAAGGCGAGTTCATTTCCGTTGAACGCGATCGTTCCGTCGTCGTTCGCGAAATCTCCGCCTGCCTGACGCATAAACGCCAGAGCTCTCCACTGAGAATCGTCTCCCGTGGTATCGTTGAGAAGGTATCCGCCTTTTCCCTTTACGTTATTTGACGTGTAATACGCTTTGATATCCCTGCAGATCGTAAGAAGATCTTCCATTGTGGCAGGTTTTAACGGGTCTATCCCCGCGTCGACGTATTTCTGCGCCGCAACGTCGTTTTTGTCTATGATCTTTGCATTGCGAAGCGCTCTTTTGTTGATCCACAAAGCAAAAGTACCCGTAACCGAAGGAACGGCGTACAACTTATCGTTGTACATTCCTCTTTCCAGAAGATCCTCCGACATCACGGAACGATATTTATCGTCCAACGGCTCGAACGTTTCCCCGTCGATCAGCTTTTTCAGATATTGCTCGCCGGGAACGACGTCGACCTGAATGTTTGTGATCAGGGCGTTTGAAATCGCCTTATTCAGGTCCTCGCCCCACCCTTGGAAAAGAAGTTTCAGTTTCTTCCCCTCGTTTCTCTTTTCGAATTCGTCCACGATGTATTTCGTATAGAGAGCGGTCGGGTTCTCCTCGTCTACGACAAGCGTCTGCTCGTAGTTTACGTCAAGCCCCGCGCACCAGACGACAAGCGTGTCTTCCGTGATCTCGTTTTTCTTGCAACCGGCAACGGGAACAAGCATCGTCAGAGCCAGCAGAAAACTTAATAACCTTATCATTTTTTTCATCTTTCCTTTCTCCTTGATTTTTTATCGGCAAACGCGGCGAAGAAAACGATCCCCGCAAAAAATGCCGCCGGAACGCCCCGCAGGGACGATCTGCAACCCTTTCCCGAATTTTTTCCGCTTTCGTCCGCGGCGGTCACTTTTACCTTTTTCGTCACCTTCAGGCTGACGCCTTCCTCTACCTCGTATTCTCCCGCATAAACGGTTCCGACGACGGAAACGTCGCCCACCTGCGTCGCAGTGGTCCACTTCCATACAATATCCAGTTCCGCGACGCCTCCGCTCGCAAGGTTTGCGCGGACTTTCCCCGGTAAAGTATGCTTTTCGCCGATTTTAACGGCGTCGGATCCCGGTATTTCCCCGAGAGAGGTGATATAATCTTTCACTTCGAAATCTATCACGTACTCCGTGGCGATACCGTCCGCAAACGCATAGGAAGAAAGGAGTTTCATCTTATTTTGTTTTTCCCCCGTTTCTTCCGCTCTCGTCCACTCGTATTCAACCGCGACGCTCGTAATTTCTCCGTTGATAAGCAGTGCCGGAATTTTGTCGGGAAGAGATATTTCCTTCTCTAAAAGAACCGTTTGCGAGCTTTCCGGCAGTGTTCCGAGTTTATCTATCATCAGATCGCCGGTCACTTTCAATTCCAGATCTATCACCGAAGACGTGTTTTCGCCCACAAGTTTATTGCCGAATTGTATCGTTCCCGTTATGGGCACGTTCCCCTTCACGACTGCCCTCGTCCAGCTCCATTTAACGGAAAACGTTTCCGTCCTGCCCGTAAACAACCGGACGTTCACGGTCGTCGGAAGAGAATGATTCTTTCCGAGCGTCACCTCTTTTTTTGCCGCCGTTTCGATCTCGCCGAGATCCACCGAAACCGCATAATCGTTCACACTGTAGTAAACGGTGAAAACGTTCGGCTCGGAGGAAGGAACGTCCAATCCGGAAAAATCGAGCGTACCCGTTATTTCGTCGTTCCCTTCCGCATCGGAAACCTTCTGCTTATCGTAGGCGACGGGAATGATCACCCTTCCTCCGACTTTCGTGTACCCGTTAAAATGATCGGGCAGGTTGTGCTTCTGTCCTATGCCGATGAGCTTTCGGGAATATTCGCTCGTAGCGGGCAAAGACGATTTGTCTACGGAAAGGATCTGCTTATCGTATCCGAGTCCGGATATTTCTTCCGGGGATATTTCATAGAAATAACGTTTGTTTTTATCGGTCTTATCCCAGCTTAACCCGAAATAATAATCTCTGTCCAGAGTTCTCGCCGTATACGGTCCGCTCTTCCCGTCGAACGTCCCGGTAAGCATTTCCTTTTTCACGGTCACGATGTCCGTTCCGTCGAGTTTCAAACCCGCCGCGCCGAGATTCCCGACCGGCCAGTTTATGTTGATCGATGCCATATTCCCGTAATCGATATCGATTTTTTCTCTGCCGTCGCCGTTTGCGGACTTCGTGTAAACGTCGGTATAAACCGAGCCTGCGCTTATAAACGTTACGGTAGGCGGCAACAGGCTCTGATTGAATCCGTTGATGAAAACGTACTTCCTGAAATCAAGATAATCTTTCGAATCCGGATTGTCTATGCCCGATTGCGGTTCCTGAAATTTAGCGGCGTTCAGCTGAAAGGTAAGCCCGTAATGGGTGCCGTTGTCCGCGTCACGCAGACCGGAGGCAACTATCTTTGCCGCAGGAATATCGTTCGCCGTTATTTCCTCGAAATAGCGTTCCTCCGCTTTTTCGCCCCAGGACAGCCGGAAATAGTAATCGCGGTCCAGAACGGTTTCGATCTCCTCGTCCCGACGGAAGGTGTTCAGCGGCATACCCGCCTTGATCACGAGAACGTCCGTTCCGTCGTATCTGATAAGATCGCCCGCCGCCGATTTCAACCACCAGAAATTCAGCGTGAAATGCTCGCCGCTTTCGTTCACGGCGTATGCGCTCCTGCCCGTTCCGGTCTTCTTATACGTTTCGTTGTAACTTCTCTGCGACGAAACATAAAACCCTCCCGCTCCCGCCGGGATCACGCTTCTTCCGTTTACCCACAGGTATTCTTTGAAGTTGTAATACGGAGCGTTCGGATCGGGGTTGTCAAGTCCGACGGTACCGTCTTCCGTATACGCCGCGGTCGTTTCGAGAACGAGCCCGTACGCGAGATCTTCTTCATAGCGGATCGCATAATCGACGATCCGTCCGCTATCCGCCGCCCTGACCGTCTCTTCTCCTCCGCGGGTAAAAAACGCCGCGCCGAGGACAAGCAGGAACAACAGCACCGGAACGAAGGATATCCTCTTTTTTCTTATCATTTTCAACCTCTCGTTTTTCTCCGGAAAAGTTCTTTCCGGAAACACAACCGTTTTCCGGTCAGATATCGGGATAATATCCTTCTTCCGCCCTGTCACGATATTCGCCGTACAGTTTAAAGAAGGTATAAGGATCCACGATCTCGAAATTATAGTCCGGATATTTATTCTGCAACGCTTCGAAACTGTTGAACAGATCGGTCGGCGTGACGAGAATAACCCTGCACACATGGAACATCGGTCTGTTCAGTTCGGTAACGTCGATCGCGTTTGCTTTCAGCGAGCTCGAGTATTCCGCGGCGTCGTCCGTAAGGAGTTTCAGCACGCCCGCCTGATAGCAGACGGATTTTCCGACCTTTCCCGGATCTTTACCGGTAAATACCACGCCGTTATGCCTGTATATCGTTCTGCTTCCGTTCAGAACGGCTACCCCGGAAGGATACAGTTTTGCAAGCCCGTCGTAAATTCTGTTTCTGAGCGACGAATTCATCGTGTTGAAATCTTCGCCCGAAAAATACGTACCCATAATGTCGATATCGTATTTTTTGTTGTAATTTCCGATGATATCGATATAATCTTCGAGAGATCCGTTAAGTCCCTCTCTGCCGGAAGACGCATAATTCGACCAGTAATTATATCCGTATCCGTTGTTTCCCCCGACGAAATAATCGTTGGACGTCGCGTTTTCATACATATATTCGTAAACGTGAGCGGCTCTCGGTTCGTTGATCGGAATGATCGGCCAGCAAAGGGGATAATCGCCGAGGCGCGGATCCGAAAACATGGTCGGAATACTTCTGTTCAGCCAGGATGCGGCATCGTAGTCTCCCATGTAAAACATCACGTAGTTTTTGTTCTCGAGTACCGCGTTATTACTTTCCGTTCTCATTCTTACGGCATTTTTATTACTGAATTTGATCGTCGGCTCGTACAATCTGTAGACGGAGGAATTCGCATATCCGAAACTGTCCGGCGTCCATACCACATTGTATTTCGTAAAAAACTTGCTCGCGATCCCTTCACCGCCGCCGGGAGTGGCTGCACCGGACTGAACGTGATTGGAATATTTGAGCGCCCAGGGATTTCCTCCGCCGATCTCTATCGGTCCGTCCACCGCTCTTCGGTTCTGTTCGGTCAGAATTTCCGCAAGAACCGCGCTGTCCGTCCCCGCTTCCTGAGAAGGATCGTCTATCGGCGCAATGAGATCGTTTGTGGCAAGGTCGACGAAAAACGCCTTTTCGGCGACGTGATAATCTCTGTGCATCAAAGTATTTTCCAACGCTCTGTCCACCCAGTTGATCGCTCCGCCGTGAGCCACCGTGCCGTTACCGAGCCTTCCCCCGTCCGGAGTAAGATTATTTACGGGCATAAATCCGTCGGGGCCTACCCAGCCGTCCGCATAGTTGCTCATCACGTACGGATTGCAAAGGTTCGTTTTGATATATTTTTCCATTGCCCAGATATACGCGTCGCACTTGGCGCTGCCCGTGCTCTCTCTGTCCGTCTGCCATATTTTTTCGTTTCCGTTCCCCGTAAACTTATCCGTTAAATCGAGTTTGACCTCGAACAGATCTTTTATCTCATAGTAAACGGAATCCCGATCCTGAGAAAATCTGACGGGCAAGGTATTGTTGACGCCTGCGTCCGTCGTGGCGACGTTGGAAGTGGCGGGAACGGAGTTATCCCACAGGGCGATACCGCCGACGTAGCTTTCGAACAATCGTAAAAGAGTGCCGAGACTGCTTACTTTAACGCGATTTTCTTTCCCCGGAAGGAATTTCTTTCCGGAAAGATATTCGAGCCAGAACATATCCGTTTCGCCGTAACCCGTCTGATAGGTTCTCGTGTCGAATCTGATATAAAGCTGAGGGATCTCTCTGTTTACTATCCCCTGTAAACAAGCCAGTAAAGTGCCCAAATCCCACACGGTCTGGTAATTTGCGCGATATTTCTGAAACACTTCCCAGAAATCGTAAACGTAAAGCTTTCCTTTTTCGTAAACAATGTTTTTGTCTTCTTCGCTCTCGTCGAAAGCAAGCGAAACGGGAAGTTCTCCGTTGGAAACGCTTCCGTCATACCGATCCGTGCTCTGCAACGTGATGCGCTGAACGGCGATCGCGTTCAACCCCGCGGAAAAGACCCTGACGTCATACCTGCCTGCCTGCAGGATATCGAACGTGACCGAAAAAGAAGTAAAATCGTCGGTAATGAGCGAAATGCTCCCCGTAACGTGCTGATTCGCGATCACCTTTCCCGAATCGTTTACCACCTGAAGCGCCGCTACCGGATTATACGTATTGGTCGCGCCGGATTTTCCCGCCTCGCCGTATACCGCAAGTTCCGCCGTAAGCACATAAGTTCCGCGAAGAAGCGTAACGTTTTCCGCCGCGGCAACCACGCCTTCGTTTGCAAGCGTTACCGTATTTGCCGTATAATCCTCTATACCGACTCTCCACACTCTGTTCTCCGCGGCTTCGCCCACTTCATGAGAAAGCGCGGGATCGGTTCCGTAATAACTGAACACCGTAACGCCGCTCTGTATTTCGCGATCGTCGGTTTCGGGCTTTTTTTTGCAGGCGGAAAGCGGGACCGCCATGATAAAAACGATAAGCGCGGATATGATTCTTAAAAAACGATTACGCATTTTCTTTCCCCTTTCCGTTTACGAACGCCGATACGAAAACCGCAAAAGCCAACGCCGCGAACGGATAAAAAAGATCCGCATTCAGAGAAGAAGAACATCCTCCGCCATTCTCCGTTACGATTTCTATTTCGGCTTTCAGTTCCGGATCGGAAACGGCATAAGCCGTTATTTTTGCTTTGCCCTCTCCCACGACGGCGACTTTCCCGTTTTCGTCCACGCACGCCACCGCGCAATTATCCGAAACATAGCATATTTCGTATTCGGTGGTATCTGCCGGCGTGAGGATCGGCTGAAGATCGAAAACGTCGTTCACCTTTACTTTAAGCGTCTTTTTGTCAAATCCGACAGAAACAAGAGGCCTTGATTCATCGAGCACCTTAATTGTTTTTTCATGCTTTTCCGCATCGCCGAAAACCGTAAGAGAAACCGTAGCTTCCCCTGCGCCGACTGCGATCAGCGTTCCGTCCGGGCGGATCTTCAGCACGTTTTCGTCCGAAGACGAAAAAGTCGCAAAATCTTTGAACGTGGCGTTATCCGGTTTGATCTCCGCCGAAAGCCGATACGTTTTTCCTTTATAAAGCGTATCGGGCGCGTCTATCGTAACGGACGAGGAAGAAACGAGCTCCGTCTGTTCGTCCACGATAACGTCTTCTTCCTGTTCCGCTTCGTAAATTTTCAGCCCGTTTATGCCGAGATTTGCTCTCCGGTTTACTTTCGCATGCTGCTGAAACAGCAAAAACGAGAGATTGTTTAAATTGGGACTGCCGGTTTTCGTCATAGCCGACATCTTAACTCTTATTCTGTTCCAGCCGGCGGAAAGTCTATCCCACAAAGGTTTATCGATCTTATACATGATATGGTTTGAAGACCAGAGTCCGGTGGAAATAGGCTCGCCGACGCCGAAATATCCGTTTTTTTCATCGGCGTCCGGATTCCCCTCCCCGATAAGATCTCCCTTATCCATAACGAGCAGATTGAATTCTATGATCGTGTTCTGCAGCTCGAACGAAGCGAGCGAGAAGTTGGAAAGTCCGCCTGCCGTCTGCCCCGTAAAATTGCCGAAACGGGTGACCGATCCGTCGTTGGCGGGAGATATCAGATATTTTTCGTCGATATCGAAAGCCCCTTCTCTTAAAGAGGAATCGATATCGGGCGTTATCGTGTTCAGAGGGTTGACTTTTATTTCATCCGAAACGATCACTTTCGCTTTTGCGGAAAGATTGCGACCTCTTACCGTTGCGGTGATCGTGCAGGAACCTTCGGAAACCCCTTTCACGATCCCGTTTTCGTCTACCGACGCGACAAATTCGTCCGAAGATCTCCAATCCACGATCTCCGTATTCTGCGACGATTTCGGTTTTATAGAGTACCCGATCGCGGTCGTCGCTCCCGTTTTTATCTTTGCGGAAGACGTCGTCAACGATATGCCCTTTGCGGGGAACGCGATCGGCTGACCGGCAAGAAGCACGTTGGCTTTTGTCTGTTCCGTTTCCTTAACGAACACGTCGTAAAGATACAGATCCTCAAGCATAGGCGCGTAAACCTTAAACGTCATCGACGAAAGATCTATTCTGTCCCAGCCTCTTCTGTACGTATCTTTATCGAGAAGAGAAAACCGTATGGAAACGTGATTCCAACCGTCGACCCAGTTCACGACGTCCTCATACTGAAGCCAGTAACAGAAATATCTCGCATTGTCGCTGTTATCTTCTATCGTAAAGCCGACGTTTCCGGGAAGAAACGGACCCACGCTGAGACTGCCGAGATCGGAAATATGCATCCACATTTCCAGCGTGATCTTATCCTTATCCATCTTTCCAAGCTTCAGCGCGCCGCCTACGGGTTTCCAGTCCGGTTTGATCAGGTGCACGCTCGTACCGCTTTTTCCTTCCGGAACGATATTCACGGGTTCGGCCCCGCCTACCGTCGCACTGTTTTTTACGACCCGCACGGGCTCGCTTTCCGCCTGCGCGACCGCTTCCGGATAAACCGAAGCGAAACACGCAAACAGAAACAAAACCAATATAACGCTTATTATTTTCTTCATCTATTTTCTCTCAGATCTTTATTTTTCGTTCCGACGACTTGCGTTTTCGTTATCGGTTTCCGATCAGAAGAGTTACGATCTTTCCCTTTCCGATCCTGCCCTCGTATTTTTCGCAAGCCTTTCCGTAAGGAGCCGTCTCGTTCGTTTTTACGCGGACGATACTCTTTCCTTTCACCGCAACGGATATGTTTTCGCCTCTGTCGCCGCGGTTGAATAACCTGAGTATCCATCCGTTACCGCATTCTTTCTTCTTTAACGCGCTCACTTCCGCCCTGCCGGAGATTTCTATTACCGGCAAGCCCGCATCGAGCGTTACGCCGTCGTAAGGATCTTTTTTAAAATATTTATCCTTGACGGACGTCGTCTGAAGGCTTTCGTCGCCGCAATACATGCGTGCCGGATTCACAGCCGTACAACAGATAAACGGTTGACACAAAAAGCGTTCCGCTCTTTGCGAAAAAAAGCGGGCGTCCACCTTATCGGAAGACCGTAAGTACCCCAATATGCCGTTTAACTCCCCTTTTTGCTGGTTTTCTTTTGCGCTTTCCCACACGTCTCCGTTATGAGAAAAATCAGCCGGACGGGATATTACCCCGGTACTCCTTACCATCGTGACCGAGATGTCTCCGGTTTCCGTCAGGGCATAATCGCAGTTCCCCCGATTGAAAACCGCCGCCGAAGCCGAGCTGTCTTTTACAAAGGCAAACGATTGCGCGAAAACGGCGTGATCTTTTGTCGTAGGGGCGAAATGGGTTCCGTCCGAAACGGATATATCGAAGGGGATATCGGAATAAATTCTATTCGCGTTTACGCCCGTTTTGAAAACGAGTTTCATTCTGTGGTCTTCGGACGGATTGAACAGACGGTATTCCGCTCTGATCACATCCGAGCCGCAATCGATGCCGAGTACGACGTTTGCCCGGAATTCCCTTTTTTCCGCTTTTCTGCACTTTGAAGAAAAGTCGTAAGACGCGGGGATCTCTCCCCGGAATTCGACGATAAAGCGGGATATGAGCGGTTTTCCGTTATCGTCGCATATTGTTTCCGCCGTCGCGTTTAACGGCAGAAACAAAAGTTTTTCCTCTCCCGCTCCGTTAAACACGTAGGCGTCGCCCGCGTCCGCCTCATCCGTGATCGATATAAAATCGGTCAACACCGTATCCGAGCGCTTATCGAACAAAACGACCGATCCGTCGGTATACGTGATCTTATAAAACTCATTTTCGATCGTCGCTTCGGTTTTATCGAACCCCGCCTTTTTCTCGCGATAAACGGCATTGTCCGACCGCTTCTTTATATATACGGGGCAGAACGAATACGGGGGCATCCCGTACCGAAACGCGATTTTATATTCGACCGCCGGAACGGAAACAGGCAGATTCAACGGCGAGATCACGTCCGCTTTATGCTCCCGTTTTTCAATGACGGCATAGTCGATCTTTTCCCGGGATGAGGAAAACAATTCAAAGCCTTTGTTTGCGATATCGCGGGGCAGATCTATCGTTGCCTCCGATACGCCTTCGTATGCGGTCGAAAGGGTGTTTACACCGAGAAGGACAAACGTGTCGTCATCGGCAAAATCCGTTTTAAAAGCGCGCGCGGCTTTTTCTCCGAGGGATTTCAAAAGAAAATCCGTAATTTCGTCTATTCTGTCGAATCTGTCGAGCAGATGCCTGCACGTTTTATCCGAACTGCAACCGCAGATAGCGTCGTGCGTGACGCCGTGAAGGATCATCTTCCAGACATAATTCAGCTCGTCCGCCGGATAAATCCCGTAAAACCCGCACATTTCAAGCATGGAAGCAAGCGGCTCTATCGTTTTTTCTACTCTCGCCGTCAGTTCCGCATTCCGCTGTTTCAGCTTCACCCGCGAGCTGTAACAGCCGCGTAAGATATCATAATCTCCTCCGTAGCGAAGTTCTCCGCGCTCCTTCGGCAACACGATCTTGTTCCGCCCGATATATTCGAGGCAATCCGAAACGTAATCTTCCATTTTTGCCTGAATCGCTTCGTCACCGTCTTCCAGAAAAGGTCCGGCATTTTTAAGACAGGTTAGAACGTCGCTCTGCGGCTCGAGATGATCCACGCCGTTCATAAGCAGAAAATAGGGCAACTTCGTAAGACCGCAAAGTCCTTTTCCTATATTCTCTATCTCTTCGGCAGCTTTTTTGCCGTCACGGGAGATCCTCTGCGCGTTGTTGTACCATTGAACGAGATAGAACGCCGTGACGCAGCTTCCGTCCGGGGCGATCCATCGGAACTCCGTCGGAGGGGGGACCCTGCCGAGTTCGCCTTTTTCGTTAAGAAACAGTTTTGCATAGCCTCTTCCGAAAACGAACGAGGAAATGCCGAACCCTCTTAATATCTGCGGCAACTGAGAAATGTTCCCGAACTGGTCGGGTGCGTATCCGACCATCGCGCACCTTCCGTATTTCCGTGATTTTTTAATGCCGAAAAGTAAATTCCGGATCGTCGTTTCGCCGGAGGAGAGGTAAAAATCATTCTGAATATACCAGGGACCTATTACTATGTTTCCCTTTCCGATAAGCCGTTTCAGGAGTTTTTCTTTTTCGGGACGAATTTCGAGATAATCTTCGATCACGGCGGCTTGCGCGTCGAAATAAAAGGTATATTCCGGCTCTTTTTCTATAATCGAAATGAGTTCGTCCATCGCGGAAACAAGCTTTAACCGGAATTGTTCGAACGGATAATACCACTCTCTGTCCCAATGAGTATGAGATATTACGTAGAATTTTTTTTGCATTGCCGGAACTCCTTCTCCGTTCATAAGAAAAAGTGATCGCCGATAGCGAGCAGCCTGGCATTTACGCGCTTCTCCCGCGCCGCCTTGAAAAACTTTTCCGGGTCGCCGCCGTGTTCCTTGAAATTCCAGAAATGACACGGAAGGACCTCTTTCCCCTTTAATCTTGCCGCAACGCCTGCGGCTTCGGTTTCGTTCAGATTGCCGAAGGCTCCGTTAATAGGTAAAATAAGCAAGTCCGCGCCTTGCAGTTCGGGATCTCCGAAACATTCCGGATTGTCGGACGTATCGCCCGTAAAATAGATCTTCTTTCCGCAAAAATCGAACAGAAAACCGACCGCCAGCGGAGCAAGACTTCCGTGATCGCACTTTACGGCTTTGGCTTTTACCCGTCCGAAATCGAAAACGTCGCCTTCTTTTACAAAGGTGACCCTTCCGTCCGGAATCCCGAGCCGCTCACATTCGCTTCTGCAGTCGGAGGCAAAAAACGCCTTGGTCCTGCCGCTCTGTAAAAGCAACGGGACGGAATCGGGATCGAAATGATCGTAATGGGAATGGGAAACGAACAAATAATCGAATTCCGCTTCGTCGGCAGCCATAACCGGAGGCATAATGCGTTTAAAGCCGAAATATCGGTTACAACAATCGGAAAAATACGGATCGACCGCTATCGTTTCGCCGTCCGGCGTTTTAAAAACAAACCCTGCCTGACCGAGCCAGAAGCAGGCAATTTTCCCTTCCGGTACGAAAAGATTTTCTATCTGCCGGGCTGTGGAAAGCATTTCTTTACCCCCTGCGTCCCTTTCTATACTCGGGATTGAGTATGGTTTTCATCGTTTTGCCGTTTTCCCCGAAAAAGAATTCGACGATATTGCCGACCGCCATTGCCGAAGATTTTTCGAGACATTCGGACGTCCCCGCGCCCGAATGGGGAAGAACGATCACGTTTTTCAGTTTTAAAAGAGGATGATCGGGTGCCGGGGGTTCCGGACAGAACACGTCGAGTCCCGCGGCGGCGATCACGCCGTTTTCAAGCGCGCTTACAAGATCTTTTTCGTTTACAAGCTTTCCCCTTGCCGTATTGATCAGTATCGCGCTGTTTTTCATTTTACCTAAAAACTCCGCATTTACCATACCGACAAGAGACGGCAATGCGGGAACGTGTAAGCTGAGAACGTCCGATCCTCTGATAAGCGTTTCTTCGTCCACTCGTTTTACATTGTATTTTTCCGCAATTTTTTCATCCCAATTCAGATCGGTTGCGATCACGTTGCAATCGAACCCGTAAAGCATTTTCACAAGGGCTTTCGCAATGTCTCCGAAACCGTACAGTCCGACGGTTTTTCCTTCCAGCTGACGGCTCACCCTGCCATCGAAAAACCAGCTCCAGTCGCCTTTTCTTACGGAAGCGTCTCTCTGCGGAAATTCTCTGAGCAGGGCTATCATCATTGCCAATGCGCATTCGGCAACGGCAACGGAAAGCGAGCCTGCCGCATTGCATACGGCGATACCGTATTTTGCCGCAGTCTGTTTGTCTATTTCGTCGGTTCCGACGCCCCATCTCGATATGAGTTTCGTCTTTCCTTCCGATAAAGTTTTCACGGCTTCCGCCGGTATTTTTTCCCCGCAGGAAATCACGGCGTCGTATGAAGTGAGTTTTTCCGCAAAATCTCCGAAATCTCTCGTCGGCATATCCAATATATCTGCTTTCAATCCGTTTTTCTCCAGTTCGGATCTCATCAGTTTGCGGAAGTACAACGGATTCTGTTTTCCTAAAATCGCAACGGAGAGCATACTAATTTTCCTCACCGATTTTTACTATTGTTTTGATCACCCGGGAAAAAGATTCGGGGGCGAGAGCTTCCGGCAATTGATCGAAATCAACCGTATTTGTAATGATCGCCTCGAGATTCTCGTCGGAATCGGCAAGGATCCCGGATACCGCTTCGAGATTGCCGTATTCGCCCATAATGCCCTGTATTTTTATTTCCTTGGAAACAAGAGTGTCTATTTCGAAATTGTTCAGGGGATTTTCGTAAAACCCGATAGCGGCGATAAACGACTTCTGCGCCGAAAGCTCAAGCGATTGATTTACGGTTACGGGATTGCCGGAACATTCCAGCACGAAATCCGCAAGTCTTCCGCCCGTAAGCTCCTTAAGCCTTTCCGCGGCGTTGCATTCCGAAGAATCGATCACGGCTGTTATGCCGAGTTTTTCCGCTATGGCAAGCTTAAATTTATTTCTTCCCACAAGGTAGATCTGCCCCGCCCCGCGGATTTTCGCAAGCACGGCCGCGGCAAGACCGATACACCCCGTGCCGATCACGACAACGACGGAAGACGGCGTAAGATCCATTTTTTTAATCCCGCCGTAAGCCACTGAGAACGGTTCGCAAAGAGCCGCGTGCTTCAGGGAAAAATTATCGGCTATCTTATATACGTGGCGCTCGGGTATCAGAAAGTATTCGGCAAACGCACCGGGCCAGCAAGGATCTATCGTTCCCACGTGTTTTCTGCCCGTACAGAAGTTATAATCATGCCGCAAACACGCCTCGCATTTGCCGCAGGACACGTAATTATCCCCTACTACACGGTCTCCCTTTTTCACTTTCGTCACGCCTTCCCCGATCTCTTCCACAATGCCGGACCATTCGTGACCGAGGCGTATGGGATAGGTTGCCAATCCGTTTCTGACAAAACTGCTTTTCCCGCCGAAGAGTGCGTAATCCGTCCCGCATATTCCGCAATAACATATTTTTACGAGCACGAAACCTTTTTGCGGTTTCGGTGTCGGTTCCTCGTCGAAAACGCCTTTCCCCGCGGATATTGCTTTAAAATATTTCATATTTTCCCTTTTCAATCATTTGTTTGCCGGCCGCGGCTTCTGCCGTCGCCGATCACCTTAAAACACTTTACTCGCCGTAAAACAGTCAACGGCAACGAATGCCAACGTCCGTAAATTCTTTTGCGTTACGGAATGACCGGAAGATCCTTTTTCGCTTCCGCGATGATTTTTATAAACTTTTCAACCTGACGGGTAACGGACGAAAGCCCCTCTTTTTCGATTTTTTCGAAATCCATAAAAGTTCTCGCTCCGGACACGGCGCAAGCGCCGCATTTAATAAACTCGGCTGCGTTGTCGGGCGTTATTCCGCCGGAAGGAATCAGATTGACTTCGGGAAACACCATCTTCAGATTCGTCATATATTTAGGACCGCCCAGAGCTCCTGGGAAAATCTTCACCATGGCGGCGCCCTTTCTCATAGCGGTAAAAACTTCCGTCGCGCTGAACGCACCGCTGTACACGGGAACGTTATAACGATTGCACAGATCTATAACGTCTTCTGCGACGCAGGGATTTACGATAATGCTTCCGCCGTGCATGATCACTTCTCTTGCGGAAGCCGGGTCAAGAACCGTTCCCGCCGCCACGAGAAGTTTATCGCCGAAATACGAAGAAATGGTTTCTATCGCTTCCAGTACGCCGGGCGTCGTCATGGTCACCTCGATCACTCTTGCGCCGCCGTCGTACATCGCCCGGGCGTAAGCGAGGTAATCGTCTTTTTTATGTAATTTGATACAGGGAAGAATTCCCGTTTCCTTCGTCTTAGCGATCGCGTATTCTTTTAACGACATTCCTTTTCTATCCATTTTTGCGCTCCGTGTTTTTATAATTTTATTTTTGCTATCATTTTTCCGAGATTTACGGGCTTTTTATTGATCACGCACGGCATGTGAGCGTCTTCGGGAAAGGTGATCATGAAACACCCGCGTTCAAGAGGGATCAACGTTCCTTCCCCCGTGAGCAACGCCGTATCCCTCTCTTTGTCATAAGAAAGTTTTTTCAGATCGTTCACGTCGGCATAGCCTATACACTCGCTGCCGTACGCAACGAAATGAATATCCGCATACCTTTCGTGCGCTTCGAAAGAACACTGCTCCGCGGGCTTTGTGACCATAGGTCTTACCTTCACCAACGTTTCGCCGTCGGACAGAAGGATATCTTTCTTTTCCGAAGGCACGGATGATACCGCAGCGAAATAATCGAGCGCCAGACGGTATTTCTCCCCGAGGCAATAATAACGATCTCTGTTCTCTATTCTGTCAACTATCATAGCGATTCTCCCCTTTAACGATATTTTTATCTTTGTACTCTGCCGCTGGTGTTTCCGCCCATAAGCGAATATACCTCTTTCAGATCGACGAGATTAAAATCGCCGAGTATCGTCTGTTTCAGCGCCGAAGCCGCTACGGCGAATTCCCCGGTCTTTTGCAGATCGAACCCGCTTAAAATACCGTAGATCATTCCCGCCGCAAAAGAAGCTCCGCCGCCGCCCCTGTCCACCAGATGAATATCGTACGACGTCGTGTGGTAAAACGTATTCCCGTCATACAGAAGCGCCGACCAGCCGTTATCCGAAGCCGAACGGCTTTCTCTTAAGGTCGAACCGATATATTCGAACCCGAACGTCTCTTTTAATGCTTTGAAAGTTTTTTTGTAGCTCTCGACATCCAGAGATCCTTTGTTCACGTCGGTATTATCCGTTCTGAAACCCAATACCTTTTCCGCATCTTCTTCGTTTCCGATACATACGTCGACGTACTCCATCAAAGGGATCATAACGCTCTGCGCCTTTTCGGGAGACCAGAGCTTACTGCGATAATTAAGATCCACGCTTATTTTTACGTTATGCTTTTTTGCCGTCTGCATGGCTTTTTTTACGATCTCCGCGGCGCTGTCGCTGATTGCGGGCGTTATCCCCGCAACGTGAAACCAATCCGCGTCTTTGAAAATGTTTTCAAAGTCGAATTCGTCTGGGTTCGCTTCGGATATAGCCGAATGTTTGCGGTCGTAAAGCACGGAAGACGGGCGCATCGACGCGCCGCTTTCATAAAAATTCAGCCCCATTCTTTCGCCGCCCGTAACGATAAACGACGTATCCACGCCCTGCCCGCGAAGTTTTCTGACGGCATTTCTGCCGAGCGGATTATCCGGCAGTTTCGTAACGTATCTGCTTTCCAGCCCGAATCTGGCAAGAGATACGGCTACTATAGATTCGTCTCCGCCGTAATATGCTTCGAATTCGTCTGCCTGTTCTATTCTCAGGTTCCCTTTAGGCATAAGCCTTATCATCATTTCTCCGAGCGTAACTACTCTCATGTTCTCCTCCCGTAACCGGCATTTCCGACCGGCGCATCCGAAATTTTTGCAAAAAAGATCATGTCTTTCCGTATTTGTTTAAATAATAGTCTCTTCCCGCCTTCACGTTTTCGGGCGAGATCTCGTTATACCCGCCCGCCGCAAGAAGATCGAGATAAATTCCGCAGCTTTTCTCCGTAACGAGACAGCACAGCTTCGCTTCTTCAAGGTCCTTTCCCATACAGACGGGACCGTGATTGCGGATCAGCACCGCGTTTGCATCCGTGAGACATTCCGCGACCGCCCTGCCGAGCCCTTCATGATCGTCCGAAGGAACAAATCGTTTCGTCAGAGGGATCGCCCCGCCGATCAGCTGGCACATTTCTTCCGAAATCACCGGCACGCCTCCTTCTCTTGCGCATGCCGCCATTCCCTTCGGCGAATGCATATGTATGATCGCGCCCACGTCGGACCGGGCGTTATGGATCGCGCGATGGATCTCCCGTTCGCTCGTCGGCAAACGCTCTCCGGAGATTCTTTCTCCGTCCGGCGACAATACTACAAAATCGTCTTCCGTCATATTCCCGTAAGAGATCCTCGACGGGGTGATCAGAATGTTTCCTCCGTCGAGTTTTACGCTCACGTTCCCCCAGGTTCCGAACACAAGTCCGTTTTTCTCAAGCCAAAGGCACACGTCGATTATCTGTCTTCTCAACTCTTTGCAATCGGTCATCGAACCCCTCTTTTTTCTTTGCGTTATCGATTACGCAAATTATAACACGTTTAAAACCATTTGTCAATACTTTTAGGAAAAATTTTTCTTTCAAAACGAAATCTTTTGAAAGGAATCTGTTTGACATTTTTCCGGTTGTATAGTAAAATCAAAGAAAACAGCAAAAAGTGAAGGGTATGGATCATAAAAAAAAGGCAACGATATACGATATTGCAAAGGAATTGAATATTTCCAGCGGAACGGTATATCGTGCGCTTAACAATAAAGGGCGTTTCAGTAAGAAAACGCAGCAAATGGTTCTGGAAACGGCAGAACGGCTGAATTATTCCACCAATCAGACGGCGCAGGCTTTAAGGCGCAATCCCGTTACCGTCGGAGTGATTTTATGTTGTCCCGTTCCGCAGTTTCTCAAAGAGATCGAACAGGGAATCCGCTCGGGCTTTGCAGAAATAGAGGCATATAACGTTTATCCGGATATCCGCGTGTTCTCCGGTTACAACGCAGAGCAGTTACCGGAAGAAATTTCCTGCGCCCTGAACGATTTCGAAACGAACGGTTATTCCTCTGTTATCTTGTTTTTGTCCGGTCAGACAAACAAATTTATGAATAAACTTAACGACCTCGGCGAGAAAGGCGTCAATATTGTTACCTTAGTAAACGACATTCCCTGCAAGAACAGACTTTTCAACGTCGCGGCGGACGGGTATTCCGCAGGTGCACTTGCCGCGGAATTCCTCGGTCTTTGCTGTCCGAAAGGGAAAATAGCGATCCTCACGGGTAATAAATCCACTTATATTCACGAAAAAAACATCAGCGGATTTATCGCAACGGCAAAAGACAGTTCTGTTTCCGAGGTAGACGTATACGAACATAACGACGAACCCGCGCTCGTTTCGTTGTTGCTGAAAAAAATATTCCACGGAGAAAAGTCGTACGACGGCGTTTACATAGCAACCGCAAGCACGATCACCGCATACCCTTTTTTAAAAAAGCTTTCCCCGGACAACACCCCGAAAATCGTTACCACCGACCTTTTCAAAGAAAACCTGAAATTGCTTGAAATGAGAATCGCCAAGGCTTCCATATTTCAGGCACCCTACAAACAAGGCAAAGAGGCGGTCAAAAAACTATACAAACACATGACGAACGAATCTGTTGCGGAGCACGTGACGATCCCTCCCATATTGGTTTTAAGATCCAACATGTATTCCTTTAAAAAAGGCGACGCCGATTGATTTTTTCTATTTCCGCGCCCGACACTTATCATCCTGCGAACTCTGTTTTTATTCCGACATAAAAAAACCGCACTCTGTGACAGGTATCCCAAAAGTTATCCGTTTCCGTCCGACTTTTGGATGCGCTTCACCTGAATGCGGTTTTTATAAATATTTGATTTCCCTTGCTCGTTTTCTCTTAAGAACCGAAACGAGCGTATATTATTCCGTTTTCCATTTTACCTCCGAAAAGATTTATTTTTTCGGCAAGCAAACGATCGGAAAACGGCGGAACAGTCGGGAAATAAGTAGAAAACATCGCCGTATAAGTCGATTAACTCATAATTTCCGCGATATATTTTACCCTTGTCAAAGCCGACTTTTTCCGTTTGCCCTGCGCCGAAAAATAATATCGAAAATTACGATTCCAGACTATTCGGGTCCAACAAAAACTCTTTTACTCCGATAATCAAATAACCTTTTTCGTTGCGGCGCGGTCTCATACTTTTGCCGACAACGATTATTTTTTTGAAGGAATCGTTGGTTTTATCAAACGATTTGGTTTCTTGTTTCATTTTATCTTCATTCGGGATATCGTAAGCCGATTGAATATAATAACGTTTATTGCCTTGATTTGCAATAAAGTCAATTTCGAGTTGTCGCCTTTCCGACGAACCGTCAACGTTTTCTCGCGTATCCACAACGCCGACGTCAACGTTATAGCCGCGATAACGAAGTTCGTTGTAAATGATGTTTTCCATCAGATGCGTTTCCTCTATCTGTCTGAAATCAAGCCTCGCATTGCGCAAGCCGACGTCCTCGAAATATATTTTATATGGCGTGCTGATATACTTTTTACCTTTTACGTCGTATCTGTTTACTTTGGAAAGCATAAACGCCTGTTGCATATAGGTAATATAGTGATCGATAGTAAGCGCGCTTAACGACGAATTTTTAACGCTTTTGAAACTGTTTGCAAGTTTCGTTGGATTGGTCAAAGAAGAGATACCCGACGCAATGATATCGAGAAGCTCGCCGATATTTTCATCCGAGTTGAGATTATGTCGTTCGACTATATCTTTAAGATAAACGTTCTCTATCTGCGTTTTAAGATAACTCGATTTCTGTTCCGGAGTTTTCATTAAAGCAACCGCAGGCAAGCCGCCGTAAACCATATAATCGTCGAAAGCATAGTCGAGTCCGTCTTCGTAATTTGCATAAAACTCCGAAAAAGACAACGGCAAAACGTGTATTTCGTCGCCCCTGCCGGCAAACTCGGTCAATACGTCGCTTGACAAAAACTTTGAGTTACTGCCGGTTACATACACGTCCATATTTTTTTTGCGTAAATATCCGTTCAGAACAGCCTCGAAACAATCGAGATTTTGCACCTCGTCGAGTAGAAGGTAATACATTTCGTTGTCGGTCATTCTTTGCGAAACGTATGCCATAAATTTTTTCGGATCTACTTTCTTTTTATTGGCAACAAGTTCCTGTAAATCTTCTCCGATAAGCAATAAATCTTCCGCCGAATCAAATGCAAATTTAATGATATGATTTTCGTTTACACCGTCTTCTTTCAATTTTTCATAAAAGATATCATTCATAAGATAAGATTTCCCACACCTTCTGATGCCGGTGATAACTTTTACAAAACCGTTATGACGTCTTATTTGAAGCATTTCCAGGTATTTATCTCTTTTTATCTCCATTTCAGATACCTCAATTTAGTTTATTTGGTATGTCTACCATTTTTATTAAGTGTATTATAGCATATTGTTTTTGAAAATGCAAGTCGAAAAACGCTTCAAAAATGCGATAAAGAAGAAATACTTCCGGAGATGCACTTCAGTTTTTCATAATACAAAAAAAGTGACGCTTCGTCCGGGAACGGGGAATGCCGCCGCATGGCATTTCTTGCGGGGATCTCCGGAACGGTCTTTGCCGTCCGAAATAACGAGAGCCGGGCACAATGGATGTGCCCGGCTCGAATTAGCCTGCCTATAAGCTCTTTAATCGGCGATTACGATCTGTAACCGCACATTTCGTTTACTTGCGGGTATTCTTATACATCGGACCGTAGGCTTCGCAAGCGCGATAGTCCTGACCTTCCTTATCCATTCCGAAAGCATTCCACGCGGCGGGGCGATAGATATCGTCTTCGCAAACGTTATGCATGCATACGGGAATACGGAGCATCGAGCACATCGTGATCAGATCCGCGCCGATATGTCCGTAAGAAATCGCGCCGTGGTTCGCGCCCCAATTGTTCATTACGTCGTAAGCGGATTTGAACGCGCCCTTGCCCGTCACTCTCGGAGCAAACCAGGTGCAAGGCCAGGTATAGTCCGTTCTCTTCCACAGCTTATCGGTCACTTCGTCCGGAAGTTTCACCGTCCAGCCTTCGACGATCTGAAGAACGGGTCCCAACCCTTTGATCAGGTTAAGCCTTATCATCGTTGCAGGCATTTCCGCACGCGTCACAAAACGGCTCGAGTAACCGCCGCCGCGGAAATAGCCGAGGTCGGCATACGGCCAGGTGGTCGCGTTCATCATGGTGTCGATGTCTTTATCGGTAACTTCCCACCACTTTTTCATGACGGCGTTGCCCTTTTCGTCTTTCACCTCGCCGCAAGCGTCAACGCAGCATGCGCCCGAGTTGATAAGGTGAATAAAGCCGTCTGCTTCTTTTGCGTGACCTTCGAGTTTGTACCCCGTAACGCGCTTAACGGATTCGCCCGACCAGTAAGTACGAACGTCGGCAAACATCTGCGCTCTGCCGGTCAGAAGTTTCATAAACAACATACTCGTTGCGTTGAGCGTGTCGTTTTCCGTACCGAGAATGTACGGTTCTCTCGCGCCGTTCCAGTCGAACGACGAATTGAGGATGGATTCGGGGAAGTCGCAGTTCGGGTAAAAATCCGTCCACTGTCTCTGTCCCTGGAAACCGCCGACGATCGCGTTATGCCCGACCATCTCCTCTTCTCTGCCCTCGGGAAGATTCTTGTTTCCATTGAACAGGTCTTTGATGATACACGCCATTTTTGCGGTAAATTCCCAATCCTTTTCCTTTTGCTCGGGCGTTTTCTGCATTTCCTTCGGGTTCTTATCGAAGTCGGGGCGACATTTCGCCTTGACCCACGCAAGAGCCTTTTCGTATTCTTTTTCGTCGTAAATGCCTTCGGTCATTCTGCGGATAATTTCTACTTCGTCTACCGATTCCACGCGCATTCCGAGATATTCCTCGAAAAACTCGGGGCTGATGATCGAGCCGCCGATCCCCATGGTGACCGAACCGATCTGCAGATAAGACTTTCCGCGCATGGTCGCAACGGCGACAGCCGCTCTCGCAAAACGCAAGATCTTCTCCTGCACGTCGGCGGGAATGGAAGTATCGTCGGCTTCCTGAACTTCGTGTCCGTAAATACCGAATGCGGGCAACCCTTTCTGCGCGTGGGTCGCAAGAACGGAAGCAAGATAAACCGCGCCCGGTCTTTCCGTGCCGTTAAAGCCCCATACCGCTTTTATCGTCATCGGATCCATGTCCATGGTCTCCGCGCCGTAGCACCAGCAAGGCGTAACGGTCAGCGTAACGTCAACGCCTTCCTTTCTGAATTTATCCGCGCATGCCGCCGCTTCGGCAACTCTGCCGATCGTCGTGTCGGCGATTATAACCTTAACGTGTTCGCCGCTAGAATAGAAAACGTTTTCTTCGATCAGTTTTGCCGCGGACTTCGCCATGTTCATCGTCTGATCTTCCAGCGATTCGCGAACCTTGATCTTGCCGCGTCTGCCGTCGATCGTAGGTCTGATACCTATTACCGGATATTCCCCAATAAGTCTTGAATTTGCCATAATCTTTTCTCCTTTTCGTTCAGGCGATCACGCCTTTTTTTAAAATGATGTTCGCATAAACCGCTTCTTCGCCCGTGGCGATCACGGCGTATGCCGTTTTTGCTCTTTCGTAAAACGCAAAACGATCGATATTACCGATCCTGACGTTTTTATCGTGCTTCTCCGCGATCGCGGCATATTCCTTCCAGATCGACGGATCGATTTTGCCTTCGTCGCATTGCATCAGTTGCATCAGGATCATATTCGGGTCGGAATAGGTATCGAGCGGGATCAGCGATAATACCGCGTCGAGCATTTCCGTACCTTTGATCCCGTCCGCGCGGATCACCCTTTGCCCGAAATTTTCGCTCGGAAAATTCCCGTCGGCGATCACGATCTCATCGCCGTGCCCCATTTCGCAAAGAATTCTGATCAGTTCCGGACTGACTATCTTCGGAATACCCTTTAACATAAAACCTCCTGTCGGGATCGGATCCTTTTTCCCCGCCTGTCGCTGGGATATTTTTTTTCTCCCCGCACGATTTTCGGAGCTTTCCGCCCCACAATAAACGGAGATCGCCCCCTTCCGTTTTTCCGACTCCATTTTAACGCATACGCGATCGTTTTTCAATAGCATATTTTGCTGAAATTCCAAAGCAAAAAACGACAGCCAAAACGGCCTCGCCGCCTTCGGTAAACCCCGATGCGGCAAAGCCGTTCAGAAATTCTTATGCCGGGCAAGAGTAATAAGAACCTTGCCCGGCATAATTAAAATGCAATTAATCGACTTATAGGATACTTTTGTTTTCGTCCGAACCGCCGAAACGGAAGGTTGCGATCTGCATCGGGCGAAGGGATATCTTCGCCTCGTTGTCATATGTTTCGAAAACCTTTTCTTCGTCGAGACGGATCCTTTCGATCTTTCCCTTCGCCTCAAGAACGCACTCGGTTTCATCCTCCGCGAAATTCACGGCGCGAAGAACGATTTTTCCATCCGAAACTCGGAAAGAGGTTACGACGACGCCTTTGCCTTCTATCCCGAACTTTTCCCCCGCCGGAACGACTTTTCCCCCGAAAGGATCGGGCGAAAAATAATAGCGCGCGAGTTCCGCGGACTGAACGGCAAACCTTCCGCGGGAATACATGGCGGGATCATAGCAATCCGTTTTCACGATCAGACCGTTCCGGTAAACTTTCGCCATGCGGAAACATTCGTCCGGCGTTTTTTTACCGAGCGACAATCCCACCCTCCCCGTGATCTTTCTCAGGCACTGGTTTTCGGGGACTGCCCATTGTCTGCCGCCCACGGGCACGCCTTCCGCCGTTTTGTTGATATACCCCGTGCTCCGCACGATCGTAAGAGCGACGCCGTTATCCGTTTTTAACGCTTCATGCTGACCTTCCGTATAAAGCGCGAGCGCATTGCTCCCCGTTTCCGCATAGCAGAACGTGGAATTGCAGGCGGAGTGATCCGACGTTTTGTCTCCGTTTTCGTTCTTGCCGACCTCGGAATATCCGAAGGGGAAATCGGTCACGAGGGTTTCGCCCGTCACGCCGAAATCGAAATTCAGGCGGGTTTTGTGATCTTTGCAGACGTTATCGAGCTCATAGCGCACGCCGATCGTGCCGCTGCCGGAAAGCGTAAGAACAACGGTCGCGCGCATTTTGTTCTTTCTTCCCGAACGGCGTTCCGTCGCAATGACGTATTCGTCCGGATAGTCGTATTCGAATTGCAATTTAACGCGTTTTTCGAAAATTTCCCGACACTCGGGAACAATGCGGGAAGGCAGGATCTTCGTCGGCTTTTCCCCGGGAAGAGGACGGAAAATATAAGCGTCCCCGCGATCCGTTTCTTCCGTCAGATATACGGGGTCCGCGTATTCGTTCCCCGTACGCTTATCTTTGACGATCAGGGTGTTTCCGTGAATCAAAATGCGGTAATAATCGTCTTCCGCGCCCTCATATCTGCATTTTGCCTCCATGGCGGCGACCCCGGTTTTTATCAGGTATTCCGCATGGGAGAAAGGCGGTATTTTCCCGCTTTCGAAACGGAAGGTATACAGCGTACAGTCGATCACGCCGGGAAGATTAAGGGGGGAGAAAGCGTCGAGATACGCGCGTTCTTTTCCGAGCATTTCGTACGGGATCTCTCTGCCGCCCCGATCGAAAAGGGCAAATCCGCGGATCTTGCTGTCTTCCGGCACGTACAGTTCCGCCGTAACGGTTCCGTCCGCTTCCGTTTCCGTCGGGTTGAACGCCGCTACGAAATAATCTTTCTTGTCACGGTTTTCCCTCGAAACGTGCGCCGTGAGCAGCTTTTCGCCGCGGGCGAGAAGTTCTCCTCCCGCTTCGGATATCTTACGGAAGTTATCTTCCATGTGAAGGTGCACTTCGTCCCTCGAACACCCGCAGATACTGTCGTGCGGGTGATTCTTCATCAGCAGTTTCCAGAGGTATGCGATCTCGTCCGCCGGGTAAGAGTTCTTCATCCCGGAAGCCTCGAGATAAGCATATAAAGGCTCTATTTTGTTTTGCAACAGATCTTCCGAACGCACATTCGCACTCTTTAAGTACACGCGCGAAGAGCGACAGCCTTTCAGCACGTCTTCGTCGGCGCCCTTGTCGATCGCCCCTTCGTAAACGAATGGCGAAATATCGTGTTCTTTTATGTAAGAGGTGACCGCGCGCACGTATTCGTCAAGCGAGCTCTGCACGATATCCCTACCCTCTTTCCTGAGCGCGGAGATCACGTCCGTTACGTCTGCCTGCGGCTCGAGGTGATCGACGCCGTTCATCAGCAAAATATAGGGCGTAACGTTGAACCCTTCGAAATTCTTCTCGTTGATATCGAGCAGAAGATTTGCAAGATCGGGCTCGGCGGGAATATGCTGGGCGTTGTTATACCAGTGCTTTAAGCAGATCGCGACCACGCGACTGCCGTCTTTTCCCTGCCAGATAAATTCGGACGGCATCCGTTTGTCGCGGAAGGATCCGTCTTCCTGTTTTTCTATCCGGTGCCAGCCCCTGCCGAAGATAAAATTATCGATCCCGAATCCGTTCAGGATCTGCGGAAGCTGAGCGATATTGCCGAATTGATCGGGCGCATAGCCCACCCCGGAACACGCGCCGAAGGAAAGCGCGGTTTTTCTGCCGAGCAGAAGATTTCTGATCGTAGCTTCGCCGCTCGTGTAATAAAAATCGTTCTGAAGATACCACGGTCCTACGATAATGTTTCCGGACGCGATATATTTTTTCAGTATTTCTTTTTTCTGCGGTCTGATCTCGAGGTAATCTTCCAGCACGACGGTTTGCGCGTCGAGATGGAAAACGTAATCGGGTTTCTTCTCTAAAATCTCCAGCAGATGATCGATCAGATCGACCAGTTTTAAACGAAACGCCTCGAAAGGCATGTACCATTCCCTGTCCCAATGCGTGTGGGAAATGACGAAAAACTTTTTCATAAGCCTCATTAAGTCGGTTTATCCGTGATCGTGCGGGGAAAGTCTGTTTCTTACCCCGCGCAACCCGCGTGTTTCAAGCCGCCGCCGACCGTTTTCCGGGTCTGATTCCGGCGGATCTTACGCAAGATTGCCCGACCGACGAATACGGTCGGGCAATCTGCTCAATCTGAAATTTCAGGTTTACTTTTCGAACTTTCTTTTCAGGAAGACCGCAACCGCCGCGATCGCGCAGACGAACAGCGCACCCGCCGCTTCGGCAGAACCCCGACAGCCTTCCGAGGAAGAAGAGATCTTCTCCTTCGCGGTGAAGGGCTTCGCCTCGGCGTCTATGTCGAAATCCATATACAAGCCGTTTTCTGCCTGTTTGGAGTTCGGACCTTTGTACTGTCCGACGTTATCGAGTTCCTTTTCCCAATCGGGAGCGTTCAGAATGGCTTCGTTGCCGACGTAACCGATGGTAACTCTGTCGAGTTTCAGCGTGCTCTCCGAAATGTTGTTCACGTAAATACGGAAACGGCAAAGGTTATCGAAATCGGGCATACCGCCGGTGATCTCGCCGTCGACCCCTTTCAGAGCGACCCAGTTCCAGCCTTTCTGCAAAGTTTTCGCGATCGCCGCGAAATCCCAGTTCAGCTCGTTCACGTCGTAAGAGTTGCTCGAGGAAATCTCGACCTGAGAATTTACGCCTTCCGCGTTGTACCAGTCGGGATTTTCGATCCAGACCCAGAACGCAAGAACGAACGTTTCCTTCGTAAGGTCGGTCTTTTCGATCGTGAGATCGGTCGCGTTGAGCGCGTATCCGTTCCCGGATGTCGTCACGGAACCGTTGCCGTAACGGAAATCGCCTTTGTCGATCGTATTGCCGATGAAAGTCGTTCCGCCTATTTCGTTACAGTCGATTATGACTTTTTCCTTCACATAGTTACGGTTAAGCGATTCGTCCGCAGGCTCGTTATAGTTGGATTCCACGGCGGCGTTGATCATCTTCACGCGGTCGATGTTCACGGAGAATTTCTTATTCGCGTCGCCGTCTTTGGCGGCGGTAACGACAAGCGCAAGCGCGGTGATATCGTCGGCGTCCGCCGTGCCTTCCACCGTCGCGTCCTTCCCGTCGAGAACGATCCAGTTCCAGCCGTTTTCAAGCGCGCCGAGCGTCCACATGACGGAACCTTCGCCCGCCTGCACCGCGAAGACGACGGAAGCGATCGCCGTATTGTCTTTCACGTAAAGCCAGAAACTTGCGCCGAACCTGTTGGTTTTTTTGTATCCCGTGATCAGAAGATCCGTCTTGCCGTAGGACACGGTCGTCGTAGCGGCAACCGATTCCTGAAGGTCTTTATTTGTAACGTTAATCGAGTTATAGCCCTCTTTCTTAAGGGTTTCGTCCGTCGTCGTATTATCCCATGCGCTGTCGCAAACGTTTTGTTCCGTCGCGGTGATCGGATTTAAAACGACTTTCGTTTCCACCTTGTCGAACGCCCCTTCGAGCGTGGAATCGACGATCTGGAAGCAATCCAGTCTGATCGTCATCGGCTGATCGTTTCCGAAAAGGATGAGCCTCGTTCTCACGATCGCGTCAAGATCGATCACGCCGCCGTTGCGATCCGCTTCGGAAGCTTTCAGCGTGATCCAGTTCCAGCCGTCCGTCAGTTTCGAAAGATCGAGATTCCATTCGAGTTCGAAAGAATCGCAATCTTCGCTCGAGGAAAGCTCGACTTGCGCGGATCTCAGCTTGCTCGCCTGATCGACGTACAGCCAGAAGGTGTATCCGAGTTCTTTTTCTCCGGCAAGGGAAAGACCCGTTTTTACGGGAGCGAACGCGGCGGTAAGGATCTCGTCCTTATTTTTGCCGTTCGTGGCGAGAGAAGCAACGCCTTCTTTTGCGATCTCGTCGTCTACGGTAAGTCCGTCGAACACGCCGGAAACGAGCTTATCGCAGGGAAGAATGATCTTTTTACCGATCGGTTCGATCGTTTCGGGATTCACGTAGCGGTTTTCGATCGCGCGGAGATCGTCGAAATAAATGTTGACGAACGGAAGACCGGGTTTCACGACCCCGAGGAAGTTGATCGCGGAAAGATCGCAATCGCCGCCTGTTTTCTTCATTTCCGCAATGGGGAAAGTGAGATAGTTCCAGCCGATCTTCATATCTTTCGGCAGGAAGAACGCGATCTCGTTTTTATCGCAGGAACCGGAGCTCGAAAGCTCGATCTCGGTATCTCCGACCGATTTGATCGTTGTTTCGTCGCCGCAGTAAACCCACATGGCGAGCACGTCGGCGTCGGCGATATCCACCGTTTCGATCTTCGTTCTCGTGATCCAACCCTGACCGCTCATGTTGGTGGCGTTCCCAACCTTACCGGAAACCACTTCCACATAGGTAGAGAAGCCTCCGTCGAAACTTTCGATCACGGTGCCTTCCGTCTTATGCGCGTGAAGATCGTCGAAGATCACGGTAACGCTTTCCGGCAGACCGACGAAATAGAAATTGACGTAATTTATTTTTGTAATGTCGACTTCACCGCTCTTTTCGGCGTCGGCAAATTTCAGCGTAATGCGGTTCCAGCCGTCCTTTAAGGTAAGGTTTTTGAGCGACCAGTGATATTCGTTGGCGTCGTTCTTACTGCCGGAAGACGTCATTTCCAGCTGTCCGTCCGCCATGGCGAGGAACCTCGCGGCGCTGTCGGTATAAAGATCGAAGGAGATCGCGTCGTAACCGGTAAGGTTGAAGGTGTGCGCGAGCTTCTTGCCCGTGCCTGCGGTTCCCTGCCCCGTAAGGCGAAGGGCGCCGCTTCCCTGACGGAACAGACCTTTGCCCGTTTCGAGCACGCCGTCTCCGAACGATTCTTCAAACCCTTCGAGATGAAGCCCGGAATCGGCTTCGCACGCCTCGCGGTAATTCTTGTCGTTTTCCGGCTCCGGCTTTTCATAACCTTCCACCGTAAGTTCGGTAACATTCGAGGTGACGACCGATACGTCGCCGATCCCCGTCCAGGTCGCCGAGGCAAGCCCGGAACCCGTCGAATTGAACCGAAGGAATTTCACCCTCGACCAATCCATGTTGTTCTTTTCCGCAGCGAGTTCCACGGGAATGATAACGCGGTTCCAGCCGACTTTGCACATGGAGAACGCGTCCGCGATATTAAAGGAATACTTCGCGCTGTCGGAATAGGTATCCCCGCAGGAAACGTCGATACACCAGTTGGAAACGGTCTTATATTTTGCGAGAGACTCTTCGTCTTTGAAATAGAAACGGAAGGCGAGCGCTGCTTTGCCCGTAGCGATCACTTTCGTCGCGTCGTAAGCCTTATCGAGAGTGACTACGGAAACGTAACCGCCCCAGCCGTTCGCATAATACGCTTCGAACGTTTTGCCGTCCGCTTCGCCCGACTCGACAGCCATATCCTGCAAAGACGCAGCCTTGAACACAACGTCCTGCGGTTTGCTCGAAACGGTCATCGCGGTCTCGTCGGAAAGCCCGAACGTGATGCCGGCAATCGACACGTTGTTTCCGCCGGCGATGCCGAAGCCCGTGCAGTTAAGACGAATAGTATACACGTTCGACCAATCCATGGAGTTTTTCTCGCTTGCCGTTGCGAACGGAATCACGATTTTGTTCCAGCCAACCGAACAATCGGCAAACACGGGATTGATCTTAAAGGAATATTTATAATTGTCCGAATAAACGTCTCCGGAAGAAACGTCGATATTCCAGCCGTCGGAATCCGCCTTCTTTCTGTAGAAATCGAGAAGACTTTCGTTTTCGATCCTGAAATAGAAGCTCATCGCGCCCTTGCCGGAATTTGCGATCGCCGAAAGATCGTATTTCTTATCGAGGGTAAGCACTTTCGCATAGCCGCCCCAACCCGTCGAGCTGTAGGTAACGTATTCTACGTTTTCGATCGTTTCCGTATCCTTGCTCAGATCCTCGGAGCTTGCGATCCCGACCGCCACGTCTTCGATCACGGGATCGACTTTCGTTCCGTAAGGGCGAACGCCCGCCTTCATCGTGTCGGAAAGAGTGATGAACTCGGCGGAATAAATGCCGAGCTCGAAGGGCGTATTGCCGCTGTGCGTCCTCACCGCAACCGAATCCATTTTCGTTCTGTCGGAGCCGTCGAGAACGTAATTGGTTCTCGCAAAACCGTCGTAGGTTCCGATATCGTCCATCGGAAGGATCAGCTCGTTCCAGCCCGCGGTCAGTCCGGAAGCCGTTCCCGGCTGTTTTTCCCAACGGATGCCCTTCGAATCCATGATGTTATCGCTCACGAGCGCGTTGCCGTCTTTTGCCGCTGCCGACGCAAACACGCCGAACTGAACGTCCCAGCTCTGCATCGGATCGTTCACGTAAACCACGAATCTTGCCGCGTTGTAAGAAGTAGCGTCGAGCGTCGCGGAGGCCGTTGCCGACCACGTTGCGCCCGCGCCCTTTTCGTTCGTATAGACATAAGAAGTTCCGTTCAGCCCGTCGGGGGCAAGTTCTCTCGTCGCGAGCGAACCTTCCGTTTTGCCCGTCCAGGTTTTCGCCACCGCGGAAGTATCGCCGTGATACAGATACTTCGCGCTTTCGCCCTCGGCAAAACTCGTTTTCACGAGTCCGCCGACGGAAAGGGCGAGCACACAGCTCATTGCCGATAAAATAACCTTTTTCCTGTTAGATCTCATTTTTCATTTCCCCTTACGCTTTGTTCTGACGTTCCATAAGCCCGTAGAAGGTGTACGGATCGACAAGTCTGAAATTGTAATCCTTATATTTCTCGGAAGAAAGCTGAGCCCAGATCGCCGCCGCGTCGGACGGGTTCCTGAGAATGAAACGAATGTTCGTGAAACTGCTCTTGTCGCCGACCTTCTTTGCGGAGAAGTTACTGACAAGACCGTTGATCGAAGAATAGTCGATGCTCTGGCAGATGCCGAAGCCTTCCACCGCGTCGCCCGTATACATGAAGTTTACGGAAGCGCCCTTCGAGAATTTCGCATACGCTTTGATAATGTCTTCGGAAGCGGGGCTTCTCGTGATCAGAACTCCCGTATAATCGATATCGAAATGCCCGTAAGCAGCTTTGTTGTAAGCAGCCCAGGAATCGAGATCGCCGTTCTGATCTTTCGACTGATTCGACTCGAACGCCTGCGGGTTAAGATACCCGACGCCGTTGTCGCCGGCAACGAAATAATCGTTCGCGTTCGCGGTTTTATACATCATATCCACCACGTGCCCGGCGCGCTTGGAGATGTTGAGGGAGAACGTCCAGCAAAGAGGAAGGGTTCCTCTCTTTTCATCGTTCCAGATGCGGATCATCGCGGTGTTGAGCCATGCGGAAGCGTCGAAATCGCCCATGTAGAACATGATGTAGTTCGCGCCCTGTTCGGTTGCGGAAGGAAGTTCTTCCTTGATCTCTTTGCTCGCTTTCTGCCGATAACTTTCCTGCATCGGATAGTTCATATAAACGGAAGCGTTCGCCATCGCCGTGTAGCTCGGCGCGTCCGCGTTGATATAAGCGTTGTAAATAGAGAACTGATACACCGTTTCCCATTCGCACGCCACTTCGCCGGAAGCGGAAGGATTGGTGAAACGGGTGTATTTCAGATGCCACGGAGTGAAGCCGCCCACGTCGATCGGGGTGTCTTTATCCACTTTCGCCGCATAGGCGTTCTGCTTTTCCATAATGGCAACAAAGGTCTGATAATCGATCGTTCCCTTCTCTTCGTCGATCTCCTTGTCCTGCTGATCGGGGTCGTCGTCGGGCGTTTCCGCAAACATGACGGAAAGATCGAAGAAGAAACACTTGTTCGCGATATAGTAATCGCGGTTGGAAAGGAACATATTCTGCAGATCGCCGTACTGCGCGAACACCGTGTCCGAAGAATAGGCGTCCACGTGATATGCCATCATGTGAGAATTTGTTTTTTCGGTATCGAGATAATTCGCTTTCGCCCACAGGTAAGCGTCGTTCTTGCGGCTGCCGGTAGAATCGATATCGAGCCCGTAGATCTTGCCTTTACCGGTAAATTTACCGCCGAGATCCACCTTTACGGGTTTGAAATTCTCGCCCGTGGAGACGTAACGGTAAAGGCTGTCGGCAACGTCGGAATATCTTACGGGAAGAAGGTTATCCGCGCCGCAAGCCGTAGCCACGGCGTTTACCGTTGCGGGAACGGTGGGATCCCATGCGGCAAAGCCCTCGTAATACTTATCGAAAATGCGGAGAAGGGTCGCGGGGGATTTCACTGTGACAAGTTTTTTGTCCGCCAGATAACCGCCCTCTTGTCTCATATAGTCAAGCCAGTACCGATCGGTATCCGCGGAGAAACCGTTCGCCGCCTGGAAACGGATAAACAGTCTCTGTCCGTCGCGGTTCACAAGCCCCTGAAGGGTGCAGACGAGGTTCGCGACGTCGTAAGCCTGTTCCGCGTCCGCCGTCTCCGCCATATAGGAATTCAGATCGAAATAATACAGCGCGTTTTCTTCGAACGCCACGTCTTTCTCCTCTTCCGCAAGCGTTTCGCCGAGCAGTTCTTTGCCTGTCAGCGTGAAATCGGGCAGATCGGCTTTCGTTTTACTTACGATGGCAAATTCGATCACGCGGACGTAAGCGTTGCCCGGCCAGTAAATTTCCATCGTCGCTTCCGTTCTCTTGCCCGCGTCGAACGTAAAGGTAAAGTCTTTATATTCGAGTTTCTTGTCGAAATCGCAGAGTCTCACGTTCTTTCTGCCGAGCTCTTTTCCGCCGGCGTCCATCACGCGGATCACGGCGGCAACCGTTTTCGAATTGCTCTTTTCGTTCACGAGAAGTCTCGCCACGGCGGTGTACGCCGTGTTATGAAGAGTATCCGTCTTCACGCGGCAAAGCGCGCCCGAAGAAGTATCGACCACCGAACCCCAGCCGCCGTCGATCGCAACTTCGCCGGTATCGTGCTCGATCTCGGCTTCGTCCTCGGCGGTCCGCCAGAGACGGCTGTAACTCGGGTATTCTTTCTCGACTTCCTGTTCCGCAGAACCGCCGCCGCTGCAAGCGACGAGCCCGAAGCCGATGACCGTGCTGAGCATGAGTGCCATCAGTTTTTTCATCATTTTCTTTCACCTTTATTTTTCCCCGCTTATCGCGGGTTATTTTTCTTTGATTGGTTCCGGTTCCGCCCGGAAAAACAGCCCTGTCGCCTTTTCTTATTTCACGCCGCCGACGGTCAGCCCTTCGACGAAATATCTCTGAAACGCCACGTAAACGGCAACGGGAGGGATCATCATCAGAAGCGCCATCGCCATCACGAGCGGATAGTTCATAAGTCCGCCGCCCGACGACTGATAGAGATAGTCGGATTGGATCCTGACGGAAACGAGGCCGATCGGCTTGACGATATCGCCCGAATTGGTAAAGAGAAGGGGAAAAAGATAATCGTTCCACTGCCCGATAAACAGCTGGATGATCATCACCGCGATCACAGGTTTCAGCATGGGCATGTAGATCATGAACACGATGCGTAAAAATCCCGCTCCGTCGATCTCCGCCGCCTCTTTGAATTCGTTGCCGATCCCCTCGAGAGACTGTTTTACCAAAAAAATATTATACGCCGAGAAAAGCCCCGTGACGAATAGAACGGCTTCGTTATCCCGAAAACCCGTACCGCCCTTTCCCAGGATGTTGTTTCCGCCCACGAGAGGGAAACCGGTAAGCAACATATACTGCGGGATCAGAAGCGCGACCCCGGGGATCATCATAGACGACATGAGGATATAGAACGCCGCTTTTTTGAAACGGAAGTTCACCTTTGAAAAGACGTAGCCGCCGAGAATGGAAGATCCCGTAACGAAAAAGGCATACCAGAGAAACCGCCCGAGGGTGAGCAGGATCGACGGACCGACCTCTTCCCTCTTCATGATCTTCGCAATGTTTTCGAACAGATACGAGATACTTTTAGGTATCGGAAGAAATTTAACCTCGTAAAACCCCTCGATCGAAGCAAACGTTCCGAGAAGAACGAATACGAAGGGATACAGCATGATGACGGAACCGAGCCCGAGAACGACGTGAGAGACGATCTTATCCGATTTTTTAACAACCTGCATAGTTTTCTTCTCTCTCCTCAGTCTTTCGACTCGCCCCACTTCATATTGAGCACCGTTAAAGCAAACATGATGATCAGAAGGATCACCGAGATCGCGCTTGCCATGCCGTTATTTCCGTTCTGGAAGGCTTCGTTATAGATCTGGAACAAAACGACTTTCGTCGATCCGTCCGGCCCGCCGCCCGAGATCAGCTGAACTGGCTCGAAAATATTGAAAGCCCCGATAATGCTCGTGATCAGCACGAAGACAAACATCGGCTTTAACTGCGGCAACGTGATCTTGAAAAATTTGATAAATTTGTTCGCGCCGTCCACGTCCGCCGCCTCGTAAATCTCCGTGGAAATGCCGGAAAGCCCCGCGACGAAAAGAATGACCGTCGCGCCGAGCCCTTTCCACGTGCAGATGGTTATGATCCAGAAATACATCCATCCCGTGCTCTGCTTCCACTCGATCTTGTTTTTTCCGAGCGCGACGAGCACGTTGTTTACCGTGCCGTTGTTATAGCTCAGCCACACGTTCGCGATCTGCGCGATCACCGCCATGGACACCACGACGGGAAGATAATACACCGTGCGGTAAAACCCTTTTCCGCGGATACTGCCGGTCATCAGCTTTGCGAGCAGCAACCCGAACACAAGCGAAAACCCGATCGTAAACAGGGCAATGAGCATGGTATCGAAAAGCAGAACGTAATAATCTTTATCCGTAAAAAAGGTAATATAATTCCGCAAACCGACCCACTTTTCCCCCTCAAATAACGAATCTTCGTAAAAACTGTAGCGAAACACCATAACGAGGGGAATAACGCCGAAAATCGCATAATACAAAATCAGCGGTCCTACGACAGCCCATCCCCTGATATTTTCCGCCCTTCTTCTCGCGTTCGCTTTCTTTTTGCCGTCGGAAACCCCGCCCGTCGTTCCGGGCGGAGTTTCCGTTATAAAATCGTTCGTTTTTGAATATTCCGTCATCACATTTTTGCAGAAATGTCTTTCTGTACCTGTTCGCAGAGAGCGGCGATATCGCCCTCTCCTTTCAGAACGCCGTTATAGAAAATACCCCATTTATCCCAGATATCGCTCGCGTTCTTCGTAAAGCAAGCCATTCCGCCTTCGAAACCGCCGGCTAAAAGAGCGTCGATATAGGGGTTGATGTTCGGGTGAACCAGTCTCGTTTCCTCTTTGGCAAGGGTCTTTTTATTCACGGCAAGTCTTCCGTCAAGTTCATAGAACCAGCTCTGTACTTCGTCGCTCGTGATATATTCGAGGAAAGCGGAAGCCGCGGCATAGTTTTCGCTTGCTTTTGCGATGCCGAACGTGAGGTTTCCGATATAACAGTTGCCTTTCACCGTGCTCGAAGCGTCTTTCGCGGGAAGAGCCGCGCTCTTGATATATTCGGGCGCGGAAGACATCGACCACTGCCCTTCGATCATATACGCCGCATATCCCTTATTGGTGAAATAATATTGCAAAGTATCTTCGCTTTCCACCGTAAGAGCTTCGGAATAACTGTATTCCGCAAGGTTACGGAGATAAGCGAACGCCGTGCGGTTTGCCTCGCTGTTAAGCGTCAGGTTGCCGTTATCGTCGAGGAAATCGCCGCCCGCCTGTCTCATGAACGGAAGGGCGCGGAACGCACCGGACATGCCGGCAACGTTGTTCATCATGATGCCGCCGTATTCCTTTCCGTTTGCCTTGGCATATTCGGAAACAAGGCGGCAGTTTTCCAGAAGCTCGTCCCACGTTCCGGGAACGTATTTATCTTCCGCGATCCCGGCTTCTTTCAGGATGTTTTCGTTGTACTGAAGTCCGAGGATCCCCGTGCACATGGGAACGCAGTACATTTTGCCGTTCACCACGGTATCCGCATAAGAGCCTTCCACAACGTCGGAAAACTTTGCGCTGTCAAGCTCGGCGAAAACGCCGTTTTTCGCAAAATACCCCATGTAGCTTTCGCCGATCATCACGTCGACAGGGTATTTAATGTTCTTTTTTATATGATCTTTGATATACACTTGCTGAATCTGATACAGAGCCTCGCCCCAGCCGTTTTCGATGAACTGAAGTTTGATGTTGGGGTATTTCGCTTTGAAACCGTCAACAACCTTTTTGGTAAACAAAGCCTGATTGTAAAGCTGGCTGCCTTCTTTTTCCGTTCTGAGAAGAGAAATGTAGCCCTGTTTCAGCGGTGCGGCGGATTCGATTTTAAGGGTAATGCTCTTCGAGGTATCGAGAGATTCTCCCCCACCCTGGCTGTTGTCGCCGCCGCCCGAGCAGGACGCGCAGGCAAACACGAAACCGATCGCCATAACAAATGCTACGATTTTCCCGAAAATGCTTTTCATGCGATTTTCTCCTTTATCTTTTTTTTGCCGCGCCCGATCCGGTACGTAAACTCGCCGTTTCCTTCCCGCCGCGACGGATTTCCGAAGACATGCCGGCCTGCCGGCACCCCTTACGATACGCGCTTATTGTAACACCAAAGCCGTGCCTTGTCAATACCAAATCGAAAAAAAGTATATCATAAAAAATAATATGTTATAAAAAACGCCAATGTTTTTCAAGATTCGTATGTCTTTTAGTTGCTTTTTTTGTGAAAGGATGATACCATTATCTCAAACCGAGCGGAAGGGGGGATCGACCATGGAAGAAAAACTTTACGCAAAAGTATATAACGATATTATCGCTAAAATCAAAGACGGCGTTCTGAAAGTAGGCGATAAACTGCCGAGCGAGATCGAACTTGCAAAGTATTACGGAGTCAGCCGCATCACCGTTACGCGGGCGATGAAGGAACTGAACGACATCAACCTGATTTACCGCGTGAGAAAAGGCGGCACTTTCGTAAACGGAAAACTCAATTTTCGCACCACGCAGCTCATCATTCCGATCATCCTGCCCTTCCGCGAAGATTTCAACAAAACCGTTCAGGGCATTCAGAGCATTTCCACGGCGAACAACATTTTCACCCCCGTTTACAACACGAAAAACAACATCAACAAAGAGGGAAAGATCCTGACCGAAGTTCTCGGCGGCAAGTTCGACGGGCTGATCGTTTACCCCTGCAATTCGCGGCAAAACCTTCCGTTATATGCGGAAATTCTTGCAAAAGGCAAACCGATCGTCTGCATCGACCGGAACATTTACGGGATCGATACCCCCCTCGTGACGAGCCGCAACGCAAAGGGCATGGAACAGATCGTGGACAAACTCGTAAGCCTCGGTCACACGAAAATCGCTTTCTTTTCTTTAAGCGACGCCATGGCGCCCACCGAATCGGAACGTTTCAAGGGATTTTGCTCGGGGATCATCAAAAACAAACTGCAACTGAAAACGGAATATCTGTTCAACAACGAGAATATGCCCGTGCTCGAAATGGTGCAATCGCCCGACAAACAACACAAGCTCTTCCACCGCTTTGCCCACAAGTGCCTGGACGAATACTTTTCCTTTCCCGAAAAGCCATCGGCGATCTGCTGTCTCAACGACGTATCCGCCAACGGGCTTTACCTCGACGCGAAAGAGCGCGGTATCCGTATTCCGGAAGACCTCATGCTTACGGGCTTCGACAGCATCGACACGAAAACGAACGCCGAGCGGCATATCATTTCCGTTTCGCAGAACTTTTTCGAGATCGGCGCGAGCGCGATCAAGCTGATGCTGGCGATCTTAAACGGACAAAGCTATCAGAAACAGCAGGAGATCGACGTTCTCATGAACGCCGACTTTCTCTCCGCCCCGCAAAAATCCCCTACCTAAGCCCGCAAAGCCGAACGTTTTGCGCCGCTCCCGTCCAAAGTTTTTCACAAATTGCCCTGCCTATGGGGTCTTGGCATATTTTGCAGCCCGTATCGTTCCATAATAAAAACCGCTTGCAAATCGATCGTTAATCGACTTACAGGCGGCTTTTTCTTTTGCCATCATTTCGTACGCGTTTTTATAAGAACGGGAATTATTTACTGTATCTCATCATGGAACGGAAAGCCGTGGGGGCGAGATCCGTATACATTTTGAAGATTTTCGAGAAATAATAGGTATCCGGAATGCCGCATTCGATACCGACGTCCGTAACGGACATATCGGAAGTTTCCAGCAATTCCATGGCAAACGCGATCCTTCTTCTGTTGCAGTACGACGAAGAAGTGATCCCGAGCACCTGCTTGAATTTACGGAAGAATACCACCTGCGACATGTGGCACATATCGCTGAGTTTTTTTACCTCCGCATGCTCCGCGGGATTCTGATCGATCCACTTGAGCGCGGCGGAAAGTTCCTTCGTGCGGCGAGGGTCGATCGGTTCGGAACACGATACGAGAATTTCCACAATACGGAACATCAGCTGTTCCTTTCTTAAGAAATTACATTCTTCCGAAGCGATCTCTTCGATCGCGGCGTCGATCTCGCGGTTATATTCCGTCGGCAAAACCGTAGGAATACGGAACATGTCCTCCAGACGGTATTCGCCGTTTACCCTCACGTCAAGCGCAAGCCAATGGGCGCTCATTGTTCCGGTCTTCTCGTCAAGCACGTGGGTGATCGCCTGTTTTGAAAAAGCGGGCGCGACGTATACCCCTTTGCAGATCGTCTCGCGTTCGGGAGCGTCATCGACCGAAATACGATATCTGCCGACGGTGGACTGCGCGATACAAAGCATGGGCATGTACCTTACGTAGCTGTTTTCCTCCGACATCACAAGCGAGTCGGTACGAAAATCCTCGATTTTGATTTTTTTGATTCTGTTCATTTTTTTCTATTCCCTCCGTTCGGAACAAACAAAACGATGCTCTCCGCAAGCGGCAGACAAGCCGTCCGGACGAACAAGTCCGATTTGCCCCATATTGACATTTTACAAATTATTATCTCATTTGTCAATTAAATTAAGGTGAAAATGCGATGTACCTTTTATATTTTCATACGCCGGACCGGACGTTTATCATCCGCGATTTTGCCGAATCATTCTTTTCCGCCCTTCTCCCGCAGAGGCGAAACGTCGAAGCTCCGCGGCGCGATGCCGGACAAGAATAATACGAACCTTGCCCGGCATGCGGAATGTTTTTAACACGCCCTGCCCTGCCGCCGGACAAAACACGATTTTCGCATTTTGTTGCATGAAAGCCATAAAATTTTCATGAAATAATTTACGCGATAATTTCGCCGTTATCGGCTTGCCTTTTGCCCGTTTCTGTGCTATCATAAACCCGTAAGAAAAACTCAACGGAGGATATATTTTATGAAATCAAAACAGGCAAAAACCTTAAAAAAGGTTTGTACGTTCGGGGGCGTATTGCTCGCGATCGCGGCATTCGTCATGATCTTCCTGCCGCAGATCGTCTCGGCAAATAACGGAGACACCGTTTACAACGGTTTGAAACTTGCATTCGGCTACACGATCTCCGCCGGCGGCAACTCGATTTTTTCCGCGTCTGCGAAAATCAATTTTTCTTTCCCGAACCTTCTCGCCTATCTGCTCGTGACCGTCGGGCTGGTATTTCTCGTTCTTCAGATGCTCGGGATCGGCAAAAAGAACAAACTTATCGCGTTTGTTGCCGCAGCCGCTCTGATCGCGGGCGGGATCCTCTTTTTCTTCCCCTTACAGTTTTCCACGATCACGACGGAAGGCGGTTCTTCCCTGATCGGGGTCAATTTCTCGGGAACGCATAAATTTGCCGAATATAACAGCGAAAACTCCACGGTATGGAAACTCGGTTACGGCGCGATCGTCGGCGGGATCACCGCAATTTCTTCCGGTGTTCTCTCCCTCGGAAAACTTCTTCTCAGATGATCGTTCGTTTGCCCGAAAAACACTTCTTTTGAAAAAAGTGCCTGCGCGATACCGCGCAGGCACTTTTTCGCCGTCGGGATCTCAACGCCCGGAACGGCAAGTCGCATATATTTTAAAACCCCCTCGCGGTTTCTGTCCGCAAAGGGGGTTTTGTTTTGAAAACGATCGGGAAATCTTTCCTTATGAGAAAAAATTTCCGTGTCTTTTCCTTTCTGCGCAGTTATCTTCCGTTTAAAACCGGGATATCAGCCGACTTCGTCTTCTCCGCCGTCGGAATCGGTTTCGGGAGCGTCGGTCTCGTCTTCGATATCGTCGTCGGAGTAACCGTCGTCTTCCGTTTCTTCTTCCTCGTCTTCGTTGGCGCGGAACTCTCCTTCGAGGATCGATTCGTCTTCGTCGAGAGGCATAACGGAGCTGAACTGGGGACTGAGCTGTTTGTAATCTTTCACGCCCGTACCTGCGGGGATCAGCTTACCGATGATAACGTTTTCCTTAAGACCCATAAGCGGATCGACCTTGTTGTGGATCGCCGCGTCGGTAAGAACTTTCGAAGTTTCCTGGAAGGATGCGGCGGAAAGGAAAGATTCCGTTGCGAGCGCCGCTTTCGTGATACCGAGAAGGATCCTTTTCGCGATGGCGGGTGCGCCGCCGTTTTCAAGCACTCTTTCGTTCTCTTCGTCTAAAGCAAGCATATCCACGCATTCGCCCGGAAGAAAATTCGTATCGCCGCTCGAAAGGATCCTGACCTTACGGAGCATCTGGTTGACGATGATCTCGACGTGTTTATCGTTGATATCAACGCCCTGAGAGCGGTAAACGGACTGAACTTCTCTTAAAATGTAATCCTGAACGTGTTTGAAACCTTTCGTCTTCAGAATGGTCTGCGGGTTGACGGAACCGCCGGTCAGAACGTCGCCCGGTTCTACGGCGTCGCCCTGTCTGACTTTCAGATCCGCGGAAAACGGAATGAGATAGTCTTTCTGGGTGCCGTCCGCCTGTTTTACGATAACGTGACGAACGTTGTCCTTTTCCTGCAACTGCACTTCGCCGCTGACTTCGCAGACGATCGCCTCGCCCTTCGGGCGTCTCGCCTCGAAAAGCTCCTCAACTCTCGGAAGACCTTGCGTGATATCGCCGGTAGAAGCGATACCGCCGGTGTGGAAGGTTCTCATCGTGAGCTGCGTGCCCGGTTCGCCGATGGACTGCGCCGCAATGATACCGACCGCCTCGCCGATCTGTACGGGAAGCGAGTTTGACATGTTCTTGCCGTAGCACTTCGCGCAGACGCCGTATTTCGACTTACAGGTGAACACGCTTCTGATCGTAACTTTTTCGATACCGGCTTTGCAGATCTGTTTCGCTTTGTCTTCGGTGATCATCACGTTTGCGGGAACGATCACTTCGCCCGTAGCGGGATCCGTGATATCCATGGGGGAGAATCTGCCGTTGATCCTGTCTTCCAGGCTTTCGATGATCTCGCCCTTCGGTCCTTTGATCGCCTCGATCTCCATACCTTTTCTGTCGCCGCAGTCATCCTCGCGGATGATCACGTTATGCGAAACGTCTACAAGTCTTCTCGTAAGATAGCCGGAGTCCGCCGTCTTTAACGCCGTATCGGCAAGACCTTTACGACCGCCGTGCGACGAAATGAAGTATTCCAGAACGGAAAGACCTTCACGGAAGCAGGACTTAACGGGAATTTCGATGATCTTGCCGTTCGGGTTGGTCATCAGACCTCTCATTCCGGCAAGCTGTTTGATCTGGTCGATAGAACCACGGGCGCCGGAGTCCGCCATCATCCAGATGGGGTTGAACTTTCTCAGCGTCAACTGCAACACTTTGGAAACGTCGGCAGTCGCCTCCGTCCAGATATCGACGACGGCTTTGTATCTCTCGTCGTCCGTAATAAGACCTTTATTGAATTTTCTTTCGATCCCGATAACCTTTTCGCTCGCCGCGTCGATGATCTCTTTCTTATCCGCGGGAACCTGCATATCGAACACGGAAGTGGTGATGGCGGCAACGGTAGAATAACGGTAACCGAGAGATTTGATATAGTCGAGCGTTTCCGCCGCGCAGACGGATCCCCTCGATTTGAAGCACGCGTCGACGATCTTCTTCAGCTGGCTCTTGCCGACCAGGAAGTTGATCACGAACTGCAGATAGCTGTCCGGATCGCTTTCGTTTCTCACGGTAAAGCCGGAACCGACGATATCCTGCGGGATCCCTTCGTTGAAGATGATTCTGCCCGCCGTCGTCTTGATAATGCCGGTGTGTTTCGTTCCGTCGGGAAGGGTCACCGTGCGGCGCACGTACACCTCGTCGTTGATCCACACCTGCTTCGTCTGATACGCCATGAGTGCTTCCTCGGGAGAAGAATAGACGTCGGGCATATACAGCTCGATATGAGCGGAAGAGGTACCGTTCGAGATCGTGCACGCCGTAATCACCTCTCTCGACTCTCTCTTCTGTCTGTGATAGAGCCCGTCTTTATCGGGATCTCCCGCGATCACGTTTCTTACCCCTTTCTCGATATCGGAAGGAGTGAACACGATCTTCTTTTCGTCATAGAAAAGCCCGTCTTCGCCGAGAACGTACTCGTTTTCTTTTTCGTCGTAATATTTGCCTTCTTCCTTTCTCGTGATGGTAAGATAATAGCATCCGAGAACCATATCCTGAGAGGGCGACATGACGGGTTTACCGTCGGAAAGTTTCAGAATGTTATTGGACGCGAGCATCAGGAATCTCGCTTCCGCCTGCGCCTCGATGGAAAGAGGAACGTGAACCGCCATCTGGTCGCCGTCGAAGTCGGCGTTGAACGCGCCGCAGACGAGCGGGTGAAGTTTGATGGCTCTGCCCTCGATCAGCACGGGCTCGAACGCCTGGATGGAAAGTCTGTGCAGCGTGGGCGCACGGTTCAGAAGAACCGGGTGATCCTTGATGACGTTTTCGAGAATATCCCATACGCAGGGTTTCATTCTCTCTACCGTTCTCTTCGCGCTCTTGATATTGTGGCAGATGTTGTTTTCCACAAGCTTTTTCATGACGAAAGGTTTGAAAAGCTCGATCGCCATTTCCTTGGGAAGACCGCACTGATACAGTTTGAGTTCGGGTCCTACGACGATAACGGAACGGCCGGAATAGTCGACACGTTTTCCGAGAAGGTTCTGACGGAATCTGCCCTGCTTGCCGCGCAGCATGCCGGAAAGAGACTTCAGGTCTCTGTTGCCCGCGCCGGACACGGCTTTGCCGCGTCTGCCGTTATCGATCAGAGCGTCCACAGCCTCCTGCAACATTCTCTTTTCGTTGCGGATAATGATCTCGGGCGCGCCGAGTTCCATCAGCTTTTTCAAACGGTTGTTACGGTTGATAACGCGGCGGTATAAGTCGTTTAAGTCGCTGGTTGCGAATCTTCCGCCGTCAAGCTGGACCATGGGGCGGAGTTCGGGCGGAATAACGGGAACGACGTCGAGGATCATCCATTCGGGGCGGTTGCCGCTCTTGCGGAACGCTTCGATGATGTCGAGTCTCTTGATCGCCTTCGCGCTCTTCTGGCTGTCCGGATTTTCGGTGATCAGCTTTTTCAGCTCTTCGCTCTCTTTGTCGAGATCGACCGCCATAAGAAGCTCTTTGATCGCCTCGGCGCCCATACCGACTTTAAAGCTCTTTTCGCCGAACTTCTCCACCGTTTCGCGGTATTCTCTGTCGTTGATAACCTGTTTGTACTGAAGGTCGGTCGAACCCGGATCGAGTACGACGTAGCAGGCGAAATAGATAACCTGTTCGAGCTGTTTGGGTCCCATGTCGATCACGAGACCGATTCTCGAAGGCACGCCTTTGAAATACCAGATATGAGAGACGGGAGCCGCAAGTTCGATGTGCCCCATTCTCTCTCTTCTGACCTTCGCGCGGGTCACTTCGACGCCGCACTTTTCGCAGATAATGCCCTTATAGCGTATTCTTTTGTATTTTCCGCAGTGGCATTCCCAGTCCTTGGTAGGTCCGAAGATCCTTTCGCAGAAAAGACCGTCTCTTTCCGGTTTCTGCGTTCTGTAGTTGATGGTCTCGGGACGGGTGACCTCGCCGTAAGACCATTCCCGGATCTTTTCGGGAGAAGCCACGCTTATTTGTATCGAATCAAAATTGTTAAGTTCAAACATTACAATCCTCCCGAATTATTAATTATCGTCGTCGCCGTCGAGATCTTCAAGGTCGTCGAAATCATCGAACAGATCGCTCGATTTGAAATCGTCGTCGTTGAAAGAATCCTCGTCGAAATCATCGAACAGATCGCTCGATTTGAAATCGTCGTTCGTCGATTCGTCCTGTTCGGGCTTATCGAATCCGAGATCGATCTCTTCGTAATGCGTCTTGTCTCCTCTCGGGATCACGTTGACGTCTTCTCCGTCGTCCGTGAGATCCTTCAGGCTGATCTCTTCGTGATTTTCGGTCAGAACCCTCATATCGAGGGCTAAGCTCTGCAATTCTTTCAGCAACACTTTGAAGGATTCGGGGATCCCCGGCTCCGAAATGTCGTTACCTTTTACGATGGATTCGTACGTCTTGACTCTTCCCACAACGTCGTCCGACTTGACGGTCAGGATCTCCTGCAGGATATGAGACGCACCGTACGCTTCGAGCGCCCAGACTTCCATTTCGCCGAAACGCTGACCGCCGAACTGGGCTTTACCGCCGAGAGGCTGCTGCGTAACGAGGGAGTACGGGCCGACCGAACGCGCGTGGATCTTATCGTCGACAAGGTGATGCAGCTTGATCATGTACATGTAACCGACGGTAACTCTGTGTTCGAAAGGTTCGCCCGTTCTGCCGTCGTAAAGCTGGATCTTTCCGTCGACTTCGCCGTACGGATTGACGAAATGATTTTCTTTGAGAAGCTCTCTGATGTCGTTTTCGGACGCACCGTCGAATACGGGGGTCGCGATCTTCCATCCGAGCTGTTTGCACACGAGGGAAAGGTGCACTTCGAGCACCTGTCCGATGTTCATTCGGGAAGGAACGCCCAGGGGGTTCAGAACGATCTGCAACGGCGTGCCGTCCGCCAGGAAAGGCATGTCGGCTTCGGGAAGGATCCTCGAAATAACGCCCTTGTTACCGTAACGTCCCGCCATCTTATCGCCGACGGAGATCTTTCTCTTCTGCGCGATATATACTCTCACGAGTTTGTTTACGCCAGGAGAAAGTTCGTCTTTGTTTTCTCTCGTGAAGATCTTCACGTCGACGACGATACCGCCTTCGCCGTGAGGCACGCGGAGAGAGGTATCTCTCACTTCTCTCGCCTTTTCGCCGAAGATCGCGCGAAGCAGTCTTTCTTCCGGCGTCAGTTCCGTTTCGCCCTTCGGGGTCACTTTACCGACAAGGATGTCGCCGCTCGTCACTTCCGCGCCGACGCGAATGATACCTTCTTCGTCAAGGTCTTTTAAGGCGTCGTCGCCGATGTTCGGAATATCTCTCGTGATCTCTTCTTCGCCGAGTTTCGTCTCGCGGCATTCGATCTCGTGTTCCTCGATATGGATCGAAGTGAACACGTCGTTCTGCACGAGTTTTTCGGAAAGAAGGATAGCGTCTTCGTAGTTATAACCTTCCCACGTCATGAATCCGATCAGGATGTTTCTGCCGAGGGCGAGTTCGCCGTCGCAGGTAGCGGGGCCGTCCGCAAGGATCATTCCCTTATACACCTTGTCGCCCGTTCTGACGATGGGTTTCTGGTTCAGACACGTTCCCTGGTTGGAACGTTCGAATTTCTTTAACGTATAAACTCTGTCGTGTCCGGCGGAAGTACCGTCGTCTTCCGTCACGGTGATGGATGCGCCCGAAACGGCTTTTACCGTTCCGTTTTCCTTCGCAAGCACCATAACGCCGGAGTCGTAAGCGATCTTCGCTTCGATACCCGTTCCGACGATCGGGGTTTCGGGTTTTAACAGAGGAACCGCCTGACGTTGCATGTTGGAGCCCATCAGAGCACGGTTCGTATCGCAGTTTTCAAGGAAGGGGATCAGCGCGGTAGCGACCGATACGAGCTGCTTGGGCGAAACGTCCATATAATCGATCTCTTCGCGGGGAAGTTCGGTGATCTCGTCCCTTCTTCTGCAGGAAACGCGGGCATGAAGGAAATGCCCTTCTTCGTCGAGGGGTTCGTTCGCCTGCGCGACGACGAAAGCGTCTTCTTCGTCGGCGGTAAGGTAATCCACGATATCCGTCACAACGCCTTTTTCTTTATCCACTCTTCTGTAAGCCGATTCGATAAAGCCGTATTCGTTGACTTTCGCGAAAACGGAAAGAGAGGTGATAAGACCGATGTTCTGACCTTCCGGCGTTTCGATGGGGCACATTCTGCCGTAGTGGGTGTAGTGAACGTCTCGGACTTCGAAAGTCGCTCTTTCTCTGTTCAGACCGCCGGGGCCGAGGGCGGAAAGTTTTCTTTTATGCGTAAGCTCCGCGATGGGATTCGTCTGATCCATGAACTGAGACAGCTGAGAGGATCCGAAGAATTCCTTGATCGCACTGGAAACGGGGCGAACGTTGATCAGTCCCTGCGGGGAAACCTCTTTCGGATCCTGCGTGGACATTCTCTCCTTGATAACCCTTTCCAGTCTCGCGATACCGATACGGAACTGATTCTGCAAAAGTTCGCCGACCGAGCGCACGCGGCGGTTGCCGAGGTGGTCGATGTTGTCCACGGAGCCGATACCGAAGTTCAGATCGAAAATCATGGAAACGGTCGCGATGATATCGTCGGTCGTAATATGTTTATGGTTTAATTTATCGATAAGGGGTTTGATATTCTTCTTCTGTTCGGAAGAAAGTTTTTCGGGAACGCCGCCTTCGAGGATATCGAAGAAAGAACGGCACGCGAACACGAATCTTCTGCGCGTTTCGGTGTGCTTTTCGATATTCTTCTTCTCTTCCGGTTTCAGTTCTTCTTCGGAAACGACTGGATCGGCGAAATAGAAAATGTCGTTAATGCGGTCGCGATAAGTTTCCGCAACGTCTTCCACCGAGGAAGACTTCACCGCTTCGGCAAGCTCTCTCGCAAACACGAAGTTGGGATAATAGATCGTTTCGATCAGACCGAACGGACGATACGAGCACCCCGCGACCGCCTCGAAATCGACGGCGCCGTTGGCGATCATCTTATGTTTCTGTCCGTCGACGGAAACGTAAACTTCGTTGATACCGCTGTTCTGAACGAGCTTCGCCTGTTCGTGCGTGATCACGTCTCCCTTCTTCACGAGCAACTCGCCGTCTTCGTTCACGATGTCTTCGTAAGCGGTGCAGCCGACGAGCCTTACGCCCATGTTCAGGCGTTTGTTGAATTTATATCTGCCTACTTTCGCGCAATCGTATCTTCTCGGGTCGAAGAAAAGGTTTCTCAGATGCTGACGGACGGCGTCGTCGGTCGGGACTTCGCCCGGGCGCAGTCTTCTGTACAGTTCGAAAAGACCTTCCGCTTCCGTCTTGGCAACGTCCTTATCCGCCGTGGTGACGAGCATGGGATCGTTGTCGAAAAGTTCCTTCAGCGATTCGTCCGATCCGAAACCGAGCGCACGCAAAAGGACGGTAGCCGTCAGTTTTCTCGTTCTGTCTACCTTTACCCAAAGCACGCCGTCGGTGTCCTCTTCGAACTCGAGCCAGGCGCCGCGGTTGGGAATAACCGTCGTATTATAGATCTTTTTACCCGTCTTGCCGTATTCGAACCCGTTATACACGCCCGGCGAACGGACGAGCTGCGAAACGATAACTCTCTCCGCGCCGTTGATGATGAAAGAACCGTTATCGGTCATCTTGGGCAGTTCGCCCATGAACACTTCCTGATCGATAATCTCTCCCGTCACCTTGTTAACGAGCCTTACTTTTACCTTCAGCGGCACGGCGTAAGTCGCGTCTCTGTCTCTGCACTCCTTTTCGCCGTATTTCGACTTGTCCGAAAGCGAGTGGTCGAGGAAGTACAGTTCGAAACGGTCGGAATAGTCCGTTATAGGGGAAAAGTCCTCGAATACTTCGCTGATACCCTCTTCGATGAAACTCGCGTAAGAATCCCTCTGGATCTCGATCAGGTAAGGGATCGGTTGCACCTCTCTGATCTTGGAAAAGGTTCTTCTTTCGACGTTGCCGAATTTAACTAACGGTAAATTGCGCGTCATTCAAAACACTCCTTTATCTTTAAAAAATGATTACTGATTTCTGTTTTTCTATGTTCTCGGACCAAAGCGAAACCCGCCCGTCCGTTTTTGTTGTATTTTCTTTATAATGCCTTGTTTTTTATATGCGGTTTTTATATACGCCTTGCCGTTTTGATCCCGCTTTCTTGCCCTGCCCGCGAAGGATCTCGAATCATACCCCGTGCGGGATCATGCCTTGTCATTCCGATCCTGCCCCTTGCCCTGCCGATGAAGAATCTCAAGGCATTTAATTAAGCTGTTGTCATATCTCTTCCTTGTCGTTCGGTTTCTTTTCGTAATTGCCGCAAAACCGACCGATCTTTCCGATTGCTTCCGTAACGGATTCCCCTTCCTTTAGATAACATGTTTTCAGAACGTCGATTTCCGCCGAACGAATACGATCCGTAACGCAATCGAACCAGACATAGTCTATCAGGAAACCGGCAAGTTCGTCATCTTTCCGATCGACGGCGCGGAGAAGTAATTCCCGCACCCGTTCTGCTTTTTCCTCTTTTCTTGCAATCAGCCTTTTCTCAAACTCTTCCGTTCTGTCTTCCGTGCCGCATAGTTTCATAAAAAGCGGCAAATGCATGGCTATAACGTCGTAAATACAGATTCGCCTTTTCATATGATCTTCCCATGCCCCGTTTATTTCCGTTCTGATCTTCTCCGGGAAATAAACGCCGAGTTGTTTCCATATTTCCGTACTCTGTACCAGCGAAACCTCATCGTTCGCCTCGATCGCCGCTAAAAAACGCTTACCGGCACTTTTTACGGCATTCTTTCTTATTTCTTCCAGAACCCCGCGAAGATAACTTTCTTTCTCTTCCGCATCGCAGATCTTTATGATCCCGGTAAAATTCCGCATAATCATCGGGAAAACGCTTCCGTCCGTCAGAATTATACTTCCGATCATTTTCTTTTGTGCGGCAGTCATCTTTACGATCAGGGGAAAATCCTGAAGTAAAAACAACACCCACATTTCGTCACGCGCCGCAATCGCCTCGCAAAGAGCTCTTTTCATCTCTTTCCGGAAATCGCACCCGTGATCGATCACAAACTTTCTGACAAGAAGGAAACCTTCCGTATTGGCATCCTGCCACCAGACCATAAAGTCGTATTTCACGCTTTCGATACGGGGAAGCCCGCGCAAGCACAAAACGTAAATTCCGCTTTCCCATCCGATTTTCGCGGAATAATCGATCTCCTTTGTCCTTTGTTTCCGACTGTCGGCAAAAAACGGCAGAAATTCTTCGTTCGGGATCTCGCTGTCCGCAAGCGCGTGGAACAATTCTCTCTGCTCTTCCGTCAGAGTTTCGTCGATCTCTTTCCAGCCGAGCCCGTCCGCCACCGCTTTACAAAAGCAATGATTCAGTTTTTCGCATTGTTCGTCCGTTAAAAGCACTTTCTTTCCCATCCGTATTTCTTTCCGCCCGCAAAACGTTTTTTATTTTCCCGAAAGATTTTCCGAAAAATACCTTGCTTTTGTTCGCTTTTGGGTGTATAATAAGTTCCAGGGTCGCAAAAACCCCTGTTTCAGGCATTTTAAACGTTCGTTTTTCCGAAAAAAGAGCATAAAGACACTATTATGGGAATTATAGCATTATAAAATTATAATGCAAATTTTTTTTCTTGTCAACAATTCTCGCGGGCTTTTTAAGAAAAACAAAGAAAAATTTATATATTATAAGGTATTTTATGAGAATCGACAAATTTCTGAAGGTATCGCGCATCTTGAAAAGACGCTCCGTTGCGAACGAGGCTTGCTCCGGCGGGCGCGTGGAAGTAAACGGCAAAGACGTAAAACCCGCTTACAATCTAAAAATCGGAGACGTTGTGGAAATCGCTTTCGGCGAAAGCAAGCTGAAATTCCGCGTATTGAATTTAAAGGAAACGGTAAAAAAAGACGAGGCTTCTTCCCTTTACGAAGTGATCGAATAATCGTTTTAACGACTTATAGGATAATTTATGGAGCAAAATAAAAAATATTCCGCATTGATCGTGTGCGGAGGAAAAGGCGAGCGCGCGGGGCTTGGATACAACAAACTGCTGTTTGATTTCGGCGGAACGACCCCTTTCGAAACCTGCCTTTCCCGATTTATCGATACGAAAATCGACTTCGAGTACGTGATCGTCTGTACCGGAGAAGACGAGCCCGTTTTTCGCAAAAAATGCGAAGGGCTCGGCATTTGCGCCAAATTTGCGCGCGGCGGCAAAACGAGAAGCGATTCGGTAAAAAACGGACTTGAAAAAGTGACGGGCGAGATCGTGGCGATCCATGACGGCGCACGCCCTTTCGTTCCGCCGGAAGTGATCGTGCGAGCGATCGGATCGGCGGAAAAAACGGGGAGCGGGATCGCCGTTGTTCCCCCGACGGATACCGTGGCGGATCTCGGAAACGGATTCATTCTTTCCGCAACGAGGGAGAACCGCGCGTTGATCCAGACCCCGCAGGCTTTTCGCACCGATCTGATCCGAAAAGCCTTTTCCCTTAAAAAAGAAACCGACGTGTTTACCGACGAATCGGGTTTGTTTTCCCGTTACGTCGGGAAATGCGCAGCTGTTCCCGGGGCGTTCGAAAACAGGAAACTGACTTATCGGGAGGACTTTTTTCTGTCCGGCGGTATTTCCTGCGGAACGGGATTCGACCTCCACAAACTTGTGGAAAACCGCAAGCTGATTCTCGGCGGAATCGAGATCCCGCACACGAAGGGTCTGCTCGGTCACAGTGACGCCGACGTTCTGACCCACGCAATCATGGACGCCCTTTTATCCTCTGCTTCCTTACGGGACATCGGCTGCCACTTTCCCGACACCGATCCCGCATACGAAGGTATTTCCAGCATTCTTTTGCTTGAAAAAGTTTTAAACCTGTTAAAAAAACACGGCTATAAGCCGATTAACGTATCATCCGTCATCCTGGCACAAAAACCGAAATTATCTCCTTACGTAGAAACGATCCGTGCAAACCTTGCAAAAATACTCGGCTTGCCGCAGGAAAAGGTAGGGATCACCTGCACCACGACGGAAGGGATCGGGCTTGTCGGAAGAGAAGAAGGCATAGCCGTACAGTCCTATTGTCTGGTTGAAAAAATCGGAACCTCGGTTTTGCCGACCGGATCGGAAAGAGACAAGGAGAGCAACTGACCATGGCAAAAAGCAAAACGACTTCGAGATACGTCTGCACCGATTGCGGAGCGATCAGTCCGGGCTGGATGGGGCGTTGCCCGTCCTGCGGGAAATTCGGAACGATCGTAGAGGAGATCACCGAAACGGCGGCAGGCACGCAATCTTCTCCCGTAAAATCTTCTTACCGCGCCCCCGTAAGGCTTGCGGAGATTTCGCACGAAAACCTGACAAGGATCTCATCCGGGATCCCCGAACTCGATTCCGTACTCGGGGGCGGCATCGTTCCCGCTTCCCTCGTTCTGATCGGAGGCGACCCGGGTATCGGTAAATCCACGCTGATGACGCAGGTCGCATGCGCGCTTTCCTCGAAACATAAAGTCCTTTACGCATCGGCGGAGGAAAGCTGCTCGCAGGTAAAAATGCGCTGCAACCGCCTGAACGTAAACGCGGGCGATCTGATGCTGATGAACGAAACCTGCCTGAACAATATCATCGACGCCGCCGAAGGCTATGAATTTCTGATCGTCGATTCGATCCAGGCGGTATATTTAGAGGAGATGAACAGTTCTTCGGGCAGCGTCGGGCAGATCAAAGAATGTGCGGCGCGGCTGATGCGCCTTGCGAAATCGAAACGGATCACGGTATTTATCGTAGGGCACGTTACGAAAGAAGGCGCGATTGCCGGACCGAAGATCTTAGAGCATATCATGGATACCGTACTCTATTTCGAAGGGCAACCGCAGGACAATTATAAACTTTTGCGGGCGGTAAAAAACCGTTTCGGTTCCGCACAGGAAGTCGGCGTTTTCGAAATGCGGGAAGACGGCGTTTTCGGCGTGAAAGATTACAACGGCATTTTCATTTCCGAAGAACGCGGAAAAGAGCCGGGGAGCATCGTTACCCCGTCCGTCTCGGGCAACCGTTGCATGCTTGTGGAAATACAGACCCTTCTTTCCAAAACGGTTTTCGGCATGCCGAGAAGAATGCCTCTCGGAATCGATTACAACCGCGTCTCTCTCCTTCTTGCCGTACTTGAAAAACGCGCTTATATGCCCTTTTACACCCTCGACGTTTATATCACGGCAATGGGCGGGATCAAACTGACGGAACCCGCGTCCGACCTTGCCGTCGCGCTTGCCCTCGCAAGTTCTTTCCGCAACGTTGCCGCAGACAAAACGATCGGCGCGTTCGGCGAAATCGGACTTACGGGAGAGATCCGCCCCGTTATGCAGGCGGAAAAACGCGTGGCGGAGTGCATCCGCATGGGCTTTGACAAGGTGATCCTGCCGGAACGCAACATGCCTGCCCTTGCGAAATTCCGCGGAAAAATCGAACTGATCCCCGTAAAACACATCTATCAGGCAGTTAAACTTCTGTTTGACGGAAAAGCGGAAAAAGAAACCCCCGCCGAAGAGGAAGATTCGATCCCGTTCTGACCGGCGGAAAACCGGGACCTTAAATTCACAGAATTTCCCCACGTTGACAAAACCGCGCGGATATGGTAACCTCGGGAGCCAAGGGCTTCCGACGATTTCCGTTATCGCGCGGTTTTTCTTTATCTCATCTGAAAAGAAAGACAAAAAAATCCGGAAAAGTACATTAAAATGCTTGCAAATATTGATAAAATCTGATATAGTATATAAGCAATTTCGAAAAACTTGTTTTTGCTTTTCGCAAAAACAACCATGCGGGAATGGCTCAGTGGTAGAGCGTCACCTTGCCAAGGTGAACGTCGCGAGTTCGAATCTCGTTTCCCGCTCCATGAAAGGACAGTCTTATGACTGTCTTTTTTTTTACAGAAAGAAAAGCCATGCAACAAATCGGTTGCATGGTGAAAACGGTTCTCCGTCAGATCCCGGAGCAGACATAAAACCCCGGTCCTCTATTCCGCCGCCCGGATCTTTTGCAAAATTACGATATCCGCCGGGCAGAATTCGTAATCCGGAATTTCCGACGGCGCGATCCAACGGATATCCTTATGTTCTTTTCTGATCGGCGTTCCCTCCGCAATCGTCGCATTAAAAAGCGTAAGATGCACCGTGATATCGGGATATTCGTGAACGACCTCCGCAAAAGCGGCGCCGACGGCAACCGTGATCCCCAATTCTTCCCTGCATTCGCGGATCAAAGCCCGCTCTTTCGTTTCTCCCTGTTCCACCTTTCCGCCGACAAACTCCCACAAAAGAGCTCTCGCCTTATTTTCCGGTCTCTGACAGATCAGAAACTTTCCTTCACGGCGAATCAGCGCCGCCACAACTTCAACCATAACTTACCTGCCCGTAAAAACGGATCTTCCCTTTCCGGAAAAACTACCGTCCGATTCCTATTATATCACGTTCCCCTTTCTCTGTCAATCCGATACCGCAAGAGCCGCCTGACGAAGAAAATCGAATGCCCTCTTATTTCCCGCTAAACAGGCGGTGAAAAAGAGAATAACACAGTGAAATGACCGCACAGAGAGCAGAAACGGAAATCAGAAAGACGAACACGCCGTTCCAACCGAACGAATCGGCGATCACGCCGAGACCGTAGGAACTGACGGCGCTGCCGATATAACTGCACCCGTTCATCACGCCGGCAAGCAATCCCGCGTTTCCGCTTTTATACGACAAAGGAGCCATGCTTGTGATAACGTTGTTTGCCCCGGACGCCACCAGAGACACAACGCAAAGGCAGACGATAAGCACCGCCGCGGAAATCCCGCCGAACAGAAGATCCCCTCCGATCGCAAGCACTACGGCACAGAAAAACACGCCGCAAAGGGAAACGAAATTTTTTATATATCGGTTTAAAAACACCGCCACGGCGGTTCCGAAAATCGCCACGAGGGGAAGACACAGCGTTAAAAGGATGCTCAGATGATCGGGCATTACGTAGATCTCTTTCAGCATGGTAGGGACCCATACCGTGATCCCGTCCTTCACGAGATTGACTGCCACGGCGAAAACCCCGAGCAGGACCATGACGGTGATCACCGACCTGTCGATCGGTTTTCCGTCCGGCTTCCCTTCCGGCGGCAACCCCTTATTTAAAGGAAGTTCTTCCGTCTGTTTTCCCCGTTTGCCGAAGGACAGACAACCGATGAGCCAAACGACCGCAACGATCGGCAGAATGACGGACGCAACGAAGAAAATCAACTTATACGCGGACATTTTGACAAACAACGCGCTGAACCCGTACACGGCGAACGTTCCGCACGCAACCGTTGTACCCATCGCGACGACCGCTTTCGGCACATAGTTTTCGTCCAGATTTTCGGATAGAAAGCGGGCGAGCAACGACCACAGAAAGGAAAGCGCCGCACCGTTCAATAGCCATATATATTTCAGCCATGCAAAATCGGTGAGAAAGGGAACGACAAAATTACACCCCGCCGAAACGAGCAGGGCGATAAAAATCACATAGGCGGGATGATACTTTTTGCAAAAGATCCCGTTGATCACCTGCCCTGCGCCGTATGCGAAAAAGAAAGCCGTTCCCACGCTTCCGCTCTCGGCGTGCGAAATGCCGAAAGCCGTCTCAATTTGCGTGATATTCGCGTTATAGCCCAACTTTCCGATATAGGAACAGGTGTAAACGAGCCAGCAGACAAAGATCACGGCAACGTTTTTATTCAGAACTTTTTTCATGATAAACCAAAATTCTGTATTTTATAAAACAAATCTGACCGTGATCTCGCCCGAAAGATCCCCGTTATCGAGCCGAAGCAGATCTCCGCTTACCGGTTTGCCGTTCACGAAGATCTTTTTATCCTCTCCCTTTTCGAGGGTCAGGTTCAGTTTCGCCCCCTTTACGGTAAGCGATACGGAAAGTTTTCCGAAAGGCATGCGGCGGGCGGGAGAGATCGTAAGTCCGTCGAGATCGGCTTTTATGCCGAACACGTCGAAATAAACGGTTTTTAAAAGTACGCAACCGCTCCCCGTGAACCAGTCGCTCATCGATTCGCCGTCAAACCCCTTTTCCTCGTTTTCGATATACGAATTTGGCATCACGAAAGGCGTTGTGGTGATAAACGAATGTGCCGGCGGAAGGATCTTATAGATCTGCCGGAAGGCAAGCTCGTCTTCTCCCATCAGAAAAAGAGAACGGATGCCGAAAAGGGTCGCATGGATGTAGACCGCGCCGTTTTCGGCGGTACCTTCGGGAAGGCGTGTGATGCGCCCCACCTTATCGTTCGTACGGGCGAAATATGGCTCGAACGTCTTCAGCCCGTATTTCGAATCGAGCCGCTTATAGGCGGAGAGAATATCGTTTTTCAAAGACGGATCCCATTCGAGCGCGCCCGAGATCACCCAGAACGCATCGGCGGTAAGTCCGTCGCGGTTTTGTCCGTCGTTATCGCAAAAACTTCCGACGAGATAACTTCTCTTATCTCCCCAGCCGTGCAGGATCTTCCTTTCGCCCTTGTCGTTTTTCACGACGGCATACTCTAAAAGCCCCTTTTTTATCCTTTCGCGAAGGCGAAGATATTCCTCCGCTTTCCCGTCTCTGCCCTTTTTGCGCAAAATTTCGGCAAGTTCGGCAAGATTGCGGCAAAACTGCAGCGTTGCCATAACCGAAACGCCGGTTCCGTATTCTTTGTCCGGATCATCCGTCTTCCAGAGCCCGTCGAGAGCGTCGTTCCAGTCGCCGTAAAGGGCGTGCAGACACCCCGTCTCTTCGTCGAGATTACCGCAAAGGTATCCGGCGATCCTCACCAGGTGATCGAGCACGCTGTCTTTTTCGTCGTTTAGAAGAACTTCGTTTCCCTTAAACTCGTAATAGCCGCAAACCTCGTCCAGGATCGAAAAATCGCCCGTATACGCAAGATAGGTATACACGGTGGAAATGATCCATACTCCCTGATCGATAAACGGGCGCAGATCCATCGGGGGAACCGCTCCTTTGCCCGCCGGATAAGAATACTGTCTCGGCGCTCTGCCGTTCACGCCGACGTATCCGAGAGCTTCCACGATTTTTCCCCGACAGTAATCGGGGATCCACAAAAGAGCCGATTCGAGCTGCTGAAAGATGTCGCGGATGCCGATATACGGTCCCGCATAGTTCTTGGCGCGGGCGCAGAATTCGTTCTGACGATGCACGTTCCTGAAGAAATATTCAAGCGTTTTCGCAGGGACGTTCCCGAAGTCTCCTTCGACGGAAATTGCGGGGATATCCGCGCCTGCCGCGGCGGGGCGATAATTGTCGCTTATCTTTCCGCCGTTCACGGTAAGCGTGTAGCTTATTTCCGCACTTTCGCCTTTCCCGAGGGTAAGCGGGATCATATCCCCCGCGATCGCGGTGTCGGTAAACTCGGTATACGTTTTCTCTTCCCCGTCGAATTTGCCGTCGACGAGCGCGGAAGACGAAGCGAGCCAATCGTTTTCGCCGCCCTGATATTGTGCGCGAGATGTGGTGTTAATCGTCTTATAGCCACCTGTTTCTCGTTTTATAGAAGCGGTGTGTTCAAAGCAGGACGTGCGGTTTAAATATTCCGTAACGGAGAAATCGAAGGTATTCTCCCCGTAGCGGCATCTTCTGTACCACTTGGTTTCGATGTTTTCCGTAAGCGCATGCGAAAGCATGAGATCGAAGTACGCCGAAGTATAGGTTTCAACCGTTTTTCCGGAAACGTTTTCCGCGGAAAGGGAGAAAACGACCTGTTTTTTATCGTTGACCGTTTCCGTAAGGCAGGCGATCAGATCTTCCGTCTGCACGTAATACCGCGCCGCGTCGGGAGAGAACACCGCAAAGCGCAGCACGTTTTCCTCGAAAGGAAATTTCCCCGCACCGGTGACCGAAACGGGAAAGAATTTATCCCCCTTTTTCACCCCGATATAAAAACAGAGGTTGGGAGCTCTTCCGCCCGTAAACGGCAGAACGATATTGAACGTGCTTTCCTCGATCTTCGCATTGCCCGAGGCGTACGCCCAAAGGGTAAGCCCGTCGCACGAATAGGGATAACGGGCGTCGCCCTTTTTCTGTTTCCGGCACAAAACGTCGTCCGCAGTCAGAAAAAAACAACCGCTCGGCATCCGCCCGACGCTTTCCTTTCCCTCTGCGGCGGCTACCGCTTTTTCGAATAATTCCTTGCTTCTTTTATCCATGTTGCCTTCCTTCCTCCACGATCAGCATCTGCCCCGGGGCAAACCAGTCGAACAGTTTTCTTCCCTTATATTCGCCCTCGATCCTTTCTATCTTATTCTGAGAATTGTTCACGAACAACAAAAATTCCTTTCCGTCCGGATCTTCGAAACGGGAAACGATCATCGGCATACCCCAGGCGCGCTTGAAAAACAGCCCGTCGATACAACCGGGGGTATAAAGCGGCGTACCGCCGTAAGTCCTGCCGGCGTGATATACTTCGAGAAGTTTCGCGTTTTTGAGCCTGTCGGCAAAATGGTCGTTGAAAAGACGCATTTGCCGCGCGAGTTTTTCGAAAGTAGCCGTTTTGTTGTAATACTGATCGAACGGAGACTGACGGTAACTCGATTCGAGAAGTCTGCCGTAAATATAAAACCAGAAGATTCCTTTCGCGCCGTGCGCGCATGCCGTGGAGATCTGCCAGCGGATATCGTCTTCCGAAGGAACGCGGAACGCCCAATGCCCGACCGAAAGGAGAGTCGTCCAGAAATCGACGCCCGTTTTTTCGGAAAGGGCGCGATAACGGTTCAGATTATGAAAATACAGCCCGATGCCCTCTTCCGGATTGTTTTCGAACATCTGAAAATAACAGTCATAGCAAAGCTGAGGCAATTTCGTTTCCTTTACCGCATCCTCGATCATCTTTTCGTAGCCGGCATGATTGGTACCGAGCGTTTTTTCGAAATCTTCGTCGAAAAAGGGAAGGAAATTGATAAACGGACGGGCGTATTCGCCGACGATCCTAACCGCCTTCAGCATGTCCGCCCAATGCGCTTTTGCCGGTTCGTCGCCCACGTGGAAAGCAAAAAAAGCAGGGTGCGACGCAAATTTGTCCGCCGCGGCTTTCACGCGGCGGCGGTATTCTTCCTCGCCGATCGTACCGATCTCGTACCAGAGCGTGCGCTTGTCGCAGATGATGAGTTTCATCCCCTTTTTCGCCGCGGCGTCGAGATTTTTAAGAATATAATCGTAGTCTTCGTCCTTCTCGCAGGAACAGGACATGGGGAGATCCATGCCGAGTTCCGCCCAGTCGTCCACACACTTTTCCGCGTCGATCACTCCGGAGGGAACGTAATTCCAGAAACTCGTTACAAATTTATTCATTTTGCTTTGTCCTTTATGTATCTGATTCTGCCGGTCACGGCGTAATAATAGATCGGAAGGGCGCTCCACCCGTGGCATAAACTGCACGAAAGGTCGTTTTCGGTCACCCCTTCGATCGTTTCCCAGAAAGTCGTAGCTCCTTCGTCGAGCATTTTTTTATAGTTTTTATCGATATCGGCGATCACGTATCCCTCGAATTTTTTCCCGAAGGACAAGAGGGCGTCGTACATGTAAGCCGCCGCGGCGAGCGTCGCTTTCGCGGCTTCCCCTTTTGCGAGCCTTTCCGCAAGTTCTTCGTTGCCGAGCCCGATCAGAAGAGCCATCGCGTTTCCGAATTCCGTATAATTCTCTTCGTTCCGATAGGCGCGGAACAATCCCTTTTCTTCCGAATAAAATTCCTTTCCGATCCGTTCTCTCATTTCCGCCGTATCGACCGCGCGATCCGGAAACAACAACGCGAATCTCTCTTCGGCATAAACGTAATAGGCGTTTAAAATAAGAGAGAATCTCTCCGGTCGCTTTACGCCTGAAGTCCCGGACAGATCGCCGCAGTTATCGCTTTCGTTTCCCCACTCGTAAAAGTTCCAGAACGGATACGGAAAATCGGCTATAAGCCGTTTATCCGCCAATTTTCTGAAATTGTTCACAATGCCGCAAAGCGTGTTTTCCACGATCGGAAGAATAGATCTGTCCCCCGTGAACTTCACGTATTCGTAAACCTGCACGATAAAGCAAAGCGAATACAGCGGAATGGCGGGGGTATCTACGGCGGGATAAGTCAACTCTAAAAAGCCGTCCTTGCGTACCCCGCGATCGATCAGCAGAAGATTGGAACGGGCGAAACCACTTTTTTCGAAAGCGAAATAATCGCAAAGCATTTCGTTGCGGCTGTCGAAGGTATAAAGAGCCTGTTCCCGCCACACGCAATCTTCGTAATGCTCGTGCATGCAAAGGGCGAGGGTGTCCGCGGCGACGTTCGTTATTTTTTCGTGCAAAGGCGTATCCGCGATAAATTCACGCCTTTTCAAGGGGTAACAAACAGGCAGGATGGTAATTTTATTGACCTTTATCGGCTTTTCGGCATGCACTTCGAGATATCTCAGTCCGAGCCGCCGGAAGGGGTTCACGTATTCGTTACACCCCTCCTTTGCAATATATTCCACCGAAAAATCGCGGTTGCCGATCACGCGGGAAACACCGCCCGTCACGATATGTTCGCCGTAAGCGATCGTGAGTTTCTGCTTTTCTTCCGATACGAAATCGAGGTAAAGCTGCCCCGCAAGCTCCCGATGCAGATCGAAAAGATACACGCCGCCCTCCTGTCCGATCAGGGTCGACTCCGCCGGAGCGGAAACGACAAGTTTTTCGACCGGACGGGGCAAAAGTGTGACGTTTTGCGCGATAATCGTGCTATCGCCCCACTTTTCCGTATTCGCAGACGCATCGTATAAAAAGGAAAAGCCGAGTTGCGGAGTAAGGCGTTTCCGATAGTGGTTTTTATACCGCGTGTCGATGCGGGAGGGCGTATTCTTTCCGCTTGCGCCGACGATCTTCCCGTCCGCGGCGATCTCGAACAGAACGCCCGCGCCGCAGTCGATCGAAGAAGAACAGTTCACCCCCTGATACCACACGACGATATCGATCTCGTTTTCTTTTTCCGTCAGAAAAGGATCGAGAAGGATCTCGTCGTAAAATCTGACCGTTTTAAAGCCCTTGTACGAGCCGAACGCGGCAAGTTTTCCGTTTACGTAAGCGGCGTAATCGGTCTCGGCGGCGATCCTCAGAATTCCTTTTCCGCCGCTTACCGTCGCTCCGAATTCTGCGTATTCGTCGGAAGAAGGATTTTCGTTCTCCCAGATCCATTGCGATTTTTCAAACATAAAAAGCTGTTTCCGTCCCCCGCATTTTACCCGAGGGTAATTTTTTTATCGTCGTCGAAAAGTTCGCCGATCTTGGTAACGGCGATCTTCTTCTCGCTGTCCGCATACACGTTGGCAGACGGCGCAAACGCCGAGATCTCCGTTCTTTCGGGAAGAGGAGAACAGGTGTAAGAATACCTTGCCAATCCGCCGTTTTCAAAGAAGAGGACGAGAAATCCGTGCGGATATTCCCGATCGGAAGCGATCTTATCGGTTTTGCAGACCTTTGAGCCGATCAGCGAGGTCAAGAACGCCGTGTCGGCGGCGATCCTCTTCTCCGGATCCCCCGCATGGCAGTTCACCGTCATCGCGACCGCCTGGACGCCTTTTTCGCCGTGCTCTTTCATGAAATCGGAAACGGCGGCGTATACGCCCGTATATTCCGCATTTCCTGTTTCGTCCGATTTCTCCGCAACGGACGGAAGAGGGCTTAACAGCCGTTTTTCTTCCGCGCCAAATGCCAGCCGGTGGCTTTGCAGCGAATCGGATAATTTACTGATGCCGAGGGGGCGAACGCCCGTTTCCTTATACGAAATATAATCGGCAACGAGTTTCGCATCGCCGCCGCTGTGGCTCGTTTTATCCTCGATCTCCCCGTTCACGTCGATCGTTTTATCCGTTCCGTCGAACAGCCTGACGCGGATCGTACCCTCTTCGAGCCTGCCCGAAAGCTCCCCTTTCGAGCCGAAAATGCGGGTAACGCGATACGTTTCGTAAACGGAAAAGCCGTGCATCAGAAGATTTGCGGTCACGCCGTCCGAGAAAGAGATATTCACCGACTGGCGATCGCAAACGTCGTTCGGACAGGCAAAAACGCACTGCCCGTATAAATTTTCCGACGGGCGAAGGAAATCCGCTATGTTTTCGGGCGTAAACTCGAACCCGTAAGGCACGCAGAGGGTACCGGGGGCTTTCACCGAAAACTCGTAAGCGTTATAAGGGCAATTTTTCACTTTGCAGTCAAGGCAACGATCCGCCGCCCCCGCGGGCTTATGTTCGCCGGTATAAAAGCAAAGCGCGCCGAAAGATTCTTCCCTCTCGTCCTTTTTGCCGACGAACCAGGAGATCAGATCGAGATCGTGACAGCATTTTTGCAGAATGATCGGGCTCGTTTCTTCCGCGCTGTGCCATTTACCGCGGATAAAACTGCACATGTAATGGCTGTAAGCCACGTTTTCGGCTTGTTCCACGCTCAGCACCTCGCCGATCACGCCGCTTGCGATCAGCGTTTTCATCTTCTGATAAAAAGGCGTGTAACGAAGGTTATGGCACACCACGACGTCTCTTCCGTATTTCTGCGCCGCGGCGTAGATCTCGTTACATTCTTCCATGGTCGGCGCGACGGGCTTTTCGAGAAGAACGTCGTACCCGAGGGAAAGCGCCTTTACCGTCTGACGGCAATGAAGCCCGTCTAAAGTAGCGACGATCAGAACGTCGGCACGCTTTTTTTCGAAAAACTTCTCTTCGTTATCGAAGAGATCTTCTTCTTTCACGCCGTAAAGTTCCCTTGCCCGATTCAGGCTTGCGGGGGAAACGTCGCATACGGAAACGATTTTCGCATTGTTGTGTTTTACGATATTGTCGGAATAAACGGAACCTCTGTTGCCGAGCCCCAGAACCGCAAAAGTAATCATAATGTCCCTGCTTTGTTTTTTTATCTTTCTTATATGCCCTGAGATTCTTCATCGCCCGAACAGCGGGCAGAACCGGAACGACAAGGCATATATACCGCAATATTTGCCGTAGAATCTTTTTTGCCTTTCCCGCATTTTACGGGAAAGGCAAAAACCGGTTGTTATTTCAATGTTTCCGGATCCTCCGGAAATTCTTCGCTATGCCGCGAACCTTGCCCGGCATGGCAGCCGGAAGGCTCAGCCGAGCATCGCTTCCACCCAGGTAACGTTCGAGATGGTCGCGGTTTCGAAACCTGCCATGGTGAAGCTTTCGCCCATCGCCTTCACGTTGAATTCGAACACGTATTCTACGCCCGTCTGCAACGTGTAATAGGGAGACCAGCCCGTTTTATCCATTACGTCCAGAACTTTCACGTTGTCCGAAGCGGTGTAAACGTTCCAGTAGTATTTCTCGTTCTGCGCATTCCCGCCTGCATCCAGCGCGCCGCCGAAGCCGCCGCTCGCATACATGTTATCATAGAACACGGTAGCCGAACCGTAGTTATAACCGAAGTTATAGTTATACTGAGCGGTCGTCATCTTTTTGTAGCTTACGAAAGAATCGAACTTCACGGTGAAACGAAGATAGGTATAAACCGAAGTTTTCGCGCTGTCCACGGTGAGCCAGTGAAGCCCGTTCGCGTCGCCGGCAACGGTAGTATCCACTTTATACTTGCCGTTCGCATCCGCTTTGAGTTCGACGCCGTTCTGATAGAGCTTTCCGACCGAAGGATCGGCAACTTCCGTCACGGTGATATCGATCTCGTCGGTAAATTCCGCGCCGCAGTAAATCGCTCTCACGATCACTTTCGCACTACCCGCTTTCACGCCGACAAGCACGCCGTTTTCGAATTTCACGCAGTCCGTCGAAGGCGTTGCATTCAGTTCGTAATCGTCGGAAGAAATGACCGTTTCACCCGATTTCAGCGTCACATTCAATTTGACGGAACCGAGCACTTCCACGGTTGCATCCGCCGTTGCGGCGAACACGGGGCGATTTGCGGCGTTTTCCGCGATCGTAACGGGAAGAGACACCGATTTCCCAGCGGAGTTTTTCGCAACGACGTTCGCCGTGCCCGCTTTCAGACCGATCGCCTTGTTGCCCTTCACGTAAAGGACTTCCTCGTTATCGGAAGAGAAAGTAAGCGTTGCCAGAGCGTCGCTCGTCGTGGCGGAGAAATCGAACCATTCCCATTCGTCCGCTTCCGCTTTTTCCTGACCGAAGGCGATCGTCACGTTGTTGTAATCCACCCATTCGATTTTGGTGAATACGGCGTTTTCAAACCCGTAAAGGGTGATATCGCCCGTCTTTTCGATATCGATATCGAAGGTATATTCGGTATCGGGAGCAAGCGCGGGCACGTAACCGAATCCGGAAGACGACCAGTTCTCGCAGGTGTAATGTTCGAAATATTTCTTGCCGTCGGCGGTATAGATGCTCACATAGCCGAACTGCACGGGGGAACCGTCGCTCCCTTTGAACGCACCGGCGTACATACCCTGAGAGTAATCGTTATCGAAAAGAACGCTGACGTCGCCGTAAGTATACCCGAATTCATAACCGTTTTGTAAAACGTTCGCCGCAAAACTCTTGAATTTAACGGTGAAACGAATCCTTCTCATGCCGAAAGCATTCTTGGCGGCATAGGGATCGAAGGTAAGCGTTTTCACTTCCGCGGCAGCGTCCGGCGTGAAAGATCCGTCTTCCGCCGCGGCGATCTCGACCCCGTTCTGATAGAGTTTGCCCTTGCTGTTATCGACGGGTTTTTCCGCCGCTTTCACCGTAACGGCAATCTTTGCGGTAAAGGTTTTTCCGCAGTAGGTTACGGTAACGAGCACTTCGGCATTGCCCGCCTTAAGGGCGTTAAGCACGTTGCCGGAGACCGAGATATCATCGGTGTATTCCGTGGTATAAGCGATCGTGCAGAGATCGGCGGTAAGTTCTTTTCCGCCGGCGGTAACGGTCGCGGAGAGATTGACGCTTTCGCCTTCCGTCAGTTCGACGTCGGAAACGTCGATCGCGGGGCGATTCGCTTCGTTTGCGTTTACGGTTACGGTAAGTTCTGCTTTCACGCCGTTTGCGGTCGCGGTCACTTTCGCCGTACCCGCTTTCAGACCTACGATCTTATTTCCGGAAATATAGAGAACGGAAGGATCGCTCACCGCGTATTCGACGGCAGAACCGTCGTTCACGGTCGCGCGGACGGTCGCTTCTTCCCATTCGTCGATCGCAAGCGTTTCGCTTTCGAAGGAAATGCTCGTCTCTACCTTTTTCGTCCATTCGATGCCGGTGATCACCGCGTCGTCGAGACCGCTGAAAGAGATGTCGTGCGTTTTGCTCACGTCGAGAAGGAAGGTATATTCGACGCCCGTCTGTAAGGGGGTGATATAATCGGACCAGTTGCCGTGCGTGCCGGTAGCGTCCGTGAACTGTTTCTGATAGTAATCGAGAAGGAGATTGCCGCTTGCGTCGAGGATCTTGAGATAGCCGTATCCGTAAGGAGCATGATAAGCGGGCTTCATCGCGCCGCCGTACGCTTTTCCCTGATAATCGTTATCCCAGAAGAGCCACACGAGGTCTCCCGTTTCCGGATTGTCGGTGTATTCGACGTATTTGTAGCCGAAGTTGTAGTGATATGCCGCGATCGTGGAATCGACGACTCCTGCGTTTACATTGCAGAACGCGTTGAATTTTACTTTGATCTTAAGGATCTCGTAACCCGCATCGAGCATCGTGTTCGCATCGTCGAACGTGATCCAGCGAAGTCCGTTTTCATCGGCGGGTTTGCTCTTGTCGACGGAAATTCCGCCGTTTTCATCCGGTTTCAGCGCAACGCCGTCCTGATAAACCGCAGGAGCGGCAATGGCGTAAACCACAAGTTTGAATTCATATACGTTCGCGCCTGCGGTGATCTTTCCTTCGAACGTATTGCCCGAGGTAAGATCGAAATCGGCTTTCGCGAGCGTGACGTAACCGTCGCCGTCCGCAGTATATTTCTTGCCGTTGATCTCCACTTCATACTCGCCGGTAAGATCTTCCCTGATCTCCGAAACGGCAAGTTTCGCTTCTTCCTTGTTTTCCGCGAATACCACTTTGACCATCTGAGAAACCACGATGTCCTTTTCGGCTTTGAACTGCACCGAACGATAAGTCGTGGCGGCGGTAAGTTTCGTTTTGCCTGCCGTAACCGCGGTGACTTTTCCTTCCGCGTCTACGGTAGCGACGGCGGGATTCTCGGTCGCATAGGTCACGACGTAATCGCCCGCTTCCACACCGGAAAGGCTTGCGCCGTACTGCTCGGTTTTACCGATCGCGATCTCCCCGCTGCCGAGAAGAGAAAGAACGGGGCGATTCTCCGCTTTCGCGTTGATCGTTACGTTCAGTTTCGCGGTAACGTCCTTTTTCTTGCCCGCAGTCGCGGTGATCGTCGTGCTGCCCGCTTTCAGCGCGGTGACGTTGCTTCCGCGAAGATACAGCATAGACGCGTCGTCCGCCTTCAGCGTGACCGCCGATTTATCGGACGCCGACACCGTAAGCCGCTGCGTGGTCCATTCGTCCATCGTAAGAGTTTCCCCGCACGAAAAAGAGATCGTCGTTTCCGTTCCGGTACTTTCGGACGTCGATTCGCTCTCTCCGCCGGCGCTGTCCGGTTTGTCCAGACAGCCCGTAGCCGAAAAAGCAAAACAGAGCGAAAGTACGATCGCTATGACCGAAAACCATTTTCTGATGCTTGTTTTCATATTTGCCTCCATATATTTTCCGCCGGTTTTACCCGGCTGTATTTCATCATTTTTTCGTCACGACGCACGGATCGTTATACTTGGAGAAATAATCTCCGCCGGCATCTTTGCACAGATAGATATAAGTTTGCTTCACCCTGCCCGTTTCTTCCGAAAGGGGAATGACCGTTCCGCCTATGATCGGCAGAAGTCCGTCGTTATTGGGATAATCCGCAACGATCTTTCCGGTATTCACGTCCACGCGCATATGACTGTCGTATTCGCTTGATTTCTGCCCGTACTGGAGCCTTACGCCTTCGTAAACGAGGCTCGCGTTGATACGATGTTCGTGTCCGACGAAGATAGAATCGCACCCGAGCGCCTTCAGACCGTTGAACACTTTTTTATCGACGTCCCAACGCTCCACGCCCCAGGCAACGTATCCGAAATCGGTATCCAGACGATTTTTCGCCGTAAAGATGTTTACCGGGGTTTTCGTTCCGTCGTAACCGTACCGCTTCATCGCTTCGACAAATACGTACGGCTGAATGTGAAAGGCGAAAGAATACCTCACTTCGGGATATTCGCCGCGGATGAGCTTTGCCTGTTCGGTATACCAATCGATCTGATCGGCGCCGAATCCGCGGCTCGTGACGGTATGTCCGTTGGAAAGAGACTTCGCCGAAGCCCCGCCGCAACCGTTGCTGTCAAGCATGAAGAACACGCGCTCGATCTCGCCGTTTCTCATGATACCGACGGTATAATTGCCGTTCCCGGTAAGTTTCCGCTGAACAAACAGGCAGTTTTCGGCGTTTTCGAGCTGTTTGCACTGCCAGTCCGCGCCGACGTTCGCCTCATTTTCGTGGTTACCGAACACGGGTGCCCACGGAATGCCGAATCCATCCATAAAATCGACGAAATCGGAAAACACGGATCCGTTGTCGTCAAACTCGCCGTAAACGAGATCGCCCGTGATGATGATAAGATCGGGTTTTACTTCGTTGATCGTTTCGGTAAAATAGTCGTAACAGATGCTGTTTCGATTTTCGAGTTTATAAAAATCGATATGGGTCTGCCCGATCCTGTCCGGCGTGCGGCGCTGAGCCGAATCGATGACCTGCGGATCGGTCAGCTGAAGAACGACCGCGTCGCGATCGGCGGGAACTTCCACCAGAAAGTCGGTCGGGACCGTGAGGGTACATCCTTCGTGAACGCACTCGCCCAGTCTTACCTTGTGCCCGATCGGATCGGAAAACTCTTCTTTCGTTTCCCCGCACCCTTCCCGCGAGCATACGTATTCCTTCACCCCGTATTCCGTACAGGTCGCCGGGGTCTCGCTTTTCAGCACGTATTCGTGCGTGTGCCCCGCATCGCTTCCGGGCGCGGAAGACGACTGCCGATCGCCGCACGCCGCAAGAGAAAAAGATGCGGCGGCGATGCAGATGCCGGATAATACCGCAATTAAAGTTTTTCTCATCGTTTTCCCGCCTTTTCGTTATGCAAGATAGAGATATCTGCCACCCGCAGGACTGTAAACGAAGGCGTTGAAGTTGACCCCGGCAAGTTTACCGTAGTTTTCGTCGTTTTTATCCTCTACAACGTGCCCGATCGCGATCTTATCGAAAGAACGCCATTCGATCGTCACTCTGAAGTACTTTCTGCCCGCCTGTTTGCTCGTCTTCGCGCTGGCAAGCCAGATCTTTCTCGCAAATTCCATGCAACGGTTGTTTTCCGACGATCTGTTGGAAGGATCCGTCGTATCGATCTCGCCGTCGGAATTCACCCGACATTCGTTTCTGTAGTTTCCGGTGTAACCGTCGGAAGTTTTCCACAATCTGTGGAAAAGAGGACGCTGCGATTCGAGATGGTGACCTTCCACGTCCATTTCGAGAACGCGGAGAGTATCCGCCACGGCAGATTCGCCGTTCTTGTTCTCATACGTTTTATCCGACCAGGTCGCGCCGGAAAGAAGGGCGTTTTCGATACCCGTCAGAGCGACGCTGCCGTTCAAACTGCCTTCCGCGTCGATCTCGAGGATATATTTCTTGTTTGCGACAAGGTAATTTGCGTGTTCGCCGTTCGCAATGACCTTCGCGCCCGTTTCGGCGTCGTATACAGTCACGTCGGACGCGGCTTTGCCGTTGTCGTCCGTCACGTAGGCGTCGCTGCGGGGTTCGCGTTCGGTCACGTTATCGCTGTTGAAGAAAAGGTATTTTTCCTGCTGGTGAACGAGAGCAAAGAAGTTGAACTCTTCTCTGCCGAGCGTGGTACCGTATTCTTCCACGCCTTCCACGCAGGATGCGCCGTGCACGTGCACGCTGTTGTATCTGATCTTGAAGCGGACGTATTTATAGCCCGATTCCATTCTCTCTTTGGTCTGTTTCTTCGTGCTCAGGAAATGAGCGCCGTAGATCGTGGAGCAAAGGTTGGGCGCTTCCGTCCAGAAACCTTCCGCAGCCGTGTCGTACACGCCGTCGGTATTGGCGGCGGGAGTGCTCTTTATATTCCAGCCGTAAGTGGACATTCCCACGCCGTTTGCGTCCGGGAAATAAGAACCGCTGTAAGACCAGTCCTCTCTGTGAATGGTCGCATAGTCGGGATACATTCTGTAAGACGTGTTATAGAGAACTTCGTGGAACCGATCGGTCGTATCCGCTTTTTCCCCGTCGCGTTCGCCGTACATTCTGTCCGACCAGGTAAGATCGGAGATCACGGCGTCTTCCACGCCCGCGATCATAAGCGCGTTGTGGTAAGGACCTACGGTGATGTCGAATTCGAAAACGTATTCCTCGCCCGCGGTAATGATATCGCCGTATGCTTTCGATCCGTTGATCGTATCGAGAACGACGGTTCCGTCCGTCTTGTACACGTTGACCGTGTTGTTCGCGCCGCCGCTGTTATCGAGCGCATAGCTGTGCGCCGGAACGTACTGCGCCGTTTCCGACCAGCGGCTGCTTCTGCGGGTCGTTCCGTTGCCTTTACACTTCACGACGATCTTGTCGTTCAGCTCGAGCTGTACCGATCTTTCCGTCGTTTCCTTCTCCTCGCCGCCGTTGATACGGTAAACGAATCGTTCCGCCCCGTCAAGATCCGTCCAGGTCGCGAGACCGACTTTGGATACTTTAACCACGGGGGCGAAATATCTCTGCAACGAAGCGTCTTCTTCCGTATGCGAGGGTTCGTTTTTCGTCGATTCGCCGGAAGGGCCGGTCCCGCATGCCGCAAACGCGGTCATCATGACCGCCGCGACGATCGCGGATAATACTCTCATCATTTTTTTCATATCGGATATATCTCCTTGTCGATATTTTTATTGTTCGGTTACTCTTTCAGCCCGCCTACGGAAACGTTCCCGATCAGCTTTTCCGACGTGAACAGGAACACCGCGAGAATAGGGATCATCAGAAGAAAACAGGTCGCAAGAGCGAGAGGGGTACTCGTTCCCGCGCCGCTCGTGGTATCCGTAGTGAACTGATACAACCCGTAGGAAAGGGTCGGTTTGGAGGGGAAATACAGAAGCGGGGTCTGATAGTCGTTCCAGAAACCGATGAAGGAAAGAAGCCACATGGTGGAGAACGTCGTTCTGATCATCGGCATCATGATCGTCATCATGACGGTAAAGTTGCTCGCGCCGTCGATCTGCGCCGCTTCTTCGAAATCTTTCGGGAAACCTCTGAACGCGACGTTGAAAATAAGGAAGGTGGTTCCGCCGACGAAATTCGCTTTCATGATCATCATGCCCCATAACGAATCGTACAAGCCGAGAGCGCGCATGATGCGCAGTTCGCTCGGCATGGAACCGACGATGGGAAGGATCATGGCGACGATGACCACGCCGTCGATAATGCGGCAGATCCGGAAGTCGAACCGCGCCGTGACGTACGCGACGAGGCAGGTAACGGCGATGTTTACGAAAGAACACGCGACCGCATACACCAGCGTGAACCAGAGCATGTCTTCCACGTAATACGTACGCGAAACGATCGCCCCAGCCGGATAAACCGAAACCTTAAAGTCCTTGAAAACCGTTCCGTAGTTTTTAAACATGAGCGGGAAATTTATCCCGAACGGATGAAGTTCCGCATTGTTATCCGTTTTCAGCGAAAGGTTCACGCCCCAGATCATGGGAAGAAGGAAAGAAGCCGTATAGACGATAAGCAGAACGAATACTATGATCGCAAAGGGCGATACGCCCGATTTTCTCTCTTGCTTTTCCATATCAGTCCACCTTCGGCCCTACGCGCCTTAACAGCCATTTGAAGAAGAACGTGAGCGGCGCCGCCACGAACGTCATCATGATGCCGAGCGCGGCAAGGCTCGGATAACGGACTTCCGCCGCCATCGAAACTTCTTTGTACAGATAGTACCCGAACGTCCACGTGGACGATGGAGCGGACGCGCCCCACATCGAGTACAGGTTGATCTGATTCGTGAATATCGTTGCGACCGACGTATAAAACAACGTGGAAAACGTGGGATAGATCATCGGAAAAACGATATAGAAAAACTCCTGAATGTTGTTCGCGCCGTCAAGCCGCGCCGCCTCGGAGACCGAATCGGAAATGCCGTTCATCGCGCCGAGGTACATCAGCATAAGGCTGCCGAAACTGAGCCACAGATAAAAGAACATGATCGCCCCGAAACGGGTTTCCGGATTGCTCAGAAGCCCCCTGATCGTCACGTGGAAAACGGAGGACCAGATCGCGGGGATCGCGATCTCGCACACCTTTTTGTAAATCGTGACGGTGATGACGCTCGAAATGATCGTCGGGAGGAAGAGCATGATCTTGAAGAACCGGTAGCCGACGAATTTCCGGTAAATGAAATAAGTCGCGAAGAGGATCAGCGGAGACATCAATTGCACGACGAAGAAGGAGATCAGAGAGTTTTTGACAACGTCGCCGAAGATCGGCTGACTGATGAAATCTTCCCAGACGAACCTGAAATTGTAAAAGCCCGCCCACTCGTACCCCTTGTCGGTGTAACGCTGAAAGGTCATCAGGATCGAGTTGATGTTGACCCCGATATAGAAGATCGCAAACTGGATCAGCGGAAGCAGAAGCATCGCATAAACGAAAATAGCGTCTCTTTTACGCTTCGCGCCGAGTTTGCCCTGTTTTTTCCGCTTCGGAAGGCGTGCGGAGATCTTTGTTTTCAGATCGTACCACGCCCACCCGACGGCGGTCGCCGCCTTCGACATCAAAGACGGCTTTTCCGTTTTTGTTTTATTTCGCATGTTGTTTAACGCCGTTTTTTATTTTCCCGTAATCAGATTTCCGAAGTTGGTTTCCCAGAAGCTCTTTCCGTGGTCTTCGACCATGGATCTGAAGTATTCCCACGAAGTGGTGGACGGCTTATCGATGAATCTCTGCGCAAGGATGCTGTCGCTCTTGCCGAACGCTTCGAACACGAGATATCCCGAGCAGGAGAATCTTTCGTAATTCATACGGACGATCGGTTGCTTGGAATAGCCGAACACGAAATCGGTTGCCGAATGGAGTTCGTAATTCTGTTTCGCAACGCTCGTAAGCGACGCTTTTTCTTCGTCGGTAAGATCGTAGGTATAGGGGCGCGCCGAAGAAGTCGTCGCGGTGAATTCGTAAAGAGATTCGTGCGTGTGAAGGAATTTCACGAATTCCTTCGCGACCTTCAGCTGGACTTCGTCCGTCGTGGTCTTTTTGTTGATCATGATCACCGTAGACGTATTGAACGCGAGCGTCTGCGCTTCGCCGACCTTGCTCTCGTTCGCCTTCGGCAGCGGAAGCATGCCGTAACGGCGGTTTTCCGCACGATAAGAGTCGTCGTTATAATCGATCGCCATGTTGGAGAAAATGTTTCTCGCCTCGTTCTGCCACCAGCTTCCGTCGATCAGCATCGCCCTCTTCTTTCCTTCGGCGGCGGAGAGGATGTATCTTCTTTCCGCATCCACCTGGCTGACTTCGCCCACGCAGGTGGAAACGTCGTAATTTCTTTCGTCCGCGATGATCCTCTTGATAAAGTTGATCGCTTCGTACTTGCCCGCCTGGCGCTGAAGTTCGTAACCGTTGGCGTCGTTGATCTTCACGCTTTCGGTCTCGTAGGTGCCGGTATCCGCGTTGTAGCTGTCAAGTTTAATCAGATCGGCGGCGGTTCCCGAAAGAGAATAGTTCAGATTCATCTGGTCGGGTCCTTCGTAATCCGCCCAGAGGTTGTATGCGAGATAGTTCAGATATCTGAGGATCTCCGCCGATCCCGGCCAGGTCAGCGGATAAACGTCGCGAGCGTTCATTCTCAGGCACATTTTAAAGAAATCGTCGTATGTGGCGGGGCATCCGTCGTCATAAGTGCCGGGCTTTCCGTCCGGACCGTTGCCGAGTCTGACGCCCGCTTTCAAAGCGTCGGCATAGCTCATTTCGCTCGCTCTTCCGATCACTTTGCCCCCTTCTCCGATCCAGTTGCCGTTCACGTCCTGAATGAAGCCATCCTTGTCGCCGCAGCCTTCGGCAGCCGAATAGAACCCGTATTTTTCGAACACGTCGAGATCGTAAACGATGCCGACGGTCGCTTCGTAAAAGGGAACGCCGAAATAAGTCCCTTTGCCGTCGGCGTCGAGATATTCTTTCATGTGAGCGTTCATGATATCGCCGATCGTCGTGTTTCCCGTTCCGTAAGAGAGGTCGGTTTCGCCCGTGATCAGATCTTCGTTGACCGGCGTGTTCACGACGTCCGACATATCCGCGAGATATTTGCTCGTCGCGTTATTGACGTCGACGAGATTGTAATAGTTGATATTTTCCGCAAGAATGACGTTCTGCGCCCACGTCGACATGGTGTTCTCCACCTTGCCGGAATAACGCGAGTTGCTGTCGATCGTCACCTGAACGCCCTTCTTTCCGTTGGGAAAAAGATGATCGGCATATTTTTCGGTAAACCGTTTTACCGCTTTATCGAGCCACGCTCTGCCGTATCCTCCTTTGAAGTTTCCTACCAGAAGCTGTACCTTCGTGCCGTCCGGCACGACCTCGCCTTCTATACGACCGCGGCAGGCAGCTCCCGCGCAGACAGCCATGCAAGCCGCCATGGTCAGCGATAACAATTTAGTTCTTTTTTTCATATCTTCCTCCCGAAGTCACCCTCGCCTTATATTCCGAGGGCGTTTCTTTCATTTTACGTTTGAAGTGAGCGGCAAAAGCCGATGCGGAACCGAACCCCGTGAGCATTGCGGTATCGGTAACGCCCTTGCCCATCGCAAGAAGTTTGCACGCCTGCCCGATCCTGAAGTCGATCAGATATTCGAGGGGCGAAACGCCCGTAACGCTTTTGAACATCGTGCTGAAATACGACCGGTTGAGATACACCGCTTCGGCAATGCTCGTAACGTTGATGTCGAGGTGGTATTGCATATGGATAAACTCTTTCGCCTTGGCAACGTATTCGTTTTCGTCGCTTTCCGGCTTCGCCTCGCTTTCGGACGAGCGCGCGAAGTACGCCGCAAGATCGAAAAATTTGCCGACGCTTTCGTAGGCGGAATAACCCGTTCCCTTCTTCGCCGTTTTATAGAGTTCCTCCACGATCGTCATTTTCCCGTCGAGCGAAGACAGCCTTTTGTCGCTCGTGAATCCGAGCGAAGCAAAAAACTTATCGCTTCCGTATGCGTCCACGGTGATCGCGTAGATCTCGAACTCCTCCTTCCCGGTGTTGATAAAAGAAATCGTTTCTCCCTTTTTCACGAATATGACCGCTCCGCGGAACAGATCGTGCCAGGTCTTATTCCCTATCGTCGCGAAACCGGAACCGTTTGCGACGAAACACAGGCAATCGAGGGAGTAAGCCGCCGTTTCTCTGCCGCCCGTGGCTTCCGCCCGCATACAGTCGATTTTCAGATTACGCAGATTAACGTCGCAAAAACCGACGTTATCCGCTACCAAATTAACCATATCGTTTTACCTTGAAGTTAAATTGTAAACGTATATCCGTCGCGAAGCAACGTATAACCTTCCGGAACGGCTTTATCGAGAGAATCGAGGTCTTTTGCCGCCCCGTGAAAAATGTGGGTCAGATAACACTGCGTGTGTTCGTCGATCACGCCGAGAGAGAGAAGCTCTTTTCTCAGCTCGTCGTTATCGAAAAAGTTCATGTGGGCTTTGTCGGACGAACAGACGAGACCGTAGGTGGAATCGACGATCATCGCGTCGAGCCTGATCCCGTTTTTCACGAAATAATCGATCACGCTCCTCTTGAAATAGCCCGTATCGGTAGCGTAAAGCAGGGTCTTGCCCCCTTCTCTTACAAGATAGATAAAACAGTTTTCTTCGGGAATATGTTTGGCGGGCAACGCCGTAACGACGTATTTCCCCGCTTCGAAGGTCTCGAAAGGTTTATGTACCGTATACTCGGTGCTGATGTCGTAAACGTTATAACCGTTGATCGTTCCGCGGGATTCGTGCACGTACGCGCCTTTCTTTCTCGCATACCCGTTTTTTTCGAAAGCGTTCCGGATCGCCGTGTTGCCGTGGATCGTGACCGTATCGACGGGTAAGCAGAAAGACGACCAGTCCCCGCGGGCGAAAAAGTCTCCCGCGTAAAAATGATCGCAATGGCTGTGCGTAACGAGTATGTTTTCGATCTTACCGAGTTCGATGCCCATGATAAGCGAGCGATAATAGGTGTCCGGAGGAAAGTCGATAAGCATATCGTCGTCAATGAGTATCTGGCTGCGCGTTCTGAAAATCTTGCGTTCGCGTGCCTGTTTGCAAAGTGTGCAATTACAGAATACAGCGGGAATCCCTTCCGACGCGCTGCAACCTAAAACAGTAATCTTCATATCTATCTTCTTTTATATATAAGTCTTGCGCTTCCGGTTTTCGCGGGGAAACCGGAAGCGGGATATATCCGCTCTGATCCGTAACGCCGGCAACTTACGCGCGGCGTCCGTATTCTGCCCGTTCTGCGGAAAAACGCCCTTTCAGGCAACGACCACTCTGATGAATGCCGAACCGGAAACTTCGAGCGACAGCGTGAACGCGCCGTTCACCAGGTCGAGCGGTTCGAACTTGCCCGTTTTTTTATTATAGATCTCGAGATGATCGTACTTTGCGTTTTCATCGAGCAGGAATTCCTGATTTTCCAACCCCTTTTCGAAAGAGTTGTTCACGATATTCACGTAATAATCTTCGATCTCCGTGTCCTTGGCTTCGAATTTCGTGATGAGCAGGTCTGCCGAACCGAGCCCTTCTTTATTGATGATAAAGCCGGTCGCGGGAAGCATTTTGATGCCGATATCCGAATAGGTCATGTAAGATTCGGTCACCCGATAATCGGTCAGTCTCACGTTGGCGTCGAGCGCGCGGATCTCTTTGTGATATTCGGTAAGTCCTTCCAGGATCTCGGGATGAAGCACGGTTCCGTCAATGGCAAAAATGGCGTCGTAGCAACCTTCGTTGGGATACATGATATAATTAAAATAGGTAAACTGCGTCGCGCCGAGCGCAAGGTTAGTACTGAAATGCCACTTGATCTGACTGAGGTTCGGCATAACGGAGCCGGACCACGCGCATGCCTGAGGATAGATCGCGACTCTCATATTGTTTCTGTTGGCAAGTTTACGCGCCTGATCCATCAGCGTAAGCGTAGCGTAGTTTACGCCGCCCCTCATAAAAGGATAAGCGTCGTAACTGATCATGTTCACCGATCTGCCCGCCTTTTCGACCCACTGAGACAAATAGTCGTAATTGCCGATGTGGTTCACGAGCGCGTCGAGCCTGAGGGGGGTCCCGTCGGAATCGGTGATGTTGGAGTAATAACGCGCCCACTTGGCAAACTCGCCGAAAGAATCGATCGCCGGTTCGTCCACGAGCTTGACGCCCACGCAGTTTTTCAGACCGGGAATGATATCTCTCGCGTCGGAAACGGCGTCGTCGTTGATCATCGATTCGCGACGCCCGGACAATTCGTGGTCGTTCGCGAGACCGGAGAGCTCGGAGAAATAATAAACCATATTATATTCCTGCATCAGCTCGTCGATCTTTCCCCACCACTTATTGTCGGTAAGGTCACGCGAAATATATTTCTTCTCCTCGTCGGTAAGCATACCCGCTTTCGGAAGGGTGCAGATCATGGGCATGAAGTTAAGCCCCGCATAATAATAGCGTTCCACCTGGTCTTTGCCGGAAAGCCCCGTCGCCGTGTCGGCAAACGAGACGTAAGTACCGATACGGATATCGTCCTTTTCGGTCGGTCTTGAAAGAATGTTCTGCGGGTTCCACCCGTCCGCTCCGATATCCTCGGAAGAGGAATCGCTCGTGCTTTCCGGTTTTTCCGAAGAGGGGTCCTGTCTATCCCCGCAGGACGTCATAAACGCCGCAGTTGCCGTAAGGCAGGTTGCGAGAATCAAAGATAAAAACTTTTTCATACTTTTCTCTTTCTCCCTGTTTTGATAATAGCAACAGAACGTCGGGACCCTTACGGGTTTCCGGTCGCGGCAATCCCCCGCAACGACCGGAAGGCGCGGTTTTCGCCCACGATCTGTTTTACACCTCTATTATAACGCCGAATCCTTCGCCTTTCAACTCGATTTGTTGGGTAAAACCATCGCATAATGTTGGATATCGGCACATGCCGGATCGGGATCGTTCTTTTCTCTTCCGTCTCCGTCCCGGTCATGCCGGAACGGAAAAAGTTAAAAAAGCAGCCGCTCCGTAGCAGAAACGACCGCTTTCCTTCCGTATTTCCTTATCCGGCGTATTTCTCCGGAAAAACGGAACCGCGGCGTAAAACGCATCTCTTACCGGATCCCGTTATTCACTCTTCTTTTATCCATTTGATCTCCATAGCATTCAGGCTGATAATCGACTTATTGCCATGTTTATCGTAAAACGCCGTCCCTTGCGGAACGTTCGAATTATTCACTAAGGCATATCGCTTGCCCGAGGGATAATAATTGCATTCCACGTTCGGGTTCTCCGCATAGCACACGTTAAGATCCTTTCCCGAAACATAGCACATCGCCTTGTATAAAAGCCGTGCGTTTTCAAAGGAATACGGAATGCCCGTGATATAAAAACTCTTTCCTTTTCCGTATTCGTTGACAGCCATTTTGACCTCGCCGACGTTTACGCTGCGTCTGAACCGATCGGAAAAAGCAATATCCAGCACTTTCGTTCCGCTGAATGCGTATATGTTCTTTTTGTCTTCGCCGTAGTCGATTTTTCCGAGCCCGTCGGTCAATTCATGCCGTACCTTCCGTATATTATACTTGTCGACGGAAAGGGTGTAACCGATCTCTTCGTCTACGCCGAGAACGTCGGCAAGCCGGAAATATCTTCCGTTTCCCTCGCAAGCCGTCGGCTCGCCCACGCCGATAAAGCCGCCGCCGTTATAAACAAATTCACGGACAGCCGTCTGCAATTTTTCGTCAAGCCACTCTTTTCCTCCCGAGAAGGCGGTATAGGCGTCGCCCGCATTGATAAGCACGTCTATAGAGCGATCAACGCCGTTTTTTACTTCATCGAAAGACAAAAACTCGATATCCACGGGAAGTCCCGAGATCGCTTCCAGTATCCCCTGATAGGAATAGATCTGCTGATACCACAGCTCGTGCGCCACCATGTGGCTCATCCAACTGCGTTTTTTGCCCCACGCGTTAAGCAGCCCCGCTTTCAGGCGACAATACGGTTTTTTGTTATCTACCGCATCATAAATACTTCTGAATTCGTCGGCGATCTCCGAGACTCTGTCGACAAATGCGGGAAACTTTGCCGCAAGAGACAGATACCCGCCGAAACCCATTCTGTCGATGGGCTTCCGCATGATCGCGCGGCGCGCCGTAAGCCAGTTTTTATTGAGTTCGGCGACAGCTCCTTCCTCGTTTCCGTCATAAAAGGTATCGGGAAAGAAATAGGGCAAAAATCTTCCCTCGCGGTATCCGACGTGCGGAATTTCCGAAAGCATTCTGACCGTCACGCCGCCGCCTACGGAACCGACCACCGCGTCAAGCCCCATATCTTTGAAATGTTCTCCGTAAGGTTCGGAGCCGATCCAGTCGTCGCCCAGAAACATCATCGCTTCTTTGCCGTACGCGTGGCAGATATCCGTAAGCTCCTTTACGATACCGCTCACGAATCTTTCCACGTAATCGGTATATTTCTTAAACTTTTCGGTCGGGTTGCGGAAACAGTTGTTGTAATATCCGCTGTCCACGAAATCTTCGGCAAAAAGACGGATCCCGCTTTCTTTTTCGAATTCTTTCATCAGAACGGGATTTGCCGTCTGCGCATAACCGAACCAATCCACCTGCTTTTCTTTTCCGAGGTCGTTGAAGATCAGCATGAACTGATAGAGGAAGGTCGTAAACCGCACCACGTTCGTTTCCGGGTTTTCCTCGCACCATTGTTTCATATGATCGAGCACGTATTCTCTCGTCGCGGGGAAAGCGGGATCGTAAGTCATCTGTTTTTCGCACGTCCACTTGTTCGTGAGATAGTTGTATATCTGCGTGGGATGCCACAGGATCCTTGCGAGAAACGTGACGGTATACTCATGGAACGGCTTGCAGTTTTCGATTTCAACTATCCCGTTTAACGGCTTATAGCTCCACTTTTCGTGTTTTTTACCCGTCGTTCTGTCATAAACTTCCCAAAGGTTTACGTAGGTATCGTCCGGCGAAAACTGATCTTTCAGAAAACCCTTCATAATGTCGACCGAAAGAGTTTCCTTTATTGCGAGGCGTCTCTCGGAAAGCAGAAATATCCTCTGCGCTTCCTCGGGATGAGCTTTTGCCCACTCGTTATCGCCGCGCACGACGAAATAGGTATTATATACCTTACCGAACCGCCCCGCGTTTTCAGGGAGTTTCGTTCCGTCGCAGTCTCTTACCGCGTCCGCGCCCCATTTTTTTGCGATCTCTTCCGTCCCCGCCGCGAAACTTGCATCCGCGGGGATCGTAAATCTTCCCTTGCTCATTCTTCCTCCCGCCGCACCGAGCCTGCGTGCCCCGCGCGGATCGATCGTTTCCGGCGATTCTCCGGGAACCGCCTTGATGCGATTGTACACCGGGAAGAAGTTATTGTCAAGCGTTCCGCCCGTTTTTCCTCCGCACGACAACAAACGCGATACCGGCAGCAAACAAAACGAGCAGTTGCGAGAGGGGCAACGCCGCCCAGATCCCGTTCATCCCCTTTCCCGCAAGCAGCGCAAGACATGCGGGCGTAAACAGGAAAGGATCGAGATAGGTCAAAACGTTCGAAACCGAGATCTTTCCCACCGAGTAGCAATAAGAACAAACAAACTTCACCGCCGCCTTCAGCGGATAAGCAAACGCGTACACGATGAACCCCGTTTTCATCATTTGTTCCGCCCCGCCCGAAACGGCAAAGATCTTCGGCAAAAAAGATATCATGGCAGGGGTGAGCGCGATAAATACAACAGAAAGAACGATCAGCGTGATAATCGCCTTATAGACCGTCTTTTTCTCTTCCGCGGCGTCGTTTGCCCCGCGATAATAACTCAGCACGGGCTGAACGCCGTCGCACACGCCCTGAAACACGTAATCATAGGTATACACGGCGTAACTCATCACCGCATACGCGCCGACCGCCGCCGTTCCGCCCGCTTTCAACGCGAAATAGTTTGTAAAAAGCAGCACTGCGGAGGGAACGAAGTTCAGCCCGAACGGCGCGATCGAATTTTTAAGGATCGTTGCGGCAAGTCGGAGCTTTCCGCCTTTCTCCCCGTTTTCCGTGTTCTTCTTAAGGAGCATCAGTCTGAAAACGGCTAAACCCGCAACGATCGCCTGCGAAACGACGGTCGCCGCCGCAACGCCGTATAACGCGTATTTTTTTACCGTCAGGAAATCGAGCGCGACGTGCACCGCCAAGCCGATCGCCGTATCGATCAAGGCGAAATAGGTTTTTCCTTCGTTTCGCAAAAGAACGACGGTACCCGCGCCCGCCACCTGGAAGATCGCGCCGAGGGAGATCACGAACGAATAGTTTTCGGCATACGTTTTCACCTCTCCTTCCGCCCCGAGGATCCCGAGCAAAGGAGAATAAGCCGCAAGACAGAGGATCCCGGACAATACGCCAGCCGCAAGCAGCAGCCACAGCGCGGAGGTTTTTGCTCTTTCTGCAAGAAGGGTTTCGTTTTTGCCGCGCAACCCGTTGATCACAACCGACGCGCCGATACCGAGCCCTGTTCCGACCGACGTGATGAACGCAACGATCGGCCAGGCTATGTTGATCGCGGCAAGCCCGTCGTCTCCCGCGCGGTTTCCGATAAAAAGCCCGTCGATGTTGGTGTACGTTCCCACGATCACCATAGAGATCACCGACGGCAGGATATAATCGATCAATCTGAATTTTTTCATATAAGATCCAATATAAGCTCGGTAGCTTTTCCTGCGTTTATCGCTTTATAGGCGGACTTTTCACCGATATCCGGATCTTTTCCCACATACGCGAAACGAATGCCCGCCCCGTCCGCGAATTTTTTGTCCGTAGCGGTATCTCCTATCATGAAGATATCCTGTTTGTCGGCTTTCAGCGTCCCGGCGATCTCCTCCGCCGCAAACGGATCGGGCTTGTGGGGCGTAATGCCGTCGTCGCAATAGATTTTTTCGAACAGATCGGCGATCCCGAGTTTTTCGAGACAATATTCCGTGATCGCGCGGTCGTCCGTCGTCACGACGAAAAGAACGGCTTTTTTACGCGCTTCCTCCAGTCTTTCGCGCAGATCTTCGCACGCGGACAGGATCTCTCCCTTCCCCGCGTTGTCCGCTACGGCTTTTTCTACTTCCTGCCTGTCGATCCGCAAAGGGAAGCCCCCTTCGTTCAGGTTTTTCGTGAGCGTTGCGGCAAACTGCGAATAGGTGCCGCCGCATAAGATCCCTTTCGGGTCCGTGCTTCCGCCCGATATCCCGATCTCTCTTTCGGTTTTTGCCGAAATCCGTGCAGCTGCGGAAACATCCGCTCCCGTCGCCCTTTTGACGATCTTTTCGATCGCCGCTCGCGCCACCGGAACCCAGAACGCGTCGAAATCCATCAGCGTTCCGTCTTTATCGTAAATGATCGCCTTTGCCATACCTTTCTCCGAAAGTCCGTTTTTCGAGCCGCCCGCAAGCGGCGGTACAAAACAGCCCTTGTATTTGCGGATTTATTTTTCCAACTCTTTTATTTTAGCATATCGCCGCAACTTAAGCAAGAAAAACCTCTCCGTCCGTAGCGGTTTACAAAAGTTTTACATTTCCCCTTTTTTTCCGCAGAAAAAAGCGACCCGCTCTTCCGGAGGGATCGCTTTCTGTATTTTACGGACGGCTTACGGGAAAACCCGATCCGTCAGGCAATCTGTTTCTTCACGATTTCGGGGGCTTTTCTGCCCGCAACCACGTCGCCGTCGATCACGATTTTTTCAACGTCGTCTTCGGACGGAACGTCATACATGGCGTCAAGCATCAGATTCTCGAAAATGGTACGAAGTCCTCTCGCGCCCGTTTTCAGAGCGATGGCTTTTCTCGCGACCTCTCTCACCGCGTCTTCCGTAACGACAAGTTCCACGTTATCCAGCCCCACGAGTTTGCGATACTGTTTCACGATCGCGTTTTTCGGCTCGGTCATAATGGAAACAAGCGCGTCTTCGTCGAGCGGGTGAAGTCCTACCACGATGGGCATTCTGCCCACGAACTCGGGGATCAGACCGAATTTCGTGAGATCCTGCGGCTGAATTTCGTCCGCATAATATTTATCTCCCATATCGTTATCCGACTTTAACAGTCCGCCGAAACCGAGCGAGGAATGATCCTTCCGCTTATCCACGATCTTATCCAATCCGACGAACGCGCCGCCGCAGATAAACAGAATGTTCGTAGTGTCGATGCGGATAAATTCCTGCTGGGGGTGTTTTCTGCCGCCCTGCGGGGGTACGGAAGCCACCGTCGATTCGATGATCTTCAGAAGAGCCTGCTGCACCCCTTCGCCGCTGACGTCGCGCGTGATGGAAACGTTTTCGCTCTTTCTGGCGATCTTATCGATCTCGTCGATATATACGATGCCGCGCTGGGCGCGTTCGATATCGTAATCGGCGTTCTGAATGAGTTTTAAAAGGATATTTTCAACGTCCTCGCCGACGTAGCCCGCTTCGGTAAGCGTAGTGGCGTCCGCGACGGCGAAAGGCACGTCAAGGATCTTCGCAAGCGTTCTCGCAAGGAGCGTTTTTCCGCAACCGGTAGGTCCCAGAAGCAGAATATTGCTCTTTTCGATCTCCGTATCGTCCTTTTTCCCCTGCTTCGCCGCGTAATTGATTCTTTTATAATGGTTATATACGGCAACGGAAAGAACTTTTTTCGCCTTGTCCTGCCCGACGATGTATTTATCGAGCTCGGCTTTGATCTCGTGCGGTTTCAGAAGTTTCACCGTTTCGGGAACGGAATCTTTTTCCTCGTCCTGACGAAGCACGTCTTTGCAGATATCGATGCATTCGTCGCAGATATAAACCCCGTTCGGCCCCGCGATCAGCCGCTTGGCAAGCTCTTTCGGCTTTCCGCAGAAAGAGCAGAAAAGCCCGTCTTTATGATTGCCGTTGTTATCGTTGTTTGGCATTTACTTTCTTACTCCTTATCCCCGTTCTTACCGGTTATAGAAAATTTTGTCGATCAGTCCGTAACGCAAGGCTTCTTCGGCAGAAAGATAGTTATCTCTGTCGGTATCCTTTTCGATCACGTCAAGCGGCTTTCCGGTGTTTTGCGCGAGCACCGTATTGAGTTTCTTTTTCAGTTTCAGGATATGTTCCGCCTGAATTTTAATATCGCTCGCCTGTCCCTGCGCGCCCCCGAGAGGCTGATGGATCATGATCTCGCTCGAAGGAAGGGCAAAACGCTTTCCTTTCGTTCCGCTGGAAAGCAGGAAAGCTCCCATGCTTGCCGCCATGCCGACGCAGATCGTCTTTACGTCGCATTTGATGAAATTCATCGTATCGAAGATCGCAAGCCCCGCCGTCACGCTGCCGCCCGGGCTGTTGATATAGATATCGATATCCTTTGAAGAATCTTTGGCTTCGAGATACAAAAGCTGCGCGACTACGGTGTTTGCCATCGCGTCCTCGATCTCGCCCGTGATAAAAATGATCCTTTCTTCTAAAAGTTTGGAATAAATGTCGTACGAGCGTTCGCCTCTGTCCGTCTGCTCCACGACCATGGGTATGAGTGCCACGTTGCGCCTCCTTGATTGATTTTTTCTCCCCTCTTTCGTCCGTTTTCCGGAAAAAACCGTTCCGGTTGCGGTTTCACGCTATCCTCGCGGCTATGCCGGGCAAGAATCATACGAACCTTGCCCGGCATAGATGCAACGCCCCGCGGAAGAAGGTTTCGCGGGGCGAGGAAGTTTCGTTTTTCGCTCGGCGGAGAAAGAATCCGGATCCGCCGGACGAACCAAAGCGTCGCGCCGACGCCGTGCGTTGCTTACGCGATCTCGTTGTTCTCCTTCAGGAACTTGAAGAGTTTATCGATCACGATGCCGTTTTCGATATAGCTCTTCTGACGGTCGTTGACGGACTTCTTGTATTTTTCGAGGTCTTCTTTCGCGTTTGCCGCCTGTTCGGCGATCTTCGCGTCGATCTCTTCTTCGGTGGCTTCCAGCTTTTCGTCGGTAATGATCTTATCGATGATCAGCTGCGTTTTCACCTGATCTTTCGCCTTATCTTTGAAGGTCTCTCTGTAAGCCTCCATTGTCTGGTTGGTGTACTTCAGATAATCTTCGAGCTTAAGCCCCTGGTACATCATGCGGTAAGACATTTCCTGCACCATGTTGTCGATCTGTTTTTCGATGAGAGCATCCGGGATCTCGACTTCCGTCGTGTCGGAGATCGCCTTCACGAGTTTGTCCTCCGTTTCTCTCTCCGCTCTCTGCGCGTTGCTCTTTTCCAGTCTCTCGCGGACGGACGCCTTGTATGCTTCCACCGTTTCGCTGCCCGTCTTTTCCTTCACGAATTCGTCGGTCAGTTCGGGAAGTTTCTTTTCTTTGATCGCGTGAAGGGTCACGGTAAACACCGCGTCTTTCCCTTTCAGTTCCGCAGCGCCGTAATCATCGGGGAACTTGACGTTCACGTCCTTCGTTTCGCCGATCTTCATTCCGACGACCTGTTCTTCGAACCCGGGGATAAACATACCGCTGCCGAGAGTAAGGTTCTGGTTTTCCGCCGTGCCGCCGTCGAACTTCTTTCCGTCGATCGAACCGCTGTAGTCGATAACCGTTTCGTCGCCGTCTTTCGCGGCTCTGTCGGTCACTTCCACGTCGGTCGCATGCTGTTTCAGAAGTCTTTCGACTTCGTTTTCCACGTCTTCGTCCTTAACATTATACTCAACTTTTCCGATCTTTATTCCCTTGTACGCGCCGATCTTCACTTCGGGCTTCACGGGAACGGTCGCCGTCATGGTCAAGCCCTTATCGTCGATCTTGTCGATCGCAACGTCGGGTCTGTCGACCGGTTCGATGGAAGGTTCTTTTTCGAGAACGTCGTAATAATACTTCGAGAAAGCGTCGTTGATGGCATCCTCATAGAAAATGCCTTTGCCGTAAGTCTGTTCAAGCAAATGCTTGGGTACGTGCCCTTTGCGGAAACCGGGAAGAGAATATTTGCCCTTCGTTCTTTCGTATGCCTTATTCTGCGCGTCGTTCCACTCGGTTGCGGTGAGGGTGATCGTAACTTTAACGGTGCTTTTTTCGCCGTTTTCAAACTTGTATTTCATAAAAACTCTCCTGCGTTTGGTTTGTCGCATGCTATTTTAACATATTTTAACGGAATTTGCAAATTTTTAGGTCTATAAATTTTACTTTTTCCGTTTTTTTGTATATAATCTTCATAGAAATATCACCTAATCGGACAAATTTCCCTATTCCGCCGAAAGCTTCCGCTTTTTTCTCCGGAAGGGATCCGTCCGATCGGTCCAAAGGGGTTTTCATCATGCCGCAGGACGCATTTACCTTACGCGCCGAGATCGCGGAGCTCGCCTCTCTTCTCTCCGGGGCGAAAATCAACCGCGTTTCTCAGCCCGACCGGGACGACGTATATCTTCTCACTTATTCTTCCCTCGGGGCGAAAGTACTCGTGCTTTCTTCCAATGCCGAAAACTGCAGAATTTCCTTTACGGAAAACGAAAAACCGAACCCGAAAACGGCGCCCGGTTTTTGCATGCTGCTGCGCAAACACCTTCTCGGCAGCGTGCTCGAATCGATCGAGCTCGTCGGATCCGAGCGCATCGCGAAACTGACCTTTACCGGACGGAACGACTTCCGCGAAAAGGTAAAAAAGGTGCTTTATCACGAGATCATGGGGAAATATTCCAACCTGATCCTCACCGAAAACGGAAAAATTCTCGGATGCCTGAAGAACGCCCCCCTCGACGTCGCGACCACCCGCCTTACCCTCGCAGGAGCGGATTACGTGCTGCCGAAGTCTCAGGACAAAGCCGATATTCTGAATAAACAGGAAGCTATAAGCCGATTATCCGCCTATCGCGAAGGGGTCGATCTCGCGCGGTTTCTGTTCGAGAACATAAAGGGGCTCTCCTTTCCCACGGCAAACGAACTCGCTTCCCGTCTGGAAGGAAAAAGCTCGGCGGAAGACCTTTACGAAGGTGCGCAGGCGTTTCTTCTTTCTCCGCCCCTTTATCCGAACGTTGCCGGCGAAGGCAAACAGAGAGATTTTTACGTGACCGATTACCGCACGATCACAGGGGTAAAAAGGCATTTCGACGCCGTCTGGCAGGGAGAAATGAACTTCTTCGACAATAAAGAGAGGAACAAAGCCTTTCTTCTGCGGCAGACGGCTCTTCTCGGAAAGGCGAACGGACTGATCAAAAAGCTGACGAAAAAGTTACAGGGCGAAACGGAAAAGATCCTTCAGGCGGGAGACGCCGAAACGCTCCGGTTAAAAGGAGAACTTCTGACCGCAAATCTTTACCGCGTGCAAAAAGGCGTTTCCGAAGTGACGCTCGAGAATTATTACGACGGCTATAAACCGATCGCCGTCGCACTCGATAAAAACCTCACCCCGAACGCGAACGCGCAGAAATACTTTAAAAAATACGCAAAGGAAAAACGCACGCTCGAGATCCTTGTTCCGCAGAAAGAGCAGACGGAAAAGGAACTCGCCTATCTGAAAAGCGTTCTTCTCGAGATCAACCGCGCGGGCGATATCGAGGATTTCAAGGACATCGAAGACGAGATGATCTCCGCAGGGATCCTGCCGGCGCCGAAATACCGTAAAAAAGAAACGGCGGAAAGTCCCTACCGCGTATACCGCGCGGAAGGATATCTGATCCGTTGCGGGAAGAACAACGTGCAGAACGACAGACTGACGGGGCGCGCTTTCAAGGACGATCTGTGGCTACACACGAAAGATTACCATTCGGCGCACGTGATCGTGGAAACGAAGGGCGAGCCTATTCCCGACCGGGTGACGGAGATCGCGGCGGAGATCTGCGCCTATTACAGCGACGCGCAATCGGGAACGAAGGTGCCCGTCGATTATACTTTAAAAAAATTCGTAAAAAAGCCGCCGCAGGCAAAGCCCGGCAGCGTGATCTACACCGACTATAAAACGTGCTACGTGACCCCCTGCGCACACGAAGAATTCGCGGAAACGAGCGAGAAACGGAAGGAAGGCGAACAGAATTGAAAGAATACGTTTGCGTAAAAGGGGAAACCCGAACCGAAAAAACGATCGAACGTTCCCGCTTTCTCTCCGCCTGCCGGAAAACGGAAACGGAGGAAGAAGCCCGCGCGTTTATCGACTCCGTAAAAAAAGAACACCCGTTCGCCACGCACAACTGTTACGCCTATATCGCGGAGTGCGGCTCGGTGGCGCGGTATTCCGACGACGGCGAGCCGCAGGGAACGGCGGGTCTGCCGATGCTGGAAGCGATCAAAGGAAAAGGTCTTTGTAACACAACGGTCGTCGTGACCAGATATTTCGGCGGGATCAAACTCGGCGCCGGCGGGCTGGTACGGGCGTACGGCGGCGCCGCTTCGGACGTTCTCGCCCTTTCGGAAAAGGAAGAACACGTCCCTTCCGTACTCTTTTCCCTCACTCTTCCCTATGACAGATATTCCGCTTTTTTAAGCAAAAAGGAAAGTTTCAGGCACAAGATCCTTTCTTCCGATTTCGGAGAAACGATCCTGATCACCCTCGCCGTCCCCGAGGAAGAATCTTTCCGTTTTTATTCGGACATGAACGATCTTTTTGCGGGAAAAGTTCCTATAAGTCGATTAAACGAGGATTTTGCGGTATATTGAAATGAAGACGATCACAGATATCAAACCACAGATCAAAAACAAAACGAGATGCAGCATCTTTCTCGACAACGCTTATTACTGCGGACTGGAACTCGAAACGGTCATGCGGAACCGCCTGAAAATCGGGATGGGGATCGACGAAGACCGCCTCGAGAAAATTCAGGAAGAATCGGAAAGAAGCCGCGCGCTCGACAAAGCGCTCGGATTTATCGCCCGCAGCAAAAAAACGGAAAAGCAGATCGGAGAATACCTTGCGGGCAAGGGATATCTCCCGGCGACGATCGCTTACGTGATGAACAAACTGAAAGAGTACGATTTCGTTTCGGACAGCAATTATGCCGAAGATTACGTCGGCGCACATTCCGCGAACAAGGGAAAAAGGCTGTTAAAACTTGAGTTGATGCGCAAAGGCGTTTCCGAAAAAGACATGGGAACCGCCCTCGACAGTCTGAAGGACGAATCGGAGAACGCGGCGCGCGTTGCCGAAAAATACATGCGCGGAAAAGACCGCACGCGGGAAAACGCCGCGAAATGCTATCGCTATCTCGTCTCGAAAGGATTCGATTACGACACCGCGAAAGCGACAAGCGATAATTACCGCGCCGAGTCGGACGACGAAGACTACTGATCCGCCCCGTTCTCCCGAACCGCGGGATTATTTACCCGTATAAAACGCAAACTTTTCCGCCGCAACGAACACCGCGCGCCGGAAAGACAAAACAGGAAAAAAATCATGAAAATCTATCGATTCGACTCGCTGCCCTCTACCAACGAGTATGCAAAACAACTTCAGACGAAAGAGGACGCCGCCGTTATCGCCGACGAACAGCCGGCGGGCAAAGGCACGAAAGGGCGTTCGTTCGCAAGCAAAAAGGGGGGCGTTTATCTCTCTTTGCTGCGCATCCGCCCGTGCAAGGCAAAAGACGGATTCCGCCTGATGGAAAACGCCGCGCTTTCCGTCGTGTACACCCTTGCCGCTTTCGGCGTGAACGCCGTGATCAAATGGCCGAACGACGTTTTTGTCGAGGGAAAAAAAATTTGCGGCATTCTGATCGAAAACGTGTTCGAGGGCGACGAGATCGCCCGTTCGGTCACGGGGATCGGCGTCAACGTGAACAACGAACTCCCGCCCGAGCTTGACGACATCGCGACTTCCGTGAAAAAACTGACCGGGAAAGAATATGATCCGCAAACCGTCGCCGCCACCCTTTTATACAATCTCGGCAGGACATACGACCCGCAGGAATACGTCGGACACTCCGGAATACTGGGAAAAGAGATCCGCGTTCTGCGGGGAGAAGAAACTTTCCGCGGCGTTTGCGAGGGTTTTACCGAAGACGGCAGGCTGATTTTATCCGGAAATCGCATTTTTTCCGCCGGCGAGGTCACAATTCGTTAAATCGCGCGATAATCGGCTTATACGCAGAGTTATTAAAACAATTAAACATAAAATCAAAACTTCGCCGTCCGTAGAATCGCCAAACTCAACCAACGGTTGAGTTTTTTTTTGGAAAATACTTGAAATTTTTTCGGTTCTTTGTTATGATAGAGACGCAAGCTAACGGACGAAACGATAAACATTTACGGGAGGAAACAGAAAAGGACATGAAAACGAAATCGATCCCGATTGCCGTCGTACTGATTGCGGCGATCCTTTTCCCGTCCTGCGGAAAGAGTTCGGACTATTCGGTTCGCGGCGACTATGAAGCGGAAGCAAAAACCGTATACGAAGCGTTGCGTGAAATCGATTACGACGAACCGTCAAGCGCGACGATCCTGATCATGCGGGGAAAGAAAACCCTGTTCAAAAGCACCGCGACCTGCGGTTTCAACGGAGAAAAAACGCTTACGATCGACACGGAAAATTATAAAGCGAGCAAACCTGCCGGGTTCACCGCGGCAGACATGAAGGCGGAAGCCGCGACCCGTATCACAGGCGCGGTCTCCTATTATCTTTATCCCTCGGCGGAAGACCTGCTTTCCCTGAACGATTCTACGCTGAAGAAAGCAGAGCAGGAAAAAAAGGCGAGTTTCACTTACCTGTACCGGATCACCTTTCAGGAACGCGCCGTAAAAGACGGCATGACGATGTTCACCCCTTATTATAACGATATCGAAGACGTTCTCGGGGTCGAAGCGACCGTGACGAGTTCCCCCATTTTAACACAGATCGACGGAACGCTGAGCTGCGGCGGCGCAGTCCCTTACGAACTCACCTTCCGCCTCGTTTACCGCATCGCAACCAGGATCGTGGCATGAAGGCGATTCTCTCTTATTTCACCGCCGTGGGCACGGCGCACCTCTGCGTCGGCGCGATCACGGTAACCGTCGCGATCTTATTCTTCTTTCTTGTCCGGAAACGTTTCGTCCGGTTTTACCCCTCGCTTCTCACCGCAATTTTCTCGGCGATCGTTTCTTTTTTTCTCACGATCGGTCTGTGCAGGCTGAAAACTTACTATCTTTCCGCCCGCGGGGTCGATATCTCGGTCAATTTCTGCGTCGCTTATGCTCTCCCCTTGTTTGTTTTAACCGAGGCGATCCTTCTTCCGCGGTTTTCCGATCCGAAAGATTTAAGCCTTTCTTTTTGCGTATGCCCGCTCGTCCTCGCGCTTTCCCGCTTTGCCTGCGTGTTGCGCGGTTGTTGCGGAGGTCTTCTCTGCCTTACGGAGATCGCCCTGTGCGCGGCATCGTTCCCCCTTCTGCTTAAAAAGAAGCTCAGGTTTTCCGCTTTTATCGCGATCTATTTTTTATACCGCTTTCTCATCGAATTTTTCAAGCCATCGTACGGTTATGAAAAATTTCATATCCTGTCGGCGTTTCAGGTCTACTGCCTTGTTCTGACCGCCCTTTCGATCGGAACATTCTGCTTTATAAAAAGAACAAAAAAACCTGCATTTTAAAGTTACAGGCGTTACGCCGCGCGAAAAAGAAAGCGCGGCAATCATGAATCAGAAAAAAAGGGAGGAAATCCTATATGAAGAAAAAACACGGTAACCTGCTGCTTGTTATCCTTTCGGTGCTGTTTGCGGTAAGCTTTCTCGTTTTCGCCGCATCCTGCAGCGACAACGGCGACGAAGGCGGAAGCGACAGCCCGACCAACGTTCAGGAAGCGGGCATCGACGAAGGCGACCTCGTAAAGATGATCGACGGCGTGATCTACAAGGCGCAGTCCGACGGCGTTACGATCACGAAATTTGACGACGAAAACGGGACCTTCACTCTTCTTGCCAAAACGAAGGCAAAGAGGAATCCGGCGAAAGAAGTCCTTGTATATAACGATAAACTGGTCGTTTTTTATGCAACGGAAAAACGCCAGCCCGTCGGAAACGGACGGCAAAGCACCTGTGTGGAGATCTACGATATTTCCTCCGTCATACGTACGGACGGCATTTCGGATCTGTCCGAATACCTGCTGTACAGCGCGATCTATCCGGCAGACCTCATTTCCTCGCGGCTCGTCGAAAAAAACGGAAAGATCTATTTCTTCCTGCAAAGAAACGGAGATCCGAGCTATTACGACATCTTTACTTCCGCCGACAAGGACGCGGATATCGTCAGTACGGCGAGCGATAACGTATACGTCGAAAACGGCAAGAAAACGACGATGCAAAACAGATCCGTCGCCTTCAAAGACGTTCTGAACGCCTATTCCCCCCTTAACCACTCCTTCCTCGGTTCGATCGATCTTTCGTCGGAAACGCCGGTCGCCTTCTCCGTCAATTATTCCGACATGTACCTCAACGACGTGTATATGAGCGACGACGGCATTTACGGCTTAACGCAGAATTATACGGAAACGATAAAGGAATCATCGGACGGATGTTACGGACGCCGCCGAAACACAAGATCTTATTTCACCACGATCGTTAAGCTCGACGCAAACGATTTCTCCTCAAGCGCTTACGCCCTGATGAGAAACTTCAAGATCAAAGACAGGCTCGCGCTGAAAACCGCAAACGGTTATTTATACGTTGCCGCGGAAAAAACGAACGGCGTCGGTTCTACCGTCGTGGCTTTCCGCGCAAGCGATATGGCGATCGCCGGAAGGGCGGAAAACCTCGCCCGCGGCGAGTCGCTGAAATCGACCACATACGAAGTTTCCGACGGCAAGGTTTACTGTTATCTCGTCACCTACCGGAACACCGATCCTCTTTTCCGCATCAACGTGACCGACCCCGACGATATGTACGAGGAAGGACAACTCAAAGTCCCCGGGTATTCCTCTTATCTGTATTCCTACGATAAAGATTACGTCATCGGTCTCGGCTACGGAGGAACGGACGCCGCGGCAAATACAAGAGTCCTGAAAGTTTCCCTGTATTACAGCGACAACGGCATTCCGACGGAAGTTTCTTCTTACGTGATGACCGGTCTGCTCTCCTGCCCGGCATTAAGCGACCTGCACGCCTTCTGTGTGGACAGAGCGAACGGGATCTTCGCCGTTGCCGCTTCCCGCTCGGAAAATCGTTACAGCTACACTTATCTGCAAGGAGCATATCTCTTCCGCGTGGTTCTCGATTCCGATCATTGGAAAAGCCGGCTCGTACCCGAACGTTATCTTTCCGGGCACACCACGAAATTCGGAAACGACGAAACCTCCGAAAAGGATCTTACGCGGATCCTGTTTGCGAAAAAATATTACGTCGGCGTGTCCGACGGATTCCTGTTCTCCTGGGCAAAAGATGACGACGCCGATCGGCTTACCGCAAAATTCTGTACCGCCGTCGATCCGTATTACGTCGAATCCGAAGACCCGAAAGGGGAATTCATCCCGCCCGATTCGTCGTACGGCACCCCTTTCCCGGAAGATATTTCCCAAACAGACGCTATCCTTTTCCCCGTACGAACATAAAAAGCCGAATCGACTTTAAAGCATCGAAAAAAAGATCCCCTCTTCCCGAATTCCCGGAAGAAGGGATCTTTTTTTCGGTCGGAACGGTTCCGCCTTGTCTCGTTTGCAGAATCGTTTTCTTACGTCACCCGGCATGCCGGACAAGAATATTACGCCTTGCCCGGCATCCCGTTACCGACTATTTTATATCGAAATACGCCGTTGCATTGCGATAACAAATATCCTTTATCACTTCGCCGACGAGCGTTTCGTCGGTCGTCATTTCGCCGCTAGCCATCAGTTTACCGAAGTAATTGCACAGAATTCTGCGGAAATAATGATGCCGCGGATACGACAGGAACGAACGGCTGTCCGTCAACATTCCGACGAACGCGCCTATATGCCCCGTTGCCGTCAGGTCGTCGAGATGTTTGTTCATTCCGACCTTGTTATCCAAAAACCACCATGCGGGCCCGTACTGCATTTTTCCGCGCGCTTCGCTTGAATGAAAACACCCGATAAGCGTCATGATCTCACTGTTCATTTTCGGGTTTAAATTGAAGATAATCGACTTCGGCAGGGACTTTTCGCTGTTTAACTTATCAAACAGCATCGACATGTTTTTGATCCCGTCTTCTTCGGAAATACTGTCGTATCCCGTATCGAGCCCGAGTTTATTCAGCATTTCCGTGTTGTTGTTCCGCATCGCGCCCACGTGAAGTTCGGTCGCGATGTTGTGCTTGGAATACAACTTCATAAGGAAATAAGTGAGATAGCCCTTAAAGGTTTTCTCTTCCGGTTCGGTCACGCTTTCGCCTTTTCTGCGTTTGTCAAATACCTTTTCCGCTTCCGCTTTTTCCGCCACGGGATACACGCTTTCGAGCGCGATATCGCTCGCCCTGCACCCGACTTTTTTAAACGCGACAAGTCTTTCTTCGAGCGCGTTTTCAAGTTCGTCGAGCGTGGCGATTTTATGCGTTTCCGCCTCCAGAAGCGACACGAATTCGTTGTATTTTTCCGCCGCGATGTTCATTATTTTATCCGCGCGGAAAGCGGGCATCACCTTGAACGAATACCCTTTCGCCGCGATTTTTTCAAAAGTCGAAAGGTCGTCGAACACCTCGTTCGTAGTAAAAAGATATTTTACGTTCGATTTTTCGATCAGGCTGACCGGCGTTATGTCGTTTTTTTCGATATATTCGTTACATTCCGTCCAGATTTTTTCGGCGTTCTTCTCGTTGATCTCGAGTTCGCAGCCGAAAAATTCTTTCAGTTCGACCTGCGACCAATGATAAAGCGGATTTCCGAAAGCCGTGCCGAGCGTTTTGCAATATGCAACGAATTTATCGTGATTGCTCGCGCCGCCCGTTATCAGTTCTTCCGGCACGCCGTAATTGCGCATCAGTCGCCATTTGTAGTGATCGCCGCCGAGCCAGACTTCGGCGATATCGTTAAACCGCTTGTTCTCCAGAATCTGCTTTTCCGAAAGGTGGCAATGATAATCGAAAATAGGCATATCTTTTGCGTAAGTTTCGTAAAGTTTTACCGCCGTTTCGTTTTCAAGAAGAAAATCATTCTTTAAATAACTCATAACGTAACTCCTTTTTTATAAAACGCAATTTCTCTTATATCTTCGCTTTTACACTTCGTTTCGCCGTTAATTGCGGCGATAATCGACTTATACATGGCTTTCTCGTCCATTTCATACGCATTGAAATCGATCCAGTTTTGTTTTTTCTCCGCAAGAAAATCATTCGTCGAAATTTTGAACGTCGGCACGAAAGTCGAGAACGGCGTTCCTCTGCCCGTGGTAAAAAGCACGATCTGACAACCGCTTGCCGCAAGAGCCGTTGCCGCTATCAGGTCGTTTCCGGGTGCGTTCAACGTGGAAACGCCTTGTTTTTTGACCTGTTCGCCGTAAGACAAAACGTCCGCGATTTTCGTACTTCCCGCTTTTTCCACGCAACCGAGCGATTTTTCTTCCAACGTCGTTATGCCGCCTTTTTTGTTGCCCGGGCTGGGGTTTTCGTACACGGGAAAACCGTTATCCGTATAGAATTTTTTGAAGTTCACTATCATTTCGCGGTATTTCTCGTATACCTCGCGGCTTTCGCATTTATTCATCAAAAGTTGTTCCGCGCCGAACATTTCGGGGACTTCCGTGAGGATCGCCGAGCCGCCTTCTTCTATGATTCTGTCCGTAATTTTCCCCACGAGCGGATTAGCCGTAAGCCCCGAAAACCCGTCGCTTCCGCCGCATTTAAGCCCTATGCAAAGTTCGCTTACGGGTACGTCCTCGCGTTGAAGTTTGCTCGCCTTGTCGCAGAAATCTTTGAGTATTTCAAGCCCGTATCCGATCTCGTCGTCAACGTCCTGACAATTGAAATACGCGATATTGTCCCGGTTATACGGCTTTAAGTATTCCTTTATTCCGTCAAGCCCGTTGTTCTCGCAGCCAAGCCCAACGAACAACACGAAACTCGCGTTCGGGTTCAAAGCAACGCCGCACAAAAGTTTCTTAATATTTTCGTTATCCTCGCCGAGCTGGGAACAGCCGAACTGATGAGTAAGCGTGAAAAGCCCGTCTATCGTACCTTTAACGAATGGTTGCGCTGATTTTTCAAGCCGACGGCACACGTCGTTTACGCAACCCACCGTAGGGATAATATAGATCTCGTTTCTTATTCCCGCCCTGCCGTTTTTGCGTTTGAAACCTTTGAATGTCGCGCCTGTTTTTATTATTGTTTCGGGATAATTCGGCTTATACTCATACTCCACGCCTTCGTCTAAGTGAGACTTCACGTTATGCGTATGCACCCATTCGCCCTTCTTTATGTTTTCGGTCGCTCTTCCGATGATCTCGCCGTATTTTATAACGTATTCACCGGCAGCGATATCCCGCAACGCGAACTTATGCCCCGCGGGAATTTTATCCGTTGCGATAAGCCTTACGCCCACGTTGTCTTTTTCGTTGATTATAACGGTATCTCTCATAATATATCCGTATCGCCGCTTCTGAGTTTTTTCACTATCGTTTTAACCGCCGCGGCAAAGCCTTCGTATTTTGTTAAATCTTCGCCCCAGACGGTCTCGTCCTTCATAAATTCGATCACGCAACCGCCGTTTGCGAAATATGCGAGGTACTTTTCGTCATCCTTCATTTCAATCGTGCGGCTCGGAAGTTTTGCATAGTATTTCCCGTCGTCGCCTTTCGCCGTGATCTTATAAAGCGCCATTAAACACGCGAAACCCTTGGTCAAATGCTCGGGGATCTTGCCGTACTTCTCGTAATAATCTTTAAACGACGGCAGATCTCTCGCTTTCCATTTTGAAATCGAATTTAAAGCGATGCTCGTTAACTGATGGTTTAAATAAGGGTTCAGAAACCGTTCTTTCACGCTATCAGCAAAAGTCGTAGTAGCCGCGACGTCGTCGGAAACGAACGGTATTATTTCACTCGTTAAGGTGTCGTTTACGAACTTATACAGGGACTTATCCGTCATGCAGTCGTAAACGGTGACCTTTCCGAGCCAAAGACCGACGGGCACTAAATTGGTATGACTGCCGTTTAAAACGCGCACTTTCCTCTTTTTATAATATTTGATATCGTCGGTTAAAACGACTTCGATATTATGCTTCCCGCTCTTGATATACTTGCTTATTTCGCCTTTATTCTCGACCGCCCAAAGCCCGAACGGCTCGCCGACGGAAACGAGTTCGTCCTTTTCGCCGATAAGCTTGAACAAATGCTCTTTGGTCGCTTCGTCCTTAGGATATCCCGAAACTATGCGGTCAACGAGCGTTTTGCAATAATAATTTTCGCCGTCGTTCCACTTTTTGAATTCTTCGGGAAGTTGCCAAAGGTTGATATATTTATCCACGCACTTTTTAAGCTCGTCGGCGTTGTTGTCGATCAGCTCCACGGGCATAAGATAAACCCCGCCAACCCCCGCGCTAAACCTTTCGAACAAAAACTTCGTAAGTTTTGCGGGGTAAGTTATATGCTCAAAGTCATCGATTTTATCTTCGGCGTTAAAGCATATACCCGCCTCGGTCGTGTTTGAAACGATTATTTTCAAATTTTTATCTTTCGCGAGCGAAATGTATTTCTCATAATCCGCGAAAGGCGAAATAACGGAGTTTAAAACGTCGATTTTGTATACGTCCTCGACCTCTTTTCCGTCCTTAACGCCGCGCAGAACGATATGATATTTATTGTTCTGTTTTTCAAACTTTTCAAGCGAACCGAAAGGGATCGGTTTTACTATATCCACCGAATATTCGCCAGCGCCCTCTTTATTCAGCGTATCGAAATACACATCCACGAAAGTTCTTAAAAAATTCCCCTCGCCGTACTGCATCACTTTAATCATTTTTGCACCTCCAAGTTTTTTACGTCGTCAGATATAATCACTCATAAAAGCAGAAAAGCCTTTCGCCCCGCCTTTACTAAGTTTTTCGGCGGCGGTCTTCCCGTCGTTTCTGCCGGCAAGCTACGAAAGCGCAAGCGCTTCGGCTACGTCTATTATAGCCTTGCGAGCAACGGATGTCAACTCATTTTTGCCGATCGCATTTCCGAACGCGTCTTTTTTACCGAAATTTAACGTCGTTCCGTTATCCGCCCGATAAGCGAATTTTACGCGCGGCACGCCGATCGTTCTCACGTTGAGAAATTTACTTCCGATTTCCGGATCCGTCTGCAGCCTGAGCGCAAGATCCGCGCCTCTCTCTGTTTAATTTGCCCGGCGTACAAAGAAAAGCCCCCAAAAACATGCCTCGTTTATCAGAACAGCTAAAAAAGTATGCCTTGGGGATCTTCTCTTCCTCTCGTTCGGACAGAGAAGGTCCTCAAGGCATTTACGTAAAATCGTTTTTCTCTCTTTCTACCGCGTTCCGTTTTCGTCCGCTCTTACCCCTTTATTCCCCAAGAAGATCGAGGGCGGTCAGACGGGCAATGATCCCGCCGACGGAACGTTTATGCTTCAACGCGATCTCCTCGAGAGACAAACCGTCGTCAAATTCACCGGTAAGCAGATCGTCCTCTTCCTTCGCCCAGCGTTTGCCGCTGTTTTCGCCGTCATCCTTCATCAGCCCGGACTGAACGAGCTTCGTCACGATGCCGCTTGCCGTTCTGCCGTGAAGATCGGCAAGTTCTTCCACCTGTTTCCCCGAGGAAAACTCCTCTTTCAAAAGCTCCTCTTCCTCTTCCGTCCAGCGGCGGTTACGGTTGGGAACGGCTTCCTTCGCCTCCCGCTGACGAACGATCTCGTTGTATTCGTTTAAAAGAAGGCTCGCCTGCAGGCAGACCCGTCCCTCGTACTTCGTCAGTTTATCGTCCGTTGCCATTCCGGAAAGTTTGCGCGCGATCCTCGCGATCTGTCTGCTGTTCATAACCGTTTCTCCCGTATGAAAACCCGGACATCCCCCGGGAAGCAAAAAAAGGCAACCTTAAAAAACGGTTGCCTGTTCGATTTAAAGAATGTTCTGCGTTTCCGCGACTATTTTTCCGTTCACGGAGATGCTCTGCGTAAAATAAAGAAACTGATTGCGGTATTCGGACGTAATATCGACCCCGCGATAGCGTGCGGAGATCCCGTAATTATCCTCGCCCGCGCCTTTATGCTCGGCATAAACTTTTCCGTCGATCACAAGTTCCGTCACCGTACCGCGGCGGAACACTTCGATCTTCGTTCTGCCGTATGAGGCGGATACAACGGGCTTCGCCGTATCGTCGGCAACGCGGTCGCGGATGGGAGAAGAATCGACCGCCGTTTCCGCCACGACCTTCGTCTCAACGGGCACGCGCTCTTTTTCGGGTTGCGGACGATCTGCCGGAGCGGACGTCACGGTTTTGTCGTTCCGTTCGGTTTCCGCAAGGTTTTCGTTTGTTCCCTGACGTTTCTGCTTGTTCCGTTTCATAAATTCCCCTTCGGGAGAAAAACTCCCTTTTTATTTCGCGCCGATCCGCAAGGCGTGTTTCCCGCGCCCACGCTCGCTTCTGTATCTATTATATCACAAAATTTTCAAATATCAAGCAAAATGAATAAAATTTATGCAAATATGTATTTCAGATGAAAAAAACTTTCCCGTAAAACGCCGTTTTTCGATCTTTCAGATATCCACGTCGCTTAAAAGTTGCTCGTCGTTTTCTCTGAGTTCCTTCGGCACGATAATGGTATCGTAGTCGATAAAGTATTTCTTCTTGTTATTCACGAAATAATCCACCTGTTTGAGACAAACGATGAACAAAGAAGCGAACGGCAACAAAATGAGATCGCCGATCCCCGCCGTAAACAGGGAAACCGTGATGCCGAGATAAAGCAGCAAGACGGAAGTCGTAAAATACGTGGAAAGCATGCGGAGAAAATTCTGTTTGCCGAGACGAAGCCCTTTCCCGATCGCAGCCGCCGGTTTATCCCCCGCGATAAGGATATTCGCCATGATCTGACTCATACAGGTTTGTTTTACCGCAAACGCAAACACAAAAAGCGTTCCCGTGACGAACACGCTTACAAGCGGCACGAGCTCCAGAACCCCGATGAAGAGAAAATAGCCGACGGTGACGATCAACGCGTCCCACACGAGAGAAATAAGAGCGTCTATAAGCTGATAAACAAGTATTTTTTTCAGATTCTCCGCCAGGACCGAAAGATATCTCATGCGGGAGAGCGAAGACATATAGTCGTTGACGAGGATCATCAGAACGGCGTCGCTCACACCGGAAAAGAAACGGAAGAGATAGAAAGCGATCACGACGATCGCAACGGTCAGAACGATGCTGCCTACGTTTTCGGAAAGATATTCCACAAAAGCGACGAATGCCGACTTCAGCGAGACCGTCTGCGCCGAAAGCGTGCCGTCGGCAAGGGACAGGAATATCTTTTTCAACTCCGCGAGAACGGGGCGAAACTGTTCGTAAACGGGTTTGATCCGAACTTTCAGGATCAGACCGACTACCGTCGTGAACAAAAGGACCACGATTACTTTGTATACAAGATTTTTAAAGATGAGCGCGTAATTGTTCACTGCTATTTTAAACGCATTGATCAGCCTCATTTTCTCTCCTTACGGCGTCATGTTCCGCCTTGCATTTTCATAAATTGTCATTAAACGACTTATACGTTGTTATTTACGTCCTTCCTTCGCACGCAGCGAAATAAGAACGTTTTCAAAATAATCGGGAAGGGGCGCATGAAAAGTCATTCTCTCCCCCGTCACGGGGTGATCGAGCGAAAGGGTTTCGGCATGCAACAGCTGCCCGTTCAATCTGAATTTCTGATTTTTATATCCGTACACCGGATCGCCCACGACGGGATGACCGATATACTTTGCGTGAACGCGGATCTGATGGGTCCGTCCCGTTTCGAGGCGAAACCGCACGAGGGTGTAGTTTCCGAAGCGTTCGAGAACCTCGTAATGAGTGACCGCCCTTCTGCCCCGTTCGACCACCGCCATCATCGTACGGTTTTTATCGCTTCTGCCGATGTTCGTCGCGATCGTTCCCGAATCGTCTTTTACGTTTCCCTCGAGAAGAGCAAGATAGATGCGGGCGCACGTTTTATTCTGGATCTGACCGGCAAGGGAAAGGTGCGCGGCGTCGTTTTTCGCAACGACCAGCAACCCGGAAGTATCTTTATCGATACGATGAACGATCCCCGGTCTCACCACGCCGTTGATCCCGCTTAAAGAATCGAGACGATACAAAAGAGCGTTCACGAGGGTGTGCGATTCGTTTCCGTTGCCCGCGTGCACGGTAAGCCCCTGCGGCTTGTCGATCACGGCAATGTCGAAATCCTGATAAACGATGTCGATCGGGATGTCTTCCGGTTCGAGATCGAGCTTTTTCGCGGCGGGAAGGATCACGGAGATCTCCTCGCCCGCTTTCATCGTTCTCCCCGCCTTCACGGGAACGCCGCCGACCGTAACGAAACCGTCGTCGATGAGTTTTTTGACCGCAGATCGCGTTTTCCCGAGTTTTTCCGCAAGAAAAACGTCCGGGCGGACGGCTTCTTCCGCCGGAAACGTCCTGCGTTCGCACGCGCTGCCGTCAGGGATCGGCGGGCAGAGCTCGTCGTCCGCCGGATCTTCCCCGTCCGGAAAAAGATCGGACGAAAGCATCTGATTTTCCGTAGTTTTCAGATCGTTCTTCATTTTCCGTCTGCGGACGAGCTCTTTTCTTTGCTCTCGTCCCCGTCCTTTTTGTGAGAACGGAAGAGCGCGTCTTTATCGAGGAAGAGAAGATGAACGATCAGCATGATCGCCCCCACGACGAGAGCCATGTCTGCCACGTTGAAGATATAGGGGAAAATCTCGCCTTTCCCGAAATCGATGATCACGTGGATCATGTCGCGCACGTAAGTTAAGGTCATACGGTCGATAAAATTTCCGATCGCCCCGGAAAGAATGAGCGCGAGGGTCACGTTAAGCCATTTCGATCTCTTCTTTTTGGAAAGGATCATATAAACGACGATCGCCGCGATAATAACGACGGTCGAGATTTTGAAAATCGTCTGAATGTGCGGGATCCCCGCGAACAGCCCCATCGATCCGTTGCTGTTTTCGCAATAGGAGATCTCGATAAAATCGGGAATGACCCAGGCGAGATGTACGCTCGACACCCCCGCGTTGCCTACGGCACCCGAAAAAGCCGCCGCCCAGATTTTTGTACCCTGATCGAGCAAGATCACGAGGGCGAATACGATCACATACCACATAATAACTCCTGCAATTCCGCATTAAACGCCTTATAGGGCGATATCCGGCAATTTGCCGTATGGCGGATAAAATTTTTCAGAGGGATTCTCCTCTTCTTATCTTCTCGAGCATTTCCGTTTTCAAAGCATAAAGCTCGTCGGACAGATCGACCTTATAAATGTGCGGCTGATCGAGGCGCTTGTACTCGTCCCAGAAAGACTCCTTTTCCACTTTCGCGTATGCCGAGATCTCTTTCAGCGTCGGCATGTCGTAAACGAGTTTTCCGTCCTTCACGATCGTAACGGGAAGCTCTTTCACGGTGTAGTTCTCGAACGTGATCTTCTTCCACCGTTCCACGGGATGATACAGAGTGAGCGGTTTCGAGAAATCGATCTTCTCTCCGCGAAGAGCCACCACGTCCGCTTCCGCCTTGCCCGTCGCGCCGTCGTATATACGATAAATCGTTTTGAATCCGGGATTCGTGATCTTTGCCGTATTGTCGGAAACCTTGATTTTCGGAACCAGTTTCCCGTCCTCTTCCACGGCGGCAAGCTTATACACGCCGCCGAGCGCAGGCATATCCGCACTGGTGATCAGTTTCGTACCGATCCCCCAACTGTTGATGCATGCTCCCTGCAATTTCAGGCTCTGGATCAATCTTTCGTCGAGATCGCCCGAAGCGCAGATGATCGTATCGGGATATCCGGCGTCGTCAAGCATTTTTCTCGCGCGTTTGGTTAGATAAGCAAGGTCGCCGGAATCGATGCGGATCCCGAGAGGCTTTTTGCCTTCGGCGCGCATTTCGTCAAACACTTTGATGGCGTTCGGAACGCCGCTTTTCAACGTGTCGTACGTATCGACAAGCAGAAGAGCGCAATCGGGATATACCCTCGCATAAGCGCGGAAAGCCTCGATCTCGCTCGGGAAATTCATCACCCAGCTGTGCGCGTGCGTTCCCGAAACGGGAATATCGAACATCTGTCCGGCAAGCACGTCCGACGTGGAATTGCACCCGCCGATGATCGCCGCGCGGGCGCCGTAAATGCCCGCGTCCGGTCCCTGCGCGCGGCGGAGGCCGAATTCCATCACGTTATCGTCCTTCGCGGCGTAACGAACTTTCGCCGCTTTCGTAGCGATAAGCGTCTGATGATTGAGAATGTTCAGGATCGCCGTTTCCACGAGCTGCGCCTGCATGACGGGAGCGCGCACCGTTAAAATCGGCTCTTTCGGAAAAACGAGCGTTCCCTCCGGCACCGAATAGATATCGCCGGTAAACCGAAGGTCGGCAAGATAAGCAAGAAAACCTTCGTCGAAAATGCCGAGACTGCGAAGATAAGAGATCTCGTCCTCTCCGAACGAAAGGTTCAGCACGTAATCGATCGCCTGTTCGAGCCCTGCGGCTACGGAATAGGTGATCAGTTCGTTCTGTCTGAAAAATACGTCGAACACGGCGATCTCGTCTTTTTTCCCTTCGAGGAAATAGCCGTTCATCATCGTGAGTTCGTAAAGGTCGGTAAGCAAAGTGAGATTGCGTTTCGTTTCCATTTCTGTCTTTCCTTATTTTTCACCGCGCTTAAAATCACCGCGGGCGCACGCATGCGGCGTTATGATAAGTTTTCCGTAAAAACGGGCTATAAGCCGTTTATCGGTCAATCATTTATTTTCTTCTTTGTCTTTGTCCGCACCGGGCGCAAAAGATTTGATTTCGGGCAGAACCCTGTTTTTCTCCTCTTCCTCTTCCTTTGCCTTTCTTTCGGCAAGCTGTTCGGTATAGGGTTTGTAATCCGCTTTTTCATCCGTACGTTCGACATACAGCCGATCCGTTTTCATGAGGAGAAGAGCAATCAGTGCGATCAGAACAAGCGCGATATCCACGATGAGAATGATCCACCACTTCATACCGATCATGATCAGCGTGATGCCGACGATCAGCACGATCGACGAAACGGCGATCTCGTAGCCGCCCTTCGTCACGGCGCCGTACACAAGAAGCGCAAGGCCGATCCCGACCGTAAGAATGATAAAGAACAGACGGAAGGGGTTGATATCGAACACGTTGTTTGCGGCGAGGATCAGTCCGACCACGGCGCAGATCACGACGGCAAGCGCGATGAAAAGCGCCGCATAGGCAAATCTTTTCCCGACAGGTTTTTTACTCATAGTATTCTCCTTTCGATCGTTTTTTCTCCGCCGCGTTTCCGATAAAAGGCTTTTCACCCCAAAAAAACGGACGGCATAAACTTTCACGTTACCATTTTATCATACTTTTTGCAAAAACGCAATTAATCTGTCCGTCTTCCCGTATTTCCCTTTTCTTTTCGGCAAAAAAACACGAAAAGAACCGCTCGTTTCCCGAAAACAGCCGAAAAAACGGCATTTTGAAGACAGACAACGGGTTTAAACGATTATTTTCCCGATTTTTCACCTTAAATTTACCAAAGTTATTGACTTAACCCGACGCTTGCGTTATAATATATAAGGTTGATCCGACAAAAATCGCGATCATCTTTGCGCAAGACCCCCGCGGTTGATTCCGCCCGGCGGCGTTTTTGCGCGTTTTCAGATAAAAATCTATATTATTATACGGAGGTTTTCAGATTATGAAAATCATGACGATCGACGGTAACACCGCTGCGAGCCACGTTGCGTACGCGTTCTCGGAAGTAGCGGCGATTTACCCGATTACCCCCTCTTCTCCGATGGCGGAAGTAGCGGACGAATGGGCGACCGCCGGCAGAACGAACATGTTCGGGCAGAAACTTCGTCTTGCGGAAATGCAATCCGAAGCGGGCGCGGCGGGTGCCGTTCACGGTTCTTTAAGCGCAGGCGCGCTCACGGTGACCTACACCGCATCCCAGGGGCTTCTCCTGATGATCCCGAATATGTACAAGATCTCGGGCGAACTGCTTCCCTGCGTATTCCACGTCAGCGCGAGAGCTCTTGCGGCGCACTCGCTGAACATTTTCGGCGATCATTCCGACGTTATGGCTTGCCGTCAGACAGGTTTTGCCATGCTTGCTTCCAACTCCGTACAGGAAGTCATGGATCTTGCCCTCGTCGCTCACCTTTCCACGCTGAAAGCGAAAGTGCCTTTCCTGCACTTCTTCGACGGGTTCAGAACGAGCCACGAAGTCTCCAAGATCGAAGCGATCGATTACGAAGACATGAAGAAGCTCGTGGACATGAAGGATATCGAGGATTTCAGAGCGAGAGCGCTTAACCCCGATCACCCGATCCAGAAAGGTACCGCGCAGAACAGCGATACTTATTTCCAGAACAGAGAAACGGCTAACAAGTATTACGAAGCTACCCCCGCCATCGTGCAGAAGATGATGGATAAGGTTTCCGCCCTGACCGGCAGAAGCTACCACCTGTTCGACTACGTGGGCGCGCCCGACGCGGAAAACGTCATCGTGATCATGGGCAGCGGCGCGGAAGCGATCGAAGAGACGATCGCCAGAATGAACAAAGAAGGTCATAAAGTCGGCGTTCTGAAAGTCAGACTGTACAGACCTTTCGCCACGAAGGCATTCATCAAGGCTCTTCCCAAAACGACGAAGAAGATCGCCGTGCTCGACAGGACGAAGGAACCCGGCTCGCTCGGCGAACCCCTTTACCTCGACGTTTGCAGCGCATTGTTCGAAAACAAGAAGAGAATCACCGTCGTCGGCGGCAGATACGGTCTCGGATCGAAGGAATTCAACCCCTCGATGGTCTACGCCGTTTACAAAAACCTCGAACAGGAAAAGCCGAAGAACCACTTCACGATCGGTATTTACGACGATCTTACGAACACTTCGCTCGACTTCTCCGAACAATATAACGCCGCTCCCGAAGGGACGATCAGCTGCAAGTTCTACGGTCTCGGCTCCGACGGTACGGTCGGCGCGAACAAGAACTCCATCAAGATCATCGGCGACCATACCGACATGTATGCTCAGGGGTATTTCTTCTATGACTCCAAGAAATCGGGCGGTATCACCGTATCTCACCTTCGTTTCGGCAAAACGCCCATTCAGTCTTCTTATCTGATCGACGCGGCGGACTTCATCGCCTGCTCGCAGCCCTCGTACGTGACCCGTTACGACATGGTGACCGATCTGAAAGAAGGGGGCAAATTCCTTCTGAACTGCGAATGGAGCACGGCGGAAGCCCTCGGCGAAAATCTGCCCGCGTCCATGAAACGTCTCCTTGCGAAAAAGCATGCGAAACTGTATGTGATCGACGCGATCAAAATCGCTCAGGGGATCGGGCTCGGCGGCAGAACGAACGCCATCATGCAGGCGGCGTTCTTCAAGATCAACCCCGAGATCATGCCTTACGCGGAAGCGGAAGACTGGATGAAACAGTACGTGAAAAAATCCTACGGAAAGAAGGGCGACGCGGTCGTCAACATGAACTATGCCGCGATCGACAAGGCTTCTTCCGAACTCGTGGAGATCGAAGTTCCCGCTTCGTGGGCAGACGCCACGACGGGCGCCGCTCCGCTTAAACTTGCGGACGATAAATATTTCCGCGAGGTCATTCACCCCATCCTTGCTCTCGAAGGCAACAAACTTCCCTCTTCCGCTTTCAATGCGGACGGCAGCGTTCCCACCGGAACGACGCAGTTCGAAAAGAGAGGCGTTGCGGTCAAGATCCCCGCATGGGATGCGGAAAATTGTATCCAGTGTAACCAGTGCGCTTTCGTCTGCCCGCACGCGACGATCCGTCCGGTTCTCGTAAAAGACGGCACGGAAGTCCCCGCAACGTTCGCCACGAAAGCAGCGATCGGCATGAAGGGCTATTCGTTCAGAATGCAGGTCAGCCCGCTCGACTGTATGGGTTGCGGCGTCTGCGTAAACATCTGCCCCACGAAAGAAGAAAAGAAAGCGCTTAAAATGGTCACGCTCGAAAGCGTCGTTGCGGACGAAACCGCCAACTACGAATTCAGCAAACAGCTTCCCAAGGTCGATACGTCCGTGTTCAAGCCGACGACCGTCAAGGGCTCTCAGTTCAAACAGCCTTTGTTCGAGTTCTCCGGCGCATGCGCCGGTTGCGGCGAAACGCCTTATATCAAAGTGATCACGCAGATGTTCGGCGACAGAATGGTCGTTGCGAACGCTACCGGTTGCTCCTCCATCTACGGCGGTTCTTCCCCGACGTGCCCCTACACCAAGAACGAAGAAGGCAAAGGTCCCGCCTGGGCGAACAGCTTGTTCGAAGACAACGCGGAATACGGTTTCGGCTTCAACCTCGCTTATGCGCAGAGAAGAGCGAAACTCGGCGATCTGATGACCAAGGCGCTCGAACTCGGTGCAAAGGGTAAAACGGCGGAAGCCTTCAAGACCTGGCTTGAAAACAAGAAGAGCGCGGATATCACCAAAGCCGTTGCGAAAACGCTTGAAGAAACGCTCGCTTCCTCGATCAAAAACGCTACGGGCGAACTGAAAACCGTTCTGAAAGAGATCGAAGGCGCGAAAGACTGCATCATCAAGAAGTCCATCTGGATCTTCGGCGGCGACGGTTGGGCATACGATATCGGTTACGGCGGTCTCGACCACGTGCTCGCTCAGGGCGAAGACGTGAACGTTCTCGTCGTGGATACCGAAGTTTACTCCAACACCGGCGGACAGGCAAGCAAATCCACCCCGACGGGCGCGGTTGCGAAATTCGCCGCGGGCGGTAAGAGGATCAAGAAGAAAGACCTCGGCATGATGGCGATGAGCTACGGTTACGTTTACGTTGCGCAGTGCGCGATGGGTTCGAACAAACAGCAGTTCCTGAACGCGATCACCGAAGCGGAAGCTTACGACGGACCTTCGCTTATCATCTGCTATGCACCCTGCATCAACCACGGCATTAACATGACGAACTCTCAGTCGGAAGAAAAGAAAGCCGTAGACGCCGGTTACTGGCACCTTTACAGATACAATCCCGAAAAGGTCGGAACGGAAACGAATCCGTTCACGCTCGACAGCAAAGACCCGACGGAAAGCTATCAGTCGTTCATCCTCGGCGAAAACCGCTATGCTTCGCTGAAGAAAGCGCAGCCCGAACTTGCCGAAAAGCTGTTCGAAGAAGCGGAAGAAGAAAACGGCGAAAGACTTGCGAAATACAAGAAACTTGCCGGCAAAGAATAAAAGATAGCCCCTATGGGTTTCAAGAAGGATCCGGATCATCCGGGTCCTTTTTTTTGATCCCCCGAAAAGTTTAGAAAGTCTTAAATCGCATGGCATTTTCTTTTTCGATCGTGTCTTGTAAAACCATAGGCTTAGCATTCTGACCTGTCTTTCCTGTCATTCCGACCCATTCTGCCTTTCTTGTCATTCTGACCCGCCTTTCTTGTCATTCCGACCTGTGAATTTTCCCGATGAAACGGGAAAAATGTCCGAAGGACAAAAAGGGGGCATCCCGCCGAGAGGTCAAAAGTTATATTTTCTGCAAACATAATGCATTCTTTCGGGTAACCGCTTTTCTTTTTCCGAAGAAGGAACAACTGCTTTCCGAGTCCGTTTTCTCCGTAAACATAATGCATTCTTTCGGGTAATCGCTTTTCTTTTTCCGAAAAAGGAACAACTGCTTTCCGAGTCCGTTTTCTCCGCAAACATAATGCATTCTTTCGGGTAACCGCCTTTCTTTTTCGAAGAGGAGACAACTGCTTTCCGAGTCCGTTTTCTCCTCTTCGAGCATCACCTTTTTCCGAGAACTCCGTTTATCCCATGCGAGTTTATCATAACAATAACTTATCGTACGCCCTTAGTCC